>NZ_AYWT01000016.1:0-86481 GCF_000502915.1 Mesorhizobium sp. LNHC209A00
CGGGTGGCGTCGCCGGACCTGCTCGACCAGCTGATGGCGGCGAAGTCGGCTGCGCTGGAAATCCGCCCCGAACCTGCCGAGCCGCAAGTCAGCGCCGAGGACCTGGCGGAGCGGCGCGAGCGGGTGGACCGCGTGCTGCGCGCCATTCTTGCACAACCTGACGCGGGCTTCCGCGTGATCGGGGTGCTCTACCAGGAGTTTGTCGTGCGCTGCCGCATCGAGGGCCTCGCCTCGGTCGTGCCTGATCTGCCCGCCTTCCGCCGCATGTTGACGCGCGCCCGTGCCGGGCTGGGGGCCGAAACCAGCGAGGACGATGTGTGGCGCGACGTCTCGGTGCGCGCTTCGCTGCTGCCGGAGGACATGCAAGGCGTGTTCATGATGATCGCGCGCGCGGCGAAGGAGGGCTGGCCATGCCCGAGCGATGGCGCGATCGCCCGTGCCTACGGCTCGCACTCCATGCGCCGCGCCCGGCGGCTGCTCACCTATATCGAGGAGCAGGGCCTCATCGTCTGCCAGCTCGACGGCACGGGAAAGCGCACCGTGACGCTGGTCGAACTCGCCTGGGCAACGGCGCCCGGCGATCCCAATGCCGAGGGGGCGGAGCAGGGAAGCCTGGCATTGTGAGGGCATCCAACGCGGCCGTGGCTGCAGTGCGACCTCATCGGCGAACGCTGATCCGCTGGTTCTCGATGGCGGACCTAGCGGCGGTCGGCATCGCCTCGCTGGCGCTTGCGCGGTCCCCGGCAAGCGGCGCCGGGTTGCCGGTGCAGGGAACCCGCGGCTCGATCCTTGCCGGGCTCGGCGTGGCGCTGGTCGATCATCGTATCTGAAGCTTGCTTGCAGGCGGCGGTGCGAAGGCGATGCCGATGAGGTCGCTGGTCGGCTTCTGATGAGGTCAGCACCGCACGACGCCGCCGCCCTTACTGGACCGTGATGACACCGTCGACCGCCCGCCATTCCGATGGGGTGATGAGCCGGTGATGCGCGATGTGAACGGAGTGAAGCGGCCCTTCCAATTCGCGCTCCCAATAGGAGAGAAATCCCTTGAGTTCGGGGAATTCCGGCGCCAGGTCGTAGTCCTGCCAGACATAAAGCTGCAGCAGGCTCCGATGGTCAGGCAGATGGTAATGGATTTGTGCGGTGGTCAGGCCATAGCCCTCCATCTGGAGGCGGAACTCCTTGCTGACGTTTGCGATCATTCATGTCTCCTTTCGGCGGCAGCGGTGGCCGTAATGGCGAAAAAATCTTTCGGCCCATCGATGTGCGCCGTCGGCAAACAACTCCTTCAGAGGGTGAGCGGTTCCGGCGCCCGCGATGGTACTGGCCGCGGATATTTTTGCCGGATCGAGGCGGGAATTCAACCGTCAGCTCTCAACGCAGAGCGAATAAGACCGCAATAACAGCAGGTTGGAACTCCACCAGCGTGAGTGCTAAAATTTTCTGGCCGGCCTCTTGAAACCGAAAAAAGGGAAAACTAGCTCGATATGCGCGCGCGATGCCTGCCAAAGGGTCGCCGCATTCCGCAGCGGCCCGAATTGCCGGTCCGGTGTGGAGGAAGCTGAAAACCTGTTTGTCCCAAGAGGAGAACGACATGGCGTTCCGTCCATTGCATGACCGTATCCTGGTCCGCCGCATCGAGGCCGAGGAAAAGACCTCCGGCGGCATCATCATTCCCGATACCGCCAAGGAAAAACCGCAGGAAGGCGAAGTCATCGCCGTCGGTCCAGGCGCGCGCGACGACAGCGGCAAACTGGCCGAACTGGATGTCAGGGTGGGTGACCGTATCCTTTTCGGCAAATGGTCCGGCACGGAGATCAAGCTCAAGGGCGAGGATCTGCTCATCATGAAGGAAAGCGACGTGATGGGCGTGATCGAGCAGACAGCGCAAGTGAAGAAGGCCGCCTGACGGCTTCTTCGAAAAACCACCAGTCAACGAATGCTGCCTAGAGATAGAGGAGTGATCCAATGGCTGCCAAAGAGGTAAAATTCCATACCGAAGCGCGCGAGAAGATGCTGCGCGGCGTCGATATCCTGGCAAATGCGGTGAAGGTGACGCTCGGCCCCAAGGGGCGCAATGTCGTCATCGAAAAGTCGTTCGGCGCGCCGCGCATCACCAAGGATGGCGTCACCGTGGCCAAGGAAATCGAGCTCGAGGACAAGTTCGAGAACATGGGCGCGCAGATGGTGCGCGAAGTCGCTTCCAAGACCAATGACCTTGCCGGCGACGGCACTACCACCGCGACCGTCCTGGCCCAGGCGATCGTCAAGGAGGGTGCCAAGGCCGTTGCCTCGGGCATGAACCCGATGGACCTGAAGCGCGGCATCGACAAGGCGGTGGACGCTGTCGTCGCCGAGCTGAAGGCCAACGCCCGCAAGGTGACCCGCAACGACGAGATCGCGCAGGTCGGCACCATCTCCGCCAATGGCGACGCCGAGATCGGCCGCTTTCTCGCCGAAGCGATGGAGAAGGTCGGCAATGAAGGCGTCATCACGGTGGAGGAAGCCAAGACCGCCGAGACCGAGTTGGAAGTCGTCGAAGGCATGCAGTTCGATCGCGGCTACCTCTCGCCCTATTTCGTCACCAACCAGGACAAGATGCGCGTCGAACTCGACGAGCCCTACGTGCTGATCCATGAAAAGAAGCTAGCCAACCTGCAGGCACTGCTTCCGGTGCTGGAAGCGGTGGTCCAGTCGGGCAAGCCGCTGCTGATCATCGCCGAGGATGTCGAGGGCGAGGCGCTGGCGACGCTGGTCGTCAACAAGCTGCGCGGCGGCCTCAAGGTCGCGGCCGTCAAGGCGCCGGGCTTCGGCGACCGCCGCAAGGCCATGCTGGAAGACATCGCCATCCTCACCGGCGGCACCGCGATCTCCGAGGATCTCGGCATCAAGCTCGAGAACGTGACGCTGGAGATGCTGGGCCGCGCCAAGAAGGTGGTGATCGAAAAGGAAAACACCACAATTGTCGACGGCGTCGGGCGCAAGGAGGAAATCCAGGGCCGTGTCGCGCAGATCAAGGCCCAGATCGAGGAGACCACCTCCGACTATGACCGCGAGAAACTGCAGGAGCGGCTGGCCAAGCTCGCCGGCGGTGTCGCGGTGATCCGCGTCGGCGGCTCGACCGAGGTCGAGGTCAAGGAACGCAAGGACCGCGTCGACGATGCCTTGCACGCCACCCGCGCGGCCGTCGAGGAAGGCGTGCTGCCCGGCGGCGGCGTCGCGCTGCTTCGCGCCGCCAAGGCGCTCGATGCGGTCCAGACGGCCAATGCCGACCAGAAGACCGGTGTCGAGATCGTGCGCCGCGCCATCGAGACGCCGGTCCGCCAGATCGCGGAAAATGCCGGCGCGGAAGGCTCGATCATCGTCGGCAAGCTGCGCGAGACCAGCGAATTCGGCTGGGGCTGGAACGCTCAGACCAACGAGTTCGGCGATCTCTATGGCCAGGGCGTGATCGACCCGGCCAAGGTGGTGCGCACCGCGCTGCAGGATGCGGCATCGGTCGCCGGCCTGCTGGTGACCACCGAGGCAATGGTGGCCGAGAAGCCGAAGAAGGAAGCCGCCAGCCCGGCAATGCCCGCCGGCGCCGGCATGGACTTCTGAGGTCCGACCAGTCCGCCCGCTCCCGGACAGGGGGCGGGCATCGGTTGAAGGGAGAGAGATATGGATGCACTTGCTGACCTTGGGGCCGTGCCCGCGCCGACACTTCAGGCAAAGGAGTTCCTGGCCTATGAAAGCGAATGCCGCGCGGCGCTGAAGCCGCTGCTGGCGGAACTGCTCGACAGAGCCGAAGCCGCCGGCTGGAAGCGGCGGACCGTTGCCGCGACGCTGATGTTCCTGGCCGCGCAACAGGTGTCGGAGGCGTCCGAGGCATCGGCCGGCGGCTGAGCGCCGACATCCAGTCCCATTAACCCTTACGCGGCGGGCCTCGCCCTTCCGGTGTTTGGCTCGCACAATCGAGAGGAGGCACAAGCCATGAATCGCTGGCAGTTTGAAGAACCGGTGACCATTCTGGTCGGAATGGGCTTTCCGAGGAAGATCGAAAGCCTGATGGAAGCCTACGTGGTGTTGCAGGAATGGCCGGCCGCCAGCCGCAACAGCGCTCATTCCGTCGCCCTCAACGCCTGCAAGGCGGGCATCGCCGGTGAGATCGACCCGGAGACGGTGCGCGCGACGCTGGTCACCTTCGCACGCCGCAACGACATATTGCTGCCGGACATGGTTTCGCCGGCCTCTGCGATGGACAATGCGCTGCAGGCGGGGGGAGGCGGCAGGTCCGTCTGATCTTTGGTGCTCCGCCTCGCGGCCGCGACGGGCGCCGAGCCCGCGGGAACCAAGCGATGGCCATCGGGTTGAATCAGCCCTGGGCTCCCCAAGCGAGGCGACGTCATGAGCATCCTGCAAAGCATCAAGAAAGTGGCCGAACAGGTGACCGGTGCCGCAAGACCGGACAGTCGACAGGCGGCCGACCTTGTCAGGCCGCGAAAAGCGAACGAGTTCAGGTTTGGCGACGATGGCCTGGTGCCCAATCACCCGTCGTGGCCGCTGGTCGTCTATCGCGGCGCGGTTAGATTGCCGGAAGACTTCGATCCCGCGGCCGTGATAGAGGAGCTTTTCTCGGCCAATGGCTGGGGGGACAGCTGGCGCAACGGCATCTACGACTATGTCCACTACCATTCGCGCATCCACGAAGTGCTCGGCGTGGCCCGTGGCACGGCGAAAGTCCGGTTTGGCGGCAAGAAGGGCCGAACGCTGGCGCTGAAGGCCGGCGATGTCGCGGTCCTTCCGGCCGGCACCGGGCACCAGCGCATCTCCGCCTCCGACGACTTTCTCGTCGTTGGCGCCTATCCGCCGTCCGGCACCTATGACGAATGCACGACCACCGCCGACCACGTCAAGGCGGTGGTGACGATCCCCAAGGTCGGCCGTCCGCGCAAGGACCCCGTCTATGGAGGCAAGGGCCCGCTGTTGGCGGCGTGGAAGAAAGATTGAGTACGCCGAAAGCCAAAGAGAGCAAAGCTTGCCGACGCAAGCCCTGCCTCGGAACGATCCACCGGCGGATCCCAGCATGGGTCATTATTCCGGTGGAACGCTCTCGGGCATTGGAGGTTGGTAGCCGTCGAGTGCTTTATCAACGGACTGGAAAACGGAGAGAGCCCGTCTTCGGTTGACGCCGGGGCGGGTTCTTTTTTGTCTGAGCTTCTCGGGATTGACGCGGGCGGGATCCGGCATGCCAGGCGCGATGTTGGGAGCAAAGCCTGGAGAGAGCAGGTGGTCAAGACATCGCGCCTGCCTCGGAGGCGGACAGACGACTGCCATACCGTCTACATTCCGTAGGTCAGGGCAACATAGATCGCCGGGATAAGCGTCAGGCAGATCGCCATTCCCACGACAACCGCGATGGCCAAGCGCTCGGTTCGCCTGACAAGATCGACAATGTTGGCGTCCTCACTCAAACAGACGGGCAGGGCCGAGGGGATTTCCGGTGCCTGAACATCATTGTCATTTGCAGGGCGATTGTCGTCGCGGATGCTCGGTCTGTGGGCTGATGTCACTGCTTGCCTCGCTCTCAGAATATCCGGCGGTCGAGCTGGATTCGGCGATGATGGATGATTGGCCGCGTGCTCCCGCGCGAAACCTAACGTATCGGCAAGATTTGGGTTGCCGCATAAGACCTCGGTCTTGCCGTCTATAAGACCTAAGCCTTGCCCGGGAACGCAATGCAGCGGGAGCCGTTGCTGACCGGTGACAACTCAAAGAATAGGAGAGGAGAAAGTCATGGCTGACGGTCCAACTGTTGTTAATTCTGGAGGTGGCGGCGGCACTGCGGTCGCTATTGTTCTTGCGATAATCGCCATCGTTGTCTTGCTGATATTTACCGGCGTCATCAACATCGGTGGCGGCGGCGGGAAGGACATCAACGTGAAGGTTGAGGCGCCAAAGGTGGAAGCTCCGGCCACTTCAGCGCCCGCGAAGCCCGCCGCACCTGCCAATGGCGGCTGATTGGCTGCGGCAGAGGCCAGAATTGTTCTGGCCTCTGAGAATGTTTCTCAGTTCACAAAAGGACTTGTCATGAAAAGATCTCTTGTCGGCGCTATCGCGGCCCTCGCGCTTGCGGCTGGAATTGGTGCTTCCTTCGCGGGAGACGTCGTGATTCTCAAGCCTGAGCAGCAGACGGTTGTCCGCGAATATATCCACAAGCAAAAACTCGCATCAGTCAGCCTGCTCGGCGTCGAACTCAACGTCGGCTCCGCTCTCCCTGACACTGTCGAGCTCCATACAATCGACGTTCCCGACGTCAGATACAAATACACCGTTGTCGGGGACCATGCGGTCCTGGTGGACCCCGATACACGCAGGGTCGTGCAGATCATCGAGTGATGCTGGTAGGTGGCCCCTGGTCAAAGGGGGCGGCCCGCCGTGCCGCGAATGGCGCGGCGGGCTTTCTAAACGGAGCCACTTTAATGCCTGTGAACACAGTCGAAACCGTTCACACGGCCGTGCGATCTTCAACAGAACCCTTGCCCACCACCCGCCGGTCGTGCGGATAGACGGGCGGCGTCATGCCTTGCCGCGGGTCAGTCGCTCAAGCGCATCGACGATCAGGTCGCAGAATTTTGGATGGTCTAGTCTCATCGCCACCGTATGGCGGAAATCGACCTGCTCGCTCGCGGTGCCGCCAAAATGGTGCATCCCGCCCATCTGCTCGAAATTGCAGACCGTCATCCCCTTGGTCCACCGCCCGGCGATTTCGACGCGGATATCGGCCTTCTCGGTGGTGAAGACGGTCGGGTCGATCATGGCCGCGACGCAGCAGGCGTCGTGGACGGCGGGATACTCGATCTGCAGGAGGCCGCCATGCGTGGTCGCTATGAATTCCCAGATATCGAGGACGAACTTGGCTATCGGGCCGCCAACGGCGCGTACCCTGTTTTGCAGGTCCGGAGTGGCCAGCGCCTGGTGCGTGAGGTCGAGGCCGACCATGGTGACGTTCCAATCAGCGCGGAACACGACGTCCGCCGCCTCCGGGTCGCCATAGACGTTGAACTCCGCCGCTGGCGTGATGTTGCCGCGCGTGTACGCTCCACCCATCGCGACGACGCCCTTCACCCGCCCGATGATGCGTGGTTCCTTGCGAATGGCGAGCGCGATGTTGGTGTAGGGACCGACCGGCACCAGCGTGATGGTTTTCGGCTCGTGTGCCATGACGGTGTCGATGATGAAGTCGACGGCATGCCGCTTATCGAGTTCGAACGAGGCAGGCGGCAGGACGGGGCCGTCGAGCCCGGTATCGCCATGGATTTCGACGGCCAGCACCTGGTCGCCGATGAGCGGGCCGGGTGAGCCCTTCGCCACCGGCACCTTGATGCCATAGGCAGTGCATACGGCCAGAGCATTGCGCGTGGTGTTCTCGACATTGTGGTTTCCCGAAACCGTCGTGATGCCGAGAAGGTCGATAATCGGGTTTCCCGCCGCAAGCAGGATGGCAATGGCGTCGTCGTGCCCAGGATCACAGTCCAGGATGATCTTTTCCATGATTTCGTCTCCCTTGTCGGCGGAGCCTGTGGCTGCCCCGCGCCAATAGTCGGCCGCGCCTACTTGTCCTCGACAATGCGCAGATATGCCGCCGTCACGAACAGGACGATCAACCCGAACAGGATCCTTCTCGCTCCCTCGGGCATTTGCAAAATCGTCAGCAGCGTCGTCAGCACCGTCAAGATCAGCGCGCCGATGACGGTGCCGGTATAGCCGCCGCGGCCGCCGAAGATAGAGGTGCCGCCGATGACGGCGGCGGCGACCGAGGGCAGCACCAGCGGTTCGGCGAGCGACAGCGATGGCGCCTTGATCAGGCCGATATAGAGCAAGCCGGTGATGCCGGCGAGCACGCTGGAGGTGACGTAAAGCGCCGTCATGACCTGCCAGTATCGCACGCCCGACAGGCGCGTCGCGCGCTCATTGTCGCCGACGGCGTAGAGCAGGCGGCCGAAGCCGGTGCGGGCGAGCGTGAAGACGATGAGGGCCGCCAGCGGCAAGAAGAGCAGCAAGGCGTTGGGCAAGGCAAAGCCGAGCATGGGGGTCACACCGGTGCCGAGCCAGGCGAGGAAATCGGGAATTTTTGCGCCCGACGCGATCACCGTGCGCTGGTAGACCTGCAGGCAGCCGGTGCCGATCAGGCTGGTGCCCAGCGTCATGATCAGCGGATGGACACGGAAGACGCCGACGCCGATGCCGTTGACGAGGCCGATCAGCACCGCCGGCATCATCGCCAGGAGGAAGGCCACCGCCGGGTCCTGGCTGACGATCTGGGTTGCCATGATGAAGGCGCTCATCGTCGCCACCGTGCCGACCGAAAGGTCGATGCCGCCGGTCAACATGGTCATGGTCTGGCAGCCGGCGAGGATCGCCAGCGGAATAGCAAATTTGATGGTGTTGGCGATCCAGCGCTCGTTGACGATGCCGGGGCGCAGGATCTGCAGGATCATCACCAGGATGACCAGCAGGATGATCAGCGGGATGAGAGGCCGATCGGCCATGAAGCGTTTTACGCGGCGGCCGAAGGGGACCGGCGCGGGCGTGATCGCGGTGGTGCTCATGGGGTGGCTCCTGCTCGCGAGGAGGTGTTCTGGAAGGATGGTGCTCTACGGCGCCGTAGAGCGCTGCGAGGGAGTTTCATGATTGGCGACCTCGCATCGTGATGAAGGCGCCGAACATCACCACGGCGACCATGATCAGGCCTTCGATGATGGCGGTGACGTTGGGGTCGATGGCGAGCAAGGTGAGATCCGTGCGCACCAGCCGCAGCACGAAGACGGCGACGATAGGGCCGAGCAGGCCGCCCTTGCCGCCGCCGAGCGCCACGCCGCCCAGCACGACCGCGGCGACGCTGGCCAGCAGATAGGGGCCGGGGATAGGCGCGCCGATGCCTGTGCTCATGGTCAGCGCCAACCCGCCCATGGCCGCGAACAGGCCTGACAGCGCGTAGGCGATGACCCTGGTGCGGGCGACAGGCACGCCGCTGCGGAACGCCGCCAGTTCGCTGGAGCCGATGGCGTAGATGGAAAGGCCGAGGCGCGACCGCCGAAGCGGTATCCAGACGATGCAGAGGCAGACGATCAGCACCAGCAGCGCCTTGGGCAGCCACGCGTCGACGGCGTCGGGCAGACCCGGTATCGGCGCGGTGCCCGAGATCAGCGCCTTCAGCCATTCGGCCGCCGCGCCGCCCGGGGCGCCGAGCACCAGAAGGGCCGCACCTTGCAGCACGAACAGCATGGCCAGCGTGACGACGATGTCCGGCACGCGGGTGACGACGATGAGCAGGCCGTTGAGCGCGCCGAGCACGAACCCCATGGCGAGCACGAAAGGCACCACGAACAGCGCGTATTCCTCGCTCGCGCCCGCCATCATCGAGGCGGCGGTGACGCTGGTCAACGCCATCATGGCGGCGACCGAGAGGTCGATGCCGCCGGCGATGACGACGACCGTCTGCGCGGCGACGGCGAAGGCGTAGGGCAGCACGGCCCGCGCCAGCGAGCCGAAATCGCCACTGCCATAGGCCGGCTGGATGATTTTGGTGGCGATGAACAGGATGACGAGAAGGGCGAACAGGCCTGTTACCCAGCCCTGCCGGCGCAGGAAATGGCTCATGGCGTTGCCTCCGGCGCCTCGGAAGCATTCGCCGTGGGTGCGGCCAAAATACCGATATCCGCCTTGACGCCGCGCGGCAGGCCGTAGGCGGCGCGCATCAGCGTCGGCTCGTCGGCCTCCTCGACGGGGAAAATATCGACCAGCCGGCCGCCGAAGATGACGATGACGCGGTCGCAGACACGCTGCACTTCTTCCAGTTCGGAGGTGTAGAACAGAACCGACTTGCCGTTGCCGGCGAGCTCGCGCAGCAGACGATAGATCTCCTGCTTGGTGCCGACGTCGATGCCGCGCGTCGGGTCGAAACACAAGATTGTGCGCGCGTCGGCCGCGATCCAGCGGGCGATGGTGACCTTTTGCTGGTTGCCGCCGGACAGGCGCTGCACCTCGCCTTGCGCGCGGGTGTCGATCTGCAGGCGCTGGATGGCGCTCGCCACGGTGGCGCGCTCCTTGCGCATACGAATGGGCCCCCAGTTGCGCAAGGCGGCGCTGAAGGGGAGCGCAATATTCTCGCGCACCGAGCGCTGCATGGCGAGCGCCTCCGAACGGTCGCCCGGCACATAGGCGATCCCCGATCGGATGGCGTCGATCGGGTGGGCGAATTTCACCGGGCTGCCGTCGACCTCGATCGTGCCGCCCGATGGTTTGATCGAGCCGGCAAGGGCGGCGAACAGTTCGTCCTGGCCCTGGCCTTCCAGCGCCACGACGCCGGCCATCTCGCCATCGCGGAGATCGAAGGAGACATCGCTGAGCTTGGTCCCGACGCGCAGGTTTCTCACGGCGATGCGCGGGCGGGCAGGGGCGCGGGCCTTTTCGCTGGCGCTGCGGGCGGCGACATGGGTCTTGACGATGCGAGTGCCGAGCATCAGCTCGACGATCTTTTCCTCAACGCCCGGCACGATGTCGACGACGCCGACGGTCGCGCCGTCGCGCAGCACCGTGGCGCGGTCGCAAAGGGCCGAGATTTCGACGAAGCGGTGGGAGATGAAGATCACGGCGCGGCCGGCGTCGCCCTGGCGGCGCACCACTTCCAGCACCTTTTCGGCGAGGTTGGCGGGCAGTGCCGCCGTCATCTCGTCGAGCAGCAGCACGTCGGGCTCGACGGCCAGCGCCCGCGCCAGGTCGAGCACGCGCAGGATGGCGAGCGGGATGTCGCGCGCGGTGTCGCGCAGGTCGAGGTCCGGTATGCCGAGCTCGCGCACCCAGGCGCGGAACGGCTCGACCGGCGTGCCGGTCAGCCGCAGATTGGACAGCACGTCGAGATCGGGGATCAGCGACGGCTCCTGATAGACGGGCAGCAGCCCGGCCCGGCGCGCGGCGGCCGGCGAGCGTATGTCGCGCGCCTCGCCACGGATCAGGATGCGTCCGGCATTGGCTGATATCGCGCCGGTCAGGATCTTCACCAGCGTCGACTTGCCGGCCCCATTGGCACCCATCAGCGCATGCACCTCGCCCGGCAGCACGGAGAGCGATGCGTCGCGGAGAGCCGCGACCGCGCCGTAGTTCTTGGCGACGCCTGACGCGTCGAGGAGGGGGGCGGCGGTCAAATGATTTGGGTCTCGATTTATGTGGTGAAATCCTGGCGAACGTCGGCGCCGCGCCTCACTGTCCTGCTGGACATCTCTCCCCGTATGACGGGGAGAGAGAAGCTGTTGCGGCGCCGTGCAGGCAGGTGAGGGACGGCGCCAACGGAGGGTCCGCTGGCGAAGCCAGCCTTACTCGCCCGGGCCCTTGCAGGCGACGATCTGCTCCTTGGTGTAGGTCGTCCACTCCGGGATCATGATCGAGACCGGCCATTCGGGGCTCAGCGACGGGTCGGCGGCGGCTTTCAGCTTGGCCTTGCCTTCCTCGGTGGCATTCTCCCACAGCTGCGGGTCGACCAGCACGGTCTGCTGGGCCGGCTTCTTGCCGTCGAGGATCTGCAGCGCCAGCGTCACGCCGGCACCGCCGATCGAGCCGGGGTTGGTGACGGCGGCACCCAAGAGGCCCTTGACCGAGCTCAGCTGGCCGACGAAGCCGGCATTGTCGGCGCCGACCACGGGCACCAGCGGCGCCTGCGATTCGACCAGCGCGTCGACGATGACGTTATCGATGCCCGACGTCCACACGCCGTTGAACGGCGTGCCGGTGGCCAGGAACGACAGCATCTGCTGCTTGGCCTGGTCCTGCTGCCAGCCGGTGAAGACCTCCTGCGCCACCTTCACGTCGGGGAATTCGGCCAGTGCCTTCTTGAAGCCTTTGTCGCGATCGCTATCGGCCGAAGCGCCCGCCGCGCCGCGCATATAAAACACCTCGCCCTTGCCGCCCATCTGCTGGAACAGCCATTTGGCACCGAGATACGCATACTGCTCCTGGTTGTTGGAAATGATGTAAGCCGACGGCTCGGTGACCGCCTGGTCGACGGCGACGACGACGATGCCGGCCTTGGTGGCTTCTTCCAGGCCGGCCTTGATGCCGGCCGGGTCGGCGGGGTTGACGACGATGGCGTCGACCTTGGCGCTGATCAGGTTGCGGATGTCTTCCAACTGGCCGGCGGCATCCGTGTTGCGGTGGGCGATGTTGAGCTTGGTCACTTCGCCGGAGGCGAGCGCCTGCGCCTTCATGGCGCAAACCATTTCCTCGCGCCAGCCATTGCCCTGCACGGTGTTGGAAATCCCGATCGTGTATTTGCCGGCAGCGGACGACACGCCCACCGAGGCCAGCAGCGCCGCGCTGGCAAGCAGCGGGACCATGGTCAGATATTTCTTCATTTCAGTCTTCCTCCACATTGTTTTACAGTGCAGTTTCAACCCGTTAAGCCGCGCCACTCACAATCAGTGTAAAGTGGCCCGCTTTGCCGTCACTTGACGAAGGGGCGCAGCACGTCGCGGGCGAGCAGAAAGCCCCGCTTCACTTGCTCGTCGCTGCCTTCAAAGCGCCTGTCCTCGTGTTCGATGATGACCGATCCGTCATAACCAGCGCGGTAAAGACCCGAGAAGAAGCCGCTCCAGTCGACATCGCCCAGCCCCGGCATGCGCGGCACCTGCCAGCCTATCCCCGCCGAAAGGGTTCCGCGCTCGTACAAACCATCATGATCAATCATCAGGTCCTTGGCGTGGACATGCAGCATATAGGGGCCGAATTCCCGGATGAAGCGGGCCTGGTCGATCATCTGCCAGACCAGATGCGAGGGGTCGAAATTCATGCCGACCTCGCCGCCCCAGGCTTCCAGGATGCGGCGCCAGACCTGCGGCGAATAGGCGATGTTGTGCCCGCCCGGCCATTCGTCATGGCTGAAGATCATCGGGCAGTTTTCGAAGGCGAGTTTTACCCCGTGGTCGCGTGCATGGGCGACGATTTCCGGCCAGACTTTCAGCGCGTCCTGCCAGTTGACGTCGACTGTCTTGGAGGCATCGCCGCCGCAGAAGGTGTTGACCACGGGAACGCCCATGTTGGCGGCCAGGACGATCACCTTTTTCAGGTGGCCGATGACCGCCTCGCGATGGGCGGCATCAGGGTGCAGCGGGTTGGGGTAATAACCGAGGCCGGAAACCGTGAGGTTCTTTTCCGCCAGCGAGGCAACGATTTCTTTCGCCCGCGAGGCCGAAGTCCCATCAGCATCGATATGGCTGGTGCCGGCATAGCGGCGGGTCGCGCCGGAGGTTTTCGGCCAGCAGGCGATTTCCAGTGCCTCGAAGCCGACAGAGCTTGCCCAGCCGGCGACCTCGCCAAGCGGCGTGTCCGCGAACGGTGCGGTGAGCAGTCCAAGTTTCATCATGCCTCCCTGACCGCGAACCCGCGATCGATACCTATAATGCCGATTGTTTGGATCGCTTCAACCTCGCGACCTCGTCTTGTTCGAGACTATGACGGACTGCCGCCATCGGATCGCCCGAAAGCAGTTCGCCAAGCGCCAATGTGACGGCCTGCCGGAACGTCTCGTTCGCGGCAAGGCCCGGGTCGAATATCGTGTCGATGGCCAGGATGGCGGAAGCCAGCCCCCGCGCATCGTGGCCGGTTTCGTCCGCAATCGCGGCGACCATGCCGGCATAGGGATCCGACACTGGCCAGCGCTTGCCGAAGCCTGCCGAGGCCAGGATCAGATAAGCCATCCAGCCGGCGACCGGCACCGACAGCAGGCCGATGCCGGCCCCCAGGTTCAGGCGGTCGCGGATCGGGTTGAGCAGGCGCTGCACGATTTTTTGCGAGCCGTCGGTGGCGATCTGGTGGTTGCGATGGCGGATCGCGGTGTTCTTCAACCGGTCAAGGCTCTGCTCGACATACGCCGATGGGTTCATTCCAGCCACCGGCATCAGTGTCGGCAGGGTTTGCTCGACCAGCATGCGCCTGACAAAGAGCGAAAGCAGCGGGTCGGCGATGGCATCCGACGTGTGTTCGAGGCCGGCCAGTACGCCGAGCGTGGCGAGTGTCGTCTGGGCGCCGTTCAGCACTCGCATCTTGAGCTGCTCGAACGGGGTGACGTCATCGACGAAGGTAGCGCCGGCCAGGTCCCAGCCTGGCATGCGGCCGGCGAATTTTTTCTCGATCACCCATTGCCGGAAGGGTTCGCCGACGGCGACCGCGCCATCACGATAGCCATAGCGCTGTTCGACGCTGTCGAGGTCTTGCCGGGTCACCGCCGGCGCGATGCGATCGACCATGGCCGAGGGGAAGGCGGCATTGGCCGCGATCCAGTCGGCCAGGCCATTGCCGCGCCGTTCGGCAAAGCTCCGCACGACATTTTCCAGGATGCTGCCGTTGGTCGGAATATTGTCGCAGGAGAGCAGCGTCAGCTTCCGGGCATGCGTGGCCCTACGTTGCTCCAGCGCCCGCGTGAGGATGCCGGGCACGCTGCGCGGCGCTTCCGGGTTAGCCAGGTCATGGACGACGTCGGGATGATCGAGGTCGAGCGCGCCAGTCGAGGGGACGTGGCAATAGCCTTTTTCGGTCACCGTCATCGTCACCAGCTCGATGTCCGCGGAGACGAGCACCTCGAGCGCCGGTGCGGCGCTGTCCTGGCTGTCGACCACCTTCACAATGCTGCCGATGACGCGTGCCTCGACATGGCCGTTCTCGCGGATCAGCCTTGTGTAGAGGCCGTCTTGCCGGCCAAGCGTCTCGGCCAGGGCGGGCGGGCGAATGTTGATGCCGACGATACCCCAGCGGTCGAACCGGCGCGAAAGCAGGTCGTCGGTGTATTCGGCCTGGTGACAGCGATGGAATGCGCCGACGCCCAGATGCGCCATGCCTGGTGAGAGCGCCGCGCGGTCGTATGACGGCTTTTGCACGGCTGCGGGGAGCCGCTCCAGCAGTCCGGGCCCGAGCCTTTCGATAGCGTTCACCGGTTCGCCCCGACCACCGACTGTTCCTGGTCGATCACCGCGCCGGTCATCGGCCCGGCCGCGTCGGAAAGCAGGAACACGGCGAGATTGGCGATATCGTCCGGCTTGAGCAGCCGACCGAAGGGCTGCGCGGCATTGGCCGCGTCGAGCCATCCCGGGCCATTGCCCAGCGTCCGCGCCTGCATGATGCGTTCGGCCGGCGTGTCGGTCCAGCCGACATTGATGCCGTTGACGCGGATGCGGTCGAAGCGGTGGGCGTTCGCGGCGTTCTTGGTCAGCGTCGCCAACGCGCCCTTGGTGGCCGAATAGACGGCGAGTTCCGGTGAGCCGCAATGGGCGTTGATCGACAGGATGTTGACGATCGCGCCGCCCTGGCCACGCTTCTTCATGTCGGCGATCGCGGCCTGCATCAGGAAGAACGGCGCACGGGCGTTGACGGCGAACAGCGCCGACCAGTCATCGAGGGTCGCGTCTAGGAAGGAGGCACGGTCGGTCAGGCCGGCGGCGTTGACCAGGCCGTCGATGCGGCCGAAGTGGTCGATGCAAGCCTGCGCCAAAAGGGCGGGCGTTTCCGGGTCTCCGAGGTCGGCGGCGACGAAGAGCGTCGGCGTACCGAGGGTCGACAGTTCCGCAGCCACGGCCTCGCCGCGCTTGCTGTCGCGCCCGCTGATCAGCAGGCCGGCAGCGCCGCAGCGCGCCAGCGTCTCGGCGATGGCACGGCCGATACCTTGCGTCGACCCGGTGACCAGCGCCACCTTGCCTTCGAGCCTGATCTCCATTCCTCCTCCTGGAACAAAGTTTCTATTTTTGAAATATGGAATGCCAATTCCCGATAGTCAATTGTACCAGCGGCGCCTCATGTGCCGCGGCGCGCCGCGACGCCTTGGACCAGCGCCATGCCCACCGCCAGCGACGCCGCCAGCGAGCGGAAGCCCGCGAAGTCGGATTCCACCACTTCCAGCCAGCTGTCCGACAGCCGGATCAGCGGCGAGAAGGTGCTATCGGTGATGGTGACGATGCGCGCCTTGCGCTCATGCGCCACGGCCACCAAGTCCGGCGTGATCGAGTTGTAGGGGCTGAAGGACACCGCCAGCACCGCATCCTGCCGGCCGATGCAGCCGATCTGGTCGAGCGCGGTCGAGCCGACATTGTCTACCAGCACATTGCGCACGCCTTGCTGCGAAAGCGTGAGCGACAGATAGGTGGTGACGGGGAAGGCGCGCTTGGAGCCGATGACGTAGATCAGGTCCGCCTTGGCCAGCGTCGCCACCATCTTCTCGAAGCTCTGGATATCGAAGCCGCTTTCGATGCGGCCGAGCGAGGCCTGCGAGGCGCCGACCATGCCGCGCAGGAAATGCGTGGCGGCATTGGGCTCTGCCTCGGCGCGCTGCTCGCCGCGGCCTTCCGGCCAAGATCCCTTGATGTGGTCCTTGAACAGGCCCTGGAAGTCGGAAAAGCCGGCATAGCCGAAGATCTGGGCGAAGCGAACCAGGGTCGAGGGCTGCACGCCGGCCTGTGCCGCCACCTGGGCGATGGTGCCGAGCGCCACCTCGCTCGGGTGCTGCCACAGGAAGATCGCCACCTGGCGCAGGCGCTTGGGAAAATGCACGGTGCCTGAAGACAGCACCGCGCGCAGCTCCTCATAGGTTCGCGGCTGTATATAGCCGAGTGCCGCCAGCGAACGGCCGCGTTTGCGCGTCGCCGCCTCGTCGGCACTGGATCGTCCGGATGGTTTTCTCGCCCCGCTCATGAATTCAGGCTAGCGCGATACGATCGTTTTACAATATGGAAATTGGAAATGGTGTTCGATGGGGGTAGCGGCGAGGGCTCGGCGATTTCGTCATCCCAGGGCGAAGCAGCCGCGCAGCGGCGTCCGGAGACCCTGGGATCCATGCCGCGACTTTGGTTGTAGAGTGCAACGGAGCAGAATTCTTCACCGTGGCAACGCACCGGAGTCCCCGGCATGGATCCTGGGGTCTGCGCCGCGTCGCTTCGCTCCTTGCTACGCCCCAGGATGACGACCCTGCTAGTGATCAGCTCCGAGGAGAAAACATGGTCTACGCAACATCGGATGGATCGGCGCGCCAGCGTCTGCGCGTCGGCATGGTCGGCGGCGGCCGTAATGCCTTCATCGGCGCCGTGCACCGGCTGGCCATGCGCCTCGACGACCAGATCGCGCTGGTCGCCGGCGCGCTCTCGTCCGACCCCGACAATGCCGCCGCCTCGGCCGCCGAGATCGGCATCGCGCCGGAGCGCAGCTATGCCGATTACCGCGCCATGGCCAAAGCGGAGGCCGCGCGGCCTGACGGTATCGAGGCGGTCGTCATCGTCACGCCCAATCATCTGCACGCGGCGATCGCCACCGCCTTCCTCGAGGCCGGCATCGACGTGATCTGCGACAAGCCGCTGTCGACGACGCTGGCCGACGCCGAGGCACTGGTTGCACTCGCGAAGGCGAAAAACCGTCGCTTCGTCGTCACCCTCAACAACACCGGCTACGCGATGGTGCGCCAGGCGCGCGAGATGGTGATGGCGGGCGAGCTTGGGCGGATCGTGTCGGTGCACGGCGCCTACATCCAGGACTGGCTGACCAAGCCGATCGACGCCGAGGGCCAGAAGCAGGCCGAATGGCGCACCGATCCGGCGAGGGCGGGGCAGTCGGCGGTGCTGGCCGATATCGGCGTGCATGCCTTCAACCTGGCAGGCTTCATTTCCGGCCGCGAGGCGGAGGCGGTGTCGGCCGACCTGTTCACCGCCGTGCCGGGGCGCCGGCTCGACGACAACGCCCATGTGCTGGTGCGCTGGACCGAGGGCACACGAGGCACGATCCTGGCCAGCCAGACCTCTCCCGGCCACTACAACGATCTCTCCGTGCGCATTTATGGCGACAGAGCGGGGCTCGAATGGTCAGGCGGGCGGCCGGAAGAACTACGCTTTTCCGTCTATGGCGAGGAAACCCGCACGCTGGTGCGCGGCGGCCACGGCTCGACCGCCGAAAGCCAGCGTGTGTCACGCATGCCAGCGGCGCATCCCGAAGGCTATATCGAGGCCTTCGCCAATTTCTACAGCGACGCCGCCGACATCATCCGCGCCCACCGTTCGGGTGGCGCGGTCGATCCGGCCCGCGCTGCGCAGGTGCCCGACGTGACCGACGGCGCGCGCGGGGTGAAGTTTGTTGCCGCGGCGGTGGAGTCGAACGCGGCTGGCGGGGCGTGGACGGCGGCAAGGTTTGCGGGATGAGCTGCAGATCTCCCTGCGAGAGGGAGATCGGCAGCTTTTGCCGTTGGCGATCATGCGATACCCAACTGTTCCGCCAAATCCGACAGCATCGGGCGCTGACCCTGAAGAATCTTCACTCCGGCTTCGGTCAAGGTGAACCAGCCGGCTCTGTCGACCTCCGGGAATTCCTTCATCGATCCGGACCGCGGCGGCCATTCCATGGTGAAGGTGTTGCTCTTGATGGCGGCCACATCGATGTCGGCCTCGACGGACCAGGCCATGACGATCTTACCGCCCGGCTGCTTGTAGTCGCCGAGGCGGACGAAGGAGCCTTCGAAGGCGATGCCGAGCTCTTCCTCGGTCTCGCGTCGTGCCGCCGCCAATTCGTCCTCATCCTCCTCGACGAGGCCCTTCGGGATCGACCAGGCGCCATCGTCCTTCTTTGCCCAGAACGGGCCGCCGGGATGAACCAGAAGGACGCTGATATCGTCATTGCTCCGGCGATAGATCAGCAGACCCGCGCTGCGTTTTGCCATGTTTGCATGTCCGTTTGCGGCACCGGTGCTAAGCCGGCCGATTCCGAGCGATCATGGCTGCCGATCTTGCACCTGGAAATTGCGACGCTATGTCAGATGCATCCGCATTGCACCTCATGCGCGAGTCCGGCAAACTGATAGCATCGTTTTTGGGGCGGCGTCGAAATTCAGGTGAGGCGTCCGAATGCAGCTGGGTCTGATCGGCTACTACAGCGACTTCGTGGTCTATCCCCTGGTGATCGCCATATTGGGGGTGGCCGGACTGATCGAGGCCGGAGAAGAAGGCGCTCCGGACTGGGTCGGCACGATGATGATCTGCCTTGGCCTGTGGACGCTGATCGAATATGTGCTGCACCGCTTCGTGCTGCACCACGTCCCCTGGATCCGGGACTTGCACGACCGTCACCACGTCGAGGAGCGCAGTCCGGTGGGCACCCCCACCTGGCTAAGTCTGGGCGTGCATGCGCTGGTGGCGTTCCTGCCCGTCTGGGTGGTCTCCGACTTCGCGACCGCCAGCGCGGTGAGTTGCGGTTTGATGCTGGGCTATCTCTGGTACATCAGCGTCCACCACATGATCCACCACTGGCATCCGGCCCATCCGAGCTATCTCTACACGCTCAAGCGCCGCCACGCGGTGCACCACCATATCGACGACAACGCCAATTTCGGCGTGACCTCGATATTCTGGGACCGGATTTTCGGCACCGCTAGGCTTTGACAGGGGATGGGTCTGTCGGCGGGCCACCGATTGTGGTCTGACGGGCGGTCGAGTGACGAGAAACGCCGAGGCCGAAATCTAGGCGAAACGATCTGGCCAGAATAACCAGATGAGCGCGGCGGCCATCAGAACCCAAATTCCGACGATGAATGCGAGACCGCCGCGGCTGGTCGGCCTCGATCGGCGAATGGCTTCCGCGCGAAACTCCGCCATCAGATCGGCGGGGATCAACTTCACCGCAAGCAGGATGCCAAGCGGTACGATGATCAGATCGTCCAAATACCCGAGTACGGGAATGAAATCGGGTATCAGATCGATAGGACTGAGCGCGTAGGCGGCGACCATGCCGGCGGCAACTTTGGCGTACCAGGGAACGCGAGGATCGCGGGCGGCCAGCCACAGGGCCATGACATCGCGCTTGATGGCTCTCGCCCATTGCTTTGCCTTGTCGAGGACAGTCACCCGGCAACTCTCCTTAGAAGGCCCCGAACATCGGCGTCTCCGCTCCTTCGCCTCGATCATTGCAGCGATGTCGACGATCTGCAAACTGACCCGCCACCCGAGGGGCGTGCGTGAAGAAGACCTATTGAAAGCCGGGTGCCGGTGACGACCACCGCGCCACCTGGTTCGGGACGTCGATCCGGAAAGCGTGAGCGACGGGGGGACTACTCACTCAAAGCTCCTTTTCCGCCAGTTCCCTGAGTGCGTCGGGCACCGAGCGGGCCGCTTCCAGGGCGCCACCGTACCGTAGCCGACCGCCTGTTTGCCGAAACGCTGACGGATCTTGTCGATAAGGCGGCCGAGGAGGCCTGGCCGGCGATCCGCCTCCCGGTTGGCCGCCTGTTTTTCCAGGTACCCTGCCAGCGCCAGGTCGTGGCGCTGCGGCGTGACCCGGTCCCGAGACCGCGATGTCAGCCAGGGATCGCCGTAGAACAGCGGCGGCCAGTCTGTTGGGTGCGGGAGCAGCATCGTATTCTCCATGACAGTTGTCAGCAGCACCGTGCGTCACAGCCGTCGGACTCGCGTTGGTGTCAGCGTGACGAAATCGTGAAAAGCGTCGCGAGACGCAGAATGCCGGTTGAATTGGGAACGGCACCGGTAAAGGATTGCCGCTGAAGCTGTGGTGGATCCGATGGCGCGCCTCTCACTGTTGGGTGGGTTCGATTTCGCTGGCGGTGCCGTGGCCCCGTCCTTCACCCGCAAGGCGCGCGCCATGGTCGCCTATCTTGCGATCCATTCGGGGCATTCCCTCTCGCGCGAAAAGCTTGCCGCCCTGCTGTGGGGCGACACCGGCGAGCCGCAGGCACGTATGAACCTTCGGCAGGCCCTTTCTGTCGTGAGGAAGGCTATGCCCTCGGCCAATGGCGGGCGCTTCCTGATCGATGGCGACAGCATCATGCTGGAGCTGGATGATCTCGATTTCGACGTCGCCCGGTTCGAGGTGCTGGCCGCCGAGGCGGCACCCGAGCAGCTTGAGCAGGCCATCAGCCTCTATCGAGGCGATCTCCTCGATGGCTTCAGCCTGAAGGAAGAACCCTTCGAGGACTGGCTGCGGGTCGAACGCGCACGGCTGCGGGCCACGGCCGTCTTGGTGCTGGAAAAGCTCGTCGCGCATTACTTCGCACAGAACAATCTGGCGTCCTGCGTGCTGGCGGCGACACGCTTGCTAGCCTGGGAGCCGCTGCGTGAAGATATCCACCGTGCCTTGATGCGGGCCTGTGCAGCCCAAGGTCGCGTCAATTTGGCGCTGAAACAATATGAGCTCTGCCGCGATGCCTTGCAGCGCCAGCTACATGTTCAGCCGGAACCGGAAACGAGGCAGCTCTATGAACAGCTTCGCGCCCGCCGCACGGCGTCGGCTGCTCCAGAACCCGCCGGGCCGGTTGCGCCCGGCGCACGGCCTACGTCGCCGCCGACCCACTATGTCAAATCGGCCGGCAGCAACATCGCGTATCAGGTAACGGGCAACGGCCCAGTGGACCTCATCTATGTGCCAGGCTGGGTTTCCAATCTGGACCTTGCCTGGGCATCGCCCAGGCTGGCGCATGTCCTGCACCGTCTTGGCTCCTTTTGCCGGCTGATCCGCATGGACAAGCGCGGCACCGGACTGTCGGATCGCAATGTCGGCCTGCCGACGCTCGAAGAGCGTATGGAAGACGTGCGCGCCGTCCTGGACGCGGTCGGTTCGAACCGTGCCGTCCTGTTCGGCAGCTCCGAGGGCGGCAGCATGTGCATGCTGTTTGCCGCGACCTATCCCGAACGCACGGCGGCCCTCGTCTTGAACGGGACCTATGCCCGAGGTGTATGGGCGCCGGACTACCCCTGGGCGAAAACCAAGGCGCAGGTGGAAAGAGAACTCATATCCATCGAGCGCGAATGGGGAGAGCCGGCCGACCTCAGCAATGCCGCGCCCAGCCTGATGAACGATGCATTCGAGCGCGAATGGTTCGCGGCCTTCCTGCGCAATTCAGCTTCGCCCGCCGATGCGATCTCGCTGTGGTGCTGGAGCGTCGAGATCGACGTTCGGGAGATACTGGGAGCCATCCACGTTCCAACGCTGATCGTTCAGAGAACGGGCGATCGCTGGGTCAAGGCCGAGGAGGGACGCTACCTGGCGAAACACATCCCGGGCGCGAGCTACATCGAGCTCGCGGGCAACGACCATGTCATCTGGGGTGAGGGCTCGGATCGCCTGATCGATGAGATCCAGTCCTTCGTCAGCGGCACCTTGCCGGCGGCACCCGGCGAGCGTGTGCTGGTCACCATTCTCTGCGTGGACATCACCTCGCCATCTGCCTCCGCCGATGGCCGGGATTTGAGGCGGAGATATGTGGACGCGATCTGCGATCAAGTGCAGCTGGCGCAGGGCAGGGAGATCCGGCGCGACGCGAATGGCCTCCTCGCTGCCTTCCAGCGTCCGACGCGGGCGATCCAATGCGCCATGGCGATCCGCGACAGTTTGAAGCCTTCTGGCCTCGCCGTCCGTGCCGCGGTGCATATTGGCGAGTGCGAAAGGGAAAACGGTGATTTAACCGGCACCGCCATCGACCAAGCAGTGCTGATGCTCGGCCAAGCCTCGCCAGGCGAGATCATTACGTCGCGCACAATCCGCGACCTCGTGCCGGGCTCCAGCCTTGTGTTTACAGAGCGCGGCGGGACCGAAACAGGCGCCGTGCCGGGAGGCGGGCAACTCTATGGGGTCGGTGCAGCGTCGGCCTGACAGCGGCGAAGCGCGGAATGGTGTCGGTTGACGCGCCGCCGGGGACAGTCCCTTTTTCCGGTCAAAGCTCCTTTTCCGCCAGTTCCCTGAATGCGTCGGGCACCGAGCGGGCCGCTTCCAGGGCCACCGTACCGTAGCCGACCGCCTGTTTGCCGAAACGCTGGCGGATCTTGTCGATGGCGCGGTCGGCGCCGAAGCGCGCGAGGCCTTTTTGGCTGCCCGGGCGGCGCTTCTCGTCGGCGAGGCCGAGTGGCAGGTCGAGCTGCAGTTCAGCGCTCTCCTCCAGGTGCGAGACCGAGATCGCCAGCAGAGAGATCGTTTTCTCCCGGGGATGCTCGGCGAGCACGCCGCGCACCAAATCCCCAGCGATCTCGGCCAGCATGGCGGTCGCCGAGATCGGCTGTTCCAGCGTGATCGAGCGCGTGACGGCGCTGAGATCGGCAAAGCGCACGCGCACCGTTACCGTGCGGCCGGGGCGGTTCTTGGCGCGCAACCGGCTGGCGACGCGGTCGGCCAGATGCAGCAGTGTCGGCACGATCACCCGGGCCACGGCCGGCTTTTGCCCGAGGGCCGATTGCGCGCCGGCCGAGTGCGCCCGGCGCTTCGTCTCCAGCTTGCGCGGATCGCGGTTCCACGACAGCGCCGCGAGCTTTTCTCCGGCGGCGGGGCCAAGCAGCCGGGCCAGGGCGCCGCTGTGGGTCCGGGCCAACTCGCCGATGGTCTCGACGCCGATCTCGGCCAAGCGCGCCCTGGTGGCCGGGCCGACGCCCCACATCAGCGAGACCGGCAAATCATGCATAAAGGCAAGCTCGGTGCCGGGCTCGACCACCACCAGCCCGTCGGGCTTGGCGACTTGCGAGGCGATCTTGGCCAGATGCTTGGTGCGCGCCACGCCGATCGAGATCGGCAGGCCGAGTTCGGCCCGCACACGGCCGCGGATCGTGGTCGCGATTTCCCGCGGGGAGCCGAACAGATGCGTGCAGCCGGCGACATCGGCGAAGGCCTCGTCGATGGAGATGCGTTCGACCACCGGCGTGAAATCGTCGAGCACCTTGATCGCCGCGTCGCCCAGCCGCTGGTAGTGGCTGAAATTTCCGCCGACGAAGATCAATTGCGGGCAAAGCTCGCGCGCCTTGCGCCCCGGCATGCCGCCGCGGACGCCAAAGGCGCGCGCTTCGTAAGAGGCGGCGAGCACCACGCCGCCGCCGACCGCGATCGGCTTGCCGCGCAGCGTCGGATCGAGCAGTTGCTCGACCGAGGCATAGAAGGCGTCGAGATCGGCATGCAGGATGGTGGCCGTCGTTTCCATCCTGTTCCGCTCATCCGCGATTGCTGATAGATAGGAACATATAGTGAACAAATAGAGATCATTGTCAATTGATCTTTGGCGCATCGGTGCTCTTTAGGAGTAACCGAGGCGCGCAAAGCTCCTGCTTCTCCACAGGAAAGAAGGGAGGCAGCGCACTTCCTAGACAACATGCTCCGCCCGCAGTGCCGCCTTCATCCGTTCCAGCGCCGGCTCGCCGCCGGCCGACAGTTCGTCGGCGATACGGGCGAGCTTGTCGTCGGACTTGCGGTGCTTGCCGCCCCAGGCGCCAAGCGTCGCCAGCACCGGCAGGAGATCGATGCCGGCTTCGGTCAGCCGATAGATCGCCTTCAGCCCGTGGCTGGGGTCGTCGCTGCGGGTGAGGATGCCTTCGTCTTGCAGCGTCTGCAGCCGCTCGGCCAATGTGCGCGAGGAGATGCCTTCATCGGATTGCAGGAACTCGCGAAAATGCTTTTTGCCGGCGAAGACCAGGTCGCGGATGATGAGCAACGTCCAGCGATCGCCGAGCAGTTCCAGCGACAGGTTGATGGGGCAGCCGGATCTTTCACGCGTTGACATCTCTATGGTTCCATTTTTAAATCACTTTACTATTGACATCATTCTTTCCATCAGTCAAATGCTTCCAAAAGTAAATCGTTAGATCGCAACTTGGCCAGCAGGAGGACGTCATGAGCCAGGCCATCGGGAAAATCGGCACACCAAGAACCGTCGTGGTCGTCGGGGCTACCAACGAGGTTGGCAAGGCGGTCGCCCAGGTCCTGACCGGGCGGGGGCATATTGTGCGCGGCGTGGCGCGCAGCCTGGGTGTGGCGCTTGACGATAGCGACGCGCTCGCCTCCGCCTGTTCCGGTGCCCACAGCGCCTATGTGATGATTCCGTTCGACATCACGGCGCCGGATCTTCATCGCTTCGAGGATGAAGTGGGCGCGCGGCTGGCGGCGGCGATCGCGAATTCAGGCGTGCGCCGCGTCGTGCTGCTCAGCGGCCTCAACGCCCATCTGAGGATGGGAACTTCGCTCGGCGCCGCCTTGATGGAGGAACGGCTGGCGGCGCTCGGCCTCCACGAACTGGTGTTTTTGCGCGCCTCATTCTTCATGGAGAACTTCGCCAAGGGCATGGGCTTTGTCCAGCAGGCCGCTTCCGGCATCTTCATGACGCCGTTCCGGGGCGATCCGCTGATGGCATTGATTGCTGCCAGCGATGTCGGCCAGCGCGCCGCCGCCCTGCTGGACGCCACGCGTTTTCCAAGCGAGCGGATCATCGAATTGCATGGCGGCGGCTACTATGCCTTGGAGCAGGCCACCGCGATCCTTGGCAGCGCGATGGGGAGGCAGGTCGCTTACAAGGCGGCCCCATTCACTGAGGCGCGCGCCGGGATGATCGCCAGCGGCCTGTCACCGAGCTTTGCCGATGCGCTCGGCGAAACGGCGGCGAGTTTCAACAAGGGTGAACGCTGGGCGCTTGAGGCACCGTCAATCCGCAACGCCACGCCGACCACTTTCGAAAGCTGGGCACAAGCCCTTGCCCGTTCGCAAAACGCGGCGTGATCCTTCCTGACTGGAATCCGGAAACGAGGAGAACCCCATGAAAAAGCTGATCCTTCAGATGCAGATGTCGGTCGACGGTTTCGTCGGCGGCGATGCCGACCATCCTTGGCAACTCTGGGGATGGGGCGACGACATCGGGTGGGACGAGGAGCTGAAGCGTGATTTCAACGCCGTGTTTGCCGGCATCGACACCGTGCTGCTCAGCCGCAAGATGGCTGAGGAAGGTTATCTCGCCCATTGGGGCCATGCGGCGAGGAAATATCCGGCCGATTCGTTTTATGCCTTCGCCCAGCGCATCGTCGACGCGCGCAAGGTGGTGCCGAGCGACAGGCTCGAGACCTCGCGATGGGAGCGCACGACGGTGGTGAGCAGCGACCTGCCGCGCGAGGTCAACGCATTGAAGGCGGGTGAGGGCGGCGACATGGCCGTCTTCGGCGGGGCTGGCTTTGCGTCGGCGCTGATCGCGGCCGGATTGATCGACGAGTTCCAGCTGTTCGTCAATCCGGCCGTGCTGGGCGCCGGCCGCCGCATTTTCGACCAAGGCGGGTTCCAAAACCTGCTTCTGCTTGGTTCGAAGGCTTATGCCTGCGGCATGGTGGTCAGCCGCTACGCGCCGGCAGGTTGATCGCGGGCGTGCGGGCCGCACGCCGGTAAAAGACATTTGGCCGGAATCCTTTGCCCGCTTCTCTTCGTCTTCTAGGTGGGTCGCCGGAAGGGCGGCCGCATCAATTCTGAATGGAGAGACAGATGATCCTGGTGACAGGCGTCACCGGCCTGAACGGCAAGGCAATCGTGCGCGAGTTCGCGCGGCAGAGGCATCAAGTGAGGGCGCTGGTTCGCGATCTTGACCGGGCATCCGCGGCAGGGCTCGGCGGACTTGCCGGCGTCGAGCTGGCCGAGGCCGATATGCGGCGGGCGGAGACGCTTGGCGCGGCCCTCGATGGTGTCGAACGCGTGCTGATGATTTCGACCGCCGCGCAAGACATGGTCGAGACGCAGTGCCGTTTTATCGACGCCTGCAAGCAGGCCGGCGTCGCGCATGTGGTGAAGTTTTCCGGTGCCGAATCCAACATCGGCTATGACGCGACGAAGTTCCGCTTCACACGGATGCATGAAGAGGTCGAGCGCTATCTCGAAGGAGCCGGCATGGCGTGGACGCATCTGCGCCCCAGCCAGTTCATGCAAGTCTATCTGCGCGACGCGCCGACCATCGCCGCCGAAGGCGCTTTCTATCTGGCGCTTGGCGGCACCGAACTGTCGCCGGTCGATGTCGAGGATATCGCCAAGGTCGCCGCCCGTCTGCTGCGCGATGGCGGCCATGAAGGCGAGAGCCTCGACATGACCGGACCCGAGGCGCTGACGATGAGCGATATCGCGGCGCGGATTTCGCAGGCGATAGGCAAGCCGGTCCGCTATGTCGACATCAGCCCGCAGGACCGCCGACGCAACCTGCTGGCCGCCGGCGTTCCCGCCGACTTCGCCGATGCACTGGACGAGCAGTTGGCCGAGCGGCTGCGGCGGCCGAAATCGCGGGTGCATCTTGCCACTCACGAGATGTTCGGCGTGCGCGCAACGCCGTTCGTCGAATTCGCCCAACGCCACGCGGCGATGTTGCGGGGCGGGGCGTAGGCCGCCGAAAAAAAGCAGGTCGGCACGTATCCTTTTTACCTGCCCGTCCGTCTCTTGCCTGAAGGTCGCGCCGGACCGCGATCGGCAGCAACGGAGAAACAGTCATGGCGAGCATGCAAAGTCAGGCAAACAGGAACCACTACGCCGCGCTCGCGGCGAATGCAGGCAAGTTGACCAGCCAGCGGGCCATCATCGACCACAACGATATGCACTGGACGGCGCTGACCGGCGAGCCGGGCGGCGTCGATTACATCGAGGTCGATGCCGGCGGCGTGCCGGCGATGTGGGTCGTGCCGAAGGGCGCCGACGAGCAGCGGGTGCTGTTTTATGCGCATGGTGGCGGCTTCATCGGCGGCTCGATCTACACCCACCGCAAGCTGGTCGGCCATCTCGCCAAGGCTATCGGCTGCCGGGCGCTGCTCTACGATTATCCGCTGGCGCACCAAGCCAAGCATCCGGCCCAGCTCGAAGCCGCGACATCGGCCTGGGACTGGCTCGTCGACCAAGGCTTCGACCCCAAGCGGATCGTGATCGCCGGCGACTCCTGCGGCGCGGTGCTGACCTATGGCGTCCTGCAGCGGCTGCGCGCGCAAAGGCGGCCACTGCCCGTCGCCACGCTGATCATCTCCGGCTGGTTCGACATGGCGTTGACGGGCGCCAGCTACGAGACCAACCGCGACAGGGATCCGGCCTTCGCCAGGGAAGCCGTCGACTGGCTAGCGGCCAATTTCATCGGCGATGCCGATCGGCGCGATCCCGAAGTCAGCCCGCTCTACGCCGACCTCTCAGGCTTTCCGCCCGTCTTCCTGCAGGCCGGCGCCGACGAGACGCTGGCCGACGAAAGCCGGATGTTCGCCGAGCGGGCGAGGCAGGCGGGGGTCGAGACGCGGCTCGACGTCTTTGACGGCATGCTCCACTCTTTCCAGATGATGGCAGGGCGGGCGCCGGAGGCCGACGACGCCATTGCCCGCTTCGCCGCGTGGGTACGGCCGAGACTGGGGCTGCCGGCCGCCGGTGAGAAGACCAGCGAAAAGGCTGCGTGAGCATGCGGCGGCTGATCGTATCGAGTTTCGTCTCCCTGGATGGCGTCATCGAGGCGCCGATGACGTGGGCCTCGCCATTCTTCGTCGGAGACAATGTGGAGCACGCCTTGCAGGCGCTTTCGAACGTCGAGTTCTTCCTGCTTGGCCGCGCCACCTACGAGATGTTCTTCGCGCGCTGGCCTGAGGCCAAGGGTCCGTACATGGAGCGCATCAACGGCCTGAAGAAGCTGGTTGCCTCGACGACGCTGAAGACGGTGTCGTGGAGTGCCGCGCTGATCACGGGCGACGTCGCCGAGGCGCTCTCGGCGCTGAAACGCCAGCCGGGCGGCGACATCCTGAAATATGGCGTGTCGCAACTCGACCGCACCTTGCTTTCCGCTGGGCTGGTGGACGAGTATCATCTGTCGATCGTGCCGACATGGGTCGGGCGCGGCAAGCGCGCCTTCGACGACGTCGGGCCGATCGATCTCGAACTGATCGACACGCACCGTTTTGCCAATGGCGTGGTGACCCTGACCTATGTGCCGCGATGAACGAGCAGATCCGCAAATCCCCCGACACGGCGCAAGGCATGCGGGCCTCGCCCGAGCCCGACCGCGTGTTCGACCTGCGCTATGCCGCGTTCCTGGAGACGGTTTCGCATCTGCGCGCCAGGCTGCATCGCTATTGCGCGCGCATGACCGGCTCGGCGCTGGATGGCGAGGACGTCATGCAGGAGGCGCTGTTCGAGGCCTATCGCAAGATCGAGCTGCTCGACGATGGGCAGGCGCTGCGGCCGTGGCTTTTCCGCATCGCGCATAACAGGTGCATCGATTCATCCGCAATCGCCGCACGCGGCACGCGGCCGAAGCCTTCTACGGCGGCGACGACATGGTGCAGCCGGTCGAGCCGGCCGGTCCGGGCGCCGGCCGCGCCATCGAGCGGTTGGTGGTGCATCTGCCACCGAAGGAGCGCGCCTGCGTGCTGCTCAAGGATGTCTTCGACCACTCGCTGGAGGAGATCGCCGAGCTGGTCGGCTCGACACCGGCGGCGTCAAGTCGGCGCTCAGCCGCGGCCGCGCCAAACTCGCCGCTCTACCCGCGCAACCGGCCGCGCCGCCGCCACACGATCCCGAACTGGAGCGGCTGCTTGATCGCTATGTCGCGCTCTTCAACGCCAGGGACTGGGACGGCGTGCGCGCGCTGACCAGCGCCGATGCACGCCTGCAGGTGTCGGATTGCTACAGCGGCTTGCTCTCGGCTTCGCCCTACTTCGTCGAATATGAGCGCAGCGAACTGCCCTGGCGCATGCGGCCAGGCACGTTCGAAGGGGAGATGGTGCTGGTCGTCGACAGGCAATATGGCGAGCTCTGGCGGCAGGCATATCTGGTCCGGATCGGCGCCACGGGCGGGGTGATCGACAGCATTGCCGATTACTACGCGTGTCCATGGATGCTGGAGATGGCAAACGCGGAGGGGTAATGGATTTATCCTGTCTCCTCGCCGGTATCGTTTCTCTGCCTACTTCACCCAGCGACTTCGCGGGGCTTAGCGAGCATGGCGACGTGGCTGGTCGCAAGCTCGGTCACCTCAGCGCCGATCGCCTTGGCCATCGCCGCTTCGGCAGCCGGCGGTATCATGCCATGATGACTGGTGACGATGTAGAAGCTCGGCTTGGTCTCGTAGGCGGCGGCAGTGAGCTTCTCGTCAAAAATGCCGGCAAAGGGCGGACCTTACGTGGCTGCGATCAGGTGCCGGCTGGCCTCGCCAAGATCGTTCACCGACAGGCCTTTTGGCGGCGCGAAGCCGGCGACGTAGACCAGCATCTTGACCTTGTCGTCCACGCCCGCCTGACTGATGACGACACCGCCCCAGGGATGGCCGACCAGGATGACCGGCCCCTGCTGGGCATCGATGACGCGCTTGGTTGCGCCGACATCGGCGGCAGCGAGCTCAGCGGATTTTGCACCGCCACCACATTGAGCCCCTTGGCCTCCAGCAAGGGAATGACCTTGCTCCAGCTCGAGCAGTCGGCGAAGGCGCCATGCACCAGGACGACCGTTTTCTTTGGAACATCGGCGGCTGACGCCGGTGCTGTCGCCGTCAGGAGAACGCGGTTCCCAGAGCGAGCCAGGAAAATGCGTTAGCGGAATAGAACGTCTCCCATCGTCGCGAAGGGCCGCACCCTTGCTGGGCGCAGTGGTCGCTGAAGCCGTGCTGTTACTTGGCGAGGAAATCTGTAATCAGCCTGACGGTGGCATCCGGGTTTTCCTCCATGATCCAATGGCCGGACGCTGGCACGATGGCGCCCGTCACGTCCGACGCAACGAACCGCAGGACGTCGGCCTGTGTCGTGCCTGCCGATTTCTCCGCGCCGGCCGCCAGCACCGGCATGGGCAGTTTGCCGTCGTTGGAAAGCATCGCCTGGTTGTCGATGGCGTCCTCGTCGAATGCCTTGAACTGCTCGAAGGCGTCATGCATGGCATGCGGCCGCGCATAGAGTTTTGCGTAGTGGACGCGCGTCGCCTCGTCGATCTTCTTCGGATCGGCCGACAGTTCATTGTAGAAGCGGTCGAGGTAGATGCGCTCGCGGCCTGCGACCAGCCGCTCCATATCGGGGCCGCGGAAGTTGAAGTGCCACAGAAGCGGGCTTTGCTTGATCTTGTCCCAATCGCCGATGCCCGGCAGCGGCGCGTCAATGACAACCCATTTGGTGATGCGCTTCGCATACTGCGCGGCTAGCGCATAGCCGACCATGTTGCCGATGTCGTGTGTCACCAGATCGGCCTTGTCGACCCTCAGCGCGTCCATCACGCCGGCGATGTCGACCGCCTGGTTCTTCTTGGTGTAGCCGCTGTCCGGGTGCGCCGAAAGGCCCATGCCGCGCAGGTCCGGCACGATCACCGTGTGATCCTTCATCAGGGCTATCGCGGCCGGAGCCCACATGTCGCCGGTATCGCCGAAGCCATGCAGGAGTACAACCGCCGGACCTTTTCCGCCGACGCGGACGTGCAGGCTGGTGCCGTTGGTCTTGATCGTCTGCGTCTTGAAACTGGCAGGAAAAGCGACCACGCGGGCCGAAGCCGGGACACTCATTGCCAACAACCCGAGCACGATGACCAAAGGACGAAACATGAAATCACTCCTGGAGATTTTGTTTTGGCATCTTTGTTCTGCGCAATTTCCGGACGGAAAACCGCTACGCACTTTTCCTGGAATTGCTCTATCACCGCGGTATCGCGGTTTTGTGAACTATGACACCATGTCCTTGATTTCGTTAGGCGTCGGTCGCCTGATTGTGAATTCGGGAAAGCCGAACAATGCTGAAGCTCGAATCCGCCGCCGCCTTCGTCGCCGTCGCGGAATCCGGTTCGATCACCGAGGCGGCCAGGCGCATGAACCTGTCCAAATCCGTCATCAGCGAACGGCTGTCGGAGCTTGAACGCGGCCTCGGCACAAAGCTGCTGGACCGCACCACCCGCAAACTCTCGATCACCGAAGCGGGGCGAGGCTTTTACGAACGCGCCAAGCGCATCATGCAGGAGGTGGTCGAGGCCAAAGCCGAAATAGCCGAACAGCGCGGCGAACTCGCCGGACCGCTCAGGATATCGGCGCCGACAAGTTTCGGCATTCTCCATCTCGGCCCGGCGCTGTATGGCTTCCTCGCCAGGTACCCGGGGGTTGAGCTGACGCTCAATCTCGACGATCGTTTCGTCAGCATAGTGGCCGATGGCTACGATGCCATCGTGCGTCACGGGCCGATCGTCGATGACGGACCCGTCATCGTCAGGAAGCTGGCTTCCAGCCGTCGCTTCCTGGTCGCCTCACCGGACTATGTCGAGCGATTCGGACGGCCGGCGACCACCGACGAGCTGAAACGCCACAAGGGCATTATCTTTTCCATCCGGGGTGCAGCCGACTGGCGGTTCAAGATTTCGCGGCGGCTGGTGACGATCCGCCCGCAGACCGCGCTGCGCGTCAACAATGGGATTTTGATGCGCGACGCAGCCCTTGCCGGCCTCGGCCTGGCACTGCTCCCCGCCTATTTCATCCGGACCGAGATCGCCGACAGGGGATTGACGGTCATCGATGTCGGCGCCGAGCCTGAAGGAGCCGCCATCTATATAGCCTGTCCCGAGGACAGGCGCGGTTCCGCCAAACTGCGCGCGCTGACCGCATGGCTGCGCGATGCCTTTGGCGATCCGCCCTATTGGGAGGCTTGAGCCGGCCTCATTTCGCATCGTGAAAAATGATGCCGATCGTGTGGCGCATGCCTGAGCGCAGGCGGCTGACGCCGTGGCGCAGGTTGACGCGGTAATTGCCTTTCGTGCCCTGCACCGGCCGGTTGTGGACCGCGAAGGCCACCGCATCGCCCTGGCGCAAGGGCACCACTTCGACCCGGCTCTGCATGCGCGGCCGCTGTTCGGTCAAAGCGAATTCGCCGCCGGTGAAATCCTCGCCCGGCTCGGAAAGCAGGATCGCCACCTGCAGCGGGAAGGCGAGGTCGCCATAGAGGTCCTGGTGCAGGCAGTTGAAGTCGCCGGGCACATATTGCAGCAAAAGCGGCGTCGGCCTGACTTGGCCGGCGGCATGGCATTGGTCGAGAAACGCGGCATGCGTGGCGGGGTAGCGCGTGGCGACGCCCATGCGCTCGTTCCACCGGTTGGCGACCTCGGCCAGCCTGGGGTAGAGCGCGCCGCGCAGGCCGCCGACCAGATCGGGCAAGGGATAGCGGAAATAACGGTATTCGCCCTTGCCGAAACCATGCCTGGCCATATGGATGTGGCTGCGGAAATGCTGCTCCTGTGGATAGAGGCCGGCGAGTTGCCGGCACTCATCGGCGGAGAGCAGCTTTTCCATCACCGCGCAGCCGAAGCCGTCGAGCTCGGTGGCGAGCGCCGGCCAATCATAGGCGGCGATGCGTGTCTCGGCGGCTTCGATCAGCGATGGCGCGACCTTGGCGTCGGCGTTCATATCGCGGCCTCCCTTTCCAGCAATACGCGCTTGCGTTCGATGCCCCAGCGGTAGCCGGACAGCGAGCCGTCGGCGCGCAACACGCGGTGGCAGGGAATGCCGAGCGCGATGGCGTTGGCGGCACAGGCCGTCGCCACGGCGCGGGCGCCGTCCGGCATGCCGAGGCGCCGGGCAAGGGCGGTGTAGGTGACCGTGGCACCGCACCGGATGGCGCGCAGCGCCTCCCACACGCGCTGCTGGAAGGGCGTGCCGTGACGCATGTCGAGCGGCAGGTCGAGACCCGCGCCGGGCGTTTCGATGAAGCGCGCTATCGCCGCGAGATCATCGCGCAGGCAGGCCGCGTCTTCGAGCAGCACCCTGCCGGGGAAGCGGTTGGCGAGGTCCTGCCGCAACGTGCCGGCGTCGGAGCCGATGAGGATGGCGCAGACGCCGATGGGGCCGCGCGCCGCCAGGATGTTCCCAAGCGCCGACTGGCCGATGGCATAGGTGATGGTGTCGAGGACGACGCTGGCGGCTGTCGCCTTGAGATCGGGTTGCATGTGGTTCATTGCCTTCACTCCTTCTGTGTGCCTGAACCCTAGCCATGTGCCTGATGTTCCTCACTCCGGTGCTTGCTTTCAAATGCAAATCCCTGGGGGCTGAACGGCGAAAGCAGGTGCCGTCGAGTGCGGTTTTTGACCACCCTCATGCGACACGGGTGACGCCGATCTCGCCCAGCAAAAAAACTTCGCCTGATATCAGCCGCAGCTCGAACTCGCCGGTCGCCATGCGGCGCCACTCGGCCTTGCCATCCTCGACAAGCTCGCCAATGGCAGCCAACACCAGCGCCTTCGCGTCCTCCAGGCTGACGGCAGCGCCGTTGGCGACCTGACCGTTCGCACCGGCGGTGGAAGACCTGGCCATCGCGCGCATTGCGGTCAGGCCCGCGAGGACCGGTGGGCATTGTCAGCAGCCTCGCCGGCCTCGCGGTCGAGCAGCGCGCGTTTGCGCTCGGCGCCCCAGGCATAGCCCGACAGGGCGCCATCCTTCCGGATCACACGATGGCAAGGGATGACGACCGCGTGGGCATTGGCGGCACAGGCGGCGGCGACGGCGCGGGTCGCCTTGGGAGCACCGACACGGCCGGCGATCTCGGCATAGGAAACCGTGCGGCCAGCCGGGATGTCCCGCAAGGCCTGCCAGACGCGCTGCTGGAACGCGGTGCCGCGCACGTCGAGCGGCAGGTCGAGACCGAGCGCCGGCGCCTCGACTAAACCGACGACGCGGGAGACCAGCGCCTCGTAGTCGCGGTCGCCACCGATCAGCCGGGCCTTGGGGAAGCGGTCCTGTAGGTCGCGCACCAGCGCGTCGGGATCGTCGCCGAGCAGAATCGAAGCGACGCCTTTTCGGCTCGACGCGACCAGGATGGCACCGAGCGAGGATTCGCCGACGGCGAAGCGGATGTCCTCGTTGGTGCCGCCGGAACGGTAGCGCGTCGGCGTCATGCCGAGCATGCCGGTGGACTTTTCATAGAAACGCCCGCTCGAATTGAAGCCGGCGTCATAGATTGCCGCCGTCACGCTGGCGCCGTCCTCGAGACCCTGGCGGACGCGGGCGGCCCGCCGTGCCGCGGCATAGTCCTTCGGTGTCAGCCCGGTGATCGCCTTGAAGACGCGGTGGAAATAGCCGGGGCTGCGGCCGGCGGCGGCAGCCAGTTCGGCAAGTGGCGGTTCGTCCTCGCTCTCTTCGATCCTGCGGCAGGCATCGGCGACCATGGCGGCGTTGGCGGCCTCGAGCGAAGGGCCGTCCGGATTGCAGCGCCGGCATGGGCGAAAGCCTGTCGCCTTCGCCGCCTGCAAAGTGTCGTGCAACTGGACATTGGCGGGGTTGGCGCGCCGGGACGGACAGGAGGGCCGGCAATAGACGCCGGTTGTCGCCACCGAATACCAGAACGCGCCATCGGCCGACTTGTCGCGCGCGACGATGCGGGTCCAGCGCGGATCGTGGGCGACCGGCAGTGGCGCGGGTTGCAGATGTTTGGCCAGGGCGATGAACATGGCCGGCATTGAAGCCGCCAAAAGCCGGCCTCGCCACCCGTTTCCTGACAGGGCCCGCGCGTGCCTACGCCGCGCGTTTGGGTTCCACCGCGAACGGGCTCAGCCCCAGCCAGGCCTGCATTTTCCTGCCGATGGCCTGGTCGCCGGTCAGGGTGACCTTCGCACCGGCCTTCTCGACGGTGAGCACTCCCATCCAGATCGCCGTCATCGTGTGCAGGTCGGTCGAGACATAGAGGTCGACGTCGAAGCCCGGATCGTACCAGCACAGGTCGACTTCGCCGTGCTTTTCGACGATCAGCCACCAGGAGCGTTTGGAGGCGGGGAGTTCCTGATACAGAAATTGTATCACCGTGCGTCCCTCGGGCAGCGGCGAGGGGTTTAAATTGCGCCGCATGTCCCACATCAGCAGCGACGGATCGAGGTTTTTGAGCGACAGCCTGGATTCGACCCATTTCTGGCCCCAGAAGCCCATCGCCTCGACCACCGGGCGCAAATCGCGGCCGGCTTCCGTCAGCCGATAGTCGAAGATTCCTTTTTCTCCCAGGACCTCCTTGCGCTCGACGATTCCTGCCAGCTCAAGCTCCTTAAGCCGTTGCGACAGAAGGGTCGGCGACATTTTGGGCACGCCCCGGCGCAAGTCATTGAAACGGGTCGAACCGGCCACAAGCTCTCGCATCAGCACCATCGTCCAGCGGGTGCACAGCACCTCGGCGGCCATCGATAGCGGGCAGAACTGTTTGTATCCGTGCTGGGTCATGACCGTGCCTCTCCCTCGAACCTTGGGAGAACATTAGTCCTTCGTGATTGAAGCGGCGAGTACAGAAACTGTACCGGCCCAGTACAGATCGCGGACTGGTCGGCTCGGGCCCCGCCATGCGAACCCATTGGACGGTTGCACGGGATATCCCTGTGCGCCGCAACCAGGAGACGACAATGACTGCTTACGTTATCGCCGATATCAAGATGAAGGACCCGAAATGGGTGCCGGCCTATGCCGCCTCGGTGCACGACCTCGTCCACAAGCATGGCGGCAAATATCTGTCGCGCAGCGGCAATGTGAAGACGCTCGAAGGCAAGCCGCTCGACACCACGCTGATCGCCCTGATGGCGTTCCCGTCGGAAGCGGCGGCGCGCGCCTTCACCGACGATCCGGCCTACGCGCCTTTCGTTTCGGCCCGCCAGGGCGGCAGCGACAGCCGTTTCCAGCTGATCGACGACACCGATCTGGCAGGAACGATCCCGTATCTGCCGAAGGGATGATCTCTCCCGGCATTCCTTGCACCGTATCCGGGGTCACCAGGCAACAACAGTCACAGCGCTTGCCTGCCGGGCCTCCGTATTTTCGGCGGCCGGCCCGCTGTGCTTTTTCAAGAAGAATGGAACAAACATGATACGCGATTTTCGCAACGGGCTTTTCGTGGCAGGGGCCATTCTGGCCGTCTGCACCACCTTTGCCCAGGCGCATCAGGAGGCGGCCGAAACCGCGTCCGGTGCCAATCCGCTGGCCGAAAAGGTGCGGGCCGCCAACAGCCGGTTTCTCGACGTCAACGCCGCGACGGCGGAAGGCTATGCGCCCATTCCCTGCGCCAGCGGTATCACCGGCGGCGCCATGGGCATCCACTATGTCAATGGCGGGTACCTGAAGGACGACAAGATCGACATCGCCCGTCCCGAAGCGGTGATGTACGAGCCGATGGCCGACGGCACGCTGAAGCTGGTGGCGGTCGAATACATCACCTCGAAGGGGCCGGCGTCGCTCGAGGGACAGCTGTTCAACTTCAACAGCGCGCCCAATCGCTATGGCCTGGGTGAGTTCTACGAACTGCATGTCTGGGCCTGGAAAGGCAACCCGACCGGCACGTTCGCCGACATGAACCCGAAAGTGTCGTGCGAACACGCGATGGCGCTGAGCCAGTAAGCGGCATAGCCAGGCGGCGCCAATGCCGCCTGGCCGAAGTCTCGATTCTGGGTGAANGATGGCGCTGAGCCAGTAAGCGGCATAGCCAGGCGGCGCCAATGCCGCCTGGCCGAAGTCTCGATTCTGGGTGAAGTTTCTCAGGCGGTCTTGATCAGCCCGAGCTGGGTGAGGGCGGCGACGCCGTCGTCGAGGCCGATTTCCTCGACGATCCTGCCGTCGATCACCTTGAGCACCGTGGTGCCGGTGAAGCGCATCGTGCGGCCCGTCGCGGCGGGCAGCGAACCGATGAGAAAATCGCCGAAGGCCGGGCCGGTATGCGTGCCGCCCCCTTCCCACTGGCCGACGACGTAGTCGCCCTCGGCGATGAGATCGGCGGTGGCCCAGAAGTTGAGATCCGGGAAGGCTGCACGAAAATCGGTCATGAATGCCTTGATGTCGGCGCGCCCGCGGCGCGGCTCGTGCAGCGAGTATTTGAGCAGCATATCGGGGGCGGCGACGGCATCGACGACGGAGAGGTCGCAGGTTTCACCCCAGAAGTCGGTGAACCATCTGATTACGACGGCCTTGTTGTCTTCCTGCTTGGTCATTGGGAGGTTCTTTTTGTCTTGCTTCGCGATCACCGGACTGGCTGGTGAACACGGCCATTCCTATGATCAATCGAGGCGCGCCAAACTCCGGTTCTTGCCCGCCAATCAAAAGGCTGATGCCAAGATCGTCGCCGGGAGGGTGGACATTCCGCCCTTCCGCGGCCCGGTAACGGTTTCTTCTCTGGTTTTGCCGCAGATTGCCCAGGGGCGGGGGTGGCGGAACGGACGATGGCGGGTCAGGGTAAGAAAAGTCGCAGCGGAGCGTTTTGGGCCAAGGCCCTGGAGCGGGCCCATCTTGGCGTCTGGGACTGGGATCTCAGCACCGGCGACTGCTTCTATTCGGCGACCTGGGCGCGAATGCTGGGTTACGAGGAGGGCGAACTCGCCAATACCAGTGACCTGTGGCTGCAGCTTACCCATCCCGACGATCGGGAACGGGCGCAGGCCAGTGGCGACCGCCACATTGCCGGGCTGACCGACGCCATCGAGACCGAACTCAGGCTCAAGCACAAGCAGGGCCATTGGGTTTGGGTGCTCGACCGAGGCGGCATCGTCGAGAGCGACGCCGACGGCAAGCCGCTCAGGCTGATGGGCGTGCAGACCGACATCTCCAAGCAGAAGGCGGCCGAAGCCGCGCTCGAACAGGTCAATATCCGCTTTCGCCTGGCGCTCGCCGCCAGCGGCACCGGTATCTGGCACTACGACATTGCTACCAACAAGAGCTATTGGGACGCGCGCACAAGAGAGATATTCGGCCTCGTCGCAGTGACCGACGAGGTGACGGCCGATCTCTGGCACAGCTACCTGCATCCCGACGACAAGGACGCCGCCGAACGCGCCCACAGGGTGCCGTTGGAAAGCGACGGCGTCATCGCCGCGCAGTACCGCATTATCAAGCGCGACGGCCAGATCCGCCATGTCGATTCGCTGCTGCGCTTCATCGCCGCCGCCGGTGCCGCGGGCCAGGTCCTGGGCACCGTGCGCGACATCACCGAGGACAAGTTGCGCGAACAGGAGCTTGCCTTCGCCGCCCGACACGACGCACTGACCGGCCTTTGGAACCGCGCCGCCTTCGACCGGCTGCTCGCCCACCACATCACCACTGGCGTGCCGCTGGCGGTGTTCTATGTCGACCTCGACTACTTCAAGGCCCTCAACGATTTCGCCGGCCATGCCGCGGGCGATCTGGCGCTGAAGAGCGTCGCGGCGGGTATCGGCCGCTGCCTGCCGCCATCGGCGCATGCGGCGCGGCTCGGCGGCGACGAGTTTGCCCTGATGGTGCCCGATTGCGACGCCGTGCAAGCAGAAGGTCTGGCCGCCGCCATCCTGGCGGCCGTGCGCGACGCCGATCTTGGCCTTGCCGCGACGTCGCGCCGGCTGGCGGCCAGCATCGGCATCACCATCGTCCGCGACCGTGCCACCACGGTTGCCGACGCGCTGGCCTGCGCCGACGATGCCTGCTACGCGGCCAAGGCCGCCGGGCGCGATCGCTTCGCGCTGTTTTCGACCGATGCCGTCTCCGGTTCGGTCGGCCTCAACGCGGCTCGGCTCGCAGCCGACACGGTCGACGCCATGGATGACGGCAGGCTGAAATTGTTCGGCCAGCAGATCCACCTGCTGGGCAGGCCCTGGGAAGAGAGCCGCCATGTCGAGGTGCTGGCGCGGCTTGCCGGACAGGGTGGCCGGCTGATCCCGCCTGGCGAGTTCATTCCGGCGGCGGAGCGCTTCGGCGTTGCCGCGCGGCTCGACCGCTGGATCATCCGCACCGCGCTGTCTCGGCACGGCGCGGCGATGAAGTCCGGCGCGATCACGCTCGGCTTCAACCTGTCGGCGCAGACGCTGAGCGACCCGGGACTATGGGATTTTGTCGACCGGGTCATCGAGGAAACCGGGACGCCGCATTTCGGTATCGGCTTCGAGATCACCGAAACCGCCGCCGTCACCAATTTCGATGCGGCCGAGGCGTTCGTGCGCAAGGCGCGCGAGCGGCGCTGCCGGGTCAGCCTCGACGATTTCGGCGCCGGCATGAGTTCGTTCGAATATCTCAGGCGCTTTCCGGTCGACGCGATCAAGATCGATGGCTCCTTCATCGAACACGTCACCGAAAGCCGCTTCGATCGCGAGATCGTGCTGGCCATCACCAGCATTGCCCGCAGCCTCGGTTGCACCGTGGTGGGCGAAAAGATCGAGCGGCAGGACACGGTGGCCATGCTGGGCGATATGGGCGTCGAGTTCGGTCAGGGTTTTCTGCTGCACCGGCCCGAACCGCTGGAGCGGGTCGTGGCCCAGGCGGCTCGAATGGCCGGCGCCGCATCGAGACGCAGGGCGTCCTGACGGATCAGATGCACTTCGCTCCAAAACGGCCTGGAGCGCCAAGCGTGAAGACGAAGACTTGATGCGCAGGCTGAACCAATTCCACGCGTGCTGTTCAGCCGAGTCGGCGCGCCGACGCTCGCGGAAATTCCAGCACTCCGGGTTCCGGCTTCCTGTGTTGTGCTTCCGCCACCATCTCGATCAACAGGTCGAGGGCCTCGCATGTGGCGCGGCTCGTCTCGTCATTGCCGCGCAGATAGTGGTAGGCGCGTTCGAGATGGAGACGGGCGGCTGAAAAATCGCTGGTCAATGGTCCCTCCATGATCCCGCCCTGATGGATATTGGCCGGCCTGGCGCAAAGTGGCGTAAATATCCCCAGGCGCCTTTTATTCAAATGCCGGCGAATGCCGTGAGAGGCGCCCTGGCGGCGGCGCCGCCGTGTCAGGGCGCCATGGCTTTGCACGGTTTGGCGGCGCGGCTAGATCCCAGGAAAGTGTGTAACCGGTTCCCGTCCGGAATTGCGTAAAAGGCACAGAGCTGGAGTGCGCTCTTTAGTCCGAGGTGAAATCGATGATCGTTCAAGCCTGCATCAACGGCGCGCGTCCGCGCGATTTCCATCCCACGCTGCCGCTGACCGCACAGGCAATGGCCAGCGATGCCGCTTCCTGCGTCGCCGCGGGTGCCGCCGAACTGCACATCCATCCGCGCGGCGCCGACGGGCGCGAAAGCTTGGCGTCGGTGGATGCGACGGTCCTTGCCGTGCGCCAAGCCTGCCCGGGCACATTGATCGGCGTCTCGACCGGCGCCTGGATCGAGAACGATGTGGCGCGCACCCGCGCGGCGATCGCCGCCTGGCGGGAACTGCCCGATTATGCCTCGGTCAATCTTTCGGAAGCCGACGCGCCCGCCGTGATGGAGCTGTTGCGCAAGCAGGGCGTCGGCATCGAGGCGGGGCTGGCCACGACGGAAGATGCCGAGCGCTTCGTGGCGCTCGCCGATCACGGCCGCGTACTGCGCATCCTGATCGAGATCGACATACCGGACCTGCCTGGAGCCCTCGACGAGGCGCATGACATCGCCGCCGTGCTCGACCGCGCAGGCGTGCGGCGGCAGATCCTGCTGCACGGCGTCGACGGCACGGTCTGGCCGTTCGTGCACCTTGCGCGGCAAAAGCGCTGGTCGACACGAGTCGGGCTGGAGGACGGCAAGACGCTCGCCGATGGAACGGTGGCTAGGGACAATGCCGAGATGCTGGCTGGCGCCGCCACAATCTTCCGCTCCACGAGTTAAGCTGAACCTTGTCGGGCTGCGCCGCCAGCGAACTCGGCGATGCCATTCGCGCAGCAAGGCGATTGAGGAACAGCTGAAATAAGGCCACATTCACGAGCGAGGGGAGATGTCCAACCGTTTCGGAGCTCTCGCATGTCGCTGTCCGGCACGACAACCCGCTATGGGCGCCTCGCCCAGGCATTTCATTGGCTGACGGCACTGCTGGTGCTCATTGCCTTCCTGGTCTCGGCGGGCGGTCCGCCGGAGCGGGTCTATTCGGCGGCCAGGGCGTCGACGCTGCTGCTGCACGAGTCGCTCGGCTTCACCGTTTTCTGCTTGCTGGTCGTTCGCCTGATCTGGCGCCGGTTCGATCGCATTCCCGATGCCCCGGCCATGCCGTCCTGGATGGAGGTCGCCTCGAAGGCAACGCATTGGGCACTCTATGCGCTGCTGTTCGCGGTTCCGGCGACAGCCATGGTCGGCGCCTTGTTCGGCGGCCACCCGGTCACTGTCTATGGATTGTGAGCGATCGGTCCATTTTCGGGCAGCTGGGGCGCGCCGCTGGCGGAGATTCACGGCACGCTCGGCGACGTCATGATGTGGCTCGCCGGCCTGCACGCGGCCGCCGCCATCTTCCACCATTTCTTCCTTCGCGACCGGGTGCTGAGCCAGATGCTGCCGGGCCTGCCCGATCCGTCGTTACGGCAGGGCGGCTGAAAACGATCAGTCGAGAATGATACGGATCGCCTGATCGACGACCCCGTGCAGGCCACTGGCCTGGAAGGAGAGGCGATTGCCGGAGCCGACATTGCTGGTCATGGCGATGGTGAGGTCCGTCTCGGGGTCGTGCAGCATGACGGCGACGTAGCCCGGAATGCTGCCCTGGTGGCCGTAGAAGGCGCGGCCGGCATAGGCGCTCCGGAACATCCCCGCGCCCGTCTCGCGCATGCGGGTGCCGGGGAAACTCGCCGGTACGCGGTGTTCGAACATCTCGGCGAAGAAGGAGGGCGACAGCAGCTTGCCGGAGAACAGGCCACGCATGAAGCCGACCATGTCTGACGGGGTCGACACCATGTCGCCGCAGCCATAGGCGGCGGCGAACGGGAAGGAGTCGGACGAATCCTGCAGTTCATCGCAGTAGGGCAGCACGCCGTCCATGCGCCACATCTCGCCGCCCGAGGCTATATCGGTGGGCGCGTTCGGCGCCGGCGGTGGCCGATGGTAATAGCCGCGCACCATCGATTTTTCCGGAAAGGTTTCGGTCGCCGGCGACCATGTATTTTTCAGGCCGAGCGGCTGCAATATCGCGGTCCTGACATAACCGCCCAGAGAGTCTTTCGCGACCGCCTCGATCAGAAGGCCGGCCAGCACATAGCCGGTGTTGTTGTAAACGGCAGGTCCGCCCGGCGCCTTCTGCTTGTCGGAGGCGAACGCGATGTCGACCAGCTGTTGCGGCGTCCATTGCCGGCTCGGGTCCATCGGAATGTAATATTCGAATTCCGGCAGGCCGCTGCGATGGTTGATCAGCTGGCGTACCGATATGGTTTTGGCGCCAGGCAGGTCCGGGAACCAGGAGGCGATCGGCGCGCCGAGGTCGAGCTCGCCGGTCTCGGCGAGCTTGACGAGGGCCGCGGCGACGAAGGTCTTGGTGCAGCTGCCGATCTTGAACAGATGGTCCGACGTGACGGGCGTGCCCTGCGCGCGATCAGCGAGGCCCGCGGTGAGGGCGGTCGGTGTGGTGTCACCCCTGGCATAGGCGAGCGACGCACCCACCGCGCCATCGCCGAGGTAGGCATCGAGGAGAGCGTTCAGGTCTTTTGGCACGGTGGTCTCGCTTTTTGTGGATCGCGGGATCTTCGCAAATCGGCTGGCGTTTTGCCTTTGATGAGGGGGCACCCGGCGTGACAAGCCTCACTCCGCCATGTCGACGGCGGCGAAATTCTGCCGGCCGAAGGGGTCGAGCACGTAGTTTAGGACGCTCTTGCGGATCGGGATCGCCACCATCGAATGGGCGATCGGCGCCACCGGCACCTCGGCCTTCAGGATGGCCTGCGCCTTTCCATAGATCGCGGCGCGCTCTTTCGGGTCGGCGGCAACGCGGCCTTCGTCGAGCAGCTTCTCGAAACCCTTGTCGCACCAGCGCGAGCGGTTGGAGCCGCCCTTCACGCCGTCGCAGGAGAGCAGATAGCTCAGCATGTTGTCGGGATCGCCATTGTCGCTGCTGCCGCCGAGCAGGAAGGCGTCCTGTTCGCCCGCAGCGGTGCGCTTGAGGTATTCGCCCCATTCGAAGCTGACGATCTCCGTGTGCACGCCGACCTTCGCCCAGTCGGCCTGGATCATCTCGGCCATGCGCTTGGCGTTGGGGTTGTAGGGGCGCGACACCGGCATCGCCCACAGGCTGATCTTGAGGCCGCTTTCGTGGCCCGATTCCTTGAGCAGTTTCTTGGCGCCATCGGGATCGTAGTCGATGCCGGCATCGGTGACGGCGCCAAGCTGCGCCGGCGGCACGACGCTGCCGGCCACCGTGCCGGCGCCGGCGTAGACCGCATCGACGATCGCCTTGCGGTCGATGGCCTTGGCCAGTGCCGTGCGCACGCGCACGTCGCCCAGTGGCGGATGCTCGACATTGAAGCCGAGGATGCCGATGTTCTGGCCCTTGAGGTCGAGGACCGTGATGTCGGGATCGCTGCGCAGGTCGGCGACAGCACTTGGCGGCGGCGGGGCGGCGACCTGGCATTCATTGGCCTTGATGCGCTCGACACGGGTCGTCGGCTCGGGCGTGACGGCGAAGACCAGCGTGTCGATCTTCGGCGCGCCGCGCCAGTAATCCTTGTTGGCGGCGTAGCGGACCTGGCTGTCGGGCACATAGGCCTCAAGCACGAACGGGCCGGTGCCGACCGGCATGCTGTCGATCAATTCCGGCGTGCCGGCCGCGACCATCTTTTCGGTCTGTTCCAGCGACAGGATGGAGAGATAGTCGAGTGCCAGCCCGGCCAGGAAGGTGACGTTGGGAGCCGTCAGGGTGAAGCGCACGGTGTAATCGTCGACCTTGTCTATTTTCCCGATCAGCGTGCCCATGCCCAACGCGTTGAAGTACTCGTAAGAGCCGCCGCCAAGCTTGTGATAGGGATTGTTGGCGTCGCGCTGGCGGTTGAAGGTGTAGAGCACGTCGTCGGCATCGAAGTCGCGCGTGGGCGAAAAATGCTCGTTCGACTGAAACTTCACGTCGTGCCTGAGATGGAAAGTGTAGGTCTTGCCATCCGACGAGACGTCCCAGCTTTCGGCCAGCGCCGGTCCGACCTCGGTCGTGCCCGGCTTGAACTCGACCAGCCGGTTGAAGATCGTCTTGGCGGCGGCGTCCATGGTGGAATCGGCGATGCCGATCGCCGGGTTGAAGGTCTCGGGATTGGCTTCCGAGCAATAGACCAGCGTCTTGGCGTAGGCCTGCCCGCCGAGAAGGACGGATGAGGCCAGAAGGGACGTGGCCAAAAGGGACGTGACAAGCATCGCGCGCATAGATTTCATCGCAAACGCTCCTGATGACACATTCGGGGTTGAGGGAAGGAACTTCATGGCGTCGCCGCCGAGGTAAGGAAGCGATCGGGCGCCAGCGCCCCAGCGGTGATGCCGAGCGCGATTACATCTTCGGGCAGCGGCTCGCCCCGCATCAGCGCCGCGCTCAGCCTGGCCAGCGTCAGCGACACCTGAAAACCGTAGCCGCCCTGGCCGCCGAGCCAGAAGAAGCCGGGCAGGCGCGGGTCGAAGCCGGCGACCGGCGTGCGGTCGGGAGCGAAGGTGCGCAGGCCCGCCCATGGCGTCGACGGGCGGCCGATGCGCATCGACGTTGCCTGTTCGATGCGGTCGACGGCGATGGCGACGTCCATATCTTCGGGATACGCATCGCAAGGCTCGGAGTCTGTCTCGTCGGCGAGCGAACCGATCAATCTGCCGGCATCGGGCTTGAAGTAGAACTGCTCGTGCAGGTCGACCACCAGCGGCCAGCCCGCGATGTCCAACCCGGCGGGCGGATCGAACAGGAAGGCGGTGCGCCGTTTCGGCTGGAAGCCGAGGCCCGCGAGCCCCGCCATGCCGGCGACAACATCCACCCAGGCGCCGGCGGCGTTGACGACGATGTCAGCCGAGTAGACGCCGGCGCTTGTTTCAACCCGAAAAGCGCTGCCGTCGCGTGAGATGGCGCGGACCTCCTCGCCGGTGCGGATGGTACCGCCGCTGGCTTTGAGCTTGGACGCGCAGGTCGCCAGCATCTTGTCCGTGTCGACATCCACCGCGTCCGGCTCATAGACGCCGCCGCAGGTGGCTTGCTGGGCAACGACCGGAACCAGCGCGTGGAGCTCGGCCGCCGAGAGGCGGCGCACCGATGGCACCAGCGCCTGCAAATCACGAGCCAGCTTGTCGATGGAGGCATCGTCACCGGTCCATCCGACATGCAGCGCGCCGCGCCGGTGGGCGACGAAACCGCCCTCGACGATCGCCTGCCGGCTGGCCAGCGTCAGCCCGCGCACGAGGCGGTTGCCGTAAGTCTCGGTGAACAGAGCGGCGGAGCGTCCGCTGGCGTGGTAGCCGAGATGCGGTTCGCGCTCGATGACGGTGACTTCGGCCCAGGCCGCCACCTCGGCGGCAAGCGAGAGGCCGGCAATGCCTCCGCCGATGATGGTAATCTTTCTGAGGGAGTTCGACTGCATTCATCAGTCGTAAAAATAATTTCGTATCCAGTCAATATTTAGCGTATAAGAAAATTATTGATGTTGTTGATGGCAGGGGGGAGTTCGACTACCTAGGGTGGAGCGGCGCGATCCCGCGCCTTGGAGCTGGCGATGTCGGAGCAACCGAACCTCGGTGACTGTCTGCGCTCTTTGAGAAAGACGCATGGCTGGACGTTGCAGGAGGTCAGCGCGTTCACTGGCGTGGCGGTGTCGACGCTGTCCAAGGTCGAGAACGACCAGATGTCGCTGAGCTACGACAAGCTCTTGCAGATCTGCGAGGGGCTCGGCATCCATGTGACGGAACTGCTCAGCGGCGACCGCAAGCAGCCGGCGACGCGCACCCGCCGCTCGGTGACCTCGCAGTCCAACACGCTGCGCCAGCTGACCCGAAACTACGACTACCGGTATCTCGCCACCGACTTGGTGCGCAAGCGCATGGTGCCGATCCACGCCTATGCGCGCGCCCGCACGCCGCAAGAGTTCGGCCCGCTGACCAGGCATGCCGGCGAGGAATTCCTGATCGTGCTCAAGGGCGAGATCGAACTGCACACCGACCAGTACGCGCCGGTGCGGCTGAAAGCGGGCGAGAGCGTCTACATCGATTCCACCATGGGCCACGCCTATCTGTCGGTGGGCGAGGGCGACGCCGAGATGCTGTGCGTCTGTTCCGGGGACGAACCGGACATGGAAGGCACGCTGCTGAGTGAGTTGGAGACGGTGGAAGGATAGGGCGCAGCTCAACGCGCAAGTTTTCTGCAGCCCAATTCAGGCTTTCTCGTTCGAACTGCGCGTCGAAACCGGCTATAGGACCGCTGAAACCGTAGCTCCCGCCAATCTGAAGAGGAAATCCGATGAGTGTAGAAAAGACAGCTGTCATCGTGGCCGGCGGCAGCGGCATGGGGGCGGCGGCGGCCAAGCGGCTGGCGGCGGATGGCTTCAAGGTCGCGATCCTATCCTCGTCCGGCAAGGGCGAGGCGCTGGCCAAGGAGCTGGGCGGCATCGGCGTCACCGGCTCCAACCAATCTAACGAGGATCTGCGGCGGCTCGCGGACCTGACTCTGGAGCGCTATGGCCGCATCGACGTGCTGGTCAACAGCGGCGGCCACGGGCCGCGCGCGCCGATCCTGGAGATCACCGACGAGCAGTGGCACACCGGCATGGACGTCTACCTGATGAACGTCATCCGGCCGGTGCGCATCGTGGCCCCGCAGATGGTCAAGCAGAAGGCCGGCGCCATCATCAACATCTCGACGGCCTGGGTGGCAGAACCGAACGCGATGTTCCCGACATCGGCCGTGTTCCGCGCCGGCCTTGCCGCCTACACCAAGATTTTCGCCAACACCTACGCGGCCGACAATGTGCGCATGAACAATGTGCTGCCCGGCTGGATCGACAGCCTGCCGGCGACCGAAGAGCGCCGCGACTCCGTGCCGATGCAGCGGTATGGGACGTCGGAAGAGATCGCCGCGACGATTGCGTTTTTGGCGTCGGAAGGGGCCGGCTACATCACCGGCCAGAATATACGCGTCGATGGCGGGATTATCCGGGCGATTTGAGGCGGGCCGCAGCGCTACGCGGTCAAGACTTCCGGCTGTTCGAAAAGCGCATGGAGTTCGGAAACCGGCATCGGGCGGCCAAAGAACCAGCCCTGGACGTCCGTGCAGCCATTCTCCCTGACCAGGCGATACTGGGCCTCGGTCTCGACGCCTTCGGCGGTCGTCGTCATGCCGAGCGTGGTGCCAAGGTCGGCGACGGCCTTGACGATCGCCCGGCTTTCGCTGCTCTCGCACATCAGGCTGACGAAGCTGCGGTCGATCTTGATGCGGTTGAACGGGAACGACCTGAGATAGCTCAGCGAGGAATAGCCGGTGCCGAAATCGTCCATGGCGATGCTGATGCCAAGGTCGCGCAGGCTGTGTAGCGTTCTGACCGTGTTTTCATTGTTCGCCAGCAGCACCGACTCGGTGATCTCCAGCTCGAGCCGTGACGGCAGCAGGCCCGAAGCCGCGAGCGCCGAGGCAATCTGGAGCGACAAACCCGGTTGCTTGAACTGGGCCGGCGAGAGATTAACCGCGATCTTGACGGGCAGCGGCCATTTCGCGGCATCGCTGCAGGCACGCTGCATGATCCACTCGCCAAGCGCGTCGATGGCGCCGGTCTCCTCGGCCATCTGGATGAACTCCGATGGCGGCAGCAGGCCGAGGCGTGGATGGTTCCATCGCACCAATGCTTCGAAGCCGGTGAGTGTCGAGGTCTTTGCGTCGTGCAGCGGTTGATAGTACAGGACGAATTCGTCGTTGGTCACGCCGAGGGCAAGTTCGGATTCCAGCTGGCGCCGCTCCTGCAGTTTTGCATCCATTCCCGGCTCGAACGACCGGGCGGTGCCACGACCCTCCATTTTGGCTTTGTACAAGGCAAGGTCGGCATTGCGGATCAGCGCTTCCGAGCTTTGCCCGTCGTCGGGGAAGACGGCGATGCCAATACTGCTGCCGATGTTGACTTTGTGGCCCTGGATCGAGAATTCGTCGGACAAGGCATGAATGACACGGCTTGCCAGCACGCCGGCCTCGTCGTTGCCGTCGAGCAGGAGCTGGAGGATGACGAACTCGTCGCCCCCCACTCTTGCTACCATGGCGGTTTCGCCGGCCTGCTGTTTCAGGCGCTTCGCCACTGCCCCGAGAAGCTCGTCGCCGACCGGATGTCCCAACGTGTCGTTGACCGGCTTGAACCGGTCGAGGTCGATGCAGTGGACGGCCAGCTTCTCATCCTCCCTGAGGCTTCTAAGCGCCTCGTCCATCGTGTCGGCCAGCAGGCCCCGGTTGGGCAGGCCGGTGAGAATGTCGTGCGTGGCGAGGTGCTGGATCTGAGCGGTGCGCTCCTCGACCCGTCGCTCCAAAGTCTCGGCGGCATTGACCTGCATCGTCATGGCCCGCCCGATCGCATACCAGCAGGCCAGCGCCAGCAGGGTGCCCACCGCGACCGCGACATAACCGGCCAACTCGAATTGCCGCACGGACCGGGTGTCCGTATCGCTGTCGAACCTGCTGTTGGGAAAACCGGCCCAGAGGCGCCAGGCGCTTCTAGGATCGTTGAGTGAGAGCGGGAGGACTTCGGAGTAGATCAGATTGGGGTCCGCCGCCGTGAAGGCTCGGGAATCCGCGGCCAGGGCCGTCGCCATCTTGTGCTGGTCGGATTCGAAACCGTAGCCTGAATTGACGATGACATAGTCGCTGCTCGGCAACAGTTTGCGCAGCGCCGAGGTGAGCATGATCGCCGAGACGGAGCCGCGCAGGCTGCCGTCCCCGCCGTAGACCGGGACCGACAGGATAAAGCCGGAGCGATCGGCGTCATTGCCGGTGTGGATGAAATCGGTGTTATCGCAAGTGATGAGCTCCTTCGTGCCGATGATCGGCACATCCAGCCCGTCAATGGCGCTCGAATTTGGATAGTTCGCCTTCAGCCAGGCAAGCTGCTTTGCCAGTTCGTGGTATTCATAGGTCTCGACTTCTTCCGGCGGGCGGGTCAGCGCACTGGCGTCCAGTTTTACCCGCTTTGCGCCGCCAGCGGCATCGGACCTCGCCTTTGCATTCACGATCAGCTGGTCGAACTGGAGGATCGGTTCCTCGAGCTTTCCGGTCACGGCATCGAAGCCGTCCGGGTCGAAATCCAGCGGCAGAAAGTAGACCTCGGAAATGGAGACGTTGTTGGCGAGGTTGTTGTAGATCTGCTGGATTGTCGCGCGACCCTCGTCGCCAAGGTTCGTGCCATGCCGATCGAGGTTTCTCACGCTTGGCAGGTAGCTCAGAGTCCGCACATTTTCGTAGACGGCCCGCAGGGCGTCTTCGACGGTCTTGGCCGTTGCCCGGGCCGCGGCCTGGGAGTTTTCGACATACCGTTGTCTTGCCAGCGCGAAGTTCCGCTGGGCGTCGATGTGCAGCGCAGCCAGCATCGCCGCGCCGGTCACAAGGATCATGATAAATCCGACTGCTCGCCTGAATGCGTTCATCAGCGTTCCGCCATCGATTGGCAAAGGGATACGACAGAGCGGTTTAGGAAGCGCTAATGGGACATGTCATTCCTTACGGCTTCAGGGCGTTGCCACGCATTAAATCCTGCAGGGATGGAGCCCCCCGTTCTTCGCGGGTGGGAAGGCCCGGGACTGGGCAGGGCGCGTCAGGGTTCAGTTCGCCGGCACTGCCCGGTGGTCGGCGTCGTTGAGCGTGGCGAGAAACGCGACGATGTCGTCGATCTCGGCCTCGTTGAGGGCCGGTTTGTCGCCGGGCTTCTTGCCGTTGAAGGGCGGATCCTGATTCAAGTTCGGCCAGTAAGCCTTTGGCAGATCGTCATATTGCCTGATCGTGCCGTCGGCATTGCTGGGGTACCAGCGGCCAGGGTCGGTGTCGCGGCTGGCGTAGAAGGCGACCACGTCGTGGAGCGTGTGGAAGTATCCGTTGTGGAAGAAACTCTTGCGCAGCGCGACGTTGCGCAGGGTCGGTGTCTTGAACAGGCCGCAATACTCCGTCCGGCCCTTGAAGTCGGTGCGCAGCGGGCCGCACAGGCCGAGATCGACGTAGGCCGGATCGGCGTTGGCCGGGATGGTCGGGTTGCGCGGCACGGCGATGGCGATGAGGCCGAAATCGGTGAATTGCGGCGGCTCGCCGTCACTGGCCGGTTCGCTGAGGTGGCAGGAGGCGCAATTGCCTTTCGCCTCGTCCTCGAACAGTTCGCGGCCATGCAGTTCCTGCGCCGACAGCGTTGCCTTGCCGGCGAGGAAGGCGTCGTAGCGGCTGGAATAGGGGTAGAAGTCGGCCGCGCTCTGCTCGAACGTGCCAAGCGCCTCGGCGGCGGCGTCGAAGGCATCGCCCGGGCGGTCGAAGACATCGTTGCCGAAGGTTGCCTTGAACTCGTCGGCATAGGCTGACTTGCGCAAGACAGCAGTGACCGCCAGGGCATCCTTGTTGCCCATCTCGAAGGGCGAGAGCAGGGGGATTTTCGCCTGGTCCTCGCCATGGTCGACGCGACCGTCCCAGGTCAGGCCGCCGGTCGGGCCATTGTCGACGCTCTCGTCGCCCTCGTCCTCGGAATCGTGGAAATGCTCGGTGAAGGCGGGCGCCGCCTCGAGGTAGCGCAGCGACGGCACCGCGCGCACGCCGGACTGGTCGAGGTTCGGGCCGCCCCTCTCGACGGGAGATGCGGAGGCCGGACCGAAGGCGTGGCGCGGATCGTGGCAGGAGGAACAGGCCTGTTTTCCCGAAGCCGAGAGCGCCGGGTCGAAGAACATTTTTCGCCCCAAGGCAGTCAGCGCCTCGGCGCGTGCGAAGGCTTGCCCACGCGACAGCGGACCGGGATGGACGCCGTCCGGCCCCGCCGTATTCGCGGGCGCGGCAAAGCCAAATGCCGAGATCGCGGCGCTCGCGATCATCAGGCTTTTCCATCGTCTCATCATCATGGGCCACGGTCCGCTTTGGCCCGGAAATAAGAACGCAGTGCAACGGATTGATGACCGGTCCCAGTGCTCACGAAACCGTGTTCGCCGAGGCGGCCGATGTCACAAAGGTGACAAGGCAGCCACGTTAGCTGCCTATGGTTGCCGCGCCATAGCCCCATAGCCCCATTAGCCACAGTCAAGCCACGAGGTCTTTCCATGACGAGGCTCAAGTTCCTCACTTCCTTCTGTCTGGCCGGTTCGGCCTGGTTTCCCCTTGCGGCCGCCGATGCCGCCCCTCCCGGCTTCGACAAGATCGACACCGTCGTCGTCATCTATGCAGAGAACCGCAGCTTCGATAATCTTTATGGCGGCTTCCCCGGCGCCAATGGGCTGGCCAATGTCTCGGCCGACCAGGCGCGCCAGCTCGACCGCGATGGCAAGCCGCTCACCGAACTGCCGCCGGCCTGGGGTGGGCTGACCGGAAAAGGCGTCACCCCCGTGGTGACGGAGGCGCAGACCGCGCATCTCGCCAACGCCGCCTTCGCCATCGACGATCCCAAGGGCTTCAACGAAGGAACCAATGTCATCACCCACGATTTGTGGCACCGTTTCTATCAGGAGCAGATGCAGATCGACGGCGGCAAGAACGACAAATTCGTCGCCTGGGCCGATTCCGGCGGCCTGGTCATGGGCCATTATGACGGCTCGATCCTGCCGATGTGGCGGATAGCCAAGAAGTACGTGCTGGCGGACAATTTCTTCCAGGGCGCCTTCGGCGGTTCCTTCCTCAACCATTTCCAACTCGCCTGCGCCTGTACGCCGGTCTATCCGCATGCCGACACCAGTCCGATCAAGGGCCAGATCGCCGTGGTCGAGGCCGACGGCACGACCTTGAAGGTGGCCGACAATTCGCCGCCGTCGGCGCTGGGCGGCGTGCCGAAATTCGCCAATGACGGCGCCATCACGCCCGATTTTTACGCCGTCAACGCCATGCAGCCGCCCTATCAGCCGAGCGCCAACAAGCCGGCGGAGGGCGGCGACAAGGCGCTGGCCGATCCGGCCGCGCCCACCACGCTGCCGCCGCAGCACGACATCACCATCGGCGATCTCCTGTCGCTGAAGGGCATCGATTGGGCCTGGTACGCCGGCGCCTGGCAGGCGACCCTCGACGGTAAGAACGCCACGCCGGTGCCGAACTTCCAGTTCCACCACCAGCCGTTCAACTATTTCGCCGCCTACGCGCCCAGCACCGCCGCGCGCACCGAGCATCTCAGGGATGGCGGCCTGAATGGCGCCGAATTCATCAAGGAGATCGACGACGGCAAGCTGCCGCAGGTCGCCTTCTACAAGCCGCAGGGCAACCTCAACGAGCACTCAGGCTATGCCGACGTGACATCGGGCGACCAACATCTGGCCGACCTCGTCGCGCATCTGGAGAAGAGCCCGCAATGGAGCCACATGCTGGTCGTCATCACCTATGACGAGAATGGCGGCTTCTGGGATCACGTCGCGCCGCCGAAGGCCGACCGCTGGGGCCCGGGCAACCGCATCCCGGCCTTCGTCATCTCGCCCTACGCCAGGATGGGGACGGTCGACCACACGCAATACGACACGACGTCGATCCTGCGCTTCATCACCGCGCGCTACGATCTGCCGGTGCTGACGGGCATCGTCGCCCGCGACAAGGCGCTGGCCGCCAATGGCGAGCCGCCGATGGGGGATCTGAGCGCGGCGCTGGATCTTAGCCGGTAGACCGGAGCGAACCGCGGATGAGCCACCGCGCCGCGAGGCGCGGTGGCTCAGCCGCCATTGACCAGGGCAAGAATGAGTTTTTGCAGATTGCCGCCCTGGCCGAGTTCGACGCGGTCGAAATCGCGGCTTGCCTGCCGCTGCGCCTGCGAAAGGGCGGACAGGCGTTTGGTCATCTCGACCCGGATCTTGCTGCATTTGGGATCGTCGGGAACGGTGAGGCCGACTGTCGCCGCCTCGATCCTGCGCGCCATGTCGACAATGGTCGCGCCATGCACCTTTTCGTGGGCGCTGACGCCGGCGAGGAAAACCTCCCAGTTCTTCTGGATGGCGGACGGCAGCGGCGAGGAGGGGCTGGGCAAGGTGTAGGTGATGATGAGCTTGGGCTTGGCCGATACCAGCACGCAGGCTCCGGCGCGCGGCTGATAATCCCTGGTCCAGGTCAGCTTGAAATTGGTGTGGGCGATGGCGCGGGCAATGCCGACATTAGGCCCGTTCTCGCCGATCGACCGGTAGAGCTCCGGTCCGGATTGGCCTGAAATGGCATAGGTCTCCACCTTCTCGACCGGCTTCCATTCGGCATGCGCGGCGAGCGGCAAGGCCACCAGGGCGGCTGTCAGAAAACACAGGCGACCAAAGGCCCTCAACACCGGTCTCTCCAAGGCGCGCGGCACGTGCAATGCCATTCAACGGCTTTTCCTATATGCTGCCGGCGGGTGCTGCAAATGGTCGGAGGGGGAAAGTCATGAGAAGATGTCTCGTTGCCGGTGCCTTGGCGGCATTGCTCGGTGCGCAACCGGCTTTTGCCGCGTCCTGCGGCTGGAGCGCCAAGATGGAAGAAGACGAGGGCGGCAGCGTGCTGACGGCTTCCGTCTGCGGCGGGCCGAAAGGCGATGCGCATCTGACGCTGACCTGTTTCGACAATCCGGTGCTGAGCTACGACCTCGGCAATGCGGGCCAGCAGCTGGAACCGGGTATCAGCGGCGCGTTCGACTTCAAGGCCGACGGCAAGACGGTGACCAAGACGCTGCAGCTGGAGGCCATGTACAATTATTTCGTGGTCGACCTGGCGAAAGCCGATCCGTTGCTGGACCTGCTGCGCGGCAAAGGCGACGTGTCGGTCAGCGGGGCTAAATATGGCGCGAACAGTTTTCCGCTGAAGGGCTCGAGCGCGGCCATCGGCAAGGTGCTGGCGCAGTGCGGCAAGGCCAAGCCGGCGGGGGACGGGGATTGAACCTCGAAAGGTTGCGCCGCCCACTGATCCGTTCCATTAGCGGCTTGCCGCCGGCGGCGGCCAGCCGTATTTCACGCCTCATGCCCGACATCCAATTCCGCAAGGCGCAAGCCTCTGATCTGCCAGCCATCGTCGCCATGCTCGCGGACGATCCGCTGGGTGCGGCCCGCGAAGATGCCTCGCTGCCGTTGGCGCGGGGCTATTTCGATGCCTTCGACGCCATCGATGCCGATCCCAATCAGCTGCTTGCCGTGGCCGTGGATGGCGCGGAGGTAATCGGCACCTTGCAGATCAGCTTCCTTGCCGGCATTTCGCGCAAGGGCGGCTGGCGTGGACAGATCGAGGCGGTTCGCGTCGTCAGCGGCAGGCGCTCCGACGGCGTCGGCAAGAAGATGTTCGAATGGGCGATCGACGAGTGCCGGGCGCGGGGCTGCGGCCTTGTGCAGCTCACCACCGACAAGGGGCGAGCGGATGCGCACCGCTTCTATGAAGGGCTCGGCTTCAGTGCCAGCCATATTGGTTACAAGAAGGGCCTTTAGCGGAAACCGCGCCGTTGCCCGTCCGGCCTGTCGGTGACTGGAGTATAGCGGAAGCCCTTCAGGCCCTATTCAAATCGCCTGGCAAAGCGGATATAGGTCAGTTAGGTTGACCTATTGTAAAAACGTCCGGGGAGGCGTGCCGTGACCCTTTTGAACCTCCTGGCCTCGCGCTCGTCGCGCATGAAGGCCTCCGAAATCCGCGAGCTGTTGAAGCTGCTCGACCAGCCCGACATCCTCTCCTTCGCCGGCGGCATTCCCGATCCGTCGCTGTTTCCGGCAGACGCCATCCGCGATGCCTATGCCGACGTGCTCGGCGGGCCGGAAGCCGCGGCAGCACTGCAATACCAGGTTTCGGAAGGCTATCTGCCGCTGCGGCGCTGGCTCGCCGGGCAAATGGGCAAGCTCGGCGTGGCCTGCGACGAGGCCAACATCTTCATCACCTCCGGCTCGCAGCAGGCGCTGGATTACCTCGGCAAGCTGTTCCTCTCGCCAAGCGATACCGCGCTGGTGACGTGGCCGACCTATCTCGGCGCGCTGCAGGCCTTCAACGCCTACGAGCCGCGCTATGACCGGCTGCGGCCCGAGGGCGGGAACATGACGCCCGATGCCTACCACACTGCTGCCGCCGCTAGTGGCGGCAAGGTGAAATTCGCCTATCTGGTGCCCGATTTCGCCAATCCGACCGGCAACACGCTAGGCCGAAAGCAGCGCGAGGCCGTGCTCGACCTTGCCGGCGAGCTCGACATCGCCGTCATCGAGGATGCCGCCTACCGGGCGCTGCGCTATGACGGCGATGGTGTGCCGCCGATCCTGGCGCTCGACTGCATCAGGTCCGGCGGCATCGACAAGGCGCGCACGCTCTATTGCGGCTCGTTCTCGAAAATCCTGTCGCCGGGCATGCGTGTCGGCTGGGTCTGCGCGCCGCGTCACGTTGTGGAAAAACTGGTGCTGTTGAAGCAGGCGTCCGACCTGCACAGCCCGTCGGTCAACCAGATGGTGATGCACCGCGTCGCCGAAGCCGTGTTCGACGACCAGGTGGAAAAACTCATCGACGCCTATCGCGAGCGCCGCGACGGCCTGCTCGGCGCGCTTGAAGCCAACATGCCGGAGGGGGTGACCTGGAGCCGTCCGGAAGGCGGCATGTTCGTCTGGGTGACGCTGCCGGAAGGCACCGACGCCACGGAACTCCTGGCACGGTCGGTGAAGGAGGCGCGGGTCGCCTTCGTGCCCGGCAACGCCTTTTACGCCGACGGCACCGGGCGCAACACGCTGCGGCTATCGTTCACGCTGGCCACCCGCCGCGCGGTGAGCGAGGGCATTCCGCGGCTGGCGGCGCTGCTCAAGGGTTAGGGCATTCCAGGGAAAGCGTGAAATGGTTTCCCGGGAAAGCGCGCAGCGCTTTCCCCAGATATTGAGTAATAGCAAAGGGCGGGCATCGCCTAAGCCGGCACGTTCACCAGCTGCTTGAGCTTCGCAAGCCTGGCACGGGCGAGCTTGCGGACCGGCCTTTGGAAATTTTCTTCGCCGGCTTCGACGACGAAGACCAATGTCTTGAAGTCCAGCATGAACTCGTCGATTGCCCGCCTCGTCTGTTCGGACCTGTCGCTGAACCGGCGCAGCAATGCGTTCGCTTCCTCGATGGCATCGGCATTGGCGCCGTCGACCAGCGCTTCAAGCTTCTGAAAACAATCCAATCGAAATTTCTCCCGCCGCGCCTGCAAACTAGCCATCGGCCCAAAAGTTCCATCGGGCCCGAAAAATTGTCGCTGGTTGTCAGCAGAGGCTCCGCCCCGCGTTGACGCCCTGCCGACCTCGCCTAAATTCGAGGTCTTGCGAGGAGGAGCTTTCATGGAAACCCGGGAATTGCATCGCGGCCGGCTCATCGACCACCTCCAACTCGTGGTGCGGGATCTCCCCGCCAGCCGGCGATTCTACGAGGCGGTTTTCCAAGTCCTAGGTGTCCCGATCGGCGGCACCGGCGAGGATTATTTCTGGGCCGACGAATTGTTCATTTCCAGCGCCGACAGCCGAGCCGCGCTGGGAAAGCTGACCGGCCGCCATCATCTGGCCTTCCAGGCCAGGGATCACGCCATGGTCGATGCCTTCTACAAGGCCGGGCTCGAAGCCGGCGGCACGGACAATGGCGCGCCTGGCGAGCGGTCCTATCATCCCGGCTACTATGCCGCCTTCCTGCTCGACCCGGATGGCAACAACATCGAGGCCGTCCATCACGGCCCGGCCAACCGCAGCGCCGCGTCGGTGAAGATCACGTTCTAGGAGCAATCGATCGACCGCGTCGAGGCGAGGTGATTCCGGTGCCGCATTCCGGGGTATTTTGGAGACTCGGACGCCACACCGGCGAATCCGATCGGATTCTTGACCTGGGCGGCACTGAAATTGTCCTGCAGAGCATGGATGGCGCCGTCTCTGGACAACAGGCAAAATCGGTCCCATACGGTGCGGCTTCAGGGAAGACGCGTGCGCGGGAAAGGCCGGTTGCTCGTTGAAAAAGAACGTCGCATCTGGCTGGTTTTTGGCTGGACGAAGGTCGCGTAGACGCCGCGCGCCTCGACAGGTCCGAGCGGCTTTCCTTCAATCTCGTAACTTGTATACGAGATTGACTCCCGAGGAGTCCGCATGAGCCCATTGCCTGAAACCGTGCCGTTTTTCAGTCAATGGGAGACGCCTGACATGACGCTGGCGGTGCTCGCCGACGGCGCCGAAGCCGCGTTGCGGCGGGATCCGCTGTGGCAGGGATCAGGCGCTGCCACGCTCGACGAATACGCGGTCTGGGCCGCCAATGTCTGCGGCATGGCGTGTCTCAAGATGATCCTGGCGGCGCGCGGCGAGATCGTGCCGACGATCGAACTGGCCAGGCGATGCACTCCATATGGCGGCTATGTCGTCGATGAAGGCTCGATCAAGGGGTTGATCTATGCGCCCTTCGTCACCTTCGTGAAGGCGGAATTTGGCCTCGATGCCGAGGTAATGACCAATGTCGCGACGGCTGACATTCCGTCGATCCTCGGCCGGTCGCGGTTCTTCATCGCTTCGGTCAGCAGTTCGATCCGCTGGCCCGAGCGCAAGCCGCCTTCGAAGGGCGGACATTTGGTTCTGGTCACCGCCGCCTCGGATGAAGGGTTCCGCTTTCACAACCCATCCGGCCATACCAGTGCCACACAGGCCAACGCAGTGTTGGTGCCAGCCGCTTTCGATCGCTTCTTTGCCAATCGCGGCATTGCCGTCGTCATTTGATTTCGACACTCGAGGGATTTCGATGACCGGAAAGATCAGGGTTGCGATCCTCTATGGCGGGCGCTCGGCCGAGCATGACGTGTCGCGGCTTTCGGCCGCCAACGTGCTGAAGGCCATCGACCGGACGCGCTACGAGGTGGTGCCGATCGCCATTTCCAGGGAGGGCAGATGGCTGCTGCAGCCGACGTCCGAGGCGGTGGGAGAGGGGGCGGGAGCTCCGGTGTGGGAGGATGGTGTGGAGGTGGCCTTGGTGCCCGGCGGCAAGGGCCGGCTGGTCTCAACGTCGCATAAGGGAACGCGGGCTGACCTAGCGCCGGTCGATGTCGTCTTCCCCGTGCTGCACGGTCCTTTCGGGGAGGACGGCTCGGTGCAGGGCTATGCGGAGGTTGCCGACGTCGCCTATGTCGGCTGCGGCATCCTCGCCTCGGCCGCCGCCATGGACAAGGACGTCGCCAAGCGGCTCATGCACGGGGCCGGGCTTGCCGTCGCCCGCTCGGTCACCGTCCACCGTAACGACGTCGGTTCCTTTCAGGAGATCGCCGGGGCGCTGGGGCTGCCATTCTTCGCCAAGCCGGCGCGCCAGGGTTCGTCGTTCGGAGTGAGCAAGGTGAACGACAGGGATGGTTTCGATCAGGCCGTCGAGACGGCTTTCCGCTATGACGGCAAGGCGTTGATCGAGGAGTTCGTCGAAGGCCGCGAGATCGAGTGCTCGGTGCTGCAACGGGCCGACGGCTCGCTCACGGTGTCGCTGCCCGGCGAGATCATCCCGGCCGGCAAGCACGGCTTCTACACTTATGAGGCCAAATATCTCGACGCCGACGGCGCGGTGGTCAAAGTGCCCGCCGATGTGCCGGCAGTGGTGATCAACCGGGCGAGGGAAATGGCTGGGCAAGCCTTCAAGGCGCTCGGCTGCGAGGCGCTGGCGCGCGTAGACTTCTTCCTGCGCGCCGACGGCTCCCTCGTTGTCAACGAGGTCAACACGCTGCCCGGTTTCACCGACATCTCGATGTACGCCAAGGCGCTGGCCGCGATCGGCATCGGCTATAGCGAGGTCATCGATATCTTGATCGAGCATGCGCTGGCGCGGCACGGCGCGCGCTGATCCGAGTCAGCGGTCGCCGCACCGGATAACCCGTCCTTTGGACAGCGTATCCTTCACCTCTGGCTAATGTTGCTCCCCGGCTCTATATGCCCAATCATGGGACTGGCAGGGGGAGGCATGGAATGGCGGCCAATCGTCGAAATGGGATGGCGTCGCCCGCGCGTGGCTTGGAGGACATTCTTTCGCCCGCCGCCCCGCACCCACGAACATCGTTGCCCAATGTAGCCACCATCGTCACCACGGTGGCGGCGCTGTATTTCGGCCGTGAGGTCTTCCTGCCGATAGCGATCGCGCTGTTGCTGACTTTCGCGCTCGCCCCCCTTGTGTCCGCGCTCAAACGGGCCGGTATTCCCCGGATTGCCGCCGTCATCGTCAGCGTATTGGGGGCCTTCGCCGCCCTTGCCCTGTTCAGCTTCATTGTCGCCACGCAGGTCAGCGAACTGGCGCAAAACATCCCGGTCTACCAGACCAACATCCTGACCAAGGTCCGCTCGCTCAAGGAGACTGGCGTTGGGGGAGGGATCATTGCCAGGTTGAGCAAGGTGATCGAACGTGTCGGCCAGGAGATCGACAGGCAAGAGACGCCGCCGCCGGCCGCCACCCCGGAAAAGCCGCCGCGTGACCCGGTGCCGGTCGAGATCGTCTCGCGCGAAAGGCCCTTGGAGGTTCTGCAGAACATAGTCGGGCCGCTGATCAGCCCGCTCGGATCGGCCGGGCTGATTATCGTCGTCGTCATCTTCATGCTGCTGGAGCGGGAGGATTTGCGCGATCGCTTCATCCGCCTTGTCGGGTATGGCGACCTTCACCGTACCACCGAGGCGCTTCAGGATGCCGGCAAGCGTGTCGGCCGGTACCTGCTGATGCAATTGGTCGTCAACATCGTGTACGCCGTACCAATTGCGGTCGGCCTGTGGATCCTGGGCATCCCGAATGCCTTGCTGTGGGGGCTGCTGGCACTCGGCCTGCGCTTCGTCCCCTATATCGGCCCGGCGATCGGCATGCTGCTGCCGCTGTTCCTGGCGCTGGCCGTGGCGCCGGGCTGGTCGCTCGTGCTGTGGACAGCCGCCCTGTTCGTGGGGATGGAACTGATCACCGGCAATGTCGTGGAACCTTGGCTTTATGGCTCCCGAACCGGGCTGTCATCCCTGGCGATCATCGTTGCGGCCATCTTCTGGACGTGGCTCTGGGGCCCGCTCGGGCTGGTTTTGTCAACACCGCTCACCGTTTGCCTGGTGGTGCTGGGCAGGCATGTGCCACAATTTGAGTTCCTCGACGTCCTGTTTGGCAACGAGCCCGTGCTGGAACCCCATGCACGCCTCTACCAGCGTCTGCTGGCCGGTGACCCTGACGAAGCCACGGACCACGCCGAGGAGATGCTGGATGAGAAATATCTGGTCGAGTTCTACGACAAGGTCGCCATTCCCGCCCTCCTGCTGGGCGAGCAGGACCGTGCGCGCGGTGTCATGGGCGACCAGCAAAGGCGTCAGGTGGCCGAGAGCGCCCTGGTGATGGTGGCAAACCTCGACGACAGCGCGCATGAGGAAGCAGAGGAAGAGGATGGCCCGCCGGCGGCCGAAGAGGAGACGGATGACAAGGATCCTTCCGGCGAAGACGAGACCGAACTGCCCGACGGCACGGATTTGTCGGTGCTTTGCACAGGCGGGCGCGGTGAACTGGACGATGCCGCCGCCGCTATGCTGGCACAGGTGCTGGAAGTCCAAGGCACGATGGTCTCGAAGGCCGGCTTTGCCGATATGGAACCCGCGAACATCCGCCGTCTCGAACTCGAAACCATCGATACCGTGGTGGTCGGCTTCCTGAACCGGGATTCCATCAAGCACGCCCGGTTTCTGGTTCGCCGGCTGAAGCGGGCGAAAGCGGCTTTGCGGGTGGGAATCGTGTTCTGGTCGCAGGCCGCCAATGAGGACAAGGAAGCGGCCGCGAAGCTCGCCCGTGACATCAACGCGGATTTTGTGGCGCATGGCATGGTGGACGCGGTGGTGGGCGCGCTGTCGAACGAGCCGCCAATCGCCCTCAAGCTCGTCGCCAAACGCCGGATGCGGCGACAGCGGGCCACCTCCCGAAAGGCCCCGGCGGCCGCGACCTAGGTCCCGGTTGATCCGGTCAATTTCGGTCGTTCACATATTGGAAGCGACATCGCGGGAGGAGGGCGGCCTTGGCTTGTGCGCCGGCCGGATCCTCGCGGCCTGGTGGGCAACGCGGGGCACGGGGTTGACTGGATTTCCAGCGAATGGTTTTTGCGCCTTGCGGCGCTGGAGCCAGCTGGACGACAGTTCGGCAAGCAGACTGCGCAGGGCCTTCACGACATCCTCCTCTGCTGGACGATGCGGTAATCTCCGAAGGCCGGACTGGTTCCATGGCGCATGGAGCCGTCGCACGCTTGGCGCTTTGGCTATTGCAATGAGCCTGATCGATGCAGACCGAGAGGGATCATCGAGCTCTCATCACGGTTCTCGACGAGTCCGGTTCCAGGCGGGGCCAATCCGTTGCCCAAGGCGTCGAATTCGATCGCAGCGCCAACCAGTTGGGCAGCCTGCAGGACCAGATGTTCAATGTCCTCGAGGGCGACGTTCTCGGCCAGGTTCCTGACCCTGATCCTTTCCGCCACCAACGACACGTTGATGATGCCCGCGGTCTTCAACGCTGCGCGGACGCTCGCATAGACGTCTTCACGCAGCCGTGTGGAATAGTCGTATCGCATCGAAACCTCCCGAAGCGAGTTGGTTTCCTCAAGTTGGCACGATGCGCCCCATGTCGGCTCATGGCAAGTGAAAAACGAAAAAAATACAAATTAAATCAGTCGGTTAGCATAATGACACGAACGCGTAACCTTCGTTCGATGATCATCATTGGTACGGCGCTGCATTCACCCACTGACCGCGCTTGACGCAGGATGCGGAAATTCCTAACTGTAAGTAGAATGAGGCGGTTACTAACTCGCCTGATCTTTGGCGCTAGGAGGCGCGCATGGCTGACCTGGAACGCCCGGAACGACTCCAGATCATGTTGACCCAGGATGAGCTGGCCGCGCTGGAAAACTGGCGTTTCGACAAACGCATGCCCAGCCGCTCGGCGGCGGTACGCGAATTGCTGCGCCGTGGCCTTGCCTCCGATGGCTTCCTGACGGCCGAGGTCGGCGCCAAGTCGCAGGAGTTCGGCGTGATCCTGCCCAATGGCGACGGCAAGACCCCGCCGGAACAGGCGGAGTGAAAATTTCGCGGTAAGTCTTCCATTCTCGCGCCGGCGATTGCCTTGATCCGTTTGCGCCTTATCTGATCGGGAAAGATGCAATTGCGGGTGGCGATGAACGATATCGACGGCAGCGACAGACAGGGGGCGACCGCCGACGCCCGGCTCGCGGCAATTGTCGATTCCTCCTTCGATGCCATTATCAGCAAGGACCTGAACAGCGTCATCCAAAGCTGGAACCATGCGGCGGAACGGATGTTCGGCTATACCGCCCAGGAGGCGGTCGGCCAATCCGTCCTCATGCTCATTCCCGATCACCTCAAGAACGAGGAGACCGAGATCATCAGCAAGATTCGCAGCGGCGACCGCGTCGCGAGCTATGAGACAACGCGCAAGCGCAAGGACGGAGCGCTGATTTCGGTCTCACTGACGATTTCGCCGATCAAGAACGGCAATGGCGACATCATCGGCGCCTCGAAAATCGCCCGCGATATTTCCGCCGCCAAGGAGAGCGAGCGCCGGATCAGGCTGCTGATGCGGGAGGTCAACCATCGGGTCAAGAACCAGTTCGCGGTCATCCTGTCGATGGTCAGGGAGACCAGCAAGCGCTCGAACGGTCCAGGCGAGTTCGAGGAATTGATCCGCGCCCGCATCATGGCACTGTCGCGGTCGCACGATCTGCTCGTCACATCGGAGTGGGCGGGGGCGAGCCTGTTCGACCTTATCCAGGAACATCTCAAGCCCTTCGGCCTCGAGGAGCAGATACTGCTCTCCGGCCCGGTCCTGACGCTGCAGTCGAACGCGGTGCAGAACCTCGGTATGGCCTTTCACGAACTGGGCACCAACTCCTCCAAGTATGGCGCGCTGGGCAGCGAAGGCGGCCGGGTCGAGATTACCTGGACCATCGGCTCCGGAGCGCATGCTCCCGGCTCCGCGGGCGAACGGGAATTCCAGCTGACCTGGGAGGAAAACTGCGAACCGCGTCCCAGCGACCGGCGCGATCAGACCACGCGCAAGGGGTTCGGCACTGTCGTGCTGCAGCGTGTGGCGCCGCAGTCGCTGGATGGCTCCGCCATTCTGGAACGGTCGCCCGGCCATCTCAAATGGCACTTGAGCGCGCCCCTGGCATCAATCATCGTGGCGCAGGCCGGCAGCGAGGCCGATAGCGTTTCGCCGGGTTTCGGCATCTAGGGCGATCGGCCGGTCCGGACGCTGTCCCCCGTTCCCTGTCGGGCTGCGATATGCGCCTCGCGCGTGGCTTCCAAATAGGCCTCCCTGGCGGTTTCGGGGGGCAAGTCGCCGCTCGTTGCCCTGCGGCAGGCGCGCAGTGCGGACCGATGTTTCCGGCTCTCGGCATCGCGCCAATGTGTCGCCAGGGGTCCGATCGCCTGTTGTGTGTTGGAGAGGTTGCGGATGGCTCCGGCAACGCCTACCGAAACGACAGACCTGGAGAACCATGCAGTTTGCATTGGAACCTAGACGATGTTTTAGCCCGTGGAACGTTGAGCGGCATGAGGTTTCATCGCCGCCGATCACTGTAGCATGGGGCTTTCCGGGCATCTCCGCGCGAACCAATCCCTAGAGGATGTTGGTCGTGACTTCGACGATGATCGCGGCGCCTTCCAGTCCACCGTTGGGAACGTGCACGACGCGCGAGACCCGCAGATCCTGTGGGTTTCCGTCGACCGACAGGGACACGCTCTCGCCAATGCGCGGCACCGCCTGGAAAGTAACATTGGTGGCGTCAGGCCTGTTGTCGATGGATATGCGGCAATTGACGGTCATGGACTCTCTCCAGTGTCTGGCGGTGCCCCGGTCGTCAACGCGGGGTCCATGAAATGGTTTCAGGAGGTTCGGTTCAACACCTACCGATGTCACGGGCGAAGTCTTCAAGCGCCCGGTAGCCCCGGTGTGCAGCCTCTGATTCAGTCGTCGGCTCTCGGAACGAAATAGTTGGTGGTGACCGCATTGCCGCCGATTCCACGCGTGACTTGAACCGAGGCATAGCCTTCCGGGGCAATCGAGCCGGTCGCCATGCGGTCAATCTGCTCGCACCGGCCGACCATTTCGCCGCTCGGCCACGGTGCCAATCTGATTTCAAGCGCCGCTTGGCACTCCGCCATCGATGAATAGACGACCGGGCGCGACTCCATGGGCCGACAGAGCGATGCGTTGCACGACAGCATGATCATCACCGCCGCGGTTGCCGGATCCATGAAACTCTCCTGTTGGACGTCATTGAACGTCCGACAGGCCGCAAGGTTTCATGCTGACGGCAGGAAGCGACCCCAATCAGATGGTCTGATTGTCGAGAAGCTCAGGACCTGCGGGAACAGGCCAGGGACGAGATCTGACAGCGCTCACGCCTTACCGAAGGCCCGGCGGCTTCGGTCTCAGCGCCTCTGGGCAGCCAAAATTCCGGGAACATCAAAGGCCAAACGAGGACATGGTCCAAGGGTTTTGGTACCCAAGGCGCGGCTTGGCATTCGCTGCGTCGGTCGGGGTCGATGTTGCTGTTCCGGTTGCTGTGCAGTCCAATTTTGCTGCCACCGCCGCCTTGATCGACAGACCAGCACACGCGTTCGCGGTGGTGACGGTCGCCTTCTTTTGGTGCGCCGCAGCGACATTTGAACCGGCGAGGACAAGCGCCAGGCAAATGAATGTCAACTTCATTAAATCCCCCTATTTTAGCTTAACCTGAATTAAAGTTAACGTAACGTTACCTGGCCGTCAATCGCGACCGAGGTTCAAGGCGGAAGCCACCTTTCCTCCTGCCCGGCAGGATCATCGGGCGGTTCTCTACCTGTCCCGGATCACGGCATGATTGATCGGAGAGGATCGGGCGCTACCCGAGCTGGTTCCGTTTACATCGTTGGCTTTGCAATTGCCTGGTTCCCGCTCATGGGCTCGAACCACGATTCACGCCTTCAAAGGGCGCTGTCCTACCATTAGACGAAGCGGGAAAGCCGGTACGTTATGGCGCCCAGGCAGCTTGCGGTCAATTCGGGAAATTGTTGACCGGCTCTTCGCAGCGATAGACCGGACAGTCCCCGTCGCGGGACGGGACATAGGCTGACATCGGCACTTCAGGCCAGTCGCACTCGTTGCCGAACTGCCTGACATAGCGATCGTAGGTGTTGGGGCCGGTGGTCAGCACCACGGCGCGGTGGTTCTGGATCATGGCCCGGATCTGAGCGCATACCATGGAGCGGCTGTCGGGCCGGGCGTCGGCCAGACCGGTCGCCGCGAGCACGACGCCCATGGCCGTCAACAGGGTCGGAACGCGAGCGGACATGATGGTTTCTCTTCGGTTTGACAGAATTGCGAACGCGGCTGTCCGGATTCGCCGGGAATGGGCCGCATGCATTGTCGCACATAACCGCCTATCGTGTCCGTTGGTTCCGCGACGGGCTTTGCCGGGCGCGCGGTGGCGCGCCGCGCAACTAAATCGTGCGTCGCGCATTGCTGGGCATGGACGGCAGGAAACCTTACGAAATACCGCAATGGCGGCCCGGAAACGAGGGCCGTGAGGCGATGTGCTGTTCCTTCTGCGGGGGCCGCGACCATCGGTTCGAGGAATGTCCGCGAATGCCCGATCCTTTCCGGCCCGGCGAGCCCGAGGGCGAGGATATAGCGGAGGAACCAGCCGGTTGATCCGAGGTGCCCGGTGGAGGTGGCTAACCGGTACCCGACTTGAGCCCGACGAAGAAATCGATCAGCGCACCTGCCGTTTGCGCGGGCGCCTCCTCCGGGAAGAAATGTCCGCCCGACATCGCTCGGCCTCGCACGTCGTCAGCCCAGTTCCGCCAGAGCGCCAACGGCCCACCTTCGCCGGCATACCATTCGGCGAGCGCGCCTTGCCCGCTCCACAAGGCAAGCACCGGGCAGGCGATGCGCCGGCCGGCGGCTTTGTCCGCCCGGTCGTGGTCTCGGTCGAGCGTTGCCGCGGCCCGGTATTCCTCGCAGATCGCGTGGATGTGGGCGGGGTCGCGCAAAGCTTCGACATAGGCCTGGCGGATGCCGGCTGGAAAGACATCGGGCGACGATCCCCAGCCACCCAACGCATTGTCGACGATGGCGTCGGCGGCGCCCGCCAGGATGTTTTCCGGCAAGGGTTCGGGCTGTGCCAGCAAGGACCACGGCCAGAAGCCGAGGGCCAGCCGGGCGTCGGCCCGGTCCCAGGCGTCGGCCGTGGGGACGATGTCGAGCACGGCGAGTTTTTCGATACGGTCGGGATGGTCGAGCGCCATGCGGTAGGCGACACGCCCGCCGCGATCATGGCCGGCGACCATGAAGCTGGCAAAGCCGAGCTTGGCCATCATCGCCACCATCTCCGATGCCATGGCCCGCTTGGCATAAGGAGCATGATCGGCGCTCGAGGCCGGGCAAGCGCTGCGCCCATAGCCACGCAGGTCGGCGCAGATGACGGTGAAACGGTCGGCAAGCAGGGGCGCAATATCGCGCCACATCAGATGGGTTTGCGGAAAGCCGTGCAGCAAAAGCACCGCCGGTCCGGCTCCGGCGCGGCGCACGAAGATGCCGGCGTCCTCGATATCGACGTCGATAGATTGGAAATGCTCCAACATGGCTGGCCTCCGGCACAGGCAACGGCTGGGGAACGGGATTGGTTGCGGGGCCTTCGCAAGCGCCGGCCTTTGCGCCGACCACGGCGATCCCGGGGGAACCACGGTCCGCCGCCCACGTTGGAAAGTCTCATCGCCACAGGGACATCATGGAACAGCTCGTCGAGGAATTCGGCCATCCCACTTACACCTCGTTTCCGGTCATCGCGGCGCGGCTGTTGCTGGCGACGCTTTACGGGGCGATCATCGGCTTCGAGCGCGAATGGCGCAATCGCCCCGCCGGGCTTCGCACGCACATCCTCGTCTGTGTGGCCGCGGCCACTTTCGGCATTCTGACGATCGAGATCATCCACGCACCGATGTTCGCGCAAGGGTCGGTCAAGGTCGATCCGATCCGCGTCGTGGAAGCGGTTACGGCAGGCGTTGCCTTTCTCGCCGCCGGCTCGATCCTGTTTTCGCGCGGCGAGGTCCACGGGCTGACGACCGGCGCCGGGATGTGGCTGGCGGGCGCGATCGGCGTCGCCTGCGGTCTTGGCCTGTGGCAGGTGGCCGGGTTCGCCACGCTGATCGTGCTGATCGTGGCGGGGCTTCTTCACCGGCTCGAGCCCAAGGCCGGCCCTGCACGGGAGGGCTACAGGAAAGCCACTCCGGCCGCAACGGACCGGTCCAGCGAATAAGCCTTGTTCCCAATCGTTTGGGCCAACCTTTTGCGCCGGCGGGCGTTGTCCCCGGTGAAGGGAATGCCGCCGTGGGGCGGCTTCAACGAAGGAGGCCGAGATGAAATCCCTCGCCATTGCGTCATGCGCCGCGATGCTGGCCCTGGCACTGCCGGCAGCGGCACAGACGGCTCAGCAGTCGCCGAACCAGCAGGCCGACAAATGCCGGGCACAAACGGATCAGGGCGGCAAGCAACAGCCCGGCAACGGCGATCTGAGCGAGAAGCTCAGCGATTGCGGCGGCGTGCTGAAACCGCCGCCCACTGGCGACCAGGGCATGGCCGCGCCGGCGCCCGACGAAGGCAAGACGCCGATCATCAAGCCGGGCGAAGTGCCGCCCCAGCCGCCGAAACAGTAGAGATCATTCGGCAGCATTGTCATGACGGCAGAGGAACTTTGCAGACCAGGAAACGTTTCTGTGACAAAACCGGACCTGGAAAGGATGGATCCGTGAGAGATGTTGCCAGTACCGCCGCGTTGCTTGCCTCTATTGCCATTGTCATAGTCCTGATGCTGATGGCGCCGAAGAGCTTCGGCTTCGAGGCTTCCCACCCGATCGTGGACGGCGATCTGCCAGTAGAATGACCGAAAAGCGGTTCCGCAACAAAAAAGCAGGCGAGTTCGCCTGCTTTTTCGTTCCTACGGTGCCTTTACTTACCTGACTAGAAGGCCGGCATGATCGCAGAGCGCGGTGAAGGCTTCCTGCGCCTGTGCCGCGCCCTCATTGTTAGCCAGCGCCGACTCGATTTTTTCGCGCGCGGTCTGATAGAAGGGGCCGCGCCTGGCTTGTGGCCAGTCGATCAGGATTTCACTGGCGTCCTGAAGCGTGGCCACCTCGCGGATGGTGGCCGAGCCATGGGGCCTGACCCGCAGCGGTGTCGACAGCATCAAACGGGCCATTGGTTTCTCCCGCTACTGGGTCCTCATTGGAGGATGCGCGCCTCGCGCGCGGCGTCGATCATCGCCCGCATGGCCTTTTCCGCCGGCGTCCAACCGTCCAGCGCATCGCGGCAGGTGCGCAGCGCCGCGCGGTATCGGCGGCCTTGGCCGGCCGGCCAGTCACCAAGGCATTCCAGCCCCTCCCAGGCGCTGCGCACCACGCGCTCCCGCTCGGGGGCGAATTTCAGGCGGATCGGTCGGGGAAACATCTTGTCGTTCAACGGTCGTCTCCATGAATCACGCACATCGGCCGACATGCACCGAGGAAGCGCCGGATAACGTCGACGACAGGGGAGGGTTCCAGGCCCGGAGGATCAATTTCTAACCATGCTTAGTCGCGCGCGACGGCATCCGACAAGGGCCTGGGCGCCGGCAGGTCGACATCCTGTGCTTGCGGCCGGTCATGCTCGAACTGCTCGGCGTCGGGCAAGGCATGCAGCCAGGTTTCGCGCCGGCCGGTCCACAATTCATATTGCGGTGCCAAATCCGTCGGTGCGACGTCGAGGCTGCCGAGCATAACCTCGGCCTCGTTGTCGTCGACCCAGGCGACGCGGCTGCCGCAGGTCGGGCAAAAGCTGCGTGTGCCGTAGCTGGCGACCTCGCCCGATGTCTCGAACGCATCGCGGGGCCAGATGGCAAAGGCCGAATAGGCCGAACCACCCGCCTTGCGGCAATCCTTGCAATGGCAAAGGCCAACCCGCGACGGCTGGCCGGTCACGACGAAATGCACGCCGCCGCAAAGGCAACTGCCGGTCCTGCGTGTTGTATCGGACATGGTTGCGCCCTTCGTTTCGCCGGCCTGGCTTTGCCTGCCATACGGCTGCTCCAGCCCTGGCAGGCTCCGTCAGTTTGGCATGCCGCGGGCCGGGCGGGACAGATGCTCGTCCGCCATTTCGTTGGCCAGGATGAGAAACCGGGAAAAAGACATCCTGTTCACCGTACCGCCGAGCCCGGTTGACGCGGCCCGCAGCATTCTTCAACGCCATGCCGGCGAATTGGTTGCCGCCTTGCGGCCGCTACTTTTTTATCCGCGCGCGGCCATGTGGTTGTCGAGCTTCTTGCGGGAAGGTCCGTAGCGCTTGATGATGGTCTGGGCCTCGCTCTGCGGAATGCCGTATTTGCGCGCGAAGGCCGCGACCTCGTAAGTTTCCTCGCTCGAGACCAGCTTGCGGTCCTGTTTGGTCTTGGATTTGTCGTCGGGCATGTCGGGTCTCACTTTCTGTAAGCCGCATGGTCGCGCGGACGCCTATATGTCGCGGTCACACATAACACGGATCGGCGATGCTGGTTCCATCGCCGGGCAATGCCAGTGCAGCCTAGGCCAATGAAGACGTCGGGTCGGCGCTGTCGGTGTCGCTGCATTGGGCGCAGCGCGCGCTGGCGCCGGGACAGCCGCGGCGATGCGTGCCGGCGGGGCAGCAAAGGCCGTTGGAACTCGTCCAGCGCGGGCATTGGAAAACCTGGCCGGTGCCGCCGCAGCCCTCACACCCCAGAACCGGTGTCCGGACCAGATAGGACTTCGTCCCCAGCCTGATGCTTGCGCCCAAAACCTGCCCACCCCTATCTGCACCAGACACAGCCGTGCATTAGCCCCGGCTAATAATATCACGATCAAGGTTACAGACAAGTTTCAGGACGATTAAGGATTCTAAACCTCAGCCGGTCGGGCGAGCCGTGTGCTTCCCCATCAGCCGCAGAAGCGGCAGCGGCGAAAAATCTCTGACGTGTAGGAATGACGCGTGCCGGTGCGTCCTTGGGGCTGATGAAGCTGGAGAACAACCATGTCGACTCAAATCGCACAATCGCCGTGGCAGACCGCGGCCCTTCTCGTCGCCCGCCTGATCTTCGCCGCCGTCTTCCTGATGGCGGTCACCTTCAAGTTCATGGGCATGGAGGCCACGGCGGGCTATATCGCGGCCGCGGGCTTTCCGTTCCCGCTCTTCCTGGCATGGTGCGCGGCAATCCTGGAGGTGGCCCTGGTGCTGTGTTTCCTCAGCGGCGCCTTCTTTACCCAAGCCGCCCTGGTTGCCGCGGCCTATGTGCTGTTCCTGGCCTTTGCCTTCCACGGACCCAGCCACTGGGCCGGCAACCAGGCCGAGTTCGGCTTCTTCGTCGACCATTTTTCGTTCCTGGCCGGACTGCTGTTCGCGGCGGTCCATGGACCGGGAAGAATTCTGGCGCTGAGCCTGGGATGGCCGGGCAGGGCGTAAGAAGCCCGCCCGGGGCAGGGCGTAGGAAGGCCGCCCGGGGCTAGGCGAAGAGGTCCGCCCGGGGCAGGGCGTAAGAAGCCCGCCCGGGGCAGGGCATAGAGAGCTCGTCCTTGGGGCGGAAGCCTCACATCTGATCGTTGTAGGGCTCCTTCATCTGGCCGACCATGCGGGCCAGCTTCGAGAAAGACGGCATGTCGGCCTCCGGCTGGCACTGATTGGCGAGTTCCAGCAGCCGGATCGGAAAATTGACGGCGTCGCGGTTCGACGCCGACATGCCGTCGGATCGCTCCTCGCCGGTTTCCGACGCCTCGGCCTTGCGGAGCGCGATATCGATCTCCTCCGACGTCAGCACTCCCTTTTTGACCAGGACGTGGTTGATCGAGGCGACGGCCATCAGCAGGCCCTCGAGTTGCAGGTTGGCGACGTTCATGAATTTCTCCCTCCGTTGATCGCAGTGGAACGCATCAGTAGCGTTTCCGATCCGGCCGGCGTGCAGGAACCAGCGCGCCGATCGTCAGCGGTAAGGCGCTACTCCTGCGTCAAGCGCTCGCCATACTCGCGCCAAAGCGCCCTGACTTCCAGGCTGCCGAGGCGCGGGATCGAAGGGTCGCCGCAGTCTATGGCGACAGTGCCGATGTCGTAGTTGGGGTAAGCGTTGGCGACGAAGCGGATCGCTTCGCCAAGCGAGTGCACCCGGATGGCTGGATCCGCCTGGCCTTGGCCGGTGCTGCGCACACCGGAAACCGTGGCCGGGGCGTGCCGCATCCTGAAGACGGATGCCATGGCCGGTCTGTCCATCGTCCTCTCCTACAAGGCCGTGCGACGGGAATCATTCCATGAGCTGGCACTGATGATTTCACAGGAGCCGGTTCATGGAAAGCCGGATAAATGTCAGCGGTCGGGATCATGCGTTCCCGGAAGATGTGAATTTTTTCCTATTTGGCATTGACCTGGTGAGGGCAGCGATGCTATAAATCCATCCATGGTGCTGATTTGCGCCACCGACCCGCCGCCGAGGCGGGTTTTGTGTTTCTGACCCCTGGTCGGGTTGCCTACCGGTGCGGTGGCGCCGTAGAGCGCTGCTTCCGCGAGATGCGAGAAATCCCATGCCCCGCTATGCCAGCATCATCACCGGCGATGACGGCCGCGAGATCGTCAGCGCCATCGGTGAATTCGAGGGCGGCCCGGTGGCGCGCCTCGGCCAGGTCGAGGAGGTTCCCGCCGGCGTGCTGATCGGCATGGTACGGGAGGCGGGCGGTGGCTTCTGCTTTCCGCAGGCCGGTATCGACAGCCGCGCTGTCGGCCTCGCCATGGCGAAGCTCAAGGCGCGGGCCGGTGCGGCAAAACCCGTCGGAAGGCCGAAGCGTGCCAAACGGGCCGGGAAGAAGCCCGTTCGGTCGAAAAAGGCGGTCCGGCGAACCAGAGCGGCGGCGCCGAAGGCGGCGGCGGGGGATGCCTTGGGGGAGGCCGATGGCTGAGGAAACCGATCCCGGGCCGGCGCGCCGCAAGGCCAGGGCGGCAAGGCGCAAGCCTGCTGCCAGTCCGGTAGCCGCGAAGACGCCCCGGCCGAAGCGGACCAAGAAAACACTGGGCGATGATTTCCTCGCCGCCGTACGGGCCGATTTTCGGGCGCATGGCGCCGGCGTCCTCGCCGAGGTGCGCGCCGACAAGCCGGATCAGTATCTGAAGATCGTGCTGTCGGTGCTGCCCAAGGATTTCGATGTCGCCGTCAACCAACTGGACGCCCTGAGCGATGACGAGATCCGCAGCCGCATCCGCGCCCTTGAAAACGTCGTCAAACCGTTCCTCGAGGAGCCGTCTGATCTCGGCCCGAACCGACTATCTGACGCTGCTGGCGGAGCTTGACCGCCGGCGTCGCTCAAATCTGCTGGCGGCTTACATGCCGTATCAGCGCCAGGCCGAATTTCACACGGCTGGAGCCGCCCATCGGGAGCGGCTGTTCATGGCCGGCAACCAGCTCGGCAAGACAAAAGCCGGCGGCGCCGAGTGGGCGATGCACCTCACCGGCCGCTACCCCGCGTGGTGGCAAGGCAAGGTGTTCGACACGCCGGTACGGCTGTGGGCCGCCGGCGTCACCGGCGAGGGCACGCGCGACAACCCGCAGCGCGTGCTGATCGGCCCGCCGCAGCAGCAGGCGGCATGGGGCACCGGCATGATACCGGCAGACGCCATTTTGGACACCATCATGGGGCGCGGCGCGCCCGGTGCGCTCGACAGCGTCGTGGTGCGCCATGGCGGCGGCGGCGATGTGCAGGCCGGCGAGAGCGTGCTGTCGTTCAAGAGCTACGAAAAGGGTCGAGAGAAATGGCAGGGCGAGACGCTGCATGGCGTCTGGTTCGACGAGGAGCCGCCGCTCGACATCTATTCCGAAGGCCTGACGCGCACCAACGCCACCGGCGGCATCACCATCGTCACCTTCACGCCGCTGCTGGGAATGAGCGACGTGGTAATGTTGTTCCTGTCGGCGGGGGAAGTGGAGCGGATGGGTGAAACCGCTCCGAAACCATGATTTGCAACACCGCTTGGCGGCAACTGAAGGTCGAGTAGCTTGTGGCGCGACGTTCGGGAGCCGACATGCGCCACCTCATAAAATTGTTCTTCCTGCCTGCACTGCTTTCAGCCTGCAGCGGCAGCGGCGATTGGCGCGCCGACGCGATCGCCGGCGCCGAAGGCAAGATGCGTGGCCTGATAAGCGATGCTTCGGCCACCTTCTCGCATGTCCAGCTTACCGGGGACAGTTCGACCGGCCAGACCTGCGGCGTCATCACCGCCAAGGTTGGCGCCTTCACCAAGGAGGCGCGCTTCATCGTCTATATCGACAACACCGCCGGTCCGTTTGTCGAGCCGGGCATGGGCCAGTCCATGTCGCGGGCCGACTTCGACTGGGCCTGGCGGAACGACTGCCTGAACGAAGGGTACAAGTCCTGAGGGGGACCCGATCCCCGCGCGGGGTTACTCGCCATGGGGGAAGTGGCCGCCGGCGACGGCCGCCAGAACCAAGTGCGAACAACACCATACGATCGGCGCCTCGCAAGATGATTCAAGGACAGCGCAATGAGCCGTCACGTCACCTTCATGACCATCGACGATGCGCCGCACTATTCGCCCGGGGAACGCGCGGCGATCGTCGCCGCCTATCCCGAACATGAGCGCGATGCCCGCGCCCGCGGCATTCCGGTGCTGGGCTCGGGCCGCATCTTCCCGGTGGCCGAGGCGCTGCTCGCCTGCGAGCCGTTCCGGCTGCCGCGCTACTGGCCGCGCCTCGGGGCGCTCGATTTCGGCTGGGACCATCCTTCGGCCGCCGTCGAGCTTGCCTGGGATACGGAGGCCGATGTCGTCTATGTCACCAAAGCCGCCCGCGCCTCGCAACAGACGCCGGCGATGCAGGCGCTGACGCTGAAACCCTGGGGCGAGTGGCTGCCCTGGGCATGGCCGCGCGACGGCCGCCGCGAGACGCTGGAAGGGGCGGGCACGGCGCTCGCCAAGCAATATGCCGCGCATGGGCTGAACATGCTGCCCGGCCACGCGCGCTTTGCCGACGGTTCGGTTTCGGTCGAGGCCGGGCTGATGGAGATGCTCGACCGCATGCAGAGCGGCCGCTTCAAGGTGTTTTCGACGCTCTTGTCCTGGTTCGAGGAGTTCAGGCTGTACCATCGCAAGGACGGCCAAGTGGTGAAGCTGCGCGACGATTTGATGGCCGCGACCCGCTACGGCGTGATGATGCTGCGCGAAGCGGTGATCGATTCCTCGGAGTTCAAGGCGGCGCGGCGCAAGGGGCAGAGCGATCCGCTGGCGGCGTTTCGGTAGGGTGCAAACATTGCTTCGTCCTCCCAGGGCGAAGCAGGAGCGAAGCTCCGTCGCCTAGGATCCATACCGTTACCTCTGCCGTGGAGTGCAGCGGAGCGAATTCTGCAGCGCTCGAGAGTCCCGGCATGGATCCCTTGGGCTGCGGAGCAACTCCAGGGGTCTGCGCCGCGTCGCTACGCTCCTCGCTCCGCCCGTGGATGACGAAAGTCGTTCGGGACGTCTCATACACCGGCACGCCTCTCGAAGACCCTTCGATCCGACAAACCGCAAAACGCGCGCCTGCCAGCGTGCGATCCGGCCATGCCGCGATCGCCGGCGCCGCACGCCTTTGTTCGAAGTCAGCCAGGCAGGGAACACCTAGATGGTCCACGTCATCCCGCTTTCCATTGCCCAGCGCCGGCTAGATACCGGCAACGCGCCGCAATACCTGCAGAGATCGCCAATCGGCGGCGGCATGCAGGGGCTGGGCGATCACCTTTCCGCTGTCGCCGAGCGCTACCAGCAGATGAGGGACGAGCAGGAGGAGTTCGACGCCGAGCTGGCACGTCGCCGGTTCAACGGCCAGATCGCGCAGGCGGAAGACGAGGTGACGGCCAACGCCCCGGCCGACGGTGCCGGCCTGCATGAGGCCATGTATGCCAGGTCGATCCTTATAGCGGCCGGGTGGTCAAGACCGGGCTGTTCGACAAGCTGTTTGCCGCCGCTCTGCCCGGCATGCCTCAGAGCCAGCGCGCCGCTTTCGCCCGGCAGGAGGAAGCGCTGCGTCTAACCGGTGGGCGACGCATGGCGGCACGGCAGCTCCAGCGGCGCAAGGATTATGAACAGGCCGAGGTCGACACGGCACTGAAGACCAGCGCCATCGCTATCGGCAACGCCAATCCCGACGACCCCGTCACCTTCGAAGCGGCGCGCCAGCAAGGGCTCGACCTGATCGACAAGATGGGGGTCGATCCCGCCATCCGGCAGCAAATGGTCAAGGACTGGTACAGCACCGCCGCCAAGGCTCGGTTCGAGGCGCTGATCGCCAGGGACCCGCAGCGGGCATTGGAGATTTTCGGTGTCCGGACCGCCGCCGGCAGCGATGCAATCGGCGATGCGGCGCAAACCGACGGCAGTTCCGGGAAAAGCAATCGCGTCGGCAAGCAGATGCCTGACGAATACGTTGCGGGGGCGTTCGAGGCCAGTGCGGCTTCGGTGCCTGATCCAACGGCAATCAAGCCGGTAACCGACGATCTCGCCGACCTATCTCTCCGTGAAGTGCAGCGGCTGATCAGCCAAGCCCACGCCGCGAATGCGGCCCAACTGATCGAGGCGCGCACCAACATCGCTCTCGCTTCGCAGAACGCCCCGGACGCAATCGCCGAAACGGGCAACTATTCCGGCAAAGTGCCCAGTGCCCCGGACTTCGCCGCTGTTTATGGCGCCGAGGAGGGCGGCAAGCAATACCACGACTTTAGCTTGAAGATGGATGTCGGCCGTCAAGCCTTCGGCATGCGAGTCATGCCCAACCAGGCGATCCGCGCAGCGCTGCGCGATGCTGAGCCAGGGCCGGACAGTTCGCAGGACGAGCAGACACGGTATCAGGTCACGGCTGCTGCGGCGCTCAAGACACTAGGCACGAGGCAGGCGGACCCTGCTGGCTATGTCCGCGCGGTCTTTCCCAATGTCGGCGCCGCGTGGAAAGCGGCAACGAGTTCAGACGGCAAGTCAGCAAGCAGCGACCCGGAAGCCTACAGACGGGCCATCGCCGTCTCTGTAGCAGCTCAGAGGCAATTGGGCGTCGAGACCCCTCAACCCCTGCCCAGAGCCACCGTCCAAATCTTTGCCGATACCTTCAGCGCCGACGACAAGTCGCAGGCTGAGAAGGACATCATCCTGCGTGATCTTCTGGCAGCAGCGCCCGATCCGGGCGCCCGCGAGGCTTTATCTCAGCAGTTGAAACGAGCCGGCCTTTCTCGTGCGGCGCAAATCGATCCGATCACCACTGCGTCGACGGAGCAAGGACAGCTCCCAACGGGGCACCGAGGCGAATCCCGGTCTGCATTCCAACAGGCCGTCGACGACTTCGGCAACTATCTTAGCGAGGGTTTCGAGGCCTTGGGCAGGGCTCCGGCTGGCCTCGGGGAGATTCTCCGGGATGTGCGTGACGATCCGTTGGACGCCATTGACAAAATGCCGGTTACTCCTGGCTCGGGATTGGCCGCCGAAGGGGCTGCAGGCCTTCGATGGATAGGCGCCAATCTCCTCAAGGGCGGGAAGATCGCCGACGAAGTGATCGAGCCGGCTCTAAAGGTTTTCTCCAAAAATTATCGAAAGGCTTTCTTTAAAGCATATCCCGAGTTGGCGGGAGCCGTCATTGTCCACCACCGAGTCGAGCAGAAAGTGCTTACGACATACATTGCAGTTATAACCAAAGAGATGATGCACTCGCTTGAAAATCTCCGCGGGATACCAAAGGAGTTGAATTCCACGTTGCATCTGAGTACCATCCGGCGTGAATGGGATGCATTCTACAGGCGGAATCCAACGACCACTTTACGGAAATTGCTTGAGAAAGCTGACGAAATAGATGATAAATATGGTCACCTTTTCAATCCACCAATAGGTAAGAAATGAAATATTATTATCTGGAACCAGAGGTTTCTGGTGGCTTCGGTGACAATATCATTATCGACCCAAGCGTCCATCCTCCTCTCATAAGTCGTTTACATTTTGAATTTGATGGTTGGTTGGGCGATAGCATGGTGGCGTCGTTTCCATGCTTCCTCGTCACTGAAGACGTCAAAGCGGTGATCCTAAAAGGTAGTTTTTCTGGTGTAACATTCGACGATGTCGAAGTGACTACATCTGAGCTATTCGATGAGATGCAACCGGATCAGAAGCTCCCGCCGTTCGTATGGCTGAAACCGAACGGAGACGCCGGCCGTGATGACTTCGGAATCGCGGAAGACTTACGCCTTGTCGTTTCCGAGCGCGTTCTCGATGCTCTCAAGCCATTCGGGATCTCGAACGCATTGATTGAACCTTTCGAAGGGTCTTGATGCCCTTGGTCTTGGAGTTCTGACGCTTATAGGCGCTGAAACCCTAGGGCGAATGGCTGCCTTTCGCCCGGCCGCCGTGAGACGCTGGAAGGCGCCGGTGTGGCGCTCGCCAAGCAATCTGCCGCGCATGGGCTGAATATGCTGCCCGGCCACGCGCGCTTTGCCGACCTAAAGCCCGATGTCGCAGGTGGAATAGGTCGTGGCACCATCATGGACACGAGCGTTCATCCCCCTGATGGAAGCAAACTCATCTACCAGATGGAAGGATGGTTCGGCGATGTTATCATAACCACCTTCCCGTGCTTTCTTGTCGTGTCTCAAGCCAAACAGGCCCTGCAGAACATCGGCTCTTCGGGTGCGAGCTTCGCCCATGTCGAAATCACGAAGTCAGATGACTTTCTGGAACTGCAACCCGCCGTGGAACTCCCGCAGTTCGTATGGTTGAAGGTGAGTGGAAAGGCAGGTCATGATGATTTCGGCATTGCTGGCGATCTGCGCCTGGTTATATCGGAACGTGTACTAGATATACTCGACCACCTTGGTATTCCATCCGCAACGGTTGAGCCCTACGACGGCCGGTGGACGCTTTAGTTCGCGCCGAAGTAATTGCGCTTTCGACGCGAGTATCGAATGGAGTGTATGGCTGAAGGTGAACGGGAAGGCTGGCCACGATTTCGGAATAGCCAAGGACTATCAGCTTGTCGTTTCCGAACGGGTTCTCGATCCCGTTCGTCGCCATGCATCGCTCTAAACGTGCACCGAAATGCCCATCCTCTTGATGAATTCAAAGACAGAGTCAGCAGACACCAGGGCTATCGCTACGATCAGCGAGATCCAGAAAAAAGTCATGAGGAACGCCGCGGTTATCCGAGCGTCCTGTGTTCCCTTGCGGGGAAACACTGCTCTCCAGGTCCAAAGAAATATCCGCCACAAATCCAGCAGAGCGGGGGCGGTCTCGTCACGAGGACTATTGAGACGAAAATTCTAAACCCGTGGTCAAATGCAGTCCGCGGATTCTCCAGTCTTCGCCAGACGATCGCGCCGGTCATTGCCAACAGCACCATCCGTACCGACAACGACAGTAGTGCTCTGCAGAGGCTAAGAAGCCGCTGCCTCCGGTCGCTGTGCCATTGTACGTTGTCAGGAAATCTTGAAAACACTCTCTCCCCCTGGCTCGACTGTTAGCAGGTTGCGGAGCGAGTAGAAATGAAGCAGCGCGATGACGGTTCGAATTATCGGAGCCACGCTGCGCGATCTCTCCTATATCGCCGCCAATCTGCGCCCCGAGGACCGCGACGAGATCGACTGCCAGCTTGACCAGTGGTCGCCGGCGCTGCTGGCGCTGACCGCTTTGCAGGGCTTTGCCTATGTCGCCGAGCTCGACGGCAATCCGGAGGCAGGCTTTGGCGCGGCCGAGCAGCGCGGCGGGCTATGGGTCGCCTGGAGCTGGGGCACGCGCCGCATGAAGCGCTGCGTGCCCGGCATTACCGCACACTTTCATGCCGTGCTTGGGCCGCAAGTTGCGGCGCGCGGCGCCTGGCGGGTCGAGGCGCGGGCACTGGCCGCAAATCAGCTGGCGCTGCGCTGGCTTGGCCGGCTTGGTGCCGAGCAACGCTGCCTGCTGCCGGGTTACGGCAAGAACGGCGAAGATTTCTTCCTCTACGACTGGACAAGAGAAGGCTGGAACCATGTGTCTGTTTCAAAAACCACCGGAACTGAAGCCGCTGCCGCCGGCGCCGACCGTGCAGGACAAGGATATGCAGGCGCGAGAGGCGGCCCTGCGGGCTGAACTCGAGCAGCGCCAGGGCACCGCCGGCACCATCAAGACCGACCTTTCGCCGAGCGATCTCGGCGGCCAGCGCCGCGTGCTCCTGGGGGTATGACATGACCGCGATGAAGCGCAGTTTCCGCAAGCGCGTGCTGGACTGGTGGTACTGGCGCCGGCGCGCAAGGCTGGCGAAGCGGCGGTGATGCAACCGCTATCCCCGTGGGGAGACCGGCTAGTTGGCCTTCCTCGCGAACGCCCACACCATCACCGGATATTCATCGTCGTTGCTGAGATCGCGCCACAGGCCATAGGCGCGCACGGGGCCGCCTATGTGGGCGCGGGCGCAAGCCTTGTTGCCCCAGCCGTGGACCTTGACATTGGCTTCGGGGAAGCCGCCCTCGACCATCAATTGCTTCAGGCCGGCGGGGGTCCATCTGTTGTAGTCGTGCGGCCGCGCGTGGACCCGAAACAGGAAGGGCGTCGCCACCATCGCCCAGCCGCCGGGACGGGTCATGGCATGGATGTTGCGCACCGCGGCTTGCGGGCGCTTGACATGTTCCAGTACCTGGTCGGCGATGACGATGGAATATTCTTCCTCCGTGCGATCCTTGCAGATGTCGAAGGCGGGGAAATCGACCGAGCGGTAGTTCGGGCACATCGCCCGCCAGTATCGGTTCCAGCCGGGCGAAATCTCGATCACGTCCGAGGCCTTGCGGTTTCCCGCTTCGAGGAAAAGGCTGAACGCCTCGATCTGGCGGATGCGCAGCCAGTTGCGGCTGTCATAGCCAAGCAGCCGCTTGGCCGCCTGCTTGCCGCGGTTTTTCAGGGTGCCGGCAAGGCTCGTCGTCGTCACATCGACCTCCTTCTGCCCGCCGCGAAACGCTCGTAGCACCACCAAGTGGGCAAAAGATGACATGAGTTTTTAAAGGGGAGGTTGGCGCGAGCTACCCCTCTCCGCCCTGCCGGGCATCTCCCCTCAAGGGGGGAGATCGAATGTCACCACCGCTTTCTCAAATCGCAGATGTCAGGATGTGCACGCTGCGAAGCGGCTGATCTCCCCGCTTGAGGGGGAGATGGCGCTGATCTCTCCAACCATCTTTTCCAGATATGCCGGAGGCACTCATGACCGATTCCCGCGCCCGCGATATTCTTTCGCGCCAATCCGAGCTCGAGACCGAACGCAGCCAGTACGAGGCGGTGTGGGAGCAGGTGGCGGAGTTCTGCGATCCCGATGCCCCCGACATCTGGAACGGCCGGCGCGGTGGCGGGCTGGATTCGCAAGCCGAGCGGCAGGAGCGGCGTGGTAGCCGCGTCTACGCCAACACCATCAACTCGGCCGCCAACCGGCTGGCCGCGGGGCTCGAAAGCCTGATCATCCCGCAATCGGAAAAATGGCATGGCCTGTCGACCGCCGCCATGAACGACGAGGAGACCGACGAGGAAAAGGAATGGGCCGAAAGCCTTCGCGATTTCCTGTTCTCGCTGCGCTACTCCGCCAATTCCAATTTCGTGCCGGCCACGCAGGCCTGCCTGCGCAATGTCGTGCGCTATGGCCCGGCCTATCTCTATGCCGAGGAAGGGTTCGGCGGCACGCTGATCCGCTATGCCTCGATCCCCGTGGTCGAAGGCTATCTCTCGCGCAACCGCTGGGGCCAGGTCGACATCTTTCATCGCCGCTACGAGCGCACGGCGCGGCAGGCCGCACAGCTGCTCGGCTACGAAAAACTGCCGGCGCGCATCAAGGTGCTGGTCGACGATCCGGCCAAGTGCGAGGAAAAGATCTCGCTGATCCAGTGCATCCAGCCGCGCGAGGAGCGCAAGATGTACGGCCAGGGCGGCGGTTCCCGGTATCTCGAGATGGCGTTTGCCTCCTACCATGTCATCGAGGACGAGGAGGAGATCGTCAGGGAAAGCGGCTTCCGCAGTTTCCCTATCTCAACCTTCAACTGGCGCCGCTACGAGGGCGATCCCTATGGCGTCTCGCCGGCCATCGAGGCGCTGACGACTGTGCGTGAGGAAAACGCCGTGCGCCGCTCCGGCCTGCGCGCGCTGCAGCAGATCACCGATCCGGCGACCGCCTCGAAGGCCAGGCTCGACTATGTCCCGGTGCTCAACCCCGGCGAGAATTATCCGGGCCTGATCGACGACAATGGCAGGCCGCTGATCCAGCCGATCGCCACCGGGCAGAACCCGACCTACGCCTTCAACTACGCCCAGAGCCGCGCCGACGAGATCCGCGACATGATGTTCGTCAATCTGTTTCAGACGCTGGTGCAGAACCCGCAGATGACGGCGACCGAGGCGTTGATCCGCCAGGAGGAGAAGGGCGCGCTGCTCGGTCCCTCCGGCTCGATCATCCAGGCTGGCTTCGCCAGCAATCTCGACCGCGAGCTCGGCATTCTCGAAGACAAGGGCCTCTATGACGAGGACAGCCGCTTCGTGCCGCCGGAGAGCCTGGCCGGCAAGGCGGTGCGGCCGACCTTCACCGGCCCCCTCGACGTGCTGCGCCGCTCGGCCGAGGCGCGCGACACCATCCAGTTGGTGACCACGGCCATGCAGATGGCGCAGTTCGACCCGGGCGTGATGGACAACATCGACAGCGACGAGGCGATCAAGATCGTGCAGAGCGCGGGCCGCAGCCCGCAACGCATCTTCCGCCGCAAGGAGGAGGTCGACGGTCTGCGCGATGCCCGCGCCAAGGCACAGACAGCGCAGGCCGGCGTGGCTGCGATCGCCACCGCCGGCAAGGCCGCCAAGGATGCTGTGCCGGCCACCGTACAGGCGCGCGACAGCGGCCTGCTCGATGGGCTGCAGGCGATGATGCAAGGCGGTGGTCATGCCGCGCCGGCTGCCGACGCCTCCGTCCAGGACGCGATGCCGGCGGGNGGCCGCGCATGAGCCGCAAGCGTTTCGCCCACGCGGCGCAAAATGGCGGCCCCTCCAGGGCGCGCGAAGCGTTGGCCAAGGCCTATCTCCGGGTCTTTTCCGGCGAGGACGGCGAGATGGTGCTGGCCGATCTCGCGGCGACGGTCGGCTATTACAGGCGCCCGTCCTACGGCGAGTGGATGGCGCGGACAAGGACACCCGCCGGCTTCGAACTCCACAGCGCGCTCAGCAATGCGCGCGCCGAAGTGGTGCAGCATATCATGGGCTTCCTGACGCTGGACGAAGCGCAGCTCGCGGCCCTGGAGAAGGCGGCGCGGGCGGAAGGGTAGGCGGCGTCCGCCAAGCTGCCAATCCCCCCTCTTGGGGAGATGTCCGGCAGGACAGTGGGGCGCTGCCCCGCCGACTGTATCACGCGAGCACCCTAACAGCAGTCCGAATACTCCGTACGCGACCCTCCGTCGTCCAGGCTCCAGCCGAAAACCCACCACCCGCGCTCCCGAACAGACTGCCGTCCCGGCGGTCCGTCGCTGCGTGCGCGCCTCTCAAAGCCAGCCGAGCAGGGAACAGCCAATGGTCCACATCATCCCCCTTTCGGTTGGCCAGCGCCGGCTCGATACCGGCAATGCGCCGCAATATCCGCAGGGGTCGCCAGTCGGCGGCGCCATGCAGGGTCAGGGCGATGGCCTCTCCGCTCTCGCCGAGCACTACCGGCAAATGACGGAGCGGCAGGAGGCGTTCGACGCCGAACTGGCGCGCCGCCGCTTCAACGGCCAGATCGCGCAGGCGGAAGACGAGGCGACGGCCAACGCGCCGCCCGACGGTGGCGGGTTGCACGAGGCCATGTACGGCCTGGTCGACCCGCGCAATGGACGGGCGGTCAAATCAGGCCTGTTCGACACGCTGTTCGACGCTGCCTTGCCTGGTATGCCCGAGACCCAGCGTGCCACCTTCGCCGGGCAGAAGGAGGCGATGCGGGCGACAGGTTCGCTGCGCATGGCGCGGCGGCAGCTTCAGCGGCGCGACGACTACGAGCTGGCCGAGTGGACCAAGGTCGACACCATGTCGACCGCCGCCATCGCAAATGGCGACCCGAACGACACCGCGAACTTCGAGGCGATTCGGCAGAGCGGCTTCGACCTGATCGCCAAGATCGGCAATCCGCTTATCAGGCAAACGGCTGAAGCGGCGTGGCGCACCAACACAGCCAAGGCGCTGGTCCAGGCCATGATCGCCCAGGACCCGAAGCGTGCCGCCGAGATGTTGGGTCAGACGCTAGCTGGAAGCCGGACCAAGGACGATACGGTGGGGGCGGTCGCCTCCGCGTCCACCGCGATGGCCGCGAAGGGCGTTGGCAAATTCACGCCGGATGCAGAGGAAGCGGTTGGCGCAGCGAGCGAGCCAGATCGCGATACGGCCCTCGAAGTCATCACCTACCTAAAACCTGGCGATATCGCTGCGCTGAAGGACCAGGCCAACATCGCCACCGCAGCCCGAATGGTCGATGCTCGTGCGAAGGTGCAGCTCGAGGAGCAAAATGCGCCGGCTGTCATCGCTGCCACCGGCAGATACCCCGAGGAGCAGCCGACCGCGCAGGACTTCGTCGATGTCTACGGCGCGGACGAAGGCGCCAAGCATTTCGAGGATTTCACGACAACGGCTGGCGTCGCCAGTGCGGTCTTCGATATGCGCGGTGCGCCGAACCAAGCGATACACGCTCAGCTCCGGGACTTTGAGCCCGGTCCCAGCGGCTCGCAGGAAGAGCGGGCGCGATATGAAACAAAGGCTGGCGCTGCACAATTCGTTTTGGGCGCTAGGCGGGCCGACCCCGCCGCCTATGTCAGTCAAATGTTCCCGGGCCGGCATTCCGACTGGAACAATATCACAACTCCCGAGGACTATTCGGCTGCGATCACCTGGGTGGTTGCAGCCCAGCAGGAGATGGGCTTCGACAAGATACTGCCGTTGCCTTGGTCCGCCGCCGAAAGCCTTGCTGCGAAATTCATCGACCCAAGCGTGCCGTGGCCGCAGCGCCAGACAGATCTAAGCGCGATTTTCCTGGCAGTCCGCGATCAGCCCTTGCGGGATGAGATGGCCAGGCAATTGTACAAGTCCGGCTTGCCTCGGCTTCGGCAGAATGCGGCAACCGATCCTGACCTGACTCCGGCAGACATCGAGGCCCGAAAGGACGCTCTGGCGGTCGGTCTCTTGACCGTCGCGTCGCATCCGGCTCAGGCACAGTACAACGCTGCTCCGTTCTGGCTGCAACCTCTTCAGGCCACCGATGACGTGGTCCGGCTGATGGCCAAAGGCATCTCTTTTGGTCACGCAGACAAAGCCGCAGCCGGCCTCAATTCGCTTTTCTCGGACAAGAGCTATGAGGAATTGCTCGCCGCCGAACGGACGGCGACGGAAGATGCCGAAGACCGGGCAGGCTCGGCAGCCCTGCCGGCGGAACTTCTGGGTGGCGCCATCGCCGGACATGGTCTGGTGGATTCCGGTATTACGCTCACCGGTAGGCTGGGCACCGCCGCCTTGGATGGGCTGACCGGTCTGGCCGCTCGAACCGCCGTGGCTAGCGGTGAGGGCGCCTTATACGGCGCAGCGTACGCGCACGGTGCGGACGAGGACATGCTGAGCGCCGCCGCCGCCGGTGCGCTTTGGGGTGCCGGCGGCAATATCCTTGGCGAAGGGCTCAGCGCGATCCGCAGGCAGGTGACGGCAAGGCTCACCGGCTCGTTGGAACGCTCGACGGCATCCGAACTGGCGGGCAGCGGACCCGCTAGCGAGGCAGCCGACGTACCACAAAATGGAGGCGCTCCGACAGCGACAGAAGCCGGGCCGTTCGAGAGTTCTGCCACTCCAGAAAAACCACCCGCCAAGATTACTGACGAGGACGATCTAAAGCTTGTTCCGACCAAGCGCACCATGACGAGCAGAGCTCTTCGCAAGGAATGGGAAGTTTTGCATCGTCGACCGTGGCCTAAAGATCCCAAGACGGGTCGAAATATGGACGTCTCCCATGAGAAAGCTCTGGCCGACGGTGGGCTTGACCACGTATCGAATATCAGGCCTCGTACCAGGGAAGATCACATAAGGCACCACACGGAAGCCGGTGATTTTAAACGTTGGGCTAAGAGACGATGGCTGAAGCAGAAAATGAGTAGTGGAGGCATAATGTGAACGAAATTACGCCGGATCTCAGTAAAGTAAGCCGCTTGCCCCTTGCGGCTGGCGATCCCGACGCGGATGACAATCTTGACGCAGCTCATCTTGAGGCTCGTCAATATCTTATGTCTTTTGGCTGGGGGAAGAACATAAAGGCCGAGTATTTCGGGTATGGTGTTGAAGGGATAGTCTACATTTTTCTCTTCGAGATTGCATCCGGAAAACCAGACGTGCCCCAATGGGTATGGGTGATCGTCGGTGATGTACCTCCAGCCTACATGCCCGGCGACGACATCGGAACCCCGTTTGAAGCGCTAGATGGATATATAGGCGCGATGGAGGATTGGGTTGAAGCCGCGCGCCAGGGGAAGTCGGTTGCGGATCTGATCCCTGTTAATGTTCCGGCTACTCCCGCCAACGCGGAAATGCTGGGTAGTCGCCTCAAATTTCTCGACGAGAGAGTTTTGCCATTACTTGAAGAGTGATGCTTCGCCTTTGTGAGCCAGATCGTCCAGCTTCACCGCCGCGGCTGCCGCGGTTTATCAACAGGCATGCCGTTCCTCATCTTGCGAAAAAATGTCGCCGGGATTTGAAGTGGGGCCTTCTAGTCTAGGCGGCCCGGCAAAGTGTCAACCCTGCCGGGGCGCCGCGTTCAATAATTGCCGTTGTAATAGCGGTCGTCGCAAGGCGCGGTGTAGATGCGGCCGTAGCGGTCCTGGTAGCGGCAGAGCTGGTCCTCGCGGCGCTGAGGCGTAGTGGCGGAGCCAACGACGGCGCCCAGCAGCGCGCCGCTGGCCGCGCCGATGACCGTGCTCTTGGTGTTGCCGCCGATC
>NZ_AYWT01000017.1:0-143993 GCF_000502915.1 Mesorhizobium sp. LNHC209A00
GCGTCCACGGCATCTACATCCAGCCGATCAACTACCCGACCGTGCCACGCGGTACCGAACGGCTGCGTATCACGCCGACGCCGTTCCATTCCGATGCGTTGATCGCCGAACTGCAGGACGCGCTGGTCGAAACCTGGGACGCGCTCGGTATCCCTTACGGTTCGGCGGGACGGCCCTCAGTGGCCAAGAGCGACCGGATTATTCCGCTGCTGGTGCAGAAATCCGGCGGCTGAAAGCTGCCGCCTGCTCAAACGGCCTTCATCTCCTTTGCCTATGGGCAATTTGATCCTGCTCAATGCTCAAAGCCTTTCGATGCCTGAGAATGGGATTCAAATATTCGAGGAGCATCGCCATGGGTCATATTTCCCACACGTCCTTTGCTGACTTCACGCACGCCGGCCAGCAGGCGCAACAATGGGTCAAGGAGCTCGCCAAGGATCTTTGCTGGAGCGAGCCGAGCGCGTGCCGTCTCCTGAGATCTGTCCTGCACACCGTGCGGGATTGGCTGTCGCCGGCGGAAATGGCCGATCTCTCGGCGCAACTGCCTGTTTTGGTCCGCGGCATCTATTTCGAAGGCTGGAATCCCTCGGCGCCTGCGCGTGAACGCACGAAGCGCGACTTCATTGTCAGCGTCAGAAACAGTTTCGGCTATGATGAGGAGATCGATTTCGATGTCGCGATCAGCGCCGTGTTCAAGCTTCTCGACCGTCACATTTCGCATGGCGAGATCGTGCAGGTCAGAAACTCGATGAAGAAGTCGCTGCGAAAACTGTGGCCGGTGGATTGATCGATGTTCAGTGACCGGGAAGACGCTGGAGTGAAGCTTGGCCTGGAATTGAGCAGGCTTCAACTGCATCGGCCCGTCGTACTGGCATTGCCACGTGGCGGCGTGCCCGTCGCTGTGGAAGTGGCCAAAGCCCTCAACGCTCCTCTTGACCTGCTTATCGTCCGAAAGGTGAGCGCCCCGGGCAATCCCGAGTTGGCTGTTGCCGCAATCGTCGATGGCGACCCTGGGGAGGTCGTGCTGAACCGTGAAATTGTCGAGACCTATGGCCTCAACGATGACGCTTTACGTGTCTTGATTGCAAATGAGCGGCCTGAACTCGAACGCCGGCGCGTTGCCTATCGAGGTAAGAATAAAGCGATGTCGATCGCGGGAAGGATCGCGATCATCGTCGATGACGGGGCCGCAACCGGTACGACCATGAAAATCGCGATCCGCGCCCTCAAGCGCCGATCACCGAGGGAAATCGTCGTGGCAGTTCCCGTTTCACCGCAAGAGACGGTCGCCGCGCTGGAGCAGGAAGCGGACCGTGTGGTCTGCCTTAGTCAGCCGGGACAGTTCCGGGCCTTGAGCCATCACTATCTGCGGTTCCCACGACTCTCTGACAACGACGTTGTCTACGCTATGGACGCGGCTGCCCAGCTGTACAAAACTGGCCAGCGGCACGTTTCCGGCCTGATACAAAAGCCGTGAAGAACAGGAGATCGCACTGATGCAAATCCGCACGCTTTCTGCTTTGGAATGTACCAAATTGCTGACGGCCAATCGCGTGGGCCGTCTTGCATGCGCGAAGGATGGCCAACCCTATGTTGTGCCCTTCTACTACGCCCATTCGGACGCTCATCTTTACGCGTTTTCCATGCCGGGCAAAAAGATCGAATGGATGCGGGCCAATCCGTTGGTGTCCGTCCAGGTCGATGAACATGGCCGGGGGCGAGGATGGAAAAGTGTCGTTGCCGACGGCCGATACGAAGAGTTGCCGGATCGAATAGGCCACAAGCTTGAGCGGGATCATGCTTGGTCGGTCTTGAGTAAGCACGCCGACTGGTGGGAGCCTGGCGCACTCAAGCCAGTTGTTCCTCCTACAACCGACAGTGCACCGCACGTTTTCTTCCGGATCCTGATCGAGCAGGTGTCTGGACGAGAAGCAAGCGAGTAGTCGCCCCATCTCGTCGTTCGAGAAAAGAACTGAAAGGGCCGGCGCAATCTGCACCGGCCCTCTTTTCTTTACCGTTGAATTGCTATCGCGCCATCAAGACCGGCAGCGATTGACCCTCGAGCATCGACTTGGTGACCCCGCCGAAAATCCGCTCGCGCAACCGGGAATGGCCATAGGCGCCCATGACCATCAGCTCGGCCGCAATGTCGCCGGCATGCTGGCGAAGGACGTCGGCAACCGAATGGTTCGCGCTCGGCAGCCGCTCGACCGTAACCTTCACGCCGTGTCGGGCAAGATAGGCCGCGGCATCTGCACCTGGCTCCTCGCCATGATGGAACTCATCTTCAATTGGATCGACGATGACAAGGCGCACATCTTCGGCACCTTTCAGCATATGAAGCGACTCACGAACGGCGCGCGATGACTCAAGGCGGGCGTCCCACGCAACGAGGATGCGTTTCGGCTTCAGCGTCGGGCGCGAGCCCTCGGGAACGAGCAGAATGGGCTTTCCCGACGAAAACAGCGTGCCCTCGATGACTTTGTTCTTCAGCGTGTGGCTTGCCAGCAAATCCGGTCCGAGAATGGTCAGATCGGCGTAGCGGGCACGCCTTCCGATAACGTCGTCCGCCCATCCCATGTCGGGATAGTCGTCGCTCAGATCGGCCGATACGGCGGTCTGGGAGAGAAAGCCGGCGACGTCTGAAATTCGTTTCTCGAGCCTTTTCAGTTCGGCCTGGCGTTCCTCCAGCCAGGCCGGTGAGACGACAGCCGCATACTCACCGCCAGAGGGCGGTGCGGCCAGCTCGAGAACGAGCACGGAGAGATGAGCGCCGATCTGTTCGCACAGATTGGCGGCGAGCTTCAGGTCGCCCTCGCCCTGTTTCGGTCCGGTAACCGTAAGCAGAGTCTTGAAAGTCACGGCGGCAACTCCTGTAGGTTCAATCGTTGCTGAAGCGTAGGCGAGAGGGGCCGGTGCGTTCCTTGCGCTGGATCAAACACGTTGGCTCCGACGGGCATTTGATCCGCATCAACGTGAAGGCAAACCAAGGTTGTAGGGTCGCGCTGATCAATCGGGGGAAACGCAGATGAAATTCCTGCTCGCGGCTGCTCTTGCAGGCATGACCTTTCAGGCGGCCGCCGGCGCAAAGGAACTCGGCAACGGCGAGACGGAATACATGAACTCATGCGCTGTCTGCCACGGTCCCGACGGCAAGGGCGATGGACCGCTGGGCGATGAATTGGTTAAACGCCCGGCTGACCTGACGCGTCTTTCGAAAGACAATGGCGGCGCGTTCCCTTACTGGCGCGTTTTCGCGGTGATCGACGGCCGCACCATGGTGCCAGAGCATGGCGATCGCGACATGCCGGTCTGGGGCCGGCAATTCCTCCCCGATGACGTCCGGAAATACGGCCCGAACGCCGGAGAAATCGTCACCCAGGAACGGATCCATGAGTTGGCAGGTTATGTCCAGACATTGCAGCAATGAGCTACAGATCACGGAAACGGGTTGCGCAAGACACATCAAGGAGGCAGGCCATGATCGTTGACGACCAGCAAGCCGCTGCCGCGCTTTTGCTCGATCCTGCTTCGTATGGCGCGACCGGACCTGTCGAGGCGATCGAGACTCACATTTCGCGTATCTTCCTCGTTGGCGAACGCGCCTACAAGATGAAGCGGGCCGTAAAGCTGCCCTATGTCGATTTCTCGGCGCCGGCCCTCAGGCTGGCCGCTTGCGATAAAGAGGTGGAACTCAACTCGAAGACCGCACCCGGCCTCTATCTGAGGGTGCGTCGCATCACGCGCGAAGCCGACGGCAAACTGGCTTTTGACGGCATGGGCCAAATGGTCGACGCAGCGATCGAGATGGTCCGCTTCGACCAATCGAAGCTTCTCGATCGCATGGCAGCCGTCGGAGAATTGACGCCGGCGCTGATGACTGCGGTTGCGCGCATGATCGTCGGCTACCACCGTACCGCGCCAGCAATTCACAATGGCAGCGGATCGTCCAATCTGGCGGGCGTGCTCGACATCAACGAGGCCGGCTTTGCCACCAGCCATGTTTTCAAGAAATCGGAGATGGACAGCTTTGCCGAAGCCTGCCGCTCTTCCCTCACCCGACATTCCGGATTGCTCGACCGCCGCGAAGCAGCGGGCAAGATCCGCCGGTGCCATGGCGATCTGCATCTGCGCAACATCTGCCTTTTCGACGGTGAGCCACGCCTCTTCGATTGCATCGAATTCAACGACCAGATCGCCAGCATCGACGTCCTGTACGACCTTGCTTTCCTTTTGATGGACCTGTGGCATCGCGGTTTTCCGCAGCTCGCCAATCTTGTGATGAACCGCTATCTCGACGAAGCCGATGACGAGGATGGTTTCAACCTGCTGCCCTTCTTCATGGCCGTACGAGCTGCTGTTCGTGCGCATGTCACCGCAACGCAGATCGCGGAAGGCAGTGCCAATTCCGACAAATTGACTGCCGAGGCCCGGTCCTATTTCGACCTTGCCCGAACATTTCTCCACGAAACACCGCCGCGGCTCGTTGCCATCGGCGGCCTCAGTGGATCCGGCAAGACGACCGTTGCCGAGGCGCTGGCCGCTCACGTCGGTGCGCCGCCCGGTGCCCGAATTGTCGAGAGCGACCGCATCCGAAAGGCGATGCATGGGGTGCCCGCGGAGACTAGGCTTCCGGACAAGGCTTATCGGCCGGACGTTTCGGACCGCGTCTATCGCGAAATGGCCTGGCGCGCCGGCCTGATCCTTTCGGAGAGCGGTTCGGTTGTCGTTGATGCCGTGTTTGACAAGCCTGCTGATCGTGAGCGGATCGAGAAAGCGGCGCGCAGCCGGGCTATCAGATTCTCCGGATTTTGGTTGGAAGCGGACCCGCTCGTCCTTTGGCAGCGGGTCAGTGAACGCAAGGGCGGTCCTTCAGATGCAACGATAGATATCCTCTCGCGGCAATTGCAGCGAAATGCCACCCAGTCTAGTTGGCAGAAGATCAACGCCGATGGAAAGCTCGCCGACACTGTCGCGGAGTTGAGAAGGTTGTCCGAGAGCGATGCGCCCGAAATCCTGCGCACAGCCTCCTGACTGGTGCGGCAAGGCGATCGGCCTCAACGGAGTTCGAGAATAGCCTCGACAAGGCCAGGTTCACTCGGATGACGCCTTATCGAGAAGCCGAACTCGCGGCACATGGCCAGCATCCTCGTGTTCTCGCTGAGCATTATCCCTTCAATTCGACATATCCCATCGGCCTTCGCATAATCGACGATCTGCCTGAGCAATTCCCAGCCCAGACCATGACCCTGCAGATCAGTGCGCACCAGCAAGGCGTATTCGGCGACGGCGTGGTCCGCATCGCAAGACAGGCGGCTGATGCCGCCCAGTGCGCCGGAGCTTGTCTCCAGGGCGACGAAAGCCATGTTGCGGTCATAGTCAAGCTGGGTGAGCCGCTTCAACATCTGGTCGGAAAAGCTTTTGCGCGGCGACAGAAAACGCAGGCGCAGATCGTCAGGCGAAATTCTATCAAGGAATTCCGGATAGAGCGCGATGTCGACCGGCTTGATCGGCCGGATGTGATAGCCAGCGCCGCCTGCCGAAAACGCCTTCTCCCAACCCGCGGGATAGGGCCTGATCGCAAGCGCCGGGTTTGGCCCTAGCTCCTCCACGCTTCCTGGCTCGATCTCGATGCGGGCGTCGAGTGCAATCACGCCGTCGGCATCGGCTAGCAGCGGATTGATGTCCATCGAAACGACGCACGGAAAGTCGACGATCATCTGCGACAGGCCGTTGAGGGCTGCAATGATGGGCTGCCGGTGCGCCGGCCTGCGGTCGCGGAAGCCGGCCAGCAGGCGACCGATCCGCGTTTGCCCGATCAGGTCACCGGCAAGAATGTCGTCGAGCGGCGGCAATGCTATCGCTGTATCGTCCATCGCCTCGACGGAGACGCCGCCTGCTCCAAACAGAATGGCCGGCCCGAAGATCGGATCCCGGCTCATGCCGAGAATGAGTTCCTGCGCCTGTTTCCGCACCAGCATCGGCTGAATGGCATAGCCTTCAATATGGGCTTGCGGTGCGTGCTTGCGCACGCGCGCCTCGATAGCGCGCGCCGCCTCCCCGGCAGCGGCGGCGTCGGCAATGCCAAGCACCACCCCGCCAATGTCCGACTTGTGCGAGATCGCCTTGGACAGCAGCTTGACGACGATCTGTTCAGACGTCTTGAGGAGCCGATCGGCCGCTGCTTCGGCTTCGGCGGGAGATCTGGCGACGATCGTCTCGGGTACCGGGATGCCGTAGGCGGAAATCGCTGCCTTGGCTTCGGGCTCGGTCAGCATTCGCCGCCCGTCCTTCGCGACCTGACTGAATATGGCAAGCACAGCCTCCCGATCGCTCGTCACATCCTCGCTGCTGCTTGAGGGCGTGCGCATCAATGCCCGCTGGGCACGCGACCATTCGCTCAGATAGGAGACTGCCGTTGCAGCATCAGCGGGCGTTTCGAAACTGGCAATGCCGGCATCTTGCAGGATTTGCCGCCCGGCGCGCGCCGTGTGTTCCCCGAGCCAGCAGGTCAGGACCGGTTTGCCGGCGATCATCCCTTCCCTTGTGAGTTCCGCCACCGCGCTTGCCGCGGCAAGCGGCGAGCCCAGACCAGTTGGGCAATTCATCACCAGAACGACGTCCGTTCCGGGGTCGGCCGCTGCAGCTTCGACGGCGGCCTTGTAGCGCTCCGGCGAGGCATCGCCGATGATGTCGACCGGATTGGCGTGCGACCATGTTGGAGGCAATACGGCATTCAGGCGTTCGATGGTGGCGGGTGATAGCGCGGCCAGTTCCCCTTGGCAGTCCATGAGTTGATCGACAGCCAATACCCCTGCCCCGCCGCCATTGGTGACGATGCCGACGCGGGCTCGTTTGAGCGGAGTGAAGCGGGCGATCGTTTCAGCGGCATCAAACAGCTCGGTCAGGCCCTTGACACGCAGGATGCCTGCGCGCAGCAATGCCGCATCGACGACACGATCGGCCCCCGATAGCGCTCCGGTGTGGGTCGCAGCCGCTTTGGCCGATTGCTCGTGCCGGCCCGACTTAATCGCGATCACCGGCTTGATCCGCGCCGCCGCACGGGCGGCCGAGATGAACTTGCGCGGATTGGGAATTGTTTCAAGATACATCACGATGGCGCGTGTGTGTGTATCGCCCGCCAGCATGTCGAGACAATCTCCCACGTCGACATCCGCCATGTCACCGAGGGAGACGATCTGCGAGAAGCCGACATTGTTGTCCGCGGCCCAGTCGATCAGCGATGTGGCGATGGCGCCGGATTGCGACAAAAGCGCGATGTTGCCAGGCTTGGCAGCCATATGCGCAAATCCCGCATTGAGTTTGATGGGCGGGATCATCAATCCGACTGTATTCGGCCCGATGATCCGGAAAAGGGTGGGCCTGGCGGCGTCAAGCATCGCCTGGCGATGGCCGTTTTCCCGTGTCAGCCCTGCCGTGATGACCACGGCCGCTCGCGTACCCTTGTCACTGAGGTCGCGCACGATGCCGGGAACAGTCTCTGGCGGCGTGACGATAACACCAAGGTCTGGAATACCTGGAAGATCGGCCGCTTTGGCATAGCAGCGTCGCCCAGCCACTTGCGAATATTTCGGGTTGACCGGCCAGACCGTGCCCTCGAAGCCGCCGCTGACGATGTTGTCGAAGACGACACGGCCGACGGAGCCGTCGCGCACCGACGCTCCGAAGACCGCAACCGACTTCGGGGCGAACGCATGTTCGAGATTCCGGATCGTCACCCCTGGTGCCTCCTATTCGTGGCGATCATCGCCGGTCGATCTTGCCCGTTCGTTGCGGTGGATCAAAGCGTTCGCCGCTTATCGCGATTAGCTCTGGCGCGAGGTCGCTCGCAAAGGGGCGACGAGCTGTCGGGATCAACGATCGGAGAGTTAGGTGAGCTACTATTTCAGCAAGACCGTCGCCATGCCGTTCACAGCGGCAATCAACCACGTGACCAACAAGCTCGCAAGCAAGGGGTTTGGCGTTCTGACCTCGATCGATGTCCAGCAGACCATGAAGGCCAAGCTTGGCGCAGAGTTCAGGCCCTACGTGATCTTGGGGGCTTGCAATCCGCATTTCGCGTGGCGTGCGCTTCAGGTCGAGGACAAGATCGGAACCATGCTGCCCTGCAACGTCATCGTGACGGAGGTCGAGCGAGGAAAGGTGGAAGTCGCAGCGGTGGATCCGGTCGCTTCAATGGGCGCTATCGGCAATCCCGAGCTTGCGCAGGTCGCGAACGATGTGCGTCGCCTGCTCGAGGAGATGGTCCGCGAACTCTAGCCAAGGGGGCCATCATGATTGAGGGACATCGCATGAACGAGTCTGCTCTACGACGCGCATTGCTGATAATCGCCATTATGGGCCTCGCCGTTGGAATCAGCGTCTGGCGAACCGGGCTCGGCCCCCTTGAGGCCGACACGATCTGGACCGTGGCGACTTTGCCCGTGGTGGCGGCCCTTGCCATCTCCATTCTGCGTGACTTCTGGATCGGCCGCTTCGGTGTTGATGCGATTGCGCTGGTGTCGATGTCCGCGGCGCTGCTGCTCGGACAACCCCTGGCGGCCGTTGTGGTTGCGATCATGTATGCCGGCGGCACGGTGCTTGAGGATTTCGCTCGCGGCCGCGCGGAACGGAGCCTCAAAGCACTGACCGACCGCTCGCCGCGTGTCGCGCATCGGACGTCAAAACTGGGGACAGAGACCATCTCCGTCAAAGACGTTGCTGTCGGCGACGAGCTGTCGGTCAGGGCTGGTGAGCTGCTCCCCGTCGATGGTATCCTGATTGACGCTTCGGCCACGCTCGACGAGTCCGCGGTAACCGGAGAACCACTGCCGGAACGGCGGAGCGCTGGGGATGTGCTGCGCAGCGGCACACTCAACGCCGGTGAGTCCTTCAGCATGCGGGCTTCGGCCGTGGCAGAACAAAGCACCTATGCGGCGATCGTGCGCATGGTGGCTGCGGCGCAAACCGCGAAGTCCCCGTTCATCCGCATGGCCGATCGCTTTGCGTTGTTCCTGCTGCCGGCCACTTTGCTGGTTTCCGGTGCCGCCTGGTACATCTCCGGCGATCCGATCAGAGGATTGGCAGTGCTGGTCGTCGCGACACCTTGCCCGCTCATCCTGGCGGCACCGGTTGCTTTCATCGGCGGCATATCGCGCGCCGCGCGAGCCGGCATCCTTATGAAGGGCAGCGCGGCTCTGGAGGCACTTGCGCAAGTCCGAACCGCGATCTTCGACAAAACGGGGACCTTGACCATTGGCGGCGCCGAGCTCATCGAGATCGAAGCAGCACCCGGCAGCAACGCCGACCATCTGCTGCAACGACTGGCATCCTTGGAACAGGCTTCGCACCACGTGCTCGCCGATTCGATCATCCGGGCTGCGCGTGGCAAGCAGCTCATGCTTTCCCACCCGCATGATGTGTACGAGACCCGCGGTGCTGGCCTCAAAGGTCAGGTCGACAACATGTCGATCGCGGCAGGTTCTCGGGCTCTTGTGCTGGCCGGCAAACCGCTGCCCAGATGGGCGAAAGGCGGTGAGGTTCGATACCAGGACCAGCCAGTGCTGAGGGTTTTCGTTACACTCGACAATCGTCTTGCCGGCATCTTTACCTTCGGCGATGCGCTTCGTCCTGATGCACGCGACACCCTCGCCGATCTGCGCTCAGCTGGCATCACGCGCATGATCATGCTGACAGGTGATGATGGTGCGGCAGCCAAGCGTATCTCTTCCAAGCTGGGTCTGGATGTCATCGTCGCCGATGCCAATCCTGCGTACAAAGTCGCGACGGTAGAAGCCGAGAAAGCAATCGCTCCAACAATGATGGTCGGCGATGGCATCAACGATGCACCCGCCCTTGCCGCCGCTACGGTCGGCCTCGCCATGGGTGCGCGCGGTGCGACAGCTTCTTCCGAGGCGGCGGATGTCATTGTTCTCGCCGACCGGCTGGAGCCTGTTGCCGCGGCGGTGCGGATTGCCCGACATACGCGCGCGATTGCCCTGCAAAGTATCATTGCCGGGCTGGCGCTGTCGGGGCTAGCAATGGTTGCAGCGGCCTTGGGACAGATTACCCCCGTTGCCGGAGCGCTGCTTCAGGAAGGGATTGACGTGGTTGTCATTCTGAATGCGCTGCGCACTCTTGGCGACGGACATCTGTGGCGCGCATAGTGGACGACAGCAAAATCGGTGAATGGCCATGGCACAGCAGAATCTGGTGGTTTGCAGCAAATGCGGTGGGGTCAACCGTCTGCCGCCGGCCCGCAATGCCAAGGAGGCGAAATGCGGAAAGTGCGGGACCAAGCTGTTCTCGGGGCATCCTGAAGACGTCGACGCAGCGACTTTCGATCATCAGGTTTCGCGCAGCAGCCTGCCCGTTGTCGTCGACATCTGGGCACCCTGGTGCGGCCCCTGCAAGATAATGGCGCCGGCATATGAAGCGGCGGCAAATGAACTGGAGCCGCATGTTCGCCTGATCAAGCTCAATTCCGAAAACGAGCAGGCTGTCGCCACAAGGCTCGGAATTCGCAGCATCCCAACGATGATCCTCTTCCATGGCGGGCGCGAGATTGCACGCAGATCCGGCGCAATGACGGCAGGCCAGATCGTCAGGTGGGTTCGCGACCGTCTGCCGACGGTCGCCGCCTGAAGTCGCCGCGCCAATGGATCCGCTCATCGCCCGGCTTGGGCTCGCCCTGGCAATAGGTCTGCTTGTCGGTTTGGAGCGTGGCTGGCAAGAAAGGGATGCACCCGATCGCAGCCGCACGGCCGGCATTCGGACATTCGGCATATCCGGCCTACTCGGCGGTGTTCTCGCCGCCTTGGCCAACGCGCTCGGCGCGGTATCCGTGCTGGTCGGCGGTTTCGTTGCCTTTGCGGCAATTTTCGCCTGGTACAAGGCGCGTGAGGCTGCCCATGATGAGGATTTCAGCGTCACGAGCGTGATCGCTGGCCTTGGCGTTTTCGCGCTTGGCGCGCTTTCCGTCGCCGGCGATTATCGCGCGGCTGCTGCCGGTGGGGCGGCATTGGCGGCAATCCTGGCCAGCCGAGAGGTCCTGCACGGTCTTTTGAAGCGACTGACCTGGATTGAACTCCGTTCGGCGCTGATCCTGGCGGTGATGACGGCAATCGTCTTGCCCTTGCTGCCAAACCGGACGATGGACCCGTGGGGCGGTTTCAATCCCTGGGAAATCTGGTTCCTGACGGTGCTGATGGCCTCGATGTCTTTCGCCGGCTATGTGGCCGTTCGCATCCTGGGAAATACGCGTGGTCTGCTGGTCAGCTCGCTCGCCGGTGCGGTCGTCTCTTCCACCGCCGTGACCTTGGCGCTTGCCCGCAACGCCGCCTCGGCAAGCAATCCACTGCCACTCGCCGGGGCGGCATCGCTGGCTGCAATGGTTTCGTTGCTTCGGGTCTGCGCCGTGGTCTTGATCGTCGAGCCAAGCGTGTTCGCTTCGGTCGGTATACCGGCGATTGGTGCTGCGCTCGCCTTCGCTTCCTGCGGAGCATTGCTGCTGGCTCGCGACAGCGGGGGTGGCGAAAGTAGCGCTATCGTGCGCAATCCATTCGAACTGGGCCCGTTGCTGCTCTTCGCCTTGCTCTTTGCGATCGTCGCAACCGCGAGCGCTGGATTGGCAGCTCAATTCGGCGGCCGTGGCTTGCAGGTAACCTCGGCGCTGGCAGGCACGTTCGATGTCGATGTCTCGGTGCTCAGTGCCTTGCGGCTGGTCAAGCAGTCGGTCCCTGTCGAGACTATCGGTCAGGCAGTGCTTGGCGCGCTGGCGGCAAATGCGATCGTTCGCCTGCTGCTCGCAATCTCCACCGGTCCGTTCCGGTTCTGGTTGCCGCTGGCCGGCGCAACCCTCGCCGCCGCGACCGCGGGCACCTGCGCCATGTTGTTGCTCAGCCCTTGATTGAAACGTTTTCTTGAGCCTTCCTTGATGCGGATCAAGGGCCAGGGTCTGCGACCGCTCTATGGAATTCCTTGAAAGGAGTTCGCCATGACAGATTTGAAAGACCTCACCCCGAAATTCCGACATGTTCGGCTGCTGCTTGCCCGCGAGAAAGATCATCCGGAAGGTGACCGTGAGGAGGGCTACGACGTGCTTGCACCGCTGACCGGCGAAGGCCGGCTCGATGCGGAAGAGTGGAAATCGCACAGGGCCTCTTGTCGCGTTCGCCGGTTTCGCACCGGCGAGCAGGATCTGATAGGCAAGCTCCGGCGTAAGCCCGGCGGCCAGTGGTTTTTCGACTACGCCGAAGGCGATCGTGACGACGAGATTGGCTTCCATCTCAGCGACGAACGGTTCGTGACCGGTGAATATGTGTCGATCGAGCGCAACGGCGCCATGCACACCTATCAGGTAGCAAGGGTCGAGCGTCCCTAACGCTGCAACGCCAGGCTCCCCCGGGGCACACCATGTCGCGACGCATCCTCATCGTCGTCGGTCATCCCGACCCGTCTCCTGACCGGCTCTGCCGTGGTCTTGCGAAGGCTTATAGGGAGGGCGCGGAACAGTCGGGACATGTCGTCCGCCGAGTCGATCTGGCAGGGCTCGATTTTCCGATTCTGCGAACGATGCAGGAGTTCGAACACGGCGCGATCCCGGGCAGTCTCAGGGATGCCGTTGAAGCGATCGTCTGGGCCGAGCACATCGTGTTTGTTTTTCCGCTGTGGCTCGGCACCATGCCGGCAATGCTCAAGGCATTTCTAGAGCAGGTGATGCGACCAGGAGCGGCGTTTGCCTACCCAGAAAAGGGCGGCGGGTTCACCAAAACGCTGCTTCGCGGCCGCTCTGCTCGCGTCGTGGTGACCATGGGCATGCCTTCCGTTCTTTACCGGTTATGGTTCTTAGGACACGGCGTCGCTGGCATGCGGCGAAGCATCCTCCATTTTGTCGGTATCACACCGGTGCGGCAGACCCTATTCGGGACGGTCGCGGGCGCCAGTGATGCGAGGCGGGCGAAGTGGATCCGGCAAATGCGCAAGCTCGGCGAGCGAGCGCTTTAGCTGGCGATCCAGAAACCGGGACAGCGGTTCAAAGCCATTTTTTGCCGGCGTCGCAAACAAAGCCAGAGCCACCAGGCCCTATGCAGCGCCCAAACCGGCAAGACGGCGACCCAGGCAAGCTTCGAAACTGCGACGGTCGCAGGTTCCGGCCAAGAGGCTGCCAACTCTAGTGCCTATGGCTCGACGGTGAATTCGGCCCACATGCCGGCGCCATAGTGGCCTGGCACGTTGCAGATAAGCAGGTATTTTCCAGCCTTCAGATCGACGGTCAATGTGCCTGATTTGCCGGGATCGAGCTCCGACACCTCGCCCTTGTCGCCGGCCTTGTCCTCGTCGACCCGGTTCTCGGCCTCAACGTAAGGAAGCGGCTTGCTCGGATCGGCAAGGTACATCACGATCATCTCGTGAACGGCGTCCTTGGAGTCATTTTTCACATTGAATGTGACCGCTCCGGCCTTCACCGCACCGGGCAAAGCCTTGATGCCCATAGTCGCCTTGGCGAGATCGAGTCCTGGCGCTGCATATGCAAGCCCCATCGGCATCTCCGTACTCGCGCCCTTGTCCCACAGCGAGACCTGTACAAGCGAAGCAGCGTAGACGGCGCCGGCACTGCCGGCCATGAGCATTGCGGCAGCAAACCCGAGCACTACTCTCCTGGATATGGTTTTCATAGCGATCCTCTTTTCAGGACGGCAGCAGAAGCGCTCGTCATCCTGCCGTCATCCTGCTTGCGGTGTCACCCGCCGTCCTTGCGCCAGATCAAATCGTCCGGCGCGAGCCCGATCGGTGACGCCGATCGAGCTGTCAGCCAGTTGTCAGGTTGAATTGGTTATGCCGCACCAATGACGGTCGTGTCGCCGTCTGACTGAAGCCCGAAATCCCATCCACAGGCGCAACATCCGCGCCCACTCTTGAAAATGGAGCCATCATGTACCGCACTCTTGTTCTAGCCGCCCTCGCGGGCTTGATTGCAGGGCCAGCACTCGCCGCCGGCGGTAGCTGCAGCACTGCCCCGAAATCACAGTTCAAGCCGAAAGCAACTCTCGAGGCGCAGTTGACCGGCGAAGGCCTCACTGTCCGACAGATCAAGGTGGAGAAGGGCTGCTACGAGGTCTATGCGGTCGACAAGGCCGGCAAGAAAGTAAACCTGGCCTACAATGCCGAGACCCTTGAAAAGCTCGACAATGCCGAAGCCGGCGAAAACTGATCTGAGCGCTTCGGCAGCCGCGGACGCGCAGCTATCTCCTGAGATGGTGCGGGTCTGGGATCGGGTCGTGCGAAGTTTCCACTGGACACTGGTGCTCAGCTTCGTCACGGCCTGGCTCACCTCTCATTCCTCGGAGAATATCCATCACTGGGCTGGATACGCCGCTGCCGGGCTGGTCGCGATGCGGCTCGTGTGGGGCGTTCTGGGCTCGCCCTATTCGCGTTTCTCACAATTCGTGCGGCATCCGGCGACGGTGCTACGCTACCTCTTAGCGTTGCTGAGCGGTCGCGAAGCCCGCTACATCGGCCACAATCCGGCTGGCGGCGCGATGGTAGTTGTGTTGCTGGCTGCAATGGCTTTAACCGCGCTGACCGGCTGGCTGATGACGACGGACACCTATTTCGGCGTGGCGTGGGTCGAAACGGCGCACAGCCTGAGCGCGCACTGCTTACTTGTGCTGGTCCTTTTTCATATAGGCGGCGTCGCGCTGGCAAGCTTCCGCCATCGCGAAAACCTGGTACGTGCCATGATCACGGGGCGAAAACGCAAAGCCGAGCCGGCGGACATCGCCTGACGACCTACCAATAGACCAAATCCGATTTGCGCTGGCCGATTTCGGGGGCGCAAGTCGGTCGCTCCTTGTTCAACATGGCCTGGAAGCGCGCGATGTGACGTGGGCGGAGCGGACAAGATAAGAGCAGGCATTGGTGCGGCGACCCAGAAACCGGAACACCAACGCCCACTCTTTTTATTCAGCAACTGCTTATTGACCCGCATCAAAGCTGCCTCCCCAATCTCCTGTTAATTGCCTCCCATCAGAGCTTTCAAATTGGGGAGAGCATCATGACTACGGCTGACATCAACATCCCTGTTCCGAAAGTAGCGACCGAGGCGCCAACGAAACTTCGACTGGGTTCCCTGACCGCATTGGTGATCGGTTCCATGGTCGGCTCCGGGGTGTTCAGCCTGCCGCAGAACATGGCAGCCGGTGCCGGTCCTCTCGCCATCCTGATTGGCTGGGCGATCACCGCAGTCGGCATGCTGGCACTGGTCTTCGTCTATCAATCGCTTGCGACCCGCAAACCCGAGCTCGATGCCGGGCCCTACGCTTACGCCAACGCCGGCTTTGGACCCTTTATCGGTTTCAACAGCGCCTGGGGCTACTGGATCAGCGCCTGGGTCGGCAACGTCTCGTACGCGGTGATCGTGTTCAGCGCCCTGTCCTATTTCCTCCCAGCTTTCGGCGACGGAAACACCTGGCAGGCGGTGCTCGGCGCTTCGATCCTGCTGTGGCTGATCCACGTCCTGGTTCTCGCCGGTATCCGGCAGGCTGCCGTCGTTAACCTCATCGTCACGGTCGCAAAGATTGCTCCGATCGTCCTGTTCGTCGGAGTTGTTGCCGTTGCTTTCAAGCTTCAGGTCTGGTCTCTCGACTTCACTGGCCTCGGCAATGCCAGCCTCGGCTCGATCACCGCGCAGGTCAAAAGCACCATGCTTGTGACGCTCTGGGTGTTTATCGGCATCGAGGGCGCCAGCGTCTTCTCTGGTCGGGCGGAACGCCGCAAGGATATCGCCATGGCGACAGTACTCGGCTTCGTCACTTGCCTCGCGCTCTATGCCCTGGTGTCGTTGCTCTCGCTTGGCATCCTGAGCCAACCCGAACTTGCCGCGCTGAAGAACCCATCAATGGCGGGTGTCCTGGAGGCGGTTGTCGGCCCCTGGGGCGCCATCCTGATCAACGTCGCGCTTGTCGTGTCCGTGGTGGGCGCCTTCCTCAGCTGGACGCTGCTGGCCGCCGAAATCCCGCATGTCGCCGCCAAGGATGGCACGATGCCCAAATTCTTCGGCCATGAAAGCGAGCGCGGCGTGCCTTCGACCTCGCTTCTGATCACCAATCTGCTCGTCCAGGCCTTCCTGGTGATCACGCTTTTCGCCCAAAGCACCTACCAGGCGCTGTTCTACATCGCGTCGGCCGCAATCCTGGTTCCTTACATCTTTTCCGGAGCTTACGCGGCCAAGCTCGCGCTGACCGGCGAGAGCTACGAAAGTGGCGAGCAGCGCATCGGACCGCTTTTTGCCGGATTGCTAGCAACCGTCTACGGGCTGTGGCTCGTATACGCGGCGGGACCTGCCTACCTGTTCATGTGCGCGATCCTCTATGCGCCTGGCATTATATTCTACATCTGGGCGCGCCGCGAAACCAACCAGCGCGTGTTCCATCCTGCCGAAGCAGCCCTCGCCGGAACCCTCATCGCTGTCGCCATCCTCGCCGTCTACGAGATGTGGACCGGCGCCATCAGCCCGCTGTGAGAGGATTGGCGCGATGACAAGCCTGGGTGTGCATTCAGAAGTCGGCCGCCTGCGCGAGGTGATGGTCCACCGTCCGGACCTCAGCCTACGCAGGCTGACACCGGAAAACTGCAAGGCGCTGCTCTTCGACGACGTACTGTGGGTCAAGCGAGCCCGCCAGGAACACGATGTTTTCGTCGATGCGTTGCGCGAACGCGGCGTACTGGTGCATTCCTTCGGGGACCTCCTGGCCCAGACGATGAGCCTTGCCAAGGCCCGCGACTGGCTTCTCGACCGCCGGGTTCATCCAGGCGTCGTCGGGCTCGACATGGTCGACGAGCTGCGCGGATGGCTCAACGAGATGCCATCCGACCTGCTGGCGTCTTACCTCGTCGGGGGTATTGCCCGGGCCGAGCTTCCCTTTGAGCCCAAAGGCCTGACTGGAAGAACGCTGGCGCCCCAGGATTTCGTGCTGCCGCCGCTGCCGAACCAGCTTTTCACCCGCGACAGCTCCTGCTGGATCTACGGTTCTGTTTCGGTCAATTCCATGTACTGGCCGGCACGGCGCCCTGAAGCGGCCAATGTCGAAGCCGTCTACCGCTTCCATCCCCGCTTTCGCGAAAGTGGGATACCCTTCGTGTCGCCAGACTTGGGTGCCGGTACCAGCCTTGAAGGCGGCGATGTCATGCCGATCGGGGGTGGAACGGTCCTCGTCGGCATGGGGGAGCGCACCACGCCGCAAGCCGTGGGCGGCCTCGCGCGCAGCCTGTTCGCGGCTGGTGAAGCCACGCGCGTGATTGCCGCACTGATGCCGCGCGACCGCAGTTTCATGCATCTCGATACCGTCTTCACCTTCTGCGATCGCGATCTGGTGACCATGTACCCGCCTGTGGTCGACCGGCTGCGCACCTTCTCGCTGCGGCCGGGGGATGGAGAGGCAGCGGTCGAGGTCACCGATGAGACAAAGCCGTTCACGACGGTGGTCGCCGAAGCCCTTGGGCTGAAGTCGCTGCGGATCATCGCCACTGGTGGCGACCGATACGAGGCCGAGCGCGAGCAATGGGATGATGGCAACAATGTCGTTGCGGTCGAGCCCGGCGTGGTCATTGGTTACGACCGCAACGTCTACACCAACACACTTTTGCGCCGTTCCGGAATTGAAGTGATCACCGTCGAGGGCGCCGAGCTCAGCCGCGGCCGTGGTGGCGGGCACTGCATGACCTGTCCGATTGTCCGCGATCCGAATTGACTCGAAAGGAAATCTCCATGTCGATCAACCTTCATGGCCGCTCCGTCTTGACCCTGGACGATCTCACGGCAGACGAGATCCGCTTTCTTCTCAGGCTGGCGGCCGATCTCAAGGCGGCCAAGCTCGCCGGTCACGAAATCCCGCGGCTTGCCAGAAAGAACATCGCCCTGATCTTCGAAAAGGATTCGACACGCACGCGGACGGGGTTCGAGGTGGCGGCCTATGACCAGGGTGCCCACGTCACTTACTTCGGCCCAACCGGCAGCCACATCGGCCACAAGGAATCCATGAAGGACACGGCGCGCGTACTCGGCCGCATGTATGATGCGATCGAGTATCGCGGCTTTGGCCAGCACCAGGCCGAACTGCTTGCCACGTATGCGGGTGTGCCCGTCTACAACGGTCTCACCGACGAGGCGCACCCGACGCAGATCCTCGCCGATTTCATGACCATGCGTGAATTCACGCACAAGCATCTTTCCGACATGACCGTCGCCTTTGTCGGCGAGGGCCGGGACAATGTCGCGCTGTCGCTGGCGCTGGGTGCCGCCAAGGTCGGCATCGACATGCGCATCGCCTCGCCGAAGGAGCTCTGGCCCGACCGGGAGTTCTGCGCTCACGTCCAGGACCTGGCGGAACGCAGTGGTGGACGCTTCCGGCTCGACGAAGACGTGAAGGGCTGCGTCCAGGACGCCGATTTCATCTACACCGACGTCTGGATGTCGATGGGCGAGGACAAATCCGGCTGGGCCGACCGTATTCGTCTCTTGACGCCGTATCGTGTCAACAGCGAGGTGATGGCTGCCGCCGGCAACCCCCACGTCAAATTCATGCATTGCCTGCCGGCATTCCACGACACCGATACAGAGATCGGCGCCTTCGTTGCGAAGGAATACGGTATCGACTGCATGGAGGTTACCGACGAGGTGTTCGAGTCGGCTGCGTCGATCGTCTTCGACCAGGCGGAGAACCGCATGCATACGATCAAGGCCTTGCTCGTCGCCACGATCGGCAACTGAGATGCTTATCGTCGTTGCGCTCGGCGGAAACGCACTGCTACGCCGTGGAGAACCTATGACGGCCGGGAACCAGCGCGCCAACATCGTGCGCGCTGCGGCTGTATTGGCCAAACTCGTCGGCGAAGGGCACTCGATCGTAGTCACGCACGGCAACGGTCCGCAGGTGGGACTTCTGGCCCTGCAGGCAGCGGCCACTTCGGATGGCCGGACATTTCCACTCGACGTGCTCGGCGCCGAAAGCGCAGGCATGATCGGGTACGTCGTTGAGCAGGAACTCGGCAACCTCCTCAAAGAGAGGCTATTTGCGACCCTGCTGACGCAGGTGAGGGTCGATCCGCATGATCCTGCTTTCGCTCATCCGACGAAGCCAATCGGCCCGGTCTACGATCAGGCAACGGCCCGCGGGCTTGCCGAGGAACGCGGCTGGCAGATTGCGCCCGATGGCGACAAATGGCGCCGTGTTGTGCCCTCGCCCAAGCCGCTGGAGATCCTGGAAGCTTCCGTGATCTCGTTCCTTGTCGAACACGGTGTGATCGTCATCTGCACCGGCGGCGGCGGGGTTCCGGTGATAGCCCGGGATGACGGCAGTCTCCGCGGAGTCGAGGCCGTTATCGACAAGGATCTGGCAAGTTCGCTTCTTGGACGTCAATTGAGGGCCGACATGCTGCTGATGCTGACTGACGTCGACGCCGTTTATGTCGATTACGGAACAGCGACTGCTCGGGCGCTCCGGCGCGTGAGCCCCGGGGAAATATCTGAAAGAAATTTTCCAGCGGGCTCTATGGGGCCGAAGGTCCGTGCCGCATTCGAGTTCGCTAAAGCAATGGGCAAGCCTGCCGTCATCGGCAAGCTGGATGACGCCATCAAAATTGTCAAAGGCGAGTGCGGAACGTGGTTCGAAGCCGGCGCGCCGCCTCACCCGTGACATCGATGTTTTCAACCCGACGTCCGCTCCGTCCTAAGTAGTTTCCCGTAGGGATATAACCGAATTTCGCGGCCTGCGGATTCGCGCGATTGCTGTGTCACGGAACAACCGGGAAAACAGCCATGCACGCCTACACAGCCTCCAGGATTTCGTTGTCGTCGCACTCTGCTCAGCCAAGCCTGCCGGACGCGTTCGACCCCGCGCCTCTGCAGCCGGTCAGCTTTTTTCCCGCCGGCGCGGAAATCTATGCCCAGGGTGAGAAGGCCGGTGCCTTCTATCAGGTGGAGTTCGGCGCCGTGCGCATCTACCGCCTGCTTGCCGACGGCCGCCGGCAGATCAGCGCCTTTCACCTGGCTGGAGAGACATTCGGCTTCGAGGCTGACACGACACATCATTTCTTTGCAGAGGCAATCAACGCGACCGCTGTCCGTGTCTTGCGACTCACTGCCGGCGCGGACATATCGCGCCAGCTGCTGCCCTTGGCGCTCAAGGGTTTGACCCGGGCCCAGGAACACCTGCTGGTTCTCGGTCGCCAGAACGCCATCGAACGCGTGGCTGCATTCCTTATCGACATGGCGGAGCGCCAGGGCGGCTTGCGGCAGGTGGAACTGCCAATGTCGCGTATGGACATCGGTGACTATCTCGGCCTCACCATCGAGACCGTCTCACGGGTCTTCACCCGGCTGAAGGACAAGGGCGTCATCCGCCTCCTCAACCTGCGCAGCATCGAAATCGTCAAGCACGACGCGCTCCATTGCATGAGCGAATGACAAGACATCGTCGAACGGTGGTACCGAGATATCCATAGGAAGCCATATCCACTTGATTCCGCGGCATCCGGCCATTCAGAACAACTCAGGATTAGAGTTCCACCCATGTCCACGAACGGCGCAATTACCACACGTACTGGATTTCGTTTCGGAGTACGCCTTGCTCGGCCCGAGGACGAGCCAACCCTGGCGGAATTCTTCACCCATGTGACTCCGGAAGACCTGCGCTTCCGCTTCCTCGGCGCCATGAAGGAAGTTTCGCATGAACGGCTGGTGGCGATGACGCGTTCAGACGACGCGCATATCCATAATTTTCTGGCCTTCTCGACCGACGGGATGCTGATCGCCGTTGCGACGCTGGCAAGCGATCGTGCCGACCGAACCGGTGAGGTCGCGATCTGCATTCGCGCGGATCGCAAGCATCTGGGCGTTGGCTGGGAGTTGCTCGCCTATATCGCGAAATATGCCGAAGACCTTGGCCTCGAAGCCATCGAGTCGATCGAGAGCCGTGAGAATCGTGCCGCGATCGAGGTCGAGCGCGACATGGGTTTCACCGTCACGACCGATCCCGACGATGCCACGCTTGTTCTGGTTCGGCGGGAGTTGGGGGCGCGATCAGCGGCTTAGCTAACGCGGTCCTTCGCGGGCCATTGTGGACGCGGCAGATCGAAAGACGAGAATTTCCGCGGCCACAGCTCTTTCTTCATCCGCTGGAATGACAAGGACATCGACGCGGGAAGTCGCATTGCTGACCACCTCCTCGCCTTCTCGGTTTCGCTCCTCGTCGAGACCGACTCCAAGCCAGGCAGCGGCAACGCAAATCCTCTCCCGGATCAACGGCGCGTTTTCTCCGATGCCGGCCGTGAACACCAGCGTGTCCAGTCCTCTCATGGCAGCGGCCAGCGATCCTATCTCACGTCCGATTCGATAAACGAATAGATCGACAGCCTGGGCGGCGGCGGGATCCTCTGAGGCGATCAGTGTTCGCATATCACCCGATATTCCAGACACTCCAAGCAGTCCGGATTGCTCGTAGAGAAGCGTGACCAATCCTTCTGCAGACATCCGCCGTTCCTGCAGCAAGTGAAGGATGACGCCTGGGTCGAGCGCGCCGCAACGCGTGCTCATCACCAGGCCGTCGAGCGTCGCAAACCCCATCGTCGTGGCGACGCTTTGTCCGGCGTGCATAGCGCATAGGCTGGCGCCGCTGCCGAGATGGGCGACGATGGCCCGACCGCCGGCCCGTGCGCCATATCGGCCACGCAGCTTCGCAGCGACGTGGCTGTAGGACAGCCCATGAAAGCCGTAGGAAACGATGCCCGTCTCAGTCATCGCGCGCGGCAGCCCGTAGATTTTGGCGAGCTCCGGCCGGGCTGAATGAAACGCCGTGTCAAAGCACCCTATCTGGAGAGCCTGCGGCAAGAGTTTCGTGGCCAGCGCGACAATCTCGAGATTGATCCGTTGATGGATAGGCGCCATCGGCTCGAGCAGGCGCAGTGCTTTGAGCGTGCGTTCGTCAAGCAGCGTCGCTTCGGTGAAGTCACGGCCACCGTGAACGATCCTGTGTCCTACCCTGGCGATGCGACGCAGGAAACCGCTATCGGCGAGCACGGAGGCGACCGCCGCGAACGCCTTGTCCATGTCGATCGGTGCGTCACCCAGGCTTCTGTCGATCTCGGACCTGTTGGCCGCGGCCTCGACGCGCAGCCGCGGTTGTTGACCGAGAGAGGAGACATTGCCGCGCAGCAGCAGCGGTAATTGCTCACGTCCCTCGAAGACGGCGAACTTCAGGCTCGAAGAACCGCCGTTCAGGACAAGGATCGCACCCGTCATGAAGCCATCCGATACGTTGCCGTCCCTGTGTGCTTGCCGACGGGCATCCGCTCAATCTGGACGCTTCGGCGCCGCATCAGGATCCTGTTCCCACTTCCACTCAAGGATCTCCGGCATATCCTGTCCATGGGCGCGAATATAGGCTCGATGTTCAAGCAGCTTGCTGTCCATCGCCTGCTTCAGGCCGACCCGCATGCTCTTCAATCGCGGAACCCAGTCGAGGACGCTTTTGACGATATGAAACCGGTCGAGGCCATTCAACACCGTCATGTCGAAGGGTGTCGTGGTCGTGCCCTCCTCGTTGTAGCCGCGGACATGGATGTTGTCATGGTTGGTGCGTCGATAGGTCAGGCGGTGGATCGTCCAGGGATAGCCGTGATAGGCAAAGATGACCGGCTTGTCGGCGGTGAACAGCGCATCGAAATCGCGATCCGACAGACCGTGCGGATGATATTCCTTTGGCTGTAGCGTCATCAGGTCGACGACATTGACCACCCTGATCCTGAGATCAGGAACCTGTTGCCTGAGGATCTGCACGGCGGCCAGAGTTTCGAGGGTTGGAACATCGCCGGCGCAAGCCATTACGACGTCAGGCTCAGCCCCATCATGTGTCGACGCCCAGTCCCAGATGCCGATCCCTGCCCTGCAGTGAACGATTGCCTTGTCCATCGACAGCCACTGCCATGACGGTGGCTTGCCGGCGACGATGACGTTGATGCGGTTCCATGTCTGCAGCAGGTGGTCGGTCACGCACAGCAAGGTGTTGGCGTCCGGCGGCAGGTAGACCCGCACGACATCGGCCTTCTTGTTGAGAGCAACGTCGATGAAGCCGGGATCCTGATGGCTGAAGCCATTGTGTTCCTGATGCCAGACATGGCTCGACAACAGATAATTCAGCGATGCGATCGGCCGCCGCCAAGGGATGTCGCGGCAAGCATCCAGCCATTTCGCATGCTGGTTGAACATGGAATCGACGATGTGGATGAACGCCTCGTAGCAGGAAAACAGGCCATGGCGCCCGGTGAGCAGGTAGCCCTCCAGCCAGCCCTGGCAGGTGTGCTCGGAGAGGATTTCGAGCACCCGGCCATCACGCCCGAGATGAACGTCTTCGGGCAGGGTTTTTTCCATCCAGCCACGCTCGGTCACTTCAAACACGTCCTGAAGGCGGTTTGAGGCAGTCTCGTCCGGGCCGACGATCCTGAAGTTCTTCGAGGCCTCGTTCAACTGCATGACATCACGCAGGAAGCTGCCCATAACCCGCGTCGACTCGGCCTTGATGGCGCCAGGGCGCCCGAGCGCAATCGCGTGATCTTGCAACGCCGGCAGATCGAGAGACCTGCGCAGCAGGCCGCCATTGGCATGCGGGTTGGCGCTCATCCGTCTTGATGCCTGCGGTGCCGTGGCGCTGATCGAGGCGACAGGAGCGCCGGCGGCATCGAACAGCTCTTCTGGGCGGTAGCTTTTCAGCCACTCCTCAAGCAGCTTGAGATGGGCGGGGTTCTCCGCAAGACTTGACAACGGAACCTGGTGGGACCGCCAAAAGCCCTCGGTCTTCAGGCCGTCAACCTCTTTCGGCCCCGTCCACCCCTTGGGGCTGCGCAGCACGATCATCGGCCATCTCGGCCGTGACGCGATCGCCGCAGATCCTTTGCGTGCCGCATGCTGGATAACCTGGATCCGATCAAACGCATCGTCGAGCATGCTCGCCATTCGCTCATGCATAAGGGCCGGCTCATAGCCCTCTACGAACAACGGCTCATAGCCGTAGCCAACGAACAGCGACCGCAATTCGTCTTCGGGAATGCGGGCCAGGATGGTTGGATTGGCAATCTTGTAGCCGTTCAGGTGCAGGATCGGCAGAACCGCCCCGTCGCGCGCGGGGTTGAGGAATTTGTTGGAATGCCATGCGGTGGCGAGTGGCCCTGTTTCCGCTTCACCGTCGCCGACAACACAGGCAACGACCAGATCGGGATTGTCGAAGGCGGCGCCATAGGCATGCGAGAGCGAATAGCCCAGCTCGCCGCCCTCATGGATCGAGCCGGGCACGTCTGGTGCGGCATGGCTCGGGATGCCGCCGGGAAACGAGAACTGCCGGAACAGTTTGCGCATTCCCTGCTCATCCATCGAAATATCGGGATTGAGCTCACTATACGTGCCCTCGAGATAAGTGTTCGCCACCATTGCCGGGCCGCCATGGCCGGGGCCGCAGATGTAGACCACATTCGTGTCCCTGAGGCGGATGATGCGGTTGAGGTGCGCGTAAATGAAACTTAGACCCGGCGACGTTCCCCAGTGGCCGAGGAGACGCGGCTTGACGTGCTCCAGCCGCAACGGTTCCCGCAGCAGCGGATTGTCGAGCAGATAGATCTGGCCGATCGTCAGATAGTTGGCGGCGCGCCAATAGGCATCAATGTCGCGCAGCTGGCGCTCTGAAAGCCGGTCGCCGGAAGCTGGTATTGTCTTATGCTCGGTCATGTCTGGCTCCCATCGCCTGTTAGCGCCCTGTCGCCTGGACTGCGACATGAGCCAGTGTTCGTCGATCTGCAGCGAATGGACACCAACGCGCGCGCGCGCGCGGCCCCTACGCGTCCTTGTCCTCAAGCGCCCTGCGCATCCTCCTGATCATCGCTGCGCGACCCCGTTCGTCGGCTGCGGCGCTGACCGCCTCGTTTACGTCAAGGAGAAGGTTTGAAAGGTCATTGTGCCAGTCGAGGCGGGCAATCTTTTCTGGTCTCAGACGGCGAGGCTCGTTGACCTCGACCGGCAAACTGCGACCGGGGGTCAATTGGAAAGCATCGTCTAGCCTCGGGATAATGATCTTGTAGTTGGGTATCAGTCCTGCAAGCCTGCCACGCAGGCCGTTGAGTCCAGCCTCCTCGCCATGCGTAAGGAACACCTGCTGCCTCACCGGAGTTCGAGCCTTGAGCCATGCGACTAGTTCGCCGGCGTCGGCATGGCCGGAATAGAGGTCGAACAGACTGATACGCGCCTTGACCTCGACCTCTTCACCCTGAATGCGCACGCGACGCGCCCCGTCGAGCAGTATCCTGCCGAGAGAACCTTGGGCCTGGAACCCGGCGATCATCACCGTAGCGTTCCTGCGCCAGAGATTGGCCTTTAGATGATGCCGAATACGCCCCGCGTCGCACATGCCACTCGCGGCGATGACCACGAAGAAGCCGTTCAGGCGATTGATTGCCTTGCTCTGCTCCACCGTCTCGGTGAAACGCAACTCCTTTGAGTTGAGAGCTTGGCGCAGCACGTCACCCTGTTCGATTTCGTTGGCGTGCCGCTCGAAAATCGCACTGGCGCGCGTCGCCAGCGGCGAGTCGACGAAGACTGGAGCTGTCGGCACGGCGCCGGTCGTCATGAGCAGATGGAGATCGACCAGCAGTTCCTGCGTGCGCTCCACTGCGAAGGACGGAACGACCAGCGGGCCATGTTGATCGGCGGCGCCACGCACCACGTCGCCGAGCTGCGATCGCCGCTGCTCGGGCGAGACATCGGGCCGGTCCCTGTCTCCGTAGGTCGATTCGCAGATCAGATAGTCCACCCCGGCTGGACCTTCAGGATCGGTCTGGAGCAGCTTGTGGCCGGGCCCGATATCGCCCGAGAATATGATACGCAGCGGCGCATCCTGTCCGTCGATGTCAAGCTCGACCGATGCCGAACCAAGCAGGTGGCCGGCGTTCCAGAAACGTGCGCGAAGGCCTTCGGCGACGGTAGTCCATTCGCCGTATTCAACTGCCCGGAACAATGTCATGCACGCGGCGGCATCCTGCTGACTGTAGATCGGCTCGACGGGCGGCCGCCCGCGCTGCGCGTTGCGGCGATTCAGGTGTTCCACTTCCATTTCTTGGATATGCGCCGCATCTGGCAGCATGACCGAGCAAAGATCGATTGTGGCGCGAGTCGCATGGATCGGACCAGAAAAGCCTTGCTTGACCAGTTTCGGCAAAAGGCCGCTGTGGTCGATATGCGCGTGCGTCAGGATGACAGCGTCAATCGCGTCCGCTGGAAACGGGAATGCGCCGTAGTTCAATTCCCGCTCGGACTTCGATCCCTGAAATAGGCCGCAGTCGACGAGAACCCGCCAGCGAGGGGTTGCGAGTTCATAGCATGAGCCGGTGACACCATGGGCTGCGCCGTGGAAACGCAGAATAGGGTTTATGTCGCGAATCCCTTTCATGACGCCGCGACCTAGTGCGACAGCAGGACAGGCAGACGCAGATCCGCGAGAATGCCTTCCGTCGCACCGCCGAGAACGAAGTCCCTGACGCGGGAATGGCCATATCCGCCCATGACAAGCAGGTTGCCGCCGATCTTGAGCGCGTGCTCCTGCAGCGCTGTTGCGATCGAACTGTCCCCAGCCTTGATTGAGGCAGCCTCCGCCACCAGACCGCGCGCCCTCAAGCCCAGCGCTAGTCGTTCGCCAATGCCCTGGCCCGGAAGCGGCTTTTCGTCGGTCACCGTCACAATGGTGATCAAGGAGGCACGTTCGAGAAACACCCTCGCGTCTGCAACGGCACGTGCGGCCACGCGGCTGCCATCCCAGGCGATGACGATATGTCCTAGCACCCCAACGTCCGTGGAGTCGGGAAGAAGTAGGGTCGGCCGCCCCGAGCCGAACAGAATCGCCTCAGCCATCATTCGCTCCGTCTGGTTGGCAGGCGCCCAGCCGACAAGACAGATATCGAAATACCGGGAATACTTAGCGGCCACATCGCCCATAAGAGCCAATGGCGCGGACAGTTCCCGCGTATCCACGGTTACCTCGCCCCGCGAGGCTTCCTGGAGGATTGCCTCAAGCAGAGCTTTGCCCTGCTTGCGACTGGTCGCCTCTGCTTCCTGTATCTTGAACGGAAGATCTATCAAGTAGGTTGAGAGCGCATTTGAGACGTCTGGAATGTCGACGTTGACGGCAATAGCATGAAGCGTGGCGTCGATCTGCTTGGCAAGGGCAACCGAGTTCGCTGCGATTTTCGGGGAGTTCGCGTCTGGATAGGTCGCCAGACAGAGAGATGCCATAAGCTTCATCGGATTTCGCCTCCATTGCGGCAAGGGGCGGACGCCCACCTTCGCGACATTTGTAGTCACAACGGGCGAGGCCAGCTTTGATTCACCGCAAATGCGTCCCAATAGAGGGTGGGCGCGATGGCGCGCAAATTGCAACGCCGTCGCCCTGGCCAACCGCTCGATGTGATCACGATAGCCTTCGCTCAGCCTTAGTGGGGAAAGGCGGTGGCGCTCTCCAGCTACCATCCTCAACCGCCAGTTTCGCCACTATTGGGCCCTCACGCGCCGCTTCTCGGTGAGCCCGACTGTCCTACCGCACGTCCTCAATGCAGACGGTACGGTTACCGCGCCCGGCTGTGAGACCGAGCAGGAGGTATCGGCCCTGGTTCGACCGCTATCCGCATCATATCACGGCGGCGGCATTAGGCACTGACTAACCGCAGCGGGTGCGCCGTTTTCGAGCTTGGTCCGCGCCTAACTGCTCAGATGGCTCGCGTCAGGCGGATTGACCGGCCGCATTGTGGACCCGAACACATTCAGGCGGGTTTGATCTGCTGGGCTCTCTTTGCAACACACGCTCCATGCACCTGGCTGCGGACAGCTCATAATGGTGTATCAGCGCCTCGATGGCGCCGCTGGCGTTACCGTCGACCGCCAGTTCGGCGATCAGCCTGTGTTCGTTCAGGCAAAGGCCGTGCTCGTTTGCGTTGTCTTTGGCAATGACCCTGTAGCGGTAAACCTGATCGGCCAACTGGTCACAGAACCTAGCCAGCCAAGCTGACCCGCAACCCGACAGCAGGGTCCGGTGGAATTGTCGATGCAGCTTCTCAAAGTCCGCGTTGAGCGTTCCTGCCATTTCCCCGCGCGACGCGCGTTCGAGGCGGTGAAGCGCGAGAACGACATGCTCTTCCCATGCGAAAGTGCGCGCAGCTATCGAATTCTGCAGGGCGATGGCTTCCAGCCAGCAACGCGTTCGGGTCAGTTCCTCGAGCTCGGCGGTGCTGACCGGCTTGATCGCGAAACCCCGCTGGTCGTGGTGTGAGATCAGCCCCTCAGATGCGAGACGATTGAGCGCTTCCCGCACAGGGGTGGCCCCTGCCCCGTAATGAGAAGCGATCCATCCCACCCTCAGCTTGCCCTTCGCTCCCAACTGGCCTTCCAGGAGGTCTTCGCGAAGCCGGCAATAGACAGAGCTTGCGAGCGTACTCCTGGCAGGGCCTTCATCTCCGATCCGCTTTATGACCATCAAGTCCCCTGCTCTATTTGACCCTTTTCTGATCCCAACACCGGCCCGAAAAACGCCGTAACTCTCCAAGCGAATTTCGTAAGACATGGATCGCCACATTATATTAGCCTCCACGAATAGTCTCCGGGAGCCGCCGACCATCCCCAATGTTTTGATGGGCCGGTTGCGATCGGCAACGTTGCAGGCGGCATACCTCCGACAGGATCCCTGCCCCAACAAGCCATATCCGGGCTGAGATCAAGCAATGCTCACGCGGCGCCAAACACGCGTGATAGGCATAGCAAGAACACAGTCGCCAAGCTGCTTCGGACGCTGGTGCGGTGTGCGCCGCCTTTCAGGACGAAGAGCTTTCCAACCTGACCGGTAAGCGCATTCAGGTCGATGAAATCTGGTCGTTTACCTACGCCAAGCAAATGAACGTCGCGGTAGCCAAAGCTGCCCCGGAAGGCGCTGGCGACACATAGACATGACGGCATCGATGACGCCACCAAGCTTGTCATGTCGTGGCTGGTCGACGGGCGTGACGGCGAATGCGCGATGGGCTTCATGGACGATCTTTCGCCTCGCGAATCGCGAGCAGCCAACCAGCGACGGTCATAGGGCTTACCTAGAGTTCAAGATCAAGTTCGCCAAGATCCTTGGATCTTCTTGCCGAGGACCACGACAACATGGAAACGGTCGCTATCGAGACGCCCGCCAAGATGACGGATTTTGAAGCTGTGACGGTCGCGGATTTGATCTGCGACTTTTATTATGAGTTGACCTGATCCCGGATGAAGGCGCACCACGATGCGAGCCTAGCGTCAGACGAGATATGAGATGAATGCAGGCGGCCTTGGTAGCGGTTGCTCGCAATGCAGGTCATCTAGCCCCTCCGGACTGGCCGGACAACGGTCCGCCCCGGTAATGCAATGCTTACCTTATGATCTGACCGTAAGCGTAGCTCACGCCACCTGTGCGGACTAGTGCGTTGGATGGGCCAAGCGGCCATTTATTTGCGAACTGGAACCAAGACGCGGCGTCTTCGTTATATGCCGTCGTGCTAATTTGTTCGCCAAGGAGGGGAGGCGATGCAGATACCGGGGGGCGAGAAACTCACGGAACGGGTGGATGAACTCAGCGCGCTTTACGTGCTGACAGACCGCCTGTATCGGGCGAAATCCAATCACGAAGCTTTCGAGGCTGGCCTGGATGCCATCCGTGATGGGCTCGGGTGTCGAAGGGCGTCAATGTTGCTTTTCGACGACGCAGGGGTAATGCGCTTCGTGGCGTGGCGTGGCCTGTCCCATTCCTACCGACACGCGCTGGCGGGACATTCGCCTTGGAAAGCGGGCGAACGCAATGCGGAGCCGATCCTTGTAACGGACATCGCAGAGACCTCTGAACCGACCAGCGTCAAAGACAGGATTGCCAGCGAAGGCATCGTTGGTTTGGCGTTCATTCCATTGATTGCGCAAGGCGAAGTGGTGGGCAAGTTCATGACCTACTACGAGCAGAAGCATTCCTTTGCCGGCCACGAGCTTGATCTTGCGATGACGATCGCCCGGCAGATCGGATTCTATCTCGAGCGGACCAGGGCGGAAGAGGCCCGCAAACTTGCCGAAGACGAGTTGCGAGCATCCGAACAACAGTTCCGCCTGATGTCCGAACATGCGCCGGTCATGATCTGGACGTGTGACGCATCCGGCAAGTGCACCAATTTGAACAGCATGCTGCGCGAGTTCTGGGGTGTCAGGAGCGAGGAGATCCCGACCTTCAGTTGGCACCCGACCATCCACCCGGACGACGCTGCCGATATCGGAGCCCGGATGATGGACGCGCTGACGACACAGTCTAGTGTCACGGTCCAGGGTCGCTACAAGAACCGCAAGGGGGAATACCGCGTCCTGCTCACCGTCGCCCGCCCCCATTTTTCCACCAAAGGCCAATTTCGCGGACTGATCGGGGTCAATGTCGACATAACGGAAAGCGAGCGGGCGGAAGCAGCGCTACGCCACAGCGAGGAGCGATTTCGATCGGCCGTGGAGGCGGCCCCCAGCGGCATGGTCATGACAGACGGGAACGGCCGCATCATCCTCGTCAACCTGCATGCCGAAGCCGTTTTTGGTTATGAGCGGGAGGAGATGATTGGCCAGGGCATCGAAATGCTGGTACCCGAGCAGTTTCGTAGTTCGCATCCCCTGTTCCGCGGCAAGTATGGAAGTCGCCCCCTGGCGCGACCGATGGGTGCGGGCAGAGACCTGTATGCCCGGCGCAAGGACGGAAGCCAAGTGCCGGTTGAGATTGGAATCAGCCCAATCCAGACAAGCGAAGGCTTGATGACACTCGCCTCGATCGTCGACATCAGCGAGCGAAAACGGTCAGAGACCCAGCGAGACCTGCTGATGGCTGAACTCAACCATCGTGTGAAGAACACGCTGGCGGTGGTCCAGGGAATCGCCCATCAGACCTTCAGGGGAACTCCGGCCACCGAGGCTCATGCCGCCTTTGAGGGTCGCCTCATGGCTCTCTCCGCCGCGCACAACATCCTGACCCAGACCAGTTGGGAGCATGCATCATTGGACCAACTGGTTTCCGACAGTCTCCAGATACGAGGCACGTTTACCAACCGGGTCACAACGAGCGGGCCAGCGATTCGTTTGCAGCCGAACCAGGCCCTTTCCGTCGCACTCGCGCTTCATGAGCTGCTGACCAACGCAGTCAAGTATGGTGCCCTTTCCAACGATGCCGGCAAAGTTTCGGTCGAGTGGGCTCGCACCGAAAATCCCAAGCCCCGGCTGAAGCTAATTTGGAGCGAATTGGGCGGTCCCGCAGTGTCGTCTCCATCGCAGCGGGGATTTGGCACGCGGCTGATTGTCGGAGGCCTGGCGGCAGATTTGGAGGCAGAAGTCGCAATGGAGTTTCAGCCCCAAGGGCTTGTTTGTAAGATTGATGCTCCGCTGCAAGAGGGGATACTCGCACAATGACGACACTGTTGGGCAGACGCGTCCTCCTGGTTGAGGATGAATCCCTGATTGCCATGATGGCAAACGATTTTCTCACCGACCTTGGGGTAGAGGTCATTGGTCCGGCCACGTCGATCGACGCCGCTTTGGACCTGATTTCGGCCCACAATATCGACGCGGCCGTGCTGGACCTCAACATTCGCGGGGAGTTGAGCCATCGCGTCGCAGACGCCCTGAGAGAACGGCGCATCCCGATGGTGTGCACGACGGGCTACGGTCAGGGCGCCGCTGACTTCGCAAGAGGAGCTCCGATCATCGACAAACCCTACTCCAAGGAGAAACTGGCCAACTCGTTGCATTCCGCCCTGTCGGGACGCCAGGGATCAGCGGGCCCGTCAGCATGAGTTTCGTAGCTGAGACCAACGTCGTGTAAACTTGGGCTGTCTTGGGGGAACCGTGCGTCGACCGCTTGATAAGTTCAGGGATGATAATCTGAAGCTGAGGCTGGCGCTCCGCGCCGCTCCCCTAGGCATTTGGGACTGGAACCTCGAAACCAACGAGATGAGCTACTCGCCCCGGGCCCGGGCGATTTGTGGGTTTTCTCCGGACGAGTCGATCACCATCGAGAAAGTTCGCGCCGTCACCCACCCAGCTGATTTGCCGGTCACCAGCGAGCAGGCCCGCATGGCGCTGGACCCTGAGATCAGGAACAACGAGCCATACGAATATCGGCTCGTGCGCGCCGACACCGGCGAGATCCGTTGGGCTCTGGCCTACGGCGAGGTGGTGTTTCAACGGAGCGGCGACACCGTGAAAGCGGTGCGCTTCCTCGGCACCATCGAGGATATAACCGCTCGCAAGCAGGCTGAAAATGCGCTGCGAGAGGCCGAACTCAGACAGCGACTGGCCATAGATGCCGCCAGAATGGCGGTGTGGGAACTGGATGTGCCAGCGGACCGCTTGATGGTCACCCCCGAGCTCAACCGTATGTTCGGCCTGGCGGAGGATTCCTGTCCGACCGTTGGCGAACTTCGCACGTTGTTGGGTCCAGATGACCTTGAGAGGATCACGGAAATCCGCAGCAGAGCGGCCGACCTTGCTGATCCGTACTTTGAGGCAGAATTCCGTTGCCGATTTCCCGATGGCTCATTGCGTTGGAGACTGCTCCGGGCCGAGGTTCAAAATTTTCCGTCTGGCGAGCCGAAGCGCATCATCGGCGTGTTGATGGACATTGACGAGCGCAAGCGCGGTGACGAGCAGAAGCACTTGCTGCTGCGCGAGGTCCATCATCGTGTGAAGAACTCGCTCAGCGTGATCCAGGCGCTTGCAACCCAGTCGTTCGGACGAGGTGCTGCCAACCCAGCCGCGCTGAACGGCTTTCTGGGCAGGCTCGCTGCGTTGGCCAAGGCGACTGATCTGGCTGTTGCGCAGCAGGGACAACCCTTTAGCCTAACTGACCTGATCGTGGGCGTTGCGAGACCCTTCTTGTCCCCGAACAGATTTGAACTTCACGGCGAGGACATTAAACTGCCAGCGCGTATGAATGTGCCGCTAGCGCTCGTCTTCAATGAGCTGTGCACCAATGCCGCCAAGTTCGGCGCACTTTCGAACGCGGAAGGAACTGTCAGTATCGAATGGGAGACCACGGCCAGAGGGATCGAGCTCCATTGGCGCGAAAGCGGCGGACCTCCTGTTCCTACAAAGCTTGACCAAGGGTTCGGCTTGAGACTGATCCTGGACGTGCTGCCTGTAGAATTTGGTAGCGCCCAAATTGACCCGCTACCTTCCGGAATTTCCTGTCACATCCTTATTGCCAATCCCGGCTAGGGTGGAGAAGCAGCGCCCGCGACCTCGACAGTTGCGCCCTCCAGCCCCTCACATGCAGCCCAGCGAGCAGCTGCTCGGCAGAAGAGCTTAAACGAGTGACGCGTAATTGTTAATGCTCGATACATTAGATGGCACTAAAGTGTGGGTTGCGCGTCGTGGCGACGGCTGTATGGGTCCAGCATGGAGAACAGTTTCGTTCTGGTCGTTGAAGACGAGCCGTTGATCTTGCTCGATATCGAAACGGCCTTGGAAGAGGCCGGGTTTCGAGTTGTGGCAGCTCGCAATGCTGAAGCGGCCATTGAGGCGTTTAGCGAGAAGCCGGGAAGTTTCAGCAGCCTGGTTACCGACATTCGACTAGGTCGAGGAAAAACCGGATGGGAACTAGCCAAGCACCTGAGAGGCACCAATCCCGCCTTTCCTGTGGTGTACATCAGCGGGGATAGCACGGTTGACTGGGGCGTAGAGGGTGTTCCGGGAAGCATTATGATCGCCAAGCCGTTCGCGATGCCCCAGATCATCACGGCCTTGGCTGCACTGCTTAATCAGCATCATCGGATAGCCCCAAGCGAAACGACCGCTTAGTGGGTCTGGCACGGATGGGTAGCGCTGAAAAGCCCGCCCTGGGTCGGTACCGTGGCGGGCTTTTCATTAGGCGCGGCTACATCCAGAGGAATCGACCGCTACCATTTTAACGAGTTGGACAGGCTCAGGTTCCATTTCTCGGATCTCTTAAGTGTGCGTCGCGCAGCATTCAAAGCGTCGCGTAAGCGGTTCAGATATTCTTCGTCCTTCTCAATGGGGAGTCCGCACTGGCGATTGTGTTCAATGAGCCGATCCTGAATCGAGATCGCGTTCTCATAATGGCGGATGATCTTCGAATAGTGCTCTTGTATGGAAGCCATAGCTTTCCTCCCGTTGGGGCGAAAGCATGCTGATCACTTCCAAACGCTCGATTGCCGGAAACCGTCACGGGCGACGAGGAGAGGCTACGCGCTATCCTGGGCGATAGCTACAGCCGATTTTAGCAAAGTTCGAATGTTGGCCTGTCGAATTCCTACTTTCCGTTTAGGGTTGTCAACGACATAATCGCCACTTCTTCACCGGCTGCTACGGTCACGTGCTGGTCGAACCTCCCCTTTCGGCGGTCAGCCCCATCCGTCTGATAAGCCACGGCATGCTCAACCCCTGAATAAAGATTGAGAAAGCTACGACCGCGAACGCGACAACGATTATTTGACTGCGCTCGGCGACGTCATAAGGAAGTGCAAGCGCCAGGGCCAGAGCGAGGGCACCGCGCAGCCCGCCCCAGACCAGAATGTGCTGATAGCTGGCATCCACCTTCAGCGGCGTCACTGCGAGTAGGGCACAGAAAGGATAGATAGCCAATGTCCGGCCAACCAGCACCAGCATGATGGCGACCGCTGAGGTGCCTGCGAATATCCCAAGTGGCTGATGGGCTTCATGGCCGCCGATCAAGATGAACACGATCGAATTTGCCAGGAAGGCCGCATACTCCCAGAACGCCAGAACGTGACTTCTGGCATTCGCGGAAATAGCGCCTTTCCAGCCGACGTTGCCGACGATCAAGCCTGCGGTGAGAGTAGCCAGCACGCCCGACATGCCAAGATCCTCAGCAAGCAGAAACGAACCATAGGCCGCGATGGTCGTCAGGGTTATTTCAACAAGATGGTCTTCGGTCCGGCCGGCAATCAAAAGCAGCACAGCTGCCACCGCCGCGCCGGAGGCAATCCCACCCGCGACCGTCCAGAACAGCGACGCAGCAATGCTCAGGGGCGTCGCTTCGGCGCCTGCCGCGATTGCCGCCAGGATGCCGAAGCCAACCGCGGCTGCGCCGTCATTGAGGAGACTTTCCGATTCGACAAGCAGAGCAAGGCGGGGCTGAACCTTCATCTCCTTGAAGGCCGCGATAACCGACACCGGATCGGTCGCCGCTATCAGCACGCCAAACAGCCCGGCTCCGATCCAGGTCCATCCGAGCAGGAAATGCATGCCAGCCGCAACCACTGCGGCCGCAATAGCGACCCCGGGAAAAGCGAGCAGAACTGTGACCGGCAGATTCAGTCGGAAGTGACGCCATTCTATTGCAAGTGCGGCCTGGAAAATCAGCGGCGGCAAAAAGACCGTGAAAATCAGATCCCGACTGAGGGGAAGTTCGACGACGCCGGGCATGAAGCCAAGCGCGATACCTGCCGCAACAAGCCCGACGCTGTAAGGAAGTTGCAGCCGTCTGGAGATCATCGCCACCAAAGAAGCGGTGAGCAGGATCATCCCCAGGGTGAGGATTGAGAGATCGTTCATGGCGGCCCTAGGTAAGGTCTGGTCAGGACAACTAGGGCTCTGAAGCCCCAGTGGAACGGCCGGTGCGAAGAAGTTCGCGTAGTCCGAACGGGAGATATGAACAGAGCAGATCCGGATCCGTCCTAGCCGATACGCCGCCCCATGTCGCACCTGCCGTGAGAAACCTACGGCGGCTCAACAAGTTCGGCTTCATGGCGGAGACAGCATCGGCCACGATTGGGGCGGCTTCGGCGCGAGACGTCAAAGGCGGCGACGGTGACAGATGGCTGCCACATCAGGCGGACGCGCCAAACCCGCTCGAGTCGGCTGACTATAAAGTCTTCACCGCCGATGAGGCCGCCTTTGTCGAGGCCCGACCGAAAGGCTGATCCCTGAGGATGCTCTCGGCCCGGGTGCCCGCGGCTGTGGTGTGCCGCTGTTTATCGACCATCAGCTCGCTGTCGCGTATGGACGCGGCGGCAGCTGGTACATGCAAGGCCCCTGGGACAAGGGCGAGGAGACGCAGGGCTACCAATCGCGCATGACGCCTTCCGCGCTCTACCGCGCAGCGATCACTGCGATTGACCAGCATGCAGTCGCTTCGCAAGGCGGCAAGCGTTTCGCGGAGCTTCCGCCCGAAGCGCAGGATGCACTCCTGTCTGGTCTTGAGAAGGGAAAGCTTGATCTCGGCGGCGTCGATGCCAAGACATTCTTTCAAATGCTGTGGCTGAACACCAACGAGGGCATGTTCAGCGATACCATCTATGGCGGCAACAAGGACATGGCCGGCTGCCCTCCAGAGCTTGCTGGATGCGGAGGATGATGCATCCGGATCAAGACTGGACGTGGACCAGACCTTCACCGGTGGTCGCGTTTCGTTACGGCCCGGGAAGGGCATAGGCGGCAACCTGATCGCCGAGTCGCGGGGCACGGAGACGAAGGCGGCTTGTCCAGAGGCCGCTTCTCCAACTGCGCCAGAATGGATTTGCGCATCGCCTCGGTGAACCCGGTGCCGACGCGGCCGCGGTAGATCAGCTTTCCGTCCTCATAGGTACCAAGGATCAGCGATGCCATACCGCGGCCAGTGTCGCTTGGGCGGTAGCCGCCGACGACAAATTCCTGTCGTTTCGTGCACTTGATCTTGAGCCAGGCGGCAGTCCGGTCGCCGACATAGCGGCTGTCCGCGCGCTTGGCGATGACGCCCTCGTGGCCACCGGCGCACATGGTCTCGAAAACTCTCTCCCCATGATCGGCGATATGGCTGGAAAACTGCAGAGCGTCATTGGGATCGCGTTCACCTAAAAGCTCCGCAAGTTCCTTGGGCTTGAGGAGCGGTTGGTCCGAGAGATCGCCGCCGTTCAGTTCCAGCAGGTCGAAGGCGTAGAACTTGAGCGGCATGCCGGCAGCAATGCCAGTCTTGAGCATGGAGAAATTCGTGCGGCCCTGGCTGTCGATTGCGACGATTTCACCGTCGATCAGCGCCGAGCCTTTGGTGAGTTCAATCCTCGCGCAGGAGTGTCCTCTTCATTGAAATGCTCACGACCTTGACGGACGCCCTAGACTAAGTTCCGGTTTCAGACCGTGCGAAATGGTGTGGGACGCAATCGTGTCTATCCCCTCATAATGCGATAGACAGTAGCATCACCCTCCACACCCCGAAGAGCCGCGTCAAAGGCCTTGACGTCATGGCCGGCAAGCATTTCGCTGACCCCTGGCGCGGAGTAGAGCGCCTCGGAAATGCAGATCTGTCCGCCTTCTGCCAGGGACTGCACGCGCGCGGCGACATTCACGGTCTGGCCGAAATAGTCGAGGTTTTCGTTGAGCGTTACGGCGATCGATGGTCCGCAGTGGGCCCCGATCTTGAGGATGATCCCCGGCCTGTCATGGTCGCCGTTGAAGCCATCGATCTCGTCAAAAATGTGGAGTGCAGCCGAGATCGCATCCGACGGCTGCGAAAATACAGCCATCACCGCATCACCAATCGTCTTGACCACAGCTCCTGAATGTTGCTGAACCGTCGCGTTGACCAGAGCGAAATGCTCGCGGACCAAAGCATAGGCGTTGAGGTCGCCCAAGCGCTCATACATGGCGGTCGAACCCTTGAGGTCCGTGAACAGGAAGGTGATCTGCCGGATGCCGAGCCCCTCCTTCTCGTCGACATGCTCTGACCGGAAGAGCTGGCGGAAGGTTTGCCGCGCAAGCAGCGCTCCACCTGAAACATAAGGGTCGAAATCGAGCGCCGGCTTGGTGGTCAGCGCCAAAAGCTCGGGCGGCCAGTTGATGACAAGCAACGAACCGCGCACTGGCCCAGTATTCGCCACCTCCATGACGATCGGACCGGGTGGAACGGCGGGCAATGCCGGCAGGAAGCGTCTGCCATCATAATCGACTTTCAGAACTGTCGGTGCCGACACCGGATTGCCTGATACTGGCACGGCGAATGCGGCCTGTGTCCGCACGTTTACGCCCGAAAGGGCGCCCGGTCCTATGTCAGCGCGGAGCACTGTGGTGGTGCCGGGCGGCAGAAACGCCACGCCCCTGACGAAGCCGCGCAGAACGTCAAGAAAGCGAACGTCTTGCCCCGGTAGACGCCCATCATGTCCGAAGTGGAGCTTCCAGTGAAAATCCTCGACCGGGAGCGTCTCGGGGTCGTGATACGGCAGGCGGCGTAACTTCGGCGACACTGAGAAGGTGACCTCGATGAAGTCGTCGAGGTCGGTGTCGCCCGATACATCGCACAGGCCACAAACGTAGTGGGTCTTCAGCGTGCGCAGTGCGCCGAAACTATCGAGCACCATCCCGGACTGGGGACAGAGCACATCCCAGCTCATGTCGAACAAGCCACAGCGGGTGGCATGAAGGAAGAGGTCGATTGCTTCAGGCTCGGCGATTGCCCTGTCACGAGCAAAGCTCAGCGGATTGACGCGATAGAGTGAGTGGTCGTCGGCACTCCTGATCAGCGTCTCGAATTTCGAGATGACGCGAGGGCTCCAGGCTCGCGCCTGCTCCACCTTGGTCATGCTGCTTTCGAGAAGACGATCGTCGACTATCGTCACGCCGGACCCTCAACCTTGCCGCCTTGCCGCGCCACACCCTACTAAAAAACCAGCGCGATGCGAATGGGTCACCATCGAAAGCGTCTGCCGGCACAGCAGAGATGCTTATTCTACTGCTCGTCTAGCCCCCCATCCACGGCATATCGATCACCCCGAGCGATACAACGATCCCAAGGCCCACCAGCGCAAGGCCGAAACTACCTTCGAAGCGGCGGCCACGGGGCAGCAGCTTCTCGACGAAGACGGCCAGCGTCAAAAGCAGCATCCAGGCGACGCTCATGACGCCGGTCGCGACCAGCACGGCAAACAGCGCCCAGCAGCAACCAAAGCAATAGACGCCATGGCGCAGCCCCATCTTAAGCGCGCCAACACGCCCGTCGCGCCAGTGCTGCGCAACGAAAGCAAGCGGCGAACGGCAATGCCTGAGGCAAATATGCTTGAAGGTCGTGAATTGGTAGAGCCCGGCGACGCCAAGCGTGGCACCGAGGGCGAGCGGTGCCCATTTCGAACGCTGGGGTGGATCGAGGCTCGTCGCAAACTCGCTGGCGAGCTGGACCAGGACATACACGAGAAGGCCCGCCATCGCCCAGACGAACATGTAACCCGCGATGAAGATCCACGTCGGGACGGCCACCTGCTGCCCGCGCTTGGCCTGCGCCGCCGCGAACATAAAGATCATGGGCGCAGCAGCAGGCAGCATCATAGCCGCCATCATCACAGTCCATACTGTGAGAAAGGTGGCGGCGCCGGCGAGTGACCAGCCGCCGGTCGCAATTCCGGCCATCGCCATGCCGGCCATGCCTTCCATACCCTCCATCCCGCCGCGCACGGCAATACCGATGGGCATATCCATGCTGAAGGTCTGGTAGAGGGTGAGCGCCCACGCCGCTACTGTCAGCCCGGCGAGCGATGCGAGAAGGCCGAGCGGCATGCCACGCAAATTCCGAAGCCGCCACGTTTTCCTGGGGAACGCGTCAGGCATCGGCACGCCCTAGTTCGGGCCGGTCCAGTCGAACGGAATGTGCTTGCTCGACCGGGCCGTGCCGGTCCAGTCGAGCCCGAAGCCTTTGGTGCTTACCTCGACAGAACGCCCCCATGTGGCAACCTGGCCCGGGCCGACCTCCGAGCCCGGCGGGTTGATCGTCTGCACCCGCTTGCCGGGTGGTGTAGTCGGACCCGAAAGCGCTTCCGCGCGCCCAACGACGAGGCCAGGAATATCGACCCGCCAGGTAGCCAGGTCGCCCGCCACCTCGAAAGTGATCGGAACGAACTCCATGCCACGCATCTCGCCGATATTAGCAGCAAAGCCCGCCGGCCAGCCGCCGGCGTGGCCGCCGAAGATCACCTGCAGGGCCTCGCGTTGCGGCTCATTCGCCTTCTCGTCGAGATACATGCCCATCACGGCCTTTGCCTCGCCGGCCCACAGATTGCCTTCGAACTCGCCGAGCGCCACCAGTGTCAGGCCGTCGAGCTTCACGTCGCCATACTGACCCTCGCGCACATGCCAGGCGAGCACGCCGTGGCAGTGATTGCCGGTTGGCCGCTGGGCGAACTCGCAAGGGCAAGGGATATCGCAGCTGCAGATGTCGAACCAGTCGCCTGCGAGCCGCCATTGAGGCACTGCATTCATGGCTTTCCTCCTCGAAATCTCAGGCTATTTATACGTCAAAGGCTGAGCGCGCTCCAGTAGTTCGTGCGTTGCTCGATTTTGATCGATTGAGCCCACATAAGTGGTCGAGCGTTGCACACCAAGCCCGGAGATGGGCCACTTCACGTCGCGTCGGCGGGACCTTTCCGGAGACAGGATCGGTGACGCCGAGAACGCCTCCGAGATCCTCAAGCATGTCGCGCATCGCATCCAAAAGGCCAATTATCTGTGGCCGCGCCGCTGCGGGGTTGTCCAATTCGTTCCATGCACCGACACAGAAGTTCCGGTCGCCGGTCTTGATCAGTGCGGCCTTTAGAAAGCCCTTGACGTCGAGGCTCGTCTACTTGTGTGCATCGATGGATGCCTGTTTCCTGGCCGGCTTGGGATAATCGCGCGCTTTCCTGCGAAGACGCCGCGATCATGCCATTTGCCGCCAACATAGATGCGGCCAGCTACGCGAACACTCGTCGACCAGCTCTTGAGGATTGCCGGCAGTCCGAACCACCAGAGCGGAAACTGCAGGATCAGTGCGTCGCACCAGAAAAGCTTGACCATCCCGCCTGGATATCTGGAGCGAATCCATCAAAGGCTGCCGCATTCGCTTCCTGAGCCTGCTGTCGCTAGTAGTTCGCGTTGCGCACGGTCGTGAAGTTACGGCGACCCGACACCGCATGTGCCGAAGATAGCTGCCCCCCGTGCTGCGAGTGTCGGGGCGCCGTTGAAACTGTTGAGCTCGCGGTGGCATGAACGATGAAAATGCGCACCGTAGTTCCTTCGGTTAGAAAATGTTTCACTTTCCAGATGCCGAAAAAGTCCGCTCGGCGACGTAGTCGAGCGAGAACACGCCGGAGCCGCGTGTCAGCACGAGAAGCAGCAACGAGGCCCACAGAAGATGCTCGGCCCAGTTCTCCGGGAACACGAAGATCTGGATCACTGAAACGACGCCGAGCAGCATCAGCGCGCCAAGACGTGAGAACAGCCCCAGGAAAAGCAGCACCGCCCCGGTGATCTCTGCCGTTGTCGCCAGCGGCGCCGCGATCGACGGATCAATGAGGGGCAGATTGTATTCGCTGGCGAACAGCTGCAGCGTCACCGGCCAGGACGCCAGCTTCGATTGTGCAGACTGCCAGAAGACGTGCGCAATCGCCAACCGAGCTGCGAGCTGGACCAGCGAAAATGGGATACGCTCCGGCAACTTGATCACTCGTCGGTAGAGACCAACAAGGCCGGCAGGGCGAGGCGTGGAATATTCCGGTATTATCGCAGTCATGATCGTCTCCTTCAGTTTGAGAGGGGGTGCACCGGGACGCGAACGTCGGTGACGAGTCTGTCGCGAAACAGACGCACAAGCGCTGCAACCAGGTCGAAGGCCGAGTCGAGTGCCAAGGCGCGGTCAGTGGCATGCTCAAGGCCGAAGCCGTGCTTCAGCGAATGCCAGAAGGCGAAGCTCGCGCGGTCGAGCAGAAAAAGCCGCACGTAGTTCCCCGATCGCCACAGCGCCACCCGTTCGGGCCGCCTTGTCCAAGTGTTTTTTTTGTCGATCGCCGTCCCTTGTTGATGCTCCATCCATACCGATAGGACCGACCAGTGCGAGACGATCAGTCGCAATGAGGGCTGGAGCAGGATATCCGGCGACAGCCCAAGGTCGGTGCTGTCGTATTCCGCAAGGCTGCGGGCCGGCAGCGAAGCTGTATCGAGCGCTTCGGCAATGGCCCATTCGAGCCGCGCCGTCTCGGCGACGATCGGCATGTCGGACAGGGTGGCGATGGTCTTCAGGAAGCGAGGGAAGCCCGCGCCATAACGCGCCAGGCGTGACTCCGCCGGCGGATGCCGTCGAATGAACTCGCTCGCCACAAAGCGGAAGAAACGTTCGTCGACGAGGCGAGCCGTAACGGGGAAGACAGCCATCAGAACGGCAGTCAACGAACTGCGCGTATTGTTCTGGTAGATGCGCAGGCGAGCCATTGGGTCGGCCTTGCCAGCGGTCAGCATTTTCGCGTCGATCAGAGGCTCGATGGCCAGCACCGAGCGCGCCACGATTGTCTGCAAATGTTCAAGCGGCAGCATGATATCCTCCCTCGATTGTCGGTAAAGCCAGGTGCATGGCCGGTTTGGCTCTGGCGGCGGCAAATGCCGCAAGCACAGGCATGCTGGTTCGGGTGTTTTCGAAAGTTGGCAGGCTGGACACCGGCAGGATCAAAGTCGGGGCGGTCTGCCTTGTGGCCTGCTTGCGGCTGAACATGATCGAAGCGGAGAGCATGTCGGCCCACATGGCCTCGCCGAGCAGCACGTCGAGAACCGGAACATCGGTATCCCATTCGATCAGCGTAGGGCGCGGCCCGAGATGGCTGATGGCATGGTGATAGAGCCCCCACACAACTGGCGGCACACGAGAGCCGTGATCGTCGATCAGCACGGTGTCGCGGCCGACGTGATTGGTCGCGTGACCGGCAAGATGAATCTCACCGATGGCATCAGCGGGCAAAGCGTCGATGAAGGTCTTTGCGTCGTATTGCAGATTGTGCGCCGAAACCTGAACGTTGTTGACGTCCAGAAGCAGGCCGCAGCCAGTTTGCGCCACCAGCTCGGCTAGAAACTCAGCTTCATTCATCGAGGAGTCGACAAACGCGACATAGGCGGACAGGTTCTCGATCAGCACCTGCCGCTTCAGCGTGTCCTGGACGGTCGCCACGTTGCGCGCCACGATCGCCAGCGCCTCTTCGTCATAGCGAAGCGGCAGCAGGTCGTTGAGATACGCTCCGTCGGCAACGCTCCAGGCAAGATGCTCCGAGACGAGATCAGGCTGGAACCGCTCGCAGACCTTGCGCAGCCTTTCCAGATGGTCGCGGTCCACCCCCTGTGCGCTGCCCAGAGACAGGCCAACACCGTGAACTGACAACGGATATAGCTGACGCAGCCGTTCAAGCGCCTCGACGGCGGCGCCGTCGCCCATATAATTCTCGGCATGCACCTCAAGCCAGCCGGCGGAAGGCCTGCGGCTCAGCATTTCGCTGATGTGAGGAGAGCGAAGACCGATGCCCGCGGTTGCGGGGACGGCGATATCTTGAAACGCACGGGACATCGGTCTGCTCCATTCCTAGGGGTTGCCTCGAAGTCTGGTTGTTCAGGCTTTCGGCTTGTCGCTGCCGCCGGTGATCTTGGCGCAGCTGCCTGCGGGCACGTAGAGCCAGGAGTCCGGCTGGTTGTCGGCGGTCGAGGTGCCCGCGCATGAATGCGTCGCGGTCTGGCAGTCGTTCTGACCGGCCTTGACGACGCCATAGCACTTCTCGAACGAGAAGCTGGGCTGCGCGGCGGGGCCGCTATAGGCGGCGGTCGCGGCCAGCGTGGTGGCGGCGGCGAGAGCCGATCCGATGAGGTTCTTGGTGTTGATCACGGCGTTTCTCCTGGTTGCGTTTCGAGGGAAGACTGACCTGGCGGCCTGTCTGCAAGCAGTGTCGTCGAACGCGCGATGAAGCTGAAATGCTGTCTCGGCATGGATTTGATACGCCGTCACTATGTTGAAGGATAACGAGCAAAAAGCCCTCCGGTGGGGAACCGGAGGGCTTTGGCGCCTGCAGTTTCGCGAGCGGGGCGAAGCCGGCGCAGCCAGGCGGAGGAAAGCGCCTAGACGTATCGATGTTTGTTGTCGGGGACCGAGCTTTCGCTCAGGCTTGGATGGTCGGCGAGAAGCCAGTCCTCGGCTCGCTGCCGACCGCGGTCACGCATCTCGGTCAATTCGCCCCAGTCGTTGCAAGGCTTGGTAAACAGTGCAGCGCTCGTTGTGTGGTGACTGTCGCAGATGGTGTGGGCAGATGCAGAGTTCACGGCGTTTGCGTCGAGGCGGTAACCGGCACAAGGCGTCATGCAGCCGGAGGACTTGCCGCTGACGATGAGCCAATGCCCAGCCTCGATCGGCTGCACAGGCGGCAAGGCCGACAAATCGCATTCGCCCCAATACGCATCGCCGTCGATTTCCACGGCCGGGAAGAGGAATGGGACTGTCGCTCCCGCCAGGATGGCATCGATCGACAATCGGTCGCCGGAGAAAACCGTCATGGTGTCGGTGCGGACATTCGAAGCCAGGATGTTGAGCTTCAAACGGCAGCTGTTTTTGTGCAACTCGGCAATCTCGATGGACTGCTCCAGGATTGATCTCAGTGGATTGGCTGTTGAGGCCACAGACATCGATGCGTGGCTGACGCGCCGCCAGAAATTGGTAAGCGCCGTCCTTGCCCCACGCCTGCCGCCCAAAGCCAGTCCATAGGCAAGAACCGCTGCTTCCATGCCTCCGAAACCGGATGCGGTGATGCTGCGGAAGAAAAGGCGAGGTTCATCCAGCAAGCGATCGAGCACGCCCCAGACAAATGCGCCGTGCGCGTCGTTTGCCAAGGTAATGTCGATCAGCTGGCTGTCTTCCATCGCGGGTCTTGCACCGGCAATGAAGGTTTCCTCGGTTGCGGCCTGGATTTGCATCTTGGGTCTCCTCCCGAAACGCCAGGCAAGGCGTTTGATGGAGATGCTGCCGCATGATCCTCCATTAGCGAAATGCCAAGGTGGCATGAACTCCATAGGGAGATTGCATTGGCTACAATCCCTTGCGCGCCGCAAGGTTTTGCCAGGCTGGCGAGAATCCCGTGATCTCGCTTTGGGACTGTGGCCAAGACGGTCGCCGGCAGGCCTGCAGCACTAATAGGAGCGTGTCATGAGAATAAAATCAGTCTGTTTGGGGGCTTTCGCCCTTGGTCTTTTGGCCGGGCATGCATCCGCCGATGCCTTTAGCGATCTGGCGTCGCTGCCGTCATTTTATAGCGATGCCCGCATGAAAACGATGAAGCCGATGGCCGGTTTCAAAAAGGCCTGGCTGGCTGCGCCTCGGGGGGATCGGGACACGATGATGAAGATGTGCAATGACGCAGCCATGAGCAAGCCGCACGCTGCGTTCTGCGCCAACGTATTGGCGCTTGGCGGCGCCAACTGAGCTGCTTAGGTCATTCCGGGCAACCCGCGGGTTAGTCACGGTGGCGAGCGGTCTGCTCGCCACCGTCTTTTGGCGGTGGCCAGCTGTAGCGCAACACAAACTGTCCGCAGCGCGCGCCCGTCATGGGCGCCATGACGGACCGCTATCGACTTTATAGCCGCAGTGCATTGGCGCCAAAGCGGGCCTTGCGGCAGTCTCGGAAGCACGAACAGCCTCGTCTGCAACTCGGGACAAATCGGCATGGACATTCACCACATCCGTTACTTCCTGGCCGTGTGTGAGACGCGAAACTTCACGCGGGCAGGCGAAAAGTGCAACGTCACTCAGCCGGCTCTGTCCCGCGCCATCCAGCAACTCGAGGAAGAGGTCGGAGGGCTGCTGTTTCGCCGTGAACGAAGCTTGACCCACCTGACTGACCTGGGAGTGCTGCTCCGCCCCCGTTTTCAGCAGATCCTCGACGAACTGACTGGAGTGCGGCAGGAGGCATCGAGGTTCCTGTGCCTAGAAAACGCCAACCTTAAGGTCGGCGTCATGTGCACGATCGGGCCCCGTCGCTTCACCGGCCTGCTGACCGACTTTAATCGGCGGCAACAGGGCATCCAGCTGCAACTGGTTGAGGGCGTGCCGGCATCGCTCTCCCAACTTCTGGAGTCCGGCGAGATCGACGTCGCCATCATGGCGTCGAGCGACAGTTTTCCGGACCGCTTCGACGTGACACCGCTTTATCGCGAGCGCTTTGTCCTCGCCTTTCCAAACGGCCATCGGCTGGCCCGCAATGACAACGTGGCCATCTCCGAACTCGATGGCGAAAATTATCTCAGACGTCTCAATTGCGAGTATCGCGATCACCTCGCCGGCCTGTGCACGGATCGGGGTGTGAAGCTCAGGATCTCCTACGCCAGTGAACGCGAGGACTGGATCCAGAATATGGTGTCCGGAGGACTGGGCATCTGCTTCATTCCCGAATTCAGTGCGGTGATTCCAGGGTTGCAGGTCCGTCCCGTCATTGATCCTGAGGTCTGGCGGGAAGTATCCCTGGTTGTCGTTGCGGGACGCAGGTTTTCGCCTGCGGCATCGGCTTTCGTAAACAGTGTCAGGGCGCATGGCTGGCCTGAGAGCGCAATCGTCCAGGCGATCCATAAGACCGCTGCCTGAAGCAAGATCGAAGAATTAGGGGATCACGCGAGGCGGTTGCCGCGTGTGGTCCTGATGCAGTTTCTGTGGTCTACCATAGTTTTCAGGTATCGATTTCAGAGCCAGTCAGCATTTCTCTTTTCGGATCGCTCCGGTCACTCTCCCCGTCATGCCCCGCCTCCCGCGTTTGGGCACCGACAAAGGAGAATACAAGATGGCTATCAAGAAAATCACCCTTGCACTTGCGGCGGGTCTGCTTTCGGCAACCGCTGCATTTTCCTCGGCTCCGGCCTTCGCCGGCGACTGCCCTGCCGGCCAGGCTGCAACGACCGATGTTCAGGAACATCCGAGCAAACCGGTTGGCGTTGTCGACACGGTTCTCTCAGCCATCGATCTGAGCAGCAAGGGTGAGGCCTGGAAAGGCAATATGCTGCGTCTTCGCAAGCTCGTCGTTCAGCCGGGCGGCGTCGTGCCGTGGCATGAGCACAATCTGCGCCCGGCCAACATCCTCATCATCGAAGGCTCGATCACCGAATATCGCAGCACCTGTAAAGTGGGTATCGAGCACCCGGCTGGCGATGTGACCGCCGAGTTCGGCCAGCTCGCCCATTGGTGGAAGAACAACGGCAAGGTTCCCGCCGTGCTCTATTCCGCCGACGTCTTGCCGCCCGCGATGCCCGACGACCACATGATGTGATCCGGACATTTCGGCGAACAGTCCACCCTCAGCAACCGAAAGCGCGTCCTCAGGTGATTACCTGGGGACGTCCGGCCACGGAGCCTCGTCATGACCACCAGTGAACAGACAGAGACGGCGCGGCTGCACACGGTGGCCGCCGACAGTTGGCGCTTTGGCCTTGTTGCGTTGATCGCGTTTCTCACGCTTGTCGATCTGTTCGCCACCCAGGCAATCCTTCCTTCGTTGGTGATAAAGTTCGGCGTCAGCCGCGCGACCATGGGTTTCGCCGTCAATGCCAGCACGTTCGGCATGGCGGTAGCCGGGATCGCTGTCGCTCTGTTCGGGCGCGGCATAGATCGCCGCAATGGCATCTGGATCAGCCTCGCCATCCTTTCCATCCCAACGACGCTGCTGTCGCAAACAGACAGCATCGTCGTCTTCGCCCTTTTGCGCGTAGCGCAAGGCCTGTGCATGTCGACCGCGTTCACGCTTACGATGGCCTACCTGGCCGAGCATTTCTCCGCACGGCAGACAACCAGTGCGCTTGCCGCCTATGTGACGGGCAATGTCGCCAGCAATTTTTTCGGACGGCTGATGTCGGCCGCCGTCGCCGACATTTTCGGCATCTCCACCAACTTCCTCACCTTCGCCGCCCTCAATCTGCTTGGTGCCGTTCTTGTCTGGTTCACGCTGCAAAGGACATCTGCAATGATGCGCGCCGACGCGAAGGGCGGTCTCGCCAGCACGACCTGGAAAGGCCCGCTGGAAAACGCCGAGTTGCGCGCTTGCTTCGTGATCGCCTTCCTGATCCTCTTCGTCTTCATCGGCACGTTCACCTACGTAAACTTTCAGCTCGTCGCTGCGCCGCTATCGCTGTCGCCGATGGCGCTGGGGCTGGTGTATTTCGTGTTCCTGCCCTCCATGCTGACCACGCCGCTCGCCGGACGTGTCGCTGCGGGCCTCGGCCTACGGACCGGCATCGGCGCTACGCTTGCGCTGGCGATTCTGGGGTTGCTTCTGCTGCTGACGCCCCGCCTGCCGATCGTTCTTGCCGGGATGGCGCTGGTCGCCATCGGCACCTTCCTGGCGCAGGCCTTGGCTACGGGGCACGTCAGCCGGACCGCCTCGCGCGACCGAGCCGCCGCAAGCGGCATCTACCTCGCCTCCTACTATGCGGGCGGGCTCGCCGGTAGCTTGGTCATCGGCCAAATCTACGACCGGATCGGCTGGACCGCATGTGTGGCGGTGCTCGCCGCGGTCCTCGCCGGTGCGATCGTGGTCGCCCGTATGCTGCAAACGCCAAAAATCTAGCGTTCCGAAATTTGACCTTCCAACAAAGGAGACTGACATGACCACTTACCTCAAAACCTTGCTTGCCGGTGCCGCCATGATTGTGACGATCGTCGTCCCGGCTGCCGCCTCGGACGGCGTTGTCACGGTGAAGAGCGACTATTCCGTCACTGAAACCGTCGCCCGCATCAAGAAGGATGTCCTCAAGAAGAGCATCAAGTTCTTTGGCGTCATCGACCAGGCAAAGCTTGGCAATAGCGCCGGCAACGATGTCAGGCCGTCGCGGCTAGTCATGTTCGGTAACCCGGCGCTGGGCACGACCTTCATCACATCCAATCCCGAAGCCGGTCTCGACTGGCCGGTGCGCGTGCTGGTCTACCAGACTGCCGACGGGACGGTTTACGCGGCCTATAGCGATTTTGACTGGATCGCCAAGCGTCATGGCATCACCGACCGCGCCCCGCAATTCAAGATGGCAACCGAGGTCATCCAGTCGGTGACGTCGACGATTAGGAAAAACTGATCGTGCACATGTGACGGAGATCCATCGCCCGGCATGGGAAAATAACGTGTTGCGCGCAGAGGCTATTCGGCGGCGGACAACCCCTTCGCCCGCTCGCCAAACCACCTCTTCTGCGTGGCCTCGCGCACGAGTGCGCCAACCGCCGGCGAATGCTTGCGACCGCGCACCGTGACGAGATTGACCTCGCGCCAGAACTCCGGATCGGTGATCGGCAACGGCACCACTCCGGGGTGCTTGGCGGTATGCTCCGGCATGAACCCGAAACCAAGCCCGGCGGCGATCATCGCGAGCGTCCAATCGTCACGATCGCTCCAGTAAACGGGACTGACCGTGACGCCCTGGTCGGCCAGAATGGCATCGGCATAACCGGCAAATTCACAATTGTTGCGGTGGATGTAGGTCTCATTGCTCATATCCGTCACCCGCACGCTGCGCTGGTTGGCCAGGCGGTGGCTGAGATGAACAGCCATCACCATCTGTTCCTGAAACAACGGCAAGGAGTGAACTTCCTCATCGGGCACTTTTGAAGGTAGCGCGTAAATAGCTGCCTCAAGGTCGCCTCCGAGCAGCCGCCGTCGCAAGCTCGGTGCGTCAGCGTCGCAAAGATGAAGCTCCACGCCGGGATGATGCGTGCGCACGGACGAGATGAGTTCGATGATTTCATCCGGAGCTATCGTGCTCATGATGCCGACCCGGAGAGGCGTCTTCTTGAGGTGAACGTATTGCTCGGCAATCTGCTTTGCCTGCCTGGAGTTCTCGAAAACGCCTTCGAGATAGGTCTCGACCATGCGACCGAGTTCCGTCAGATGTGTAAAGCGTCGCTCGCGGTGAAAGAGCGCTCCGCCGAACTCGTCTTCGAGCAGCTTGATCGCGCGTGACAGTGCCGGCTGCGTAACGTTACACAGCTCGGCCGCCCTGGTGAAGTTCAGTTCCTTGGCAACGGCCAAGAAATATCTGACCTGGCTGATCTCCACTGCGCGCTCCCCCAGCGGCTGGCATACGGCACTCCGTGTTGCGGGGTGATCTTACTAGTTGCCCCTACGTCACACAACCCGATCTGGTGATGAGGGTCCCAGGCGACAGATTGGCGTCTGACCGTCGGCTATCGAATCCATGTCTCAACGGCATTTCCGCTGTCTCCAGCGGCCCCCCATACTCGGTCTAGAACTTGAGCCCGGGCGCAAAGGCCCGTGCTCCCATCCGTTCGCAGCCATGTCGGCTGCGGCTTCAATCGAAGGAAACAGCGATGCTCAGAGGAAAGACGGCACTGATTACGGGCTCGACCAGCGGCATCGGCCAAGGCATTGCCGAAGCATTCGCCGCGAAGGGCTCCAACATCGTTCTGAACGGCTTCGGCGATCCCGGTCAGATTGAGTTGTTGCGGGCAAAGCTTGCCGCGGAGCATGGCGTGACTGTTCGCTACGACTGTGCGGACATGAGCAAGGGCAGCGCGATCACGGCGATGATGGACAAGGCAATCGCCGAGTTCGGCGTGATCGACATCCTCGTCAACAATGCGGGCATCCAGCATGTCGCGCCGATCGATGACTTTCCGGTTGAAAAATTTGAAGCAGTGGTGGCGATCGATCTCATGTCGTCATTCTACACGATCCGGCGTGCGCTGCAGGCCATGAAAGAACGCAAATGGGGCCGCATCATTAACGTTGCGTCGGCCCACGCCCTTGTCGCCTCGCCCTACAAATCCGCCTATGTCGCCGCGAAGCACGGCATTGCTGGTCTGACAAAGACGGTCGCGCTGGAGGTCGCCGAACAAGGCATCACTGTCAATGCGGTTTGCCCGGGATACGTGCTCACCCCGCTGGTCGAAAAGCAGATACCGGACACGGCCAAGGCCCGCGGTATCACCGAGCAGCAGGTGATCAAGGATGTGCTGCTGGCTGCGCAGCCGACCAAGCAGTTCGTGACGGTTGAGCAGGTTGCGGCGCTTTGCCTGTTCCTGGCGTCGGACGAAGCCGCCTCAATCACCGGCGCCGTCATTCCGATCGAAGGCGGCTGGACCGCTCATTGAACCGGCAACGAGGAGCAAAGACCATGAACAAGATCACCCGAAATCCTCCGACCGCTGAACCTTTGCCGGAGCTCGCCCAACTGGCCGATGCTGCCGTCCACCGACAAACGGTGTTGGTGCTGCAAGGCGGCGGTGCTCTAGGCGCCTATCAGGCCGGTGTCTACCAGGCGCTCGTCGAAGGTGGGATTGAGCCGGATTGGGTCATTGGCACCTCGATCGGCGCCATCAACGCGGCGTTGATTGCCGGAAACGAACCAACGGTCCGGCTCGCGAGGCTTCAAGAATTCTGGGAAAGCGTCAGCCGTGTCAGCCCGCTCGATGAGTTTTTCCGGATGATGGTTCCAAGCAATGTCTTTGCCAATATGGGCACCGTCATGCGCGGCATACCGGGATTCTTCGAACCCAATCCGAGCGCCATGTTTGGAGTGAACCGCGAAGTTGGGGTCGAGAACGCGTCCTACTACACGACCGATCCGCTCAAGCGGACGCTCAATGACTTGATCGACTTCGACTATCTCAACCGGCGTCATACCCGTCTGACGGTCGGCGCGGTCAACGTCAACACCAGCGAACTCAAATACTTCGACACCAGGGAAATGACTCTGTCGGCGGCGCACATCATGGCATCGGGCGCCTTGCCGCCGGCGTTTCCGGCGGTCTGCATCGACGGCGAGCCTTACTGGGATGGGGGCATCTATTCGAACACACCCATCGAGGTCGTGCTCGACGCGCGTCCACGGCGCGACTCGCTGATCTTTGCCGTCAACATGTGGCAGCCCCGCGCAACCGAGCCGAAATCGATCTGGCAAGTCATGGGCCGGCAAAAGGACCTTCAATATGCCAGTCGGGGCAAGAGCCACGTGGCCCGGCAAGAGCAACTGCACCGCCTGCGGCATGTCGTGCGGGAAATGGGAAGGCTGGTTCCCGAGGAGCGCCGTGAGGATCCGATGTTCAAGGAACTTGCCTCATATGGCTGCCCGTCGGTCATGCACCTTGTGCGCTTGCTTTCACCGCGCCTCGACGGCGAGGACCACACGAAGGACATCGACTTCACCCGCGCAGGCATCCGCACGCGCTGGCAGGCCGGATACGAGCACGGGCAGCGCGTCCTCTCGGAAAAGCCATGGGAATGCGACGTCGACATGCTGCAAGGCATCGTCATCCACGAATCGCAAGAGTGATCGGTGCGACGCCGAGAAGAATGACGGAGAACACAGATGGAAATGATCACTCCGGGGATTCGACTGGTTCCGGAAGCCGTGCTCGCCAACAATGCCGCCATTTTCCGTGCGATACAGGAGACACCATCTCACGCGGACAGCTCTCTGCATCGTGTGGTCATTGTCGGCGGCGGCGCGGGCGGACTGGGGCTGGCGACGCGTCTTGGCCACAAGTTCGGCAAGCGGCGGGCTTCCGTCACGCTCGTCGATCGCAACCGCACGCACATCTGGAAACCCCTTCTACACGAGGTGGCATCCGGTGCCCTGAACGCATCGCAGGACGCCGTCGAATATATCGCCCATGCCAGCCGGCACGGCTATCGATACCGAATCGGGGAAGTCGTCGGCATCGACCGTGCCAAACAACAAATCTTTGTCGCCCCAAGCTTCGACGACGACGGGAGGCAGATCATTCCGCCACGTGTCCTGGGCTATGACACGCTGGTGATGGCCGTCGGCAGCGTCAGCAATGACTTCGGAACGCCAGGGGCCGCTCGTCACGCCATCGCACTCGACACGGCCGAACAGGCCGCCCGGTTCAACAAGCGTATGATAGATGCATGCCTGCGTGCCAATGCGCAATACGAGCAGCTGTCGCCTGGTCAACTCCATTGCGTCATCATTGGCGCAGGCGCCACGGGCGTCGAACTGACAGCAGAGCTGCACAAGTCGATGCGGGAGATCGCGTCGCACAACCTCGACAACATCGATTTCGAAAGGCTGATCCGCATCACCCTCATTGAGGCGGGGCCGCGCATCCTGCCGGCTTTGCCCGAGCATCTGGCACGTGCCTCGGCGCATCTACTGCGCGACCTCGGTGTCCAGATACGCTGCGGGATCCAGGTCACCGAGGTGACGGAGGACGGCGTCAGGCTTGGGGAGAAGCTCTTCGTCCCGGCGGAACTGGTCGTCTGGTCCGCCGGGATCAAGGCGCCGGATTTCCTGAAGAAGCTTGATGGCCTCGACGCGGACCGGATCAACCGCCTGATTGTGGACGATACGCTGCGGGCCAGGGGCGACGAGAATGTGTTTGCGATTGGCGACTGTGCCAACTGCGTTCTCCCCGGACAAGATAGCCCGTTGCCGCCGCGCGCCCAGACGGCCCATCAGCAGGCCGATCATATGGTCAAAGTGATCGCCGCACGCCTCGAAGGGCAGGCGGCGCCGGCGTTCCGCTACCGCGACTACGGTTCTCTCGTTTCACTGGCCGACTACGGCACGTTCGGCAGCTTGGTCGGCGGGCTGAAGGTAGAAGGATTGTTTGCCCGGCTGATGTATCGCTCGCTCTACAAGATGCATCTCAAGGCCGTGCACGGGACCTTCAAGACGGTACTGGACACAGCAATCGGTTTCCTGTCACGCCGCGCCAGGCCGCGAGTCAAACTGCATTGAGTCTCGGGAGGCCGAGCACATGCGCTCCTGGGCTGTCGATAGCGATGATAGAGACGCGCAACCTTGCGGGACCGAATAGCGGACGCTTTCCGAAGAAAGTCCTCGTTGCGGCGGCTCACGTGTCAAGAGGTCGAACGACTCAAAAGTCATAATGGCCGACAAGTGGTCTCCGGGCTTTTCGACTTTCGCCTCAGATATCACGAACATGCTGTAACGCTTCGTCTCAAGGTATCGAACAGAAGATGAACCTCCGCAGCTTCGATGCACGCAAGGCATCGACTCCATGCAGGAAAAGCATGGCCGTGCTCACGGGGCTTCAATGATAAGCTGCATGCAAAATGCGAAAGTCCAGACATGGCCGCCGACGAACAGCCCATGACATTCGAACAGTCCGTTCAGGCTGCCATAGAACTCGATGCGCCTCTGAACGAGCGGCTGGCGGTGATCGCGCGTGCAGTTCGCCGACTGAATTCGGACTTCGCTGACGCGGTTGACCGGCTGGTAGCGCGCCTCCGGAAGCAGGGGGCCGGGGCAAGTGCTCCCGCCCCCGGCGACGTCATGCCCGCATTTCTGCTGCCTGACGACGAGGGCAGGCTCGTGAGCCTATCTGAAATCCTTGCCCACGGGCCGGCCGTTATAACCTTTCAGCGCGGACATTGGTGTCCCTATTGCCGCTTGAATGCGATCGGCATCGTCGAAGCCCAACAGGAGATTGCGACACTGGGCGGCCAGGTTGCGGTGATCATGCCTGAGCGGCGCAAATTCGCGAGGGCTATGAAGGCGTCGGTTGGTGCGCAATTTCCTTTCCTGACCGATATGGACAATGGCTACGCTTTGTCCCTCAACCTGGCGATCTGGGTGGGAGCCGAGATGGAGCGTCTGATGGGCCTCGGCCTCGATCTGCCGAACTATCAGGGCAACAACAGCTGGTTCCTACCCATCCCGGCTACCTTCGTTGTCGGAATTGATGGCATCATCACAGATAGGTTCGTCGATCCCGACTACCGTCGGCGGATGGACATCGACGACTTGATCGCCGCACTCAGGCGGGCTCGCTGACGCAGAATGTCGACCAGTCGGTCGATCGCAGCAGGTTGAGGAGCGTCATGGCCACCTGTGAGCGATGTCGACCGGCGACCGCGTAGACGGCGACGATGCGAAAAACATCCAGATCACGCAGCTTGAGTCTGCGGACGTTGGGCGAGCGGGGTGCAGTCGTGGAGACAAAGCCAACGCCTGCATTGGCTTCCAGCAGCGCCAACAGGTCCTGATCGGTTTCAACCTCGTGTGCCGTGCGAGGCGTAATTCCTTTGGCCGAGAGACCGCGCGACAGATCTTCACTCGTTTCCCAGTCGATCCGACTGAGCACCGGTTCAGCGGCCAACTGGCTCAGCGCGACGTCCGCTTCGTTTCGGCGGGCAAGAGGGTGATCGGAGTTCACGACGAGCTCGATCCCTTCCTGGAAAAGTGGCCATGTGTCGAGCCGATCCCAGGCCTGTCCCAGCGGACCGGCAACCGCGAGTTCGACCTCGCCGTTCTTGAGGGCTTCGATGACAGCGGTAGGCGAACCGCGACTGATCTTGAGATGCACGCCTGGGTAGGCCCGGAAAAGCTCAGTGAAGGGTGAGACCAGTAGAGCTATGTTGACGCTGTTGGAAATGGTGACGTTGAGAGGCGCCACGTCGCTGCTCTGCACAGCCTTTGCAAGAGATTTTGCGGAAGTCGCAGCATCGTAGCATTGTTGCAGCAGAGGCAGCATGCGCCGGCCGAGCTCGGTCAGATGGGAGTGCTGGCGCTCGCGCCGAAGCAGCTCCCCACCCAATTCGTCTTCAAGGGTCTTGATTGCGCGCGTCAGTGCCGGCTGCGTGACATTGCACTCTTCCGCTGCTCTGGTGAAATTAAGCGTGTTGGACAGAGCCAGAAAATAGCGGACCTGCTGCATCTCCATGAATTTTCGCCCCCTCAGCGAAATCCGATTCGTCAGCGATAGCTAATTTGTGCCCATGCTAACGCAACAGGGGGCCAAGGCAAAGCCGACGCCTAAATTCGTCTTTGAGGTCACAGGGGCCGGTCATTCTTTAGGTCGTCACAACGCTTACAAAAATGTCGTAAGTCATTGATTTCCCGTTGCGGGTGTAGACGACAACTTCCGATCCGGAGATGGCGACCTGCGGACTGCCGTAAGTCAGAGTTCCCGCAGCGGCGGCCATGACTGGACCCGCCAGTTCAAGGTGGTCCTGCCCGCCCGATAGCCGTCGAACTTCATCTCGAAGAGCCAGGTCGTTCCCACCGGAATGTCGTCAGTCAGCGTGCAGAGCTGGAAGGGGCGAAACTTGGGAAGCGGGTATTTGGAGGTAGATTCTGAGTGCCGGCGCCCAGGCCGCGAACCCGTCCGGACATCGCAAGGATCACCGCGTCCACAACGACCGAGACGATTTTCGTCGTCACCCGCTCGAGCTCGTCCCCACTCGCGGATAGCCGCGTTCTCGTCGGTCTCGATCATGTCCGCGACGCTGCCCGTCCAGGTCCGTAACGTTTGCATCGTTTGAAATTTGCCGCGCGAACGCTATTGTCGCGCCGCGTGCCAAACTCCTATATGTTTTAGCGAGAGCTTGGAGAAGACCCGTGTCCGACCGCGCCCGAGAACTGTTCGACAGTTACGTGGCTAACAGCATCAACCATCCTGACCTCACGTCGCATGTATTCAACCTTACCGCTGCTGTAATGACGCGCATATCCCAACGGCTGAGATTATCGCTGCGGTTGGCCCGCTTGCCCGGGCACCGTTTTTAAGGACGATCCATATGCCCACCGGACCCAAAGGCCGCAAGCGAGCCGCTGACGTGATCGGCAACGTTGTCAACCTATTGCGGCGGGCGAGGAAGACGACGACGATCACTGAAACTATGGCCGGCAAGTATCTGGATCATCTTTTGGAATGCCCCTATTGCCGCATTATCCGACTGCACATTCCCAAAGACGCCCAACCTAGCACGCCGATCAATTGCGTCGGTTGCGGCGAGTATCTTGGCACATGGGATGAGCTACAGACCGACTTCGCACGTCAGGGCGGACAGAACGGCGCGTTTCGTCTCGAAAAGGGGCGCATCAAGAAGCTCGATTGAGGCTGGCTGGCAAATTTCAAACATGGGTCGCGGGAGCGAGTCGCCCTAAGACCGGAAGCGGTCACATGATTGCAGAGCGGGTGGAGTTCGAGACCGGACCGTTGTCGGTGTGGTTCTATCATGCCTTGAGCGCCGAAGGACTTCCGGCGATCTGCATCGACGCCGGGCATCCCAAGTCCGCGTTGGACATGACACCGAACAAAACGGACGCCGCCGATGCCGGGCGCTCAGGACGGGCCGAGTTCCGCGTCGGGACAGTCGAAAATACGCCGTTGCCGGATGTGGCATTCGACAAAGCCCTCATCGTTCACGCGATATAATTCTGGCAAAGCCTCAGAGATGGATCTGCGGAGCTCGCACGTATCCTCAGGCCCGGCGGGCGAGTCGTGCTGGGCTTCCTTCCCAAGGCGCATATGGATCGGATGAACATGCCAGCAGATATCTTCACCCCGCGAGAGCCGGAGGAGGTCCTTGCTGCGTTACAAGACGGTGGCTTCAGCGACACCGATGTCCGCAGCCGAACTCGGAAAGGGCATGGCTCATTGCGACAGGTTCGCGAAGATGAGCCCGGCCGGCCTGAGCCAGCGAGCGCATCGTCTGCCATCTCGGCCTTATTGATGTAACCCAAAGGTTTAAGCACGACGATACCTTGTCACAAATGGTCGATGTGAACCCCAATGTTACGACCGGTGATGTCGGCGGAGTTACATCAGCTTGGAGTATACCCTGATGCGACGGCATCTTCCACGATTTCGTGGGGATCGGCCGCTGCACGACATGGTCGATGTAATCTGAAGAAAATGTCCGAATTCGTGGTCTGCACAGGCACCTTGCAATCGGCCGCCTCGTGTCCTTTCTGAAAGTCAAAGTCGCCTTTTCGACAAACAGAAATAGTGCCTTCTGTTACCTTGCATGCCCTGAGAATGGAGGTCGGACATGAAACTCGCTGTTGTCGCCGCGACGATGGTTTTCTGCTGCGGTTCTTCCTTTGCTGCCGATGTGAAGGTCATCGATCCTGATGCCAGGTTTCCCGAGGGGCCTTTCGTCGAGAACGGGGTGCTCTACTATGCTCAATACGGCGCAGGAGAGATCGACAAATGGGATGGCAGTCAGCGGACTGTCGTCTGGCAGAAGGAAGGTTCGGGCGCCAATGCGGTCCAGCGATTTGGTGACGGCTTTATCATCGCAGGCTACGACAATGGCACCATTGTGCTGACCGATGCCGCAGGCAAGACCAAGACGGTTCTCGCTCAAGACGATGAGGGCCAGAAGCTACTCGGACCAAACGACATCGCGCTCGACGGCAAAGGCGGCGCCTACGTGTCCCTGTCTGGTCCTTGGGAAAGCGGCCCGATCGTGGGAAAGATCGTCCATGTCGCGGCGGACGGCAAGATCCGTGTCCTTGCTAAGGATATACACTACGCCAATGGGTTGGTCGTCTCCAAGGACGGTCAAACGCTCTACGTGAACGAGTCCGAGGCGGGCCGCGTTATCCAGTTCAAAATCGCCGGCGATGGATCTCTTTCGGATCGGCGGCTCTACCTGCGTCTCTACGAGCTAGGGGAACCCGCAGCGGCGTATCCGGATGGCATCAAGCTCGGACCGGACGGCAACTTGTACATCGGCGAGTATAGTGCCGGTCGAATTCTGGTGGTCGATCCGGCAACAAAGAAGCTGCTCAAAACCATAGATGTCCCCTCAGCCGCCGCTCCCAACCTAGCATTCAGTGCCGATGGCAAAACAATCTTTGTCACTGCCGTGGACGATAAATCCGCAGCGCCTTATGCGGGCAAGGTCTACGCCGTCACGAATTTTTAAGCATGGCGGCCATGCCTGCAGCCTGCCGTGGTTTGCGGCGCCAATTATGCCGCCGCGCTCAGCGCTGGCAAAGTCGATAGGGCTTGGCCGCACGCCAGTCCTTCCGCGCCAGCCAAGAAGGTGAAAATAACGATCTGGGGCGTGTTGAAACTTCGTCATCGCTGCTTTCGCACATACTGTCGGTTTTGCCTGCCGAGAAACACAGCACCAACGACTGAGGTGCTGTGTTTCTCGGCAGGCGTCTTCGGCTAGCGAAACCACACCTTCAAGGAACCATGCGTCGAAATCGATCGCAAATCCCGCATCAATTGGGTTCGGGCAACGAAGTTGCTGAGTTCCCAATCGGTCAATTCGCAAAGTGGAAAAGCTCGCCCTCGTTACCTGAATGACCTCGGATATCGAGTTACTCGGTCTGCCGAGCGTCAATAAGCTGCCGGATGCTTGGCGAACGTCCGACAGGGTAGGCGTCTGCGCGAGCGCAGGCATCTCCGCCCTACGAATGGAGCTGCGGCGCTACGCCATCGGCTGAGTTTGTGTCGAAGGCCACCGGTACGCCGTGAACGAGGGATAGGGTCGCCAGCAACTCCNATGGAGAGGAACCGAGCCTTGCCTCTTGAAAGAACATAGGCCTCGGTAGCTCTTTCAACCGTGATGGAGTGAAAAAAGTTGGTCATCGAGAATTCCTCCCTGAACCCTGACCAACTTGGTTTACGGCAGGACTTTGGTGGTCTCAGCCCTATGTCCGATTCCAGACGATCAGGCAGCCTCTATGCTGAACTGATGTTGCTCCCCTTCGCCATATGCACCATCCGTGAGTTTTATCATTCCGGTGCGGTCGACGATCGTGATCTCGCCGCGCTTGGCATGAACCAGCCCCCGATATTCGAGCGTTTGGAGGGCGGTGGTAACGCCCGGCCGGATCGTGTCCCGCAGCGTGGTGTAGCTGACGGCATTCGTCGCCGTGCTCTCCGGCATGGGCCGGGCTGATCAGCGCGCCACAGCTGGCAGGCTGATGAGGGGATCATCGCTCATCTGGCTGACCGTTCCAGCGTCATGTATCTTGCCCTCTGCACTGCCCATTCATCGTTCTGTTCGAGCAGATCGCGCCGACGAGGCGCACGATCGCATCGTCATTGGGGAAGATTCCGACGACCTCGGTGCGCCACTTGATCTCGCCGTTGAGACGCTCGATCGGATTCGTCGAGTGGATAGGTCATATAGGCCAGCACGTCGGGCTCGGCGTCGTCCATGATTGTCGCCAGCTTCGTCACCTTCGGCCGGATCTGGTCGGCAACGGCGCGCCATTGTACGGACGCGGCCTCGGGTCTCCTAGACGAAGGCGGTGGCGATGAAGGCCGAAACGACGCGGCGGCCGCTCTTGCCGGCGTGGGCCAGCACGTTTCTGATGAAGTGGACGCGGCAACGCTGCCATGTCGCCGACAGAACCTTGGTGACGGCGCTCTTTAGACCCTCGTGCGCGTCAGAGACGACGAGCTTCACCCCGCGCAGGCCGCGGCGTGTCAGCTTGCGCAGGAACTCCGTCCAGATCGGCTCGGCCTCCGACGTGCCAATCTCCATGCCCAGGACCTCGCGCCGGCCGTCCGCATGCACGCCAATCCGCGACGATGACGGCGATTCGCTGGCCCAGAGCCTCAGAAAAAAAACGGCGCGGCGAGACCAGCACGACATTGTCATCGCATCCCTCCGGGTCGTTGATGGTAAGCCCGCCCGGCTGAAGCCCTAATTCAAAGCGGTCGCCATGGGCGCCAGTTGTTGGTCAAACTTAACTGGTGGTAAGCGCGTGGCTGTGGCCCATCTCCAAAGCCAATGCTGCTCCAGGGCGCATTGCCGCTGTTCTGAGAATTGTCGCCTGTTCGCGCAGCTCCCCCGAGCGCTGCTCGTACTCTCTCGCGCTGTAGGTTTGTCCGGCCTGGGTGGCTTGCATAGCCATCTTTTCAAGAAGCACGACACGCTCCTCTATAATCCGTAGCGCAGTGCGGATCGCTTCGTCGACGGACGGCTCCTGTTCTTCGGCCAGGACCTCGGCAGTGAATGCATGGCCAACCTGGCACCGAAAGCGGAGAGGAGGACCGCTGCGCATCTGAGACAAGACGCCGCCGCACGAAGGGCAGGATATTGGCGTGACATCGGCGATGGTGGAAATCGTGGAGGAATCGGATCGTCTCCCCAGCGCGATGCGAACCTCCAGCTCCAGATCAGCGGGCACCTCGAACGATGTCTCGACGTCTTGCGTAACGAGCTCCGTTAGCACCGTCGCGAGATCGGCTGCTGATCCACGATAATCGACGTCCGTCCCGTAGAGCGCGCCAAGCGGCATATCGGAAGCTTTTGAGTCAGCCGGATTTTGTACCGCGGTTGCCCCGCCACACCGCGCGATTGCCGCTAGGCCAGCCGCCCCGTCGTTTAGAAGCCCACTGAGAATGACCCCTACCGCCCGCGGGCCATAGGAGATTGCGACTGATCGCAACAAAGGATCAACCGCAGGACGGGCCAAGTTCTCGCGAGGGCCCTTGCCCAGCCTGATTACCCCATCGACGACGATCAGATGATGGTCAGCTGCCGCAACGTAGACATGGCCCTGCTCCAGCATATCGCCATCCACGGCGGTGGTGACTGGAAGCCGCGAGTTGGGCTCAAACATTGCTGCCAAGTGGTTTAGCCCCCGTGCACCAACATGGATGACCATCAGCACGGCAGCAGGGAAGTCGTCAGGCAGCCCCGCGAGGAGATCCTTCGCAGCTTCGATCGCGCCCATCGAACCGCCGATCGCGATGATGTCTCGCTTCGTCATATACAGTCCTGCTCCTGTGCGGTTGGACCCGCAACGCGGGAGTCTCGCGATAGCGGCTGACGCTTGTTCAGCTTCGCCGTTCCTCACAAAAAAGTCCAACTCTTCGCTGGCAACGTTTTCACTTGACCGATCAGACGCGGCCGGCTCGCGTTTGTCGTCGCCCTTAATCGGTGTGGGGACCTTTCGTCTGGCCGACCATCTTCGCCAGTTCTGAAAACAATGGGACGTCGGTTTCGCCTTGCGAATGCTTCGCCATCAGCAGGAGCCGGATGGGAAAGGAAATGGCGTCACGGTTGGCTGGCAACATATCGGCGAAGGTTCGCTCCTCGTTCGTTATTGATTTTCCGCTTTCCTCAGCGCAGTGTCGATGTCGTCAATCGATAGCAGGCGCTATGAACCAGCACATTGTTGATTGATGCGATCGCCATCATCCACCCTTCCATAGCGACGTTCTTAGCCGACCTCTTTGCCTGCCCGGCGGGTTTTCCGACTGGTGGATCTTAGGCGTCACAGCTGGGCGACTCTGCGATAATCTTCATCTCCAGACATCCTGCGATCCTCCGTTAGTCCAGGAAAACATCCGGCTGCGCCGCGAGTTCCGTGACCTCGGACGATATCTCCGTGGCATTGGGAATGCGTGCCGCCGCCGCGTGCAGCAGGTTTGGGTGAGGCACCGCGGGCGACCTCGTGGCTGAGCGGGAGGAAGCCGGAAGGCGGAGTTCGCCTACCGCGAATTTCTTGCCGCCGAGCAGAGGCGTCGCTCGGAGGAACACCGTCGACCTGACGAACAGTCGGTTCGAGAGAGGGAGGAGCATGTCGGCCAAACAATGAAAGGCGTTAGCTCTCAAGGCGACAACTCGCCCGCATTTTCTGGGAGCGTACAATCCACCGGATTTCTATAACCAAGGCATGGCCATAATCATTTGACACCAGCTGCAGGTTGAGCCGATACACACGTCGCCCGGCGGAGCTTTGCTATCGAATAGGCAGCCATAGTTCCTGTAAGGAGTGTACCTCGCATCCAATCCTCTCGCGATTTCTATCCACATTGCCGGACGAGTGAACCGGGAGCCGACGCCGTATAGCGGCGCCGTTTAGGCGAAAATCTGCCTTAAACAGCCTCGCTCCATGAAAATCAGACAGCACGTCTAGAGCCGCGCCAACCGGCCGCCATCCACGTTGAGCGCCGCGCCGTTGACAAAGGCGGCGTCGTCTGAAGCCAGGAAAGCGGCGGCCGCGGCAATCTGCTCCGGCTTACCGACATCTTCCGGGCTGATGGTTTCGACGCCGGACTTAATGTTCGGATTTTCCCAAAGCATCGGTGTGTCGATGGCCCCTGGCAGGATAGCATTGGCGCGTATGCCACACGCCCGGCCTTCGATCGCTGTGGACCGGGTGAGCGACAGCAGCGCGGCTTTCGCCGCTGCGTAGGGAGCGACATGCGGCGTCGTTTCGAGCGCGTGCACGCTCGAGATGTTCACGATCGACCCGCCATGGGCCATGTGCGCGAAAGCCTCACGCGTGAAATGGACTGCCCCCAGCAAGTCCACACTCAGCACCTTCAGCCAGTCCGCGCTGGTGAACGCCTCGAGGGGCTTGAACATTATCAGGCCGGCGTTGTTGACGACGATGTCCAACCTGCCAAATCGCGCGAGGGCCAGTCGACAGCACTGCCCGACGGCAATCTCGTCTGAAACGTCGCAAACCGAGACGGCGGTGTCCGGCGCGCCGGCTTTTCGGACCGCCTGTGCGGCCGCCTGCGCACGGCCTCCATCGAGGTCGGCGATGATAACCCGGGCGCCTTCGGCGCCCAAGCGGGCCGCGATGGCCAGCCCAATGCCACTTGCGGCGCCAGTCACAATCGCGCTCTTGTCAGCCAGGCGCATCGGGTTTCACCTTGTCCTTGGAGGGTTCCAGCGGTTCGGCCCCAGCTTCGGCGATCCGGTCCACATGCAAAAGGCCCCGCGCATAGTCCTGCTGCGCGCGAACACTTGGGTCGTCCTGCTCGGACGGCAAAAAGACGGGCAAAGCGAGGCAGACACTTTGGGTGGCGAGTAGCTTGTTCCAGTTGGCGATGAGCGCCTTGTATGCGGTTCCCACCGCCCTGGGGTTGCGATCCAGGTCATAGAGGCCGACCGCATTGACCCTTCCGTTGTTCTCGCGCAGGGCGCTATCCCAGTCCACCTGATCGGTGAGCGAGTACCAAGTGAAGCCCACGATAGGTATGCCGTCGTTGCGGATCCTAAGCACGTTGGCCCACTCCTTCCACAACCAGTAAACGGCTTCGTCCCCGTTCGGCCCTTCCCGGATGTTTGTCTCTGTATGCATCACAGGCAGGCGATAACGGTTGAAATACTGGCGCGTAATCTCGTCATAGCCGAACACCTCGCCGGAAGCCGACGTGGTCCCGTCCGCCCAGACCCGGTGCTCGTTGGTCTGGTAATAGTCGGTGCCCATCACGCAATGCCTGCGCAAATGGTTTTCCAGGAAGAAGCTGTACTCCTGCCCGGTCATCCCGTTTTCGAGCAGGTAGCGATAAGTGCGCGCGTCGACGTCATGCCCGTAATTGAGGTCGAGCGATAGGAAGCGCTGGCTATTGAAACGCTCCGCCTTGCCGACGGCCTCCGGGGAGTCGGCGTGGAAGTATTCCGAGGATTCGCTTTGAATGAAGATAGCGTCGGGCCTCACTTGCAGGATTGCCCGCATCGCCACCACGTTGCCCTTCACGATATGCTTGAGGGCGGTGACGAAGGCGGTATCGGTGCTCAGTTGCTCGTTCCACCAACCCCAGCGCGCTGAAAACGTGGCGCAGATGAACATCTCATTGACGGGCGTGTAGAGCTGGATCCAAGGAAAGCGGGTCGCGAAGTCGTGCGCGTAACGTTCAAACAGCAGCGGAAAATCCGGGTTCTGGAAATTGCCCACCCAGTCTGGAACGCCGAAATGGCAGAGGTCGACGATCGGAAGAACATCCCTGGCCTTCAGGTCAGCGAAGGTCTCATCGGCGAAGGTCCAGTCGTAGTGTCCGTCGCCCAGCCAGGTCTTGTGAATTGGAGGCCCGTAGCGGAGAAAGCGAAGACCCAGTTCCTGGAGCAGTTCGAAGTCGGTGCGCCATTGCTGGTAGAAGCGACATTTCTCCATTTCGTCGACCCGCTCCCGTCCTCCCCTGATCGTGGGAGCGCTGTTTTCAATGCCGGTAGCAAAGACGAAATTGAACATGAAGGGACCTAGGCCAGCCAAGCTGCTAACGTCCAGCTTGCAGCGCAGTTCCGGCTAATCGGCTGCCCCAAACCCTAACCGTGTCGGCCGGAGGACGAGCGGACCGCTGGCGGATCATCGAAGCTGAGCTGTGGGATCGCGGCTCAGCTGTCACCCGCCGCGATAATGGTTGTGGAAGACGAATTGTTCATTCGCATTGACATCGCAGACACCCTCCGGGGCTTCCCTGGCCTCGAAGTCATCGAGGCAAGCACGGCCGACGAAGCCTGGAGCTACCTGAGGTCGAATGGCCCGCTAGATGTTCTGTTTACCGATCACCGGATGCCGGGTTCAATGACCGGGTCCCAGCTGGCGGTAATAGTGCAGCGAGAATATCCGGAGTGACGAAGGATCATCCATCACTGGGAAGCCAAACGAAGGGAGAACTCAAAAGTGTTGGCTCCAAGTCATCTGCATTGAAGGGGCTGGAAATGGACGAGAGCTTAAAGCCGGACCACCAAGGCGCACCACAAGGGGAATGGGGGGACTTAAGCTTTTCGTTGCCCGCCGCGCGGCTCAACATGTGGGCACCCGATGCCGCCACTAAGTAGTCACTCGCTCGTTTGGCCTTTGCGCACCATGTCCTAGCCTTCGCGTTTAGCCCAAGCAGGTCGACACCCCGGAAGGTGTGATGGGTGCTCCCCGAAAAGTTTCGTCTTGATGGTGACAATTGCCGCGACCGCTTTGCGAGCCACTCCACTTCCCGCCGTCTCCAGCTTCTCTCCGATTCCGCAGCACGGCCCCGAAGATCTCGGGTAGGCGTGCAACTCTGTGCGGATGTCAGGCCCGGTGGGTTAAGCATCTCCCAGCTTCTATGCGTGCCGCTTGCGAGCCGGTGAATGGCCTTCGCGGCCTGCACGATTTTGAATTCCTGGGTGCGGTGAGCGCCAAGGTCGTCTTCGATCAACGCACAATGGCCCAAATAGATGGCCAGCAAGCGGCGGGGCTCAATGCCGGCCTTGCGCAGCCGGGCGAACGCAACACGCGCTCTGTAGCCCGCTGGCTGGCCGCGCAGGTTCGCCTGCAAGAACGGAGGCTAGCTCCTGAATGGCTAAGGCAACTGCACCCTGTTGCGGGCATTCCGCGAGCCAAGCAGACGCTACGACGATATACGGAGCTCTGACGCGCGATATGTTTTGCACCAGGCGTGTGACGTCGAATGGCTGCGCCGGTCGTGTCCATGCTTCTCCAACTAGCCTGTCGTCTGCGCGCGCACATGTCCAAGTGTTGCGCAGCCCGAACTTGTTGGTCTCTGTTGACCATGGCTGTGTCGGACGGCGGAATGAGAGTCACTGGGCGGGCCTGTTCCGTTGGAGGCAACCATTTTGGTAGGCTGGCCGTGACGGTCGTGCGAATAGCCTCTAAAAAGCATTCCAGTTCAGTTTTCCGTGCTCAAGTGCGAGAGTGGACAGCGACCGGGAGACCGGCGCCGGCAGACTAGCGGTTTGATCCAGTGCTTGCAGCATATCCGCCTTTCCGGCAGCCCAGCGTTCGCGGATTGAGCCCGTTGTGAAGTCGAGCATCTTCAGCGCTGTTTCGTGCCGGCCTCCATTATAGGCTAGGTAGAGCAGTACCGTTGTCGCCAACTCTGCCTGGGGACTGATGCTCTGACGAAGGTCATACTCTCTGGTCAATGACTGGATTGCGTGGCGGGATTGACAGCTGAAAACAATATCCTGAGCGCGTCGCGCGGCGGCTCCGGTTGAGTCAGGCCGGTCGCCTTTAGCTGACAGCAGATCGAGTGCAATGCAGAATGCGTCTGAATTCGGCGGTTCTCCCAGGGCGAGACGGACCGGCAAATTGGCCGACAACCCACCATCGACAAGCCAGCGCCCACCGATCTCTATCGGGTTAAAGAGAACGGGCATGGCGGCGCTGGCGCGCAGGCAGTCAGGACCGATCGCCTCGTGCATCGTGTCGAAAACCACGTCCGAGCCTTTCTCGACGTCTACAGCCAATATCGTCAACCGTGGGTCTGCTTCGTTCAGAAGGTCGAAGTCGACCAGTTCGCAAAGGGTCTCGCGTGTGGCACAGGTCTCGAGAATGCTGACCTTTCGCCGTACTGGGCCGGAGATCGGCCACGCGGCAAACAGTTCGGGGCCGAAGAGCCCAGGCCTCCCGCTCACGATAGTCTGCAATGCCGCGAATGACTTTTCCAAGCGCTGCCACGACGGGTTAACCCACACGCCAGCTTGCGAACCGACAGTCGTCTGTTCGGCTTTTGCCCAAAAGGCATGAAGGCGGTTCAGTCGATCTTCTGGCCGGTTGCCGGCGATGATCGCGCCGGTAATTGCTCCAATCGAGGTGCCGACGACGTGCTTCGGCTGGTGGCCCTTCTCAACAAGCGCTTCGTACGCTCCGGCATGATAGGGGCCCAGCGCATTACCCCCTGACAGCACAAGAACGAGATTGTCTGATATGTTCATAAAGCAGGCCTGTCATGCTGGTGGGCGGATCGACTTTGTCCTTGCATATCCGGGTGCGGCCCATCGTTCTTTTTGTTATCGCTGTGCATCTCAGCATGCACGAAGCGGCCGCGCGACTACTATGCTGCGCGGACGATCTCAAAGCTGGTCTCTTCGAGATCAAGATCGAAGGCTACTAATCGACCACGCCTGACCGCAATTGCCGCCGCCAACTCCCCAAGCTCGTCATCCGTGTGCTCGCAAAAAGCTGCCACGTTCCTGACAAAGGTAACCGCATCCCGGGTCGACACGACGGAGAACCGCCTGCGGGAATTCACGAAGGCTTCAGCGACCTCGGCGACGGATGAAGCTCGGTCCAAGTTAACTAGCATGCTTGCACCTCTGCACCGACGCCACGCCAAAGCTCGGCCCGCGCAAATTGTTCCCGTTGGCTCACAATGCCGCCTTCCTTTCAAATGGTAATGCTGAGGCGGGGGCCAGGAACATGGCGGGCGCCGTCTGCCACCAAGAGTCGGTCGAGAATTCGTGTTCGACCGGACAAAGCTCACCTCATCCGCGAGGGATGGACACGACTATGGCTCGACGCCTGGAAGCGTGATCCGAAGATCGAACGCTGCCACGGCAAAGGGAGCAATCTGCATTCTTTCATCGTCATCACCCTGATTTCGCGCACGCGCTTCAGCAGCGCGCGGCACAGCGATCGCGCCTGTCGCCCTTAGCCACCAAATCGAGCAAAGCGATCCGTCGGGTGGAAACTGGCACGATGCGTGGCGATCGCGGCGCGATGTCAGGCAGCCAAAGCAGTCGCCTTACTAAACGATCTCGCCTGAATGATCGAAATGGATCGCGAGCCCACAAGCGACGGCTCGCTCCGCGATCATATTGACGAGATGGCTATCGCCTACCGACGGTGCCGGAAAGACCTGTTTCAGAGCCATGAGAGCATGCTGTGTGGACAACAGGCCCCTTCCCTTTCGGCTGCTCACATATTGGTCGATCACGGATTCCAGTGGCATTCGCCTGCTCTCCACATCTCACAGGATTTGCTTAGCTTAGCTGGCCAGCTGCAGCATTCACATTCGTTAAGGCGTTCCTCATTTCGGCGAACAACGTCGGACGTTCCGTCTCGGCGGAACACTACGTCCAGCGCCACTCATCGGGAGCGGAACATCGGCGCTTCTACACTATTCTATGTTGGTGGATGTTCCAGTCGACGATTGTGACAGCATTTGAATTCGTCTGTTTTTCTCGCCTGCCGGGGAGTCATCTCGTAGCGGTGTCCTCTTTTTTGGTGCTGCTGCGTGCTCTACAACGATATGGCAGCGGATCGCCCGCACCGGTGAGCGCGGGAACGCAAGACTTAGCCGCTAAATCGGCCAGAGCCGGGAGGCGATCCACGTTCGGAGTCGTGAGGCCGCTCTCGAATTCGGATGAACCCTTACTTTTACTCCCTGCGGTGTTCCCGCTGACCCGCTGGCTCTGGCCGGCGGCCTTTCCCGCCGAGGTGTCGCATGCAGCTCATTCTGTTTCCGACCGCGGTTCTGGTCTTCATGGTCGCTGGGACTGCGCCAGCTATGGTGGCGGCTCCAATGCTAGGGCCCAGTACTCCAGACTTGCTTCGCCGGTCCTGTCTTGGCATGGGCGGCCGGAACATCTGCGAGAGACCAGTGTTCGGAGGCAGGCCCGTCTACTCCCGGGCGGTCCTTCCCATGTGAACTGCCCGCTGGCCCAGGCCGGCGGGCTTTTTTTGCCTTGACCACCTCGGTCGGTGCCGCAGGACCTGCATGGAGGGCACGCCTGGGGGCGCCCATGAAGAAGATGTCCAGAGACCCGTTCTGAGCAAGCGTGCACGGCCTCCCGCTCATCGAGCCGATTGGCGGGCTTTGTGTTTGGCCGGGAATTTCCTTGCGAAGAGCAAATTGAGCCACGGCGGTCGGGTCCCCATCGGAATCTGCCGCCGACCAAAGCGAAGAAGGCTCGGCCAAGGCCGTGCGATTTACACTCGACGCCTTCATCTTTTCGACGAGGGTTCAAGACGAGCCGGAAGCGCTCAGCCGAGTGCGTTGCCTTTTGCAAAAAATTCGGGCTTCAGTGGGCCGTAAGACATGTTGTCGTGTGCCAGATGAGCTGTCTGACGTCGCGCCTGTCCACCGGCTGGCGACATCGCGCGCGCAGGGTCGTGGCCCTTCAGTGTTCCGGCGGGTACCTTGCCAATGCACCTGGCAAGCAGCTTACTCTGCGGCGTCCAGTGAGAGGCCTTCTGCCTGCAGCCTCCACATGCGGGCGAACAAGCCGCCATGGGCCCTGAGCTCCGCGGCGTTGCCATCTTCGAGCACGCGACCACCGTTCATAACCAGAATGCGATCGAAGCTGGAAAGGGTCGAGAGGCGATGCGCGACCGCGATCACGGTGCGATCTCGAAACATCTTGACCAAGGACGCCTGAATCATCAGTTCGGATTCCGTATCCAGAGCGGACGTCGCCTCGTCTAGAACGATCACCGGAGCAGCCTTGAGGAACGCCCGGGCAATCCCGATCCTTTGCCGCTGCCCTCCAGATAACTTCACGCCCCGTTCGCCGACTAGTGTATCATAGCCCTCCGACAGCCGCGAAATGAAAGCTTCGCAGTGGGCGGCGCGGGCGGCGGCGTAGACTTCGTCGTCGCTGGCCTCGGGGCGGGCGAACCGAATGTTCTCCATGACGGTTCGGTGAAACAGCAGGATCTCCTGCGGCACGACGGCCAGCGCTTCGCGCAGGCTGTCCTGCGTCACCGAGGCGATGGGCTGCCCGTCGATCAGGATCTGGCCGCCTTGGACGTCGTAGAGCCGCTGCACGAGGTGGACGAAGGTCGACTTTCCCGCTCCGGAAGGACCGACGATCCCGACTTTCTGGCCCGCCGGGATCGACAGGTCGAGATTGTGGATGGCGTCGATTTCGGTGCCGTAGGTGAACGAGACCTTGCGGAATTCGATCGCCCCGCCTCGGGGACGAATGGCCGGCGCCTGCGGCATGTCGACCACGGTCTGCGGCTGGCCGATGATGCGCAAAGTGTCTTCGATGAAGCCGAAATGCTGAACCATGTCGACGAGCGACAGCGCCATGTCGCGAGAGCCGTGCAGGATGCGGAATGTCAGGGCGCTGACCAAGACCACATCGCCGGGCGTGATTTCCCCTCGGCTCCATTGCCGGACCGCCCAGGCGAGCATGCCGCCGGCCATCACCCAAAGCGCGATGTCGTGGATGAGGCGGGCCTTTTCCGTATACATCCAGCTGTCGCGCTGCGCATCTGCTTCGGTTCGAAAACTCGCCGCGAGCCTGGCGTGCTCGCGCGCTCGGGCTGAAAAAGCCTTCACGGACCACATGTTGGTGATGACGTCGATGAGGCTGCCGCCCACCTCGTTGGCATAAGATGCGTAGGTGCGGTGCAGGTGCCTGCCCCGCTCGCCGAACGCAAGCAGGCCGCCCATGATGACGACGACAGCGGAAGCCAGCGCGACGGCCATGCGCCAGTCGACGACCGTAAACACGATGACGGTGCCGATAAAGTCGACGGCCGGCGGCGCAATCCGCCAGATGACAATGTTAGTCAGGGCGCCGAAATTGCCCGCCGTCGCGGTAACCCGCTGGCCAAGCGAGCCGGCGAGGTTCTCAGCAAAGTACTTCATCGGCTGGCCGTTCAGGAAATCGAACAGGTCGAGCCGCATCTGAACGCCGATCGCGAGGGTCGCCTTGCAGCCGAGCCAGCCGCAGAGACGCCAAAGGATGCTCTCCACCGCGATGAGGCTGATGAAAATGGCGAGAGCCGTCTGCGCGGCAGAGCTGTCGCGAGGGCCGGCCATGGCGTCGACCAGCACCTTCATCACGTACTGGATGGCGACGGCGCAGGACGCGGCGGAGATCACCAGCACGGTCAGGAGGATGAACTGTGGCAGCTGCCTGTGGACATAGTGCTTTATAAATGCAGCCGACCCCTCCAGAAACGGAGGCAGCGGGCTACTTGCCTGTGGCTTCAGATACCGCATAAGTCCCTCCGGCATATGGCCCTGGCATCAGTTCACGCTGAAGCGTTTGCAGTTTGCGGTTCTGCTCGATCAATTCGTCCGCCATGCGCTGGCACACGGGGCGGCGACCATGCTCCCCGATCGGACCGAGCAGGCCGACGTCGCACATCCGTCCATTGTCCCATCCGGGGTAGTCGATAATCGGATAGAGACAAATTCCCTCTATCTGGACGCCCCGCTGCATGGCCTCGAGGACTTCGGCGACGACATAGTGCAACCAGGAAGGCCTTGCCGTCCGCTCGGCGCCCGTTTCGGAAATCGCGACCGGGCGATCGTAGCGTTGGGCGACTTCGACGAGCATGTCGGCAAGCGGCTTATAGGCATGATGGCCAAAGGGAATTGTCGGGCCGTGCAGGAGCCATTGATTGTCGGGATAGAAGTTTACGCCGACAATATCGAGGTATTCGGGCCGTCCCCCCAATTCGGGCTCCTGCAGCCCGGCAAGCATGTCGAGTGCTTCGAACTGAGAGAGCCGGTAGCGCTCGGCCTCGAGTTGATGCTCGACGTCGTGAGCATAGCCGGCGACGTGTATCAGCGGTTCCGCGGTGATGAAGCGGGCCCGGGGATCGACTCGCCGGATCGCGTCGATGGCGGCGATGGCGGCTCTAACCAGGATGCGCTTCAACGCGCCTCCGAGACCGTTCGCGCACGGGTTGATCCGGCCGGTATCACCACCCGCCCACGACCAATAGGAGATCTCGTTCACTGGACAGAAATACGGCACCGAACCGATTTCATCGTGGATCACCCTTGCGGCGGCCTCCGCAAAATTGGCGAAGCGCTCCACGAAATCGGGCAAGAAGATGTCTATGTCGTCGGGCCATCCATAATGGCAGAGATCCCAAACGACCTGTGTGCCGGTGGCGTCGGCGGCGCGCAGCATCGGCAGAAAGCTAGACCAGTCATAATTACCGGGCTCTCTCTCGATAAGGTGCCAACGCAGGCCGTCACGGACGGTGCGGATATCGCGACGCTGGAGTTCACGGTAATCCGTCTCTGATGCTTCATCGTGACAGGTGGCGCGAAGCAGGTCGAGGCGGACGCCATCTACGCGCCGATGGCTCGAGCACTCGAAGCCACCAAGGAAAAAGCTGTTAAACGCGGTCGGTTCTCTCATCTTGGCCTCTAGGATTTTAGGTCGCTTACTCAGCTGCCCAAGGCAGCGGAGGTCTTGTTCCAGCGAACATCACGCTCACGCAGGAAGCGGCCCAGGCCGCTTGCCAGGGGAGGCATGAGTTGACCCCGTTCGCTGGCCAGTGCGGCGGGCGCGAGGGCCCCGCCGCCATGATCGGGCAGCACAAGGCTCGCATCGAGACCGACCGAATGGGCGACCTCTCTTGCCCATTCGTACCAACTGACCGCGCCGTCATTGGCGAGGTGCCATAGTCCCGTCTCGCCATCGATCAAGAGGTCGAGGGCGGCGTGGGCCAGGTCTGGAGCGTAAGTAGGTGAGCATACTGCGTCCGCCGGCAGTCGGAGGGCACAGTCGGCAGCGATTTCATCCAGGATCTGCGAAAGCATGTCGCCGGTGTCCCACGGTCCGAAGACGGCGCTGGTGCGGATTATGAGCGCACCGGAGCAATGCTTCATCACCATCGCTTCGGCTGCCGCGTTAAGGTTCCGGATGCCCGACGCCGGGGTGACTGGGCTGCTCTCGACCAAACCACCGGACAGGGTTTTGCCGACCAGTACATCCGACGACACCGTCATCAACGCCACGCCGGCCGCAGCACAGATGGACGCCAGCACAGCTCCGTTGGCCGGATCTTCCGCAGGCGCGTGCTGCCCATCGAAAAGGCCGTCGGCGCGTTGCGCGCTAGCCGCGTGGATGAATGCCCATGGCCGATGCTTGAGCAGCACGCGGCGCACGGAATGCGGCTCCGTGATGTCGAGCTGGTTGGCGGCAAGAGCAATGAACTCCAGGCCCCGGTGGGCAGCGATGCGGCAGAAGGCACCACCCAGTGCCGCGTCCTTGCTCAGGATGAGCACCTTGCGGGCGGTGCCTTCGGCACCGCGTTCAGCCGTCGTTTCCAGAGGCGGCTGGAAGAACCGCGTGTCCCTGCGCCACCAGCCGGGGCTGTCGAGAACCGGATGCGCCGGGCTCGCGCCAGACGCGATCTGCCGCACCGCGCTTCCCAGCGCGGTCAACCGCGGCGATGGGCTGCGGACGTCGAAAGCTCCTGCTTCGTAGGCAAAGTCCTCGCGCAACAGCAGACTGTTCCAGTCGACGCATCCCAACAGAGCCCAGACCGTGACGGCGGCGATGTTCTTTCCCTCGCCGGCCAGGCGATTGGCCGCGCTCCAGACCTCGTTCAGCCAGCGAAGCTGCTCATCCCGGCTGCACCCATGGTGAACCTCGGTGACGGCCACGGGCCGGTCATACCGGTCATAGACCTCGCGCAGACGCGGCTCGGGCCCTACCGACCCAAGCGGAAGATGCATTCGCACCGCGTCGAGATCCGCATAATGGTGCCGCCCATTGCCGCCGACCAGAGCCCCGGCGGGAAGCTCGGAACGCCGATGATCAAGGAAGCGCTCGCTGGTCGGATAGTAATTGACTCCGATAATATCGGGAGGACAGGGCTCATCGACGAAGGCCTGGAGTTCCTGCTCCGGAATCCCGTGATCGACGAGGCGCGAAAACCAGGCGTGGCTGCGGTCGACGCGGCCGAACAGCAGGTCGAACGTCAGCCAGCGGCGTTCGTTCTCATAATCTGCTTGGTAACCAAGCAGCGGAGTGCTGAACGTCTTGCCGATATCCTCGGTCTGGACGAGGGCAGCGTGTGGCGTCACTTCACGGATTGCCCGCATCGCAAGTACCACGCCGCGGCACTGGTTGATCAGCGCCCGCGCGAAATCCGGCAACCGGCGGCAGTGGGGATACCAATGTCCGTACAGGGCGCTGAACCGGGCGGTGGTCAGCGGCTCGTTCACCGGGGTGAAGCGGCAGACCTCCGGATAGCGCTCCGCGACGCGCCGGGCGTGCCGCGCCAGCAACTCGGGAAAGCCCGTATCGAGCAGATTGGTGTAGCGGGGGCCGCTTCCGTGGTGAAGCAGTCCGGCAATGACGTCGACGCCGAGTTCGCCCAGTTTCGCCATCCGCTCGTCGTGCCAGGAAAAGTCGGCGGTTTCGATGTCGTCCGGCGAGATCGACTCCCAGAGCAATGGGTAGCGGAGCGTTCGGATGCCCAGATCTCGGATCCGGTCCAGGTCGGCCAGCCTGCCGGCATGGCCCGTTTCGACAGTCTCGTCACGCCATCTGTTCCTCAGCCGAATGATGCTGCATTCGACTCCTCCCCAGATTTCAGGCGTTGCTTGCATGGTTTCGGTCTTCATGGTGCCAGCCGTCATTGAGTTGCTTGCAGAATGCCGCTCATCTTGGACACCGCCGTCTCAAGAGGAGCGCGGTTGGCACCGGGGACCGAGGCTTCTATTCTCCGGAATGTGGCTAAGGCCTGGCCGACGACCTGGTCCATGTTGTAATAGCGGTAGGTCGCCAGTCTGCCGACGAACCAGACGTCCTCCGTCGTCCGCGCCAGCGCCTCGTACTTCCTATAGCGATCCGCATTCTCGGCGGTTGGCACGGGGTAATAGGGATCGCCTTCCGCCGTCGGGTATTCGTAAGTCAAGCTGGTGCAGGGGTGCTGCTGGCCAGTGAGGTGCTTGTATTCGGTCACCCGCGTATAGTCGTGCTCCATCGGGAAGTTGACGACGCCAACCGGCTGATGCCACTCCTGCTCCAGCGTCTTGTGTTCGAAGCGCAGAGAGCGATAGGGCAGCCGGCCGTAACAGTAGCCGAAATACTCGTCGACCGGCCCCGTGAAGATCAGCCGCTTGTAGCCGAACTCTTCGCGCATCTGCGAATAATCGGTTTTGAGCATGACCTGGATGTTCGGGTGGTCGAGCATGCGCTCGAACATACGGGTGTAGCCCGCGGCGGGCATATACTGAAGCTTGTCTGTGAAATAGCGATCGTCGTGATTGGTCCGGGTCGGGACGCGCGCGGTGACGGATTTGTCAAGTTCGGACGGGTCCACTCCCCATTGCTTGCGGGTGTAGCCCCGGAAGAACTTCTCGTAGAGTTCACGCCCGACACGGCTCACCACCACGTCTTCGGACGTGAGGATATCCTCGACCGGCTCGGCGCGCGCGGCGAACCAGTCTTCGAGCTGCTCCGACGTAAGATCCAGTCCGTACAGCGTGTTGATCGTGTGGAGATTGATCGGCACCGGCACCAGCGTCTTGTCGACTTCGGCCAGGACCCTGTGTTCATACGGACGCCATTCCGTGAATTGCGACAAATGATCGAAGACCTGCTCGGAATTGGTGTGGAAGATGTGGGGTCCATATTTGTGGATCAGCAGGCCTGCCTCATTGTAGCAGTCATACGCGTTCCCGCCGACATGCGGCCGCCGGTCGACAACAAGGACCCGGTCTCCACGCTGGGAGGCGAGCCGCTCGGCGAGCACGCTCCCGGCAAAGCCGGCGCCGACAACCAGCCAATCAAACATAGCTGCTCTCCGACGCATTAATCGCGTGCTGACTAGATGTGTGCCGCTCTCGCGTTTCGGCGATCAGCGACAGCATTCCTTCCCAGGTGGATATCCAGGACATGCCGGCCAGGTGTCGATCCACCTTTCGCAGCCAGTCGTCCTTCGGGCGAGCCAGCAAATGTTCGGCCCGTGCTATGAATTTCTCCGCATCGTCCGCGATTTCAACCAAGCCGAGCTGTCCGTAGGGCCGCACCACATCCCGGATCGAGGTGGATATCACCGGCACGCCTGCGGCAAGAAATTCCGGGGTCTTGGTCGGGCTGATGAATTTCGTCGCTTCATTCTTGGCGAATGGCATGATGCCGACATCCCATCCGGCCAGATAGCTGGGAAGCTGCTTGTAGTCCCTGCCCCCCAGCCAATGAATATTCGGCCGGCGTGGAAGGCCTGCCGCGTCGATCTTCACCACCGGTCCGATCATCACGAACTGCCAATCCGGCCGCAACGCGGCCATCCGGTCCACAAGGTTCAGGTCCATGCGCTCGTCTATCACGCCGAAGAAGCCCAGCCTGGGGCCAGCGATCTCGTCCTGATCGGGAGACGGCGAATGTAAATGACGGGCCTTGCCGAAATGGGCCTTGTCGATGCTGCTTGGGAATGGGTGGATGTTGCGATGACGATGCTGCTTGGCTTCATAAAGGCTTTGGCCACCGGTGAAGACGACATCGGCCCGCCTGAGCAGTTCGCGCTCTAGCGCCATCAAACGAGGTGGAGCGCCGCGGAAGCTCGAAAGCTCATCCATGTTATCGTAGATGCAGAGCTCTGCGGAAAGATGCCTGCTGAAAGGCAGGGCCATAGGCGTATAATACCACAGCAGTGCCGGCGTTCCATCGAGGCCGTCTACCAGGCCGTCGACCAGCTTGCGTTGCGCGCGCGTGATCTGCGGCCCGTTGGAATGTCCTGGGATGTGCGGCGTTACGACTGTTATCCCGTCGGCGGTCGTGTAGCTTTTGAGGTATGGCGAGTTTTCTCCGATCAATATAGGCTCTTCGATGAAAAACACATCGTAGTACCGACTAGCTTGGGTTAGTATGTGCTGCGGCCTCTGGAAGACAAAATTCCACCTCAGATGCGAGAAACACACCAAGCTTCTACGCGTTTTCGGCCTGTAAACGTTTTCATTCTCTACAATGGCTTTCATTTTCGGATCCTGATGGATACATGGGAAACGTAAACTTGACACGATCCTAACCTGGCCATTTCGGGATTGTTCCGTGACAACGCGGAAAACGATAACCGATTAAATGACGGCTGCTGATGCCCGCGCATCGGCAGCTGGGTGTCGCCGAGCAAGCACCCGCTCTTCTCGGCGACGAATGCGGACCATATGCAGGAATGGACCGAGACTGCGGCCAACTGACAACTGATCAAAAGATGCTATGCATTCGGCAGTCCAGAGACTGGTCCGGCAGCTAAACCCCCACACCACTCATACGGCACTTACTAGCGTGTCGGCCCTCCAGGAACCTGGTAGCGTCGGCCTTAGCCTGACGATTGGGAACAGTCTTCCTGACGCCTCGCCCGAGGGTCGACTGCGGTTGCCGGGCACTGCAGGCTGGCGGTCGGTGCACATCGGAAGGAACATCTGCATCCCTCACTTGTTGGGCCGATATCGACGAAGCAATTCCCAACGTAGAGGCCGACCATGCAGACGGAACCTGACAGCACGCGCTTGGAAAATCCGTTGCCCAAGCAGCAACAGGACATGCCCGGCTCTACGGACGAGATGACGCCCCGGCCCGACCATGGCGAGGAAAGCTATCGAGGGAGCGGGAAGCTCGAGGGCATGGCGGCAGTCATAACCGGCGGGGATTCGGGCATCGGCCGAGCCGTCGCTATTGCCTTTGCGCGGGAAGGGGCGGACGTGCTGATCGCATATCTCAACGAAGACGACGATGCGCGCGAGACGGCGCGCTGGGTTGAGAAGGCCGGCCGCAAGGCGTTGCTCGTGCCTGGCGACGTCTCCGAGGAGGCACATTGCCGCGAGATCATCGACCGCGTCATTTCCGAATTCGGCCGCCTCGACATCTTGGTGAACAACGCCGCGCACCAAGCCACGATCGACCGCATCGAGGACCTCAGTGCAGAAGAATGGGACATAACTTTCCGAACCAACATCTACAGCCAGTTCTACCTCAGCAAGGCGGCTATCCCCCACATGGAGAAGGGCGCGAGCATCATCAACACCGCTTCGATCCAGGCCACCAAGCCGTCGCCGCAGCTGCTTGCCTATGCAACCACCAAGGGCGCGATTGTCAATTTCACGATCGGCCTTGCGCAGATGGTTGCGGAGCGCGGAATCCGGGTCAATGCCGTCGCCCCAGGGCCAATCTGGACGCCGCTGATCCCATCGACGATGCCGCAGGAAAAGGTGGAGCAGTTCGGGAAGAATACGCCGCTCGGCAGACCCGGCAATCCGGCCGAGCTTGCTGGCGCCTATGTGCTGCTCGCCTCGCGGGAGGGAAGCTACATTACCGGCGCTGCCATTCCGGTGACCGGCGGCAACCCCCTATAGCCGGCGCTCCGGCCTGCTGGCGATCGGCACGCCGCCTATGGGCAGCTACTGGCATGGGCATCAGCAAGATCGATTGCATCTCATGTAAGCGGCCGCCACTTGATCTCCAGCGGTGCCGGCGCTGATCTTCTTATTCTGCGGACGCACCGGAGACTTCAAAAAGCCCAGCGCTGGCCTTCGTAGGTGGAGCCAAACTGGGTGCCACGGTGTTGCTCATCCCCCAGCGCGGATCAGAATCGAGAAGCTGGTCGCCCCCACACGAGGCGTCAGACGGGCTGGACTGTATAGTCCCAGCCCGGCCGGCAGCGCGCCGATACGGTTGACTGCCGAACCAACTGGCCGGCTGGCCGGAAGGACGCGCCCCGGTCGAGTAATTCGTCTTTATTGTACGCCCGCCTCGAACCGTCTGACGGGAGATTTACTCGCCAAAGTGTCGAACACGCACATCAACAGGTCGAGTGCGACAAGATAGACGCTCCTGGGGTCATATTATAGTAGACGGCCGAACAGATGGGCGGGCGATACCGGTCTGTTCAGATGGCGATCAACGCTAAAGACGATCCCAATTTTCTCATCTCGTGCTCGCGAGGGTTCGATCCTTTGCAGAGCGGCGGGCTCAAAGCTCGGTGCTGCTTCGGCCCCTTTCGAAAACAGGGATGCTTTCCTCGTCCTCGTCGTCACTGGTCGGTAGGTCCTCGGCGTAGCTGCGGGTCAGCTCCTCCGTCTCGCCCAAGCCGTCAATCGTCTCATTGGCGCCTGCCCCTTCATCATGTCGGCCAGTGATCTCACTGCGCGGTCTGGCACCTATGGGCTGGTCGACATCGTCGGCTCCGACAAAGCCGGGATCGGCGCCCTGCCTATCCTCATGGCCCGCGGGGCTGTCCAATACCGCGGCATCCTCCCGGCGGATGGGCTCATCGTTGGCGAAGTCGCTAGGTTTCGAATTCGGGGTCTCGGTCGTGCTGGGCATCTAAGGCACTCCTGTTGGCCTGGGCACCTCCTGTTGGAAGGCCAACGTCCGCCGACGGCGGAAGTTGCACATGCACCGGGTCTATGCACCTGCACAACCGACCCGTAGGCAGGTCACCTGCCGGCGGCGATTGTCCTCGGTCAGGTCCTGCCCAGTTGCTGGGCGCATCTTTGGCTTCGCCATTCTTCGCACAGGAGGTCATGAGCATCAGAGCTTTTTGGTGCGCTGCCAGCTGGGCCTGGGCGTAGACTTCGTGAAATGCATGACTGCTGTTGTCACTCAGAGCTTTCAACTGGGGGGCAGGCTTGCTCGCGATCAGGCGCCACCGCGACGTCGTCCTTCTTTGCCACCGCCATGAGCTGCTTGAAAAACGTCGTATCCCTGATCATCACACGGGCGGATTGCTTTACGGCCGATGTCTGCGATTTCGGCAGCCTCAATTACTCGAGCGGATCTCGAAGAGCTCTGAACTCGCGGCAGCCGCGACACATTCCTGCGGGGACTTCGTTGCGGTCTGAGCCATCGCAAACGAGCTCAGACCGATGGTGATCGCAGCTACGAGCGTTTCCACGAAATGCATGTTGTTCTCCTTCGACGGTTCAGTTGACTGGGCCGAACCTCGCCGGTTGTCGGCGAAAGAGGGAAAGAGCCGCCCTATTTCTTGGTACGCGGCCCCCCATTCGACAGCGCCCGTAACTGCTTTGCAGCCGACAGCAAAGCTGCGCGGTCTCTTCCGGTAGCCTTGATTAGCTCGCGAACCTGTTCTGCTGTGACGTCGCTTTGTCTGGCCATGTCTTCGATCTCGTCTTCATCATCCGACAACATCCGCTTGCTTTTGTCATCTACCATTTTCTTTCTCCTTCGCTCGGGAGCAACGCACGATCAGCCCTCTCGTTGCGGGTTTCTAGGCAAAGCGGAATGTTTGGGCAGACCGGCAGAGAGATAACCGAAACAATCGGCCCGTTGTTTGCACCCATGGGATGAGGAAGGATTTTCGCGCATCCAAGCTTCCGAATCGCGATTGCGCTCCCCAGTACGCTGTCAGCGGTGCTATTGCTCGTCAGGACCTGCAGCTGTCTTCGACCTGGTCTGCGCAGTTTGCGCAGCTGTGCGTTCAGCCCCAGGAGCCGCCTCAGGAAATAAACGCTCGTGCGTTAATGCGAACTAGCAGCTGAAAGCGTGTCGGTTCTCCCATTCACTCAGGTTCGCCGGGGCTTTCCTGTTTGCGAGATCGACAGCAGGCGGCGCTCATACAGCTGCTGCCGGTATGGGTCATCGATAGCGAAACCTCTCGGCGAGACGGAGCCCAAGGGCTAAGATCGTCAGGGTGGGATTGGCCTGGCTAGATGTGGCCAGAACCGAGCCACCTGCGATGTGCAGGTTCGTCAGCCCATGGACTCGGCATTCAGCGTCAACAACTCCGTCATAGGGGCTGGCAGACATTCGCGTGGTGCCGAGATGATGACCATTCATGGCTCCTGATTTTCTTGCCATCTCGACCACATTGTCAGGCTCAAATCCAGAAATTGTGCCTCCGATCTTCTCCAACTTGCAACCCAGCAGCCGATAGGCGCGCGCAATGCTCTGGAGATCGTTGTCCGTGATTTTCCAATCGACCCGCAGCTTCGGCATACCCAATCGGTCGCGTTCGGTCGTCAACGTCAACCTACTTGCGTGGTTCGGCTCCTGCTCCGAATGGAACTCAAGGTTGACCAAATTGGAACGCGGCTCCAAAACCACAGAGGGTACTTTTCGGCGTGCGAATGTTCGATTCGCCATCCAGCCCGCACCGAAGCGCCCGAGACGCAATGGCGAAGAAACGACGTTCTGGATGTGCGCGAACTTTTCCTCCAGTGTCACTGAATTTTGCTGCTGACCTCTCAGGTGTTTTGGGAGAAATGTCCTCTTAACGAGATACATCGCGGAGAGGATCGGGTCATTATGGCTGGGGTCGGCAGGGTCCGGTCGATGGGTGCGAAAGATCTGGTTGAGCAACCCATGCTCCCGCTGCGCTTCGTCCGTGAGCGCCAGCCGCCTTCGGCAATAGATTCCGGCCGCGTCCCGCTCGTACCCAAAAGCAATTGCCTGAATGGCGTTCGGCAACCTTAGAGTTCCGACAGTGCCTCCGAGATGGGCCATATAGTAACGGCCAAGCTGGTCTCGGGCGTTGCCGATGCCAGTCTGCATCACATCATTCGAGGCGAGCAACAACCGGGTAGTCTCGAAGCCCCCGGCGGCTAATATGTAATGGCACGCTGTGACCTGACGTTTTGTGCCCTTCAGGTCAACAATATCGACGTGGTGGACGGAGCGCCCGTTTGGCGCCAGGCGAATTCCCGTTACCGCGGCGTTTAACCAGATGTGGATGTGCTGTGAGCACCGCAGCAACCTTGAAAATCGCTTCCACATGTTGGTTGGTGGGCTAAACCGCTCCAAGCGCGTTCTAAACGAATGGCCGTCGACACCTTGGACGAGTTCAGATGGAGAACCTGGTAGCGCACTTGTTGGATCGTAGTCGTATGGCCCAGCCTCGATCACCTCGTTTGCCCGACGATAGTAGGGCAGCAGGGTTTCGTAAGTGATTGGCCAGCCCGATTGCTTCACCCATTCGCGCTTCTGAAAGTCAATGCTATCGAAGGGCACGCAGCGGCCCCCCCAGGCTCGGCTCGAGCCACCCAGAGCGCGTATCCGGAAACTCTGGAGCGACGGGTGGACGTGGGGATCTGCAACAATGCCGTCATAGAACTCTTGCGACCGCTTGGTCTGCCACCTTCCGCCCGCTTCCAGAACGCAAATTCGAAGCTTCGTGTTTTCGAGAGCCGAGGCAATGGCCAGTCCGACAGTGCCACCTCCGATAATGCAGATATCATAGGTAAGTCCGTCACCCGCTGTGGTGAATTGAGCGATCAACCTTCACTCCGTCGCGAAGCAAGGGATTTGCGTGAAGCAGGACGGTGCGCTCCGAACGCCAAGCGCGCTCGAAACACACCCTAGTCAGGCTTGGGGAAGCACGTAGGGCGCGAAGGATCTGTGGGCAACTCCCAACTCGGTCGCATCTGAAATCCGCGATCCAAAGATGTTGTCCTGAGGTTTGCTGGGCTAGTCGGTATCACTAAGAACCCCGGTTATTTGCGCCGGCGGCATCCCGCTCTGTCCAGTTGCTCGTCGGGCCAGCCGCCAAGGACAGCTCAAGCAGGCCCGGTAACTTGCGGCCGTTCGTTCTGGCGCCGCGCGAAACGGTGCTGCGATTGCGATCGCGCATTTCGGGCTGGGAGGTACCCACGGCCGGCGCTCTTTCTGTCCACTTTACGCGCCCCGAACGTGCAAGAGGGCCGGGAAACATAGACGCATTAGGTGCCGCAGAATGTCTGTACGACGCGCTCATCCGGCCGGGGCGGTTCGGCGTAGCGCTCCATTCCCGGTTGCTCGTCGAAAGGCCGACCGACGACGCTCAAAAGCTCATCGAACGGTTGGAAGTCGCCGCCCAGCGCCGCCTGGATCATCTCCTCGATGCGATGGTTTCGAGGAATGAATTTGGGGTTCATGGAATGCATGGCAGAACGGCGCGAGGCCGTGTCGGCTGATTCGCTTGCGATCCGTTCGTGCCACCGGGCCGACCAAGCATCGAATGCGCCTGAATCCTGAAATAGCTGCCGCGCCGTGAGCTGACCTTGCGCCGCGTCAAGGTCGTCGGCCAGGCGACGGAAGCCGAGCGTAAAGTCCACTTCGCCGCGAGCCAGCACATCCAGAAAATCGGCCGCGAGCTGCAAGTCGCCTTCCGCCTCGGTCAGCAACCCGAGCTTTCTGCGGAAACCGCGCTGCAAAACAGCCTCATAGCAGGACTGAAACGACCTCAGCACATCTTCGGCTTCAGAAACTGCCTCATTCTCGTCCGTGTTCATGAGGGGCAGCAGCGTCTCGGCAAAGCGCGCAAGGTTCCATGTGGCGACACGAGGCTGGTTGGCGTAGGCATAACGACCGCCGCGGTCGATCGAACTGAACACCGCGCTGGGGTCATAGGCGTCCATGAAGGCGCATGGGCCATAGTCGATCGTCTCGCCCGACACCGCCATGTTGTCGGTGTTCATGACGCCATGGATGAAGCCGACCAGCATCCAGCGTGCCACCAGATCAGCCTGTGCGACGACAACGGCCTCGAGCAAAGCGCCGTACGGCCGTGCTTGCCCCGCCAACTGCGGGAAGTGACGCTGAATGGCATAGTCAGCGAGGATCTTGACCGCCTCGGTATCGTTGCGCGCGGCGAAATACTGGAAGGTTCCTATCCGAATATGGCTTGCCGCCACTCGTGTCAGAACGGCGCCGGGCAACCGGACCTCGCGATAGACCGGGTCGCCGGTGAGCACCGCCGCCAGGCTCCGCGTCGTAGGAATGCCCAGCGCGGCCATTGCTTCGCTGACGACATATTCGCGCAGGACAGGGCCAAGGGCTGCGCGGCCGTCACCGTTGCGCGAGAACCGCGTCGGTCCCGATCCCTTCAACTGGATGTCGCGCCGAATGCCGTTGACGTCCACCACTTCGCCAAGCAGCAGAGCGCGTCCGTCGCCGAGTTGGGGCACGAAATTTCCGAACTGGTGGCCAGCATAGGCCAGGGCGACTGGTTGCAAGCCTTCCGGAAATCTATTGCCGGCAAGCATCGCCACTCCGTCCGGGCTGGTAAGCTGATCGGGATCGAGTCCGAGTTCCTCGGCGAGTGGCCGGTTGAACCGGATCAGCCGGGGTTCGGACACCGGCTTCGGATCTGTTTGCGCGAAGAAGCGCTCCGGCAATTGTGCATAGCTGTTGCGCAACGCGGGAAGCTTCTGAGTTGCTCGGGATAGTTCAGCGGTCGCAGGTGTCGTCATGAAAATCTGGCTCTGAAGCGGAGGTGCCGGGCGGCTCACATTCGACAAGCCTGTGTTTCATATAGGGATGGAACGTCGCTGGTGCCATGCGGACATCAGGTAGGCACCGGAAAAGCTAGGAACCACCTGCTTCCATTGCCGGGCGGACTACCCGCGCGACCACGCAGGCAAGGTGTTTCGCCCTACAGGCGCAAACGAGACCAGGGAGCCTATGCCCGTACGATCATCCGGCACTGAACTGGCAAGGCCGGGCTACTGGCGGAACTCCGTCGCCGCGCTGCTCCTGTCTGTNCGTACGATCATCCGGCACTGAACTGGCAAGGCCGGGCTACTGGCGGAACTCCGTCGCCGCGCTGCTCCTGTCTGTCAGTCTCGCCCAAACCTGGGCAGCGCTTGCGGGGGACACGAACGCCGCGCCGCTACGTGGGCGCCGATGAGTCCATTGCTGGCTGTGTCCGTGCACTTGAGCAGGACTATGCCCACTCGATCCGGCGGAAGCTGTTCTGTAGACAGATCAGGTCGCCAGTCGAGGCACGACCGGCCTGGCGGAGGTCGGACCAGGACAGGTTTGCGGCTCATCTTCGCCGTTCAGGTCCCTGTTCAGTTTCCCTCTGTGCGCGCGGACAATCGGCCGCACGGCGAACGGAACCGATCTGGACCTCAACAATCCCGAGACCACGCCGCGGACCGGTGTGTTGCCCGAAATCGGCCCGGCGGTCACCCGAATAATGCAGCCGAGCAGCTGAAACCTGACGCTCAGGTGCAGACCGGCCTTTGTTCATCGCGGCGGGGAACACGCCCCAGCTTCCAGGTGTGGCGCGGCGGGCATCTTCCAGTGCCACGCTAGGATGCTGGCTTCACAACAGCATTCCCGGCCCGCCTCGGTGTCCCCTCCCCGAGGCGGCTTTTGATTGGGCAGTCGGTCGGGAGCGCTGTAGGCACACATCGGTCACGGTAATTAGGATCATTGTCACACAGACGGCCAAATGTGCGCGTTTGCTGGCAGGATCGCCAAGGAACTTAGCAGCGAGGTTACAGTTCGGCTCAGGACTTTGAAGCCCTACAGGCGCAAACGAGACCAGGGAGCCTATGCCCGTACGATCATCCGGCACTGAACTGGCAAGGCCGGGCTACTGGCGGAACTCCGTCGCCGCGCTGCTCCTGTTATCCTTCAGTCTCGCCCAAACCTGGGGGGCGCTTGCGGGGGATACCAACACCGCCCTGGTCAACTGGGCTAAGGCGAAGACGCTTTTTATCGAGCAGCTCGACCAGTCGCCCCGAACTGTGGATACGCGGTTCAATGAGCCGACCCTGATCCGTCGTCCGGCGCCGTTGATCGTGGCGCTATCAGACGACGAGCGAGAGAGGAATGCGGCGACCGTCGACCTATACTCGCAAACCTTTGGTGAGCCATCGCTAAGGAGCTTCCTGTGGACGGGTATAGAATCCGGCAACCCCTTGACCCGCGACGAAAGTTACCGATGGGATTCCCTGGACGACCAGGGCCTTTTTGATCACCAGCGGCGACGTCTCCTTGCTGCCCGCCTGATCGATCTCGGCATCCTAAATGTCAGGCTGGGCCTCTCGAATCACCTGATCGATCTCAAGCGGGAGGAGACCTGGCGGGCGCACGACCGGCTAATCGATGACCTCGACGGCTTGGGCCTGCGGGTCAGCCTTGATCTGCACCATTTCGGCATCGAGGACCGGTTCCGTGTCGTCGGACCGGACGGTCGCACCAAGGGACCCGCCAGCTACTACCTTAACCACGACTGGCCCGGCTACTTCGCTGCCTTTGCACGCGCGGCGATCAAGCGCTACGGCCTGAAGGTCAAGGCAGTGACCTTAATCAACGAGCCGGAAACGACCATTGGCTTCAACAGCGAAATGTGGCACGGCGCGTTTCCGCGTTGGCAAAGCCCGTTGCACACCACCTATTATATCGAACGTGCCGTGCAGGTGGCCAAGGCCGCGGTGAGCGCGCGGCTTGCCATCGAGAAGGATCTGGCGCCAAGCAGGCGGCGCATGCTTTACATCCATCCCGAAGCGGCGGTCTTCAAGCCGGAGTGGGACGAGTTCAACCGGCACATACGTTTTTTCGGCAGCGACCTGATTCTGGGAGAAGACTGGCTGCTGGATGCGGATTTCGACAGGCTGGCGCTGATGACGCCGGCCGAGCACCTCGCGAAATGGGATGCGACCCCGCCTGCGTCGCGCACCTCCCTGGACTGGGCCATCAAGCGCTATCTCGACGGCAGCCACGCGACCGGCCGGTCGCTGCCGGACAGCCTCCAAAGGGTCCTGCACATGCTGAAGGAAGTCCAGGCGCTGCATCAGGAACTGAACAGGGCATTCAAGGTAACGATGAAGACGGACACGGTCTTCGGTATCGACTACTACGCTCACAACGAGGATTTCGCCACCAATGGGAAACACCTCAGCTCGGAGCCCCAAAATTACGTTGGTGAGGTCAATTCGGGCGCGCGGGCGGGTCTCCAGGCGGTGATCGTCGGCTACTATAATCGGTATCGCCTGCCGATGATGATCACCGAAACGGGGACGCCCTATTTCCACTACGGCGCGCGATGGCATCAGGAGATGCTGCTCGAGTGCGCCGCGGCCGCATCGGCCGGCGTGCCGCTGCTCGCGTATTCCATCTACCCGCTGCTTGACAGCTGGGGGTGGGAGACGGCGTTGTCGGTGCCACGGCCACAAACCCTCCTGAACCCCAGCGGTATCTTCACACTGGCTCTTGAGCCACGTCCCTTTGTCCGGAGACTCCTGGATTCGCTCAAGCCTGGTTTCCAGCCCTTACGCAGCTGGGCGAGCCCTGAATGATCCCACGATATGTCCTCAGCGAGCGCGGGCTATGGTGGGGAGGACCCCTGGCTGCGGCGGGGCGCTTCGCTCGGGCTGGAAGTTCGGGAGCGGGCGACGACGGTGAACGCAGCTCGACCCGTTCCTCGGCTATCAGCCTGGCGCCGCGTTCACATGTCAGGTAGCGCCAAAGCCACTGGATCGAGACCTGGACGCGGTGCAGAAAACCGACGAGCAGGTAAACATGGATAATCGCCCAAGCAGACCAAGCGAGCCAGCCTTTCAGCTTCAGCCTGCCGGACTCGAAAACGGCGGCGTGGCGGCCGGCAATCGCCGTGTTGCCGCGATTGCCGAAGGCGAAAGCCGGCAGATTGTCGCCGGTGTCTATCCGGCGTGCGAGAGCCTTGCCGAGATGCTCGCCCTGCTGCTTGGCGACCTGCGCAAGACCCGGCAATGATTGGCCGCTCTCATCGTTGAACAGGGCGACGTCGCCAAGCGCGAAGATGTCGGGATGGCCGACGACCTGCAGATCGGATCCGACCTTCACCGGGCCGCTGCGGTCGACTCCGACACCAAGCTGGGCAGCCAGGGGGGGAAGCCGCCACCCCAGCGGCCCAAAGCGTCAAAGCTACCGGGATGACGCTGGCCGCCGACCGTGATTTGATGCGCTTCGATCGCCTCGACCCGGTTGCCGAGCGCGATTTCGACGCCGAGCCTTACCAGGCGCATCCGTGCATACTCGGAAAGCTCCGGGGCGAAACCGGCGAGTAGACGGTTGCCGGCGTCGACAAGTATGATCCTTGTCTTCTCGGGCCGGATGTTGCGAAAGTCCCGCGCCAGCGTGTACCGGCTGAGTTCGGCGATCGACGGTGCGAGTTCGACGCCGTCGACCCGCCGCCGATGATGGCGATCGTCATCAGCCGGGATTGCTCGACGGGATCGGTGGTGCGTTCCGCGTGCTCGAATGGCAGCAGCAGCCGTGAGCGGATCGTGCGGGCGTCCTCGATGGTCTTCAAGCCCGGACAACCCCCCCAGCTCTCCTGGCCGAAATAGAAAGGCTGCGAGCCGGTCGCCAGAGCCAGGAGGTCGTATTGGACCGTGGTCCCATTGGCCAGCATCAGGATCCTGGCCCTGGTATCGATCTCGCTGACGTCGCCGAAGAGGACGTGAACCGACGGATAGCGGCCCAGTATCTTGCGGATCGGCTCGGCTATGTCAGGCGCGACGAAGCGCGGTATCAGGCTACGGCTGTGGCTGCTCTCGATGGCGAGCTTCATGCTTCATCCTCGCCTGTCCGGCATGGAAGTCAAAGCCTGACAGGTATGGCTTGCTGCGGGTTGGGGTTGTTGTCCGCTCCGGCGGTATCGGTCCAGGCGAGGCATCCGGCAATGACAGGCGTCGTGCCGACGATCAAGGCCCCGCGCGCGTGCAGGGCGACCAGGCCGCGCCGAGGAGACCCGGTCGACCGCCCAGATGGTTCCGCTGGCGTCGACCCATTTAAGGCGGACGTCGGCGGCTTGAACGGCCCGCATCATCGCCGCCGGTTCCATGCCCGAACGAAAGACGATGACGGAAGTGGCGGCACCGTTGAAAAGCGGGCTGGCGCCCGCTGCTAGTCCGGCAAGCAGGACGATGCCGGTCAGCGCTGCCGAAGCACCGCGTGCCGGTCCACCGCGGTTGGGGAGCACCAGCACCAGCAGCAGCGGCACGATGCCGAACATGACAAGCCACACAAGATCCCAGGCGAGCGGCATGTCGCTGTTCATCTTGACCCGGTGCAAGCCGAGCAGCCAATGGAACACAATGGCGTCCGCAAGATGCCAGACGCCGAAGCCGGTCAGGGCGAGCCGCAGGATCTCGGTCGTTGTTCCGGGCCGCGCGCCGGCCGCCCTCGCGGCCACCAGCATCACCGTGGGCGACAGCCAGCACATACATGAAGAGGTGGAAAAGGCCGTCGGCCATGATTTGGAAGCGCAGGTCGGAACCCGCCGGGTCGGCGAGACCCGAGAGAAGATGGTGCCATTGCAGGATCTGATGCAGGACGATGCCGTCGAGGAAACCGCCCAGCGCGAAGCCGAGCAGCAGCCAGCCGGCTCGCGTTGTCGGATCGAGTGTCGCGGTAGTCGCGTCCATGTCAGGACCATCGCCGCCAGGCTGAAGTGTCAAACTGCTGCACAGGGGCCGACATGTCCGGACTGGGGTCATGGAGACCATGACTCGACTCTATCCAAAAGGCAGATATCAGCCCACCAACCACCGTCACCAGAACCAGTGTCGCAGCAATCATCGCAAGCATGGATGGCAATCCTCAGCGCAGGTTCGGCCCCGCGGAACCTAACGGCGGCTTCCATCGAATGTTCCTCAACCGTGTCGGTTCTGCGGAGGGAACAATCAAGGTCCAGCACGGTTCGATGCTGGTTGACAGACGCCTCGAGCGGAGAACGGTTATGAGTGAATTTGCGGCAGCAGGTCCGGGCAGTCGCGAGGAGCACAAGCCGAGCGGCATCACCCGCTGGCTGTTTTCGACCAATCACAAGGACATTGGCACGCTCTACCTGATCTTCGCTTTTATGGCGGGACTCATCGGCATGCTCTTGTCGGTCTGCATGCGAATCGAACTGCAGCAACCCGGGATCCAGTTTTTCCCTGGACTGGCCTCGATGATCTACGGCTACCAAGGCGACGCGGCCATCGATGCCGGCAAGCAACTTTATAACGTATTCACTACGGCGCATGCCCTGATCATGATCTTCTTCACCATCATGCCCGCGCTGATCGGCGGGTTCGCCAACTGGATGGTTCCGATCATGATCGGCGCCCCCGACATGGCCTTCCCGCGCATGAACAACATATCGTTCTGGCTGCTGCCGCCGGCATTGATGCTGCTTTCGTTGTCGATCTTCATGCCCAGCGTCCCCGGCGGCTACGGTGCCGGGACCGGCTGGTTCCTTTACCCACCACTGTCGACCTCGGGCCACCCCGGTCCCGCGGTCGATCTGGTCATTCTGTCTCTGCATATTGCCGGCGCTTCCTCTATTCTTGGGGCCATCAATTTCATCACGACAATCTTCAACATGCGCGCACCAGGCATGACGTTGCACAAGATGCCCCTGTTCGTGTGGTCGATCCTTGTCACCGGGTTCCTGCTGCTGCTGGCCCTGCCGGTGCTGGCCGGCGCCATCACCATGTTACTGACGGATCGCAATTTCGGAACCACTTTCTTCGCGCCGGACGGCGGAGGCGACCCGCTGCTATACCAGCATCTCTTCTGGTTTTTCGGCCACCCGGAAGTGTACATTATGATCCTGCCGGCCTTCGGCATTGTTAGCCAGGTGATCTCAACCTTCTCGCGAAAGCCGATTTTTGGGTATCTCGGTATGGTGTACGCAATTGTGGCGATCGGGGCGATCGGTTTCGTGGTCTGGGCACACCACATGTATACCAGCGGAATAGGCCTCGACACGCAGCGCTACTTCACCTTCGCTACAATGGTGATCGCAGTGCCGACCGGGGTAAAAGTGTTCTCCTGGATTGCAACGATGTGGGGCGGTTCGGTCAGCCTGCGAGCGCCGATGCTCTGGGCGCTCGGCTTTATATTCCTGTTCACCGTGGGTGGCGTGACCGGTGTTCAACTTGCAAATGCCAGCCTCGACCGTGAATTGCATGATACCTACTATGTCGTCGCACACTTCCACTACATACTGTCGCTCGGAGCGATCTTCGGCATCTTCGCGGGCTGGTATTACTGGTTTCCGAAAATGACGGGATATCTGTACAATCCGGTTTTGGCCGGAATCCATTTCTGGACGACCTTCGTCGGTGTGAACCTCATCTTCTTCCCCCATCACTTCCTTGGAATGGCTGGTATGCCGCGTCGCTATGTCGACTATCCCGACGCATTCGCCGGCTGGAACCTGGTGTCCTCGTATGGATCGTATCTGTCCGCCGCGAGCGTGCTGTTCTTCCTCGTCGGCGTCATCGAGGCCTTCTACCGGCGGAGGGCGGCCGGCTCGAACCCCTGGGGGCCGGGAGCCACCACTTTGGAATGGGAACTGGCATCTCCGCCACCATTCCATCAATGGGACAGGCTGCCGAAGATCAGATGAGTTCGCGGGCGGCGCGACAGCCTGTCGGTCGAAATTGGGCGAACCGCTGTTCGCGGTTCGTGAATGGAGACCTATCGGAAGCTGATGGCCAGGACGGCGAAGAAGCTGAAGAGGGCCACTGCCCAGCAAAACAGCCAGTTCGCGATCATCAGAAACGATTTCAGGACGGTGGCGTGGCAGTAATCTTCAATGATCGATTGCATGCCCAGCCGCATGTGTATGCAGTTGACGAAGATGAAGGCGATCAGCGCCGGCGCGACATAGATCGACCCGATCGCGCCGAGGATGACGTCGCGAGGTTCTCCGACCAGCCGGATGACGATCGCGACGATGTAGATGGCGAGGATCAGCAGTGCGACGGACGTCAGCCGTTCCAGCATGAACGTCTCGGTTCCGTGTTTCGCCGATCCGAGCCTCCGCACACGGGAAGCCGGGGTTCTGATCGAGTGCTCGGAGCGGCCTGCCATGTTTCTCTCCCAAATCTCCCGCGTAGCGCGTGGCTTAATTTCGGCGCGCAGCGCGTGGCATTAAGGCTGCTCCTGCAACCGCAGGCCTGTCGGTGCCGATAGACGGTTCGCGAGTACAGTTTCCAGCCGGGCAAGGCGCACTTTCTGCGCGGTCAGCTGATATCCGCAAGGCCAGGAATTCCGGTCGGGTCCGCGTTCCCTGCATAGCCCGTGCTGAAGCCGAGAGATGCTGTGCCGCACAGCGTCGATCTCCTTGACAAGGGCGGCCTTCACGGACTGCCGACTTTGCATAAACTGACTTTCCGGGAACCAGGTGGTGCCCAACCCCAGGCAAGTCGAAAAGTTCCCAGTCCGCCCGACATGTCAGAGATTTAGTGGGTGTTCGCATGGCGAAGGCCGCCTGACGGTTGGCAAGCCAGTCGTGGATCCCAAGCGCACGAGCAGCCGAATGCCTGGCATCTCGAGAGGTAAGTAGTTATCCAGGCCGTTATTGCTTGCACCTAGCCGAAGGTGATCCCTGTCTGTCGACCAACATTTGTTAATGTTTTTCTTTATTTGTTGTCCGGAACACAGATTTATATTGCAGAGCTGGAACTGATCGATTCTCCAGAAGTTGCGGGGTCAGTCAGGAGAACGTACTATGTCGGGCAACGAAGTTCATCGAGACACCTCGCCTCTACCAAGGATCCGCGTTGTGGATGTTCGCGCGTTCCGCGGACCGCATCTCTACAGCATGACGCCAATGGTCCAGATCCGGATCGATCTCGGGGCTCTTGAGGCGTTCCCAACAGACAAGTTGCCCGGATTTTCCGAACAGGTCGTCCGCCTGTTGCCCGGCCTCGCTGCCCATGGCTGCAGCTACGGCGTCCCCGGCGGCTTCGTCCGCCGCATGCAGGAAGGAACCTGGCTCGGCCACGTCGTCGAGCACGCGGCCCTGGAACTGCAGAGCATGCTCGGCCACCGGGTGACACGCGGAAAGACACGGTCGGTCAAAGGCAGTCCGGGCACCTACAACGTCATGTTCGCCTACAAGGATGAGGTGGTGGGCCTGCTCGCCGGACGAGTTGCGCTCGAGCTGGTGGACAGCCTGTTGCCCGCCAATCTGAATGGCGTAGAGGGGCTCGGCGACATTGCCGAAGCGCAGGGGCAATTCGAGTTCGCGGCGAGGTTGCAGCAGCTCAGGGCACTTGCAGCCGAGCGTGCCTTGGGGCCAACGACCGCCTCCCTGGTGCGTGAGGCCGAGCGACGGGGCATTCCCGCGGCGCGAATGGATGACACCAGCCTCGTGCTACTTGGCCACGGCAAGCACCAGAAGCGGATCCGCGCGAGCTGCAGCGATCTCACCTCTGAGATCGCGACCGAGATCGCCTCCGACAAAGACCTCACCAAGTTCCTGCTGGAGCAGGCCGGGCTGCCGGTGCCACGCGGCCAACTGGTGCGGTCGGCACAGGACGCTATCGCGGCGGCGGCACGACTCGGCTATCCCGTCGTCACCAAACCACTCGACGGCAATCACGGAAACGGCGTCAACATTCGTCTCGGCACTGAAGACGAGGTTCGCTGGGGCTTCGAACAGGCGCGGGAACACGGCCGCAGCGTCATCGTCGAGCAACACTTCGTCGGCTCGGACCATAGAATCCTGGTGATCGGCGGAAAGGTGGTGGCGCTTGCCGAGAGGGTCCCAGCACATGTCGTCGGCGATGGCAGGAGCTCTGTCGCCGAGCTCGTCGAGGAGACGAACCGCGACCCGCGAAGGGGAGAGGGCCATTCCTCGGTATTGACCCGCATCGAAATCGACGAATGCGTCGAGCATTTCCTGTCGAAGTCGCAGCTCACCATTTCGAGCGTTCCAGCGCCAGGTCAAATGGTATTCTTGCGGCCCACCGCCAATTTGTCCACCGGCGGGACGGCAATCGACCGGACAGAAGAAATCCATCCGGAAAACACGTTGATTGCAAGGCGGGCGGCACATATCGTCGGTCTCGACATTGCCGGCATCGATTTCGTCTGCCCCGACATCTCCAGGCCGGTCAGCGAGACCGGCGGCGGCATCATAGAGGTGAACGCCGGTCCCGGCTTCCGCATGCATCTCGAACCCTCCTCGGGGCGCGCCCGAAACGTCGCACGGCCAGTGCTCGACCTCCTCTTCAGGGGCAGCAAGGACGGCCGGATTCCGATTTTCGCCATTACCGGGACCAACGGCAAGTCGACCACCGCCCGAATGCTGGCGCACATCCTGCAGGCGAATGGCGCAACCGTCGGCCTCACCTCGACCACAGGCGTCTACCTGAACGGCGAGCGGATCATGACAGGCGATTGCTCGGGTCCGCAAAGCGCCAGGATTGTGCTGCGCGAACCGGGTGTGGACGTCGCCGTGCTGGAATGTGCGCGTGGGGGGATCCTGCGCGAAGGGCTTGCCTTCGATACGTGCGACATTGGCGCGGTGCTGAACGTCCATGGCGATCATCTCGGGCTGAGGGGCATCGACACCATCGAGGATCTGGCCGAAGTGAAGTCGGTCGTCGTCGAGTCCGTCCGCCGCGGCGGATGGAGCATCCTCAACGCCGACGACGTGCACACGTCAGCAATGTCGTGCGATGCTGGAGGCAGTATCTGCTACTTCTCGCTGGCGAACAGGAGTGAGTGGCCCGGTTTCCTGCGCAGCCACCTGGCGGATGGTGGCCGCGCCGTGACGCGCGAGCGCAGCCGGGACGGCTGGGACATCTTTATCCACGAGGATGGGGAATCGATATTCCTGATGAGCGTTGACGAAATCCCCGCGACTTTCGAGGGATCGGCCGAATTCAACGTTGCCAACAGCCTAGCCGCTATTGCGATGGCGCATTGCCACGGTATCCCCGCGGCGACGATCCGGGCGGCACTGGCCGACTTCACCACCTCGTTCGAGCAATCTCCCGGTCGCCTCAATGTCTTCGACGGGCACGGTTTCCGCACCATCGTCGATTACGCGCACAATCCCGAAGGGCTGAAAGCGCTCGGAAACCTTGTTTCCCATATGAGGCGCGGCTATCAGCGCACGATCGGCCTTGTCGCGATACCAGGTGACCGCCGCGATTGCGACATACGCGAGATGGGTGCGGTGGCTTCGCGGATATTCGATGTCATTGTATTCAAGGAGGATGAGCAGGAGTTGCGCGGCCGCGCCCACGGCGCGATCGCGCGCTTGCTGCGGGAGGGGGCCTTGAACGCCGGCTGCGCCCCAGGCCGCATTCAAGCCGTCTGTCCCGAAAAGGAGGCAGTCGAGGTGTGCCTGCAGCTTGCTCGGGAAAACGACCTTGTCGTGCTCACCGTTGACAACATCGAGGCTGTTTGGCGGCAGGTGACGGGCTTCGTGAGCGGGGCGCCTTCGCGGCGAGGGCCTGATGAAACCCAAGTGCCTCATCTGAGGGCCGGCTGATGTGGTCACTCATCCTGCATGGCGGCGCCAAGGAGATCGATCCGGACGAAGAGGAGGCGCATCGCAACGGGTGCATCAGGGCCATCGAGGCCGGCCGCGCCGTCCTGGCCGGAGGCGGAACAGCGGTCAATGCGGTGGAAGCCGCCGGTCGTGTCCTCGAAGCCGACCCTACGTTCAATGCGGGCTATGGCGCCGCTCTGAATTCGGACGGTGAGGTGGAAATGTGCGCCGCCGTGATGGAGGGCAAGGAGTTCAATGTGGGTGCCGTTGCCGTTATCAAGGGCGTGTGGCATCCGATCAGTGTTGCCAGGGCCATGCTGCATGAGGAGCCGATGCTGCTGGCGTCGGACGGCGCCCGGCGTTTCGCCGCTGACAAGGGGCTGGAGCTTTGCGATCCGGCGGACTTGATCCCGCCGCAGCAAGGCAAGGCCTCCACCAAGTCGAGGGCGACGGATACGATCGGCATCGTTGCCTTGGACCAGTACGGGGATCTCGCAGTGGGCACTTCGACTGGCGGACTGGAGGGTTGTGCTCCGGGCCGCGTCGGCGATTCCCCGCAGCCCGGCTGCGGCTACTACGCCGACAACCAGCTTGGAGCAGTGGCCTTCTCCGGGGACGGCGAGCATATCGCGCGAAAGGTTCTCGCTGCCCGCGTCATGCAGGCACTCTCCTCGGGACAGGCAGCAGCGGCCGGCGCGGAGGAGGTGCTGGAGCCTTCGCTCAGGGAGGTGGAGGCGATCGGCGGCGAAGCAGGCGGCATCGTGCTTACGTCTGCCGGCAGGTCCGGCTGGGCGCACAACAGCAGGGACTTCGCGGTCGCGTTCATGACCAGCGAGGACAACAACCCGCATGTTTTCATGCGCAAGAAAGACGAGGGCAAATGACTGACAAGAAGAAAAGGCGACCCTCAAACGGCAAAGCCGGAACTCTCATCATCATCGGAGGCCACGAGGATCACGATGGCGATCGCGTCATCTTGAAGGAGGTCGCCAGCCTCGTGCCGAATGGCCGACTCGTGCTTGCCACGATAGCCTCGCATGAGCCGGATGGTTATCTCGAGAAGTATCAGAAGTCCTTCGGCGCGCTGGGTATCAAGGATGTTATCGAGCTCTACGTCAACGACCGTCTCGAGGCGGCATATGAGGACAAGATACGGGCGCTGGAAAACGTGAGTGCCGTCNGTCTTCTTCTCCGGCGGCGACCAGCTCCGGATCACCAGCCAGATCGGCGACACGCCAATCGACGTGCGCGTGCACGAAATCTATGAAGGCGGGGGCATTATCGCCGGGACCTCAGCAGGCGCATCGGTCATGAGCGACACGATGATGGTGAAGGGTCCGAACGCCGCGTCCTTTCGGATCGGCCATATTCGCATGGCGCCGGGACTTGGCCTGCTGCCCAACGTGATCATCGACCAGCACTTTGCGGAGCGTGGCCGCATCGGGCGGCTCATCGGGGCGGTGTCGCAGAACCCGCGCGTACTCGGCATCGGCATCGATGAAGACACGGCGATCGTGGTGAAGGGCGGGATGTTCAAGGTCATTGGCAGCGGCGCTGTATATCTGGTCGATGCAGCCGGCGTGACGCATTCTAACATTGCAGAGGCTGAAGCTGATGCGGCCCTGTCTATCCATGACTTGAAGGTTCACGTGCTGAGCTCCGGCAATGGGTTCGATCTTGCCAATCGACGCCCAGTGGGAGTTCCCGAAGAGTTCGCCACTGTTAGGGCAAAATCAGCGGCAGGGTCCGCGTGACCGCCTTAAAGCAGCGCCGATGCAGATGTGCACACCGAAAAAGCCGCTCGATTCCGGTAGCGTCCTGCGCTCTTAGGTGGAGTCCAGCAGGATCTCAAACCGAACAAAGCTTCACGCTGCTTGCGGCAACCGCGTCCCTGGCAGCATACAGTCAGGCGTGCGCTAGGAAAGCCTAGCCCAGGGCTGGACTGGAGGACAGACACCACGATTGAGGGGGGGTGAATGTTGGCGTCGCCGACAAGGGCAGAACCGACAGTGGCAGAGATCCGGCAAGGCTGCCCTCGATGGGTCATTGCTTGGAGTGGTTCACGCTCGCCCGCCGAAGGGCCAATCATGGCAGGGCCATCGTTGTTGCCGATGATCAGGTGCTTGCACCCGAGATGCCAGACCTCTCGGCCAACGGTTGGCTCCAAACGCAAGCCAGCGCCTGGTGATGCCGGGCCAAAGAGGCGATGTGACCTCGCTCGAGTCGCAGAACGTGCATAGAAATGTGTGTTGGAGATGAAAATGACCATGCGCAGTAGGCGCGCTGCGATGAGCAATTGGCGAGCGCCGCTAATTCAGGTTGCCGGAGCGCCCTTCGCCTTATCATCCATCCCGATGGGAGCTTCACTGAGCATCTTGAGTGCCTCGTCCATGGTGAGCCCACACTTGCGGGCGAAGTAGAGCGCCTCGATCCGCTTTTCACGATCGGTCCGGTACTCCGTCTTCTGNGGTGAGCCCACACTTGCGGGCGAAGTAGAGCGCCTCGATCCGCTTTTCACGATCGGTCCGGTACTCCGTCTTCTGCTTGGCCTTCGTGCCCATCAGTCCTATCGCCTACTAACGACGGTGCGAAGAGCCCGCGCCGTGGGAGGGAACCGGCGCGGGCGATCGGGTCACCGATCTTGCAGCTTGACTGCCGCGTGCCCCGAACTGTGTTGTGACGCGTTTGTTCCGAGCGTCGCAGACGTTCCCGACGGAAGCACATAACGGTTCGGCAGAACCGGTCATCCTCTGGTCGCACTTACGGGAGGCTGGTCGCCTCCCCCTGCGGCGGATCGTGGTCATCTGGCGGCAGATGCCAGCCTCAGGAGCTTTTCGCCATTCTCATACTTTACTTCGGCGATCAATGCTGTCCATCTGGAGTCCTTAAGGGCATGCCTCGTCAGGTCTTCAGCCCTTGCTGCCGGCGAGGCGCGCCTGTTCCACCACGTAATTGGCCAGTCCAGGGCATGCACCCATGTGCCCGATGTGGCGATCAGCCCCTTCCGGCGCAGTTCCTGGAGCATGCTGTTCACGTGCACCGTCGAGGGGTCCAAAGCGTCGCCAAACGCTGCCTGGGCGATCGGAATATCGGCGACGTGGTCCTCAATACGTCCGAGTTACAGGAGTTATATGGCGTATCCACAGCGAGCATCCGGGCGTTCACTCTCCATTCGACCTTAGCGCAATATTCTGCACAGCTCTTGCCGGAACAGCTTCGCGAGCTGATCAAGGCGACCGGAAGAGATCGCGGCGCCTTGGTAGCGGCTGCAGCGCACGGGCGCTATCGAATGGAGGGCCGCTTACCCAGGACTAGAAGCGAAGTCGACCATGAAGACGGCGGTATTCGGGGAATGGCGCAACGTGCTTGGAAGCGCTCCAGAGTCGTTCACCACTCACAGCGGCCTCGGTAGCTCGCCTTCGACAGATTCTTCCGAGGTGCGGGTCTGGAATGGCGCCAAAATTGTCTCGAGCTCCCGGAACATCGGTCCGCCCCTGTGGTTCGAGAAGCAGCGGCACAGTCGAACCAACCAGGCGTCGGACCGCTTAGGATAGGCGCGAGGTCCCTACCCACAGATCTTGCGAAAATAGGAGCAACCTATGCGAGCGTTGGTCTGGCACGGCAAGGAGGACATACGCTGCGATCAGGTTTCGGACCCGGAAATTGAGGATGAACGTGACGCGATCATCAGGGTGACGAGTTGCGCCATATGTGGCTCCGACCTTCACCTCTACCACAACTATCTGCCAGCCATGCTGCCTGGCGACATCATGGGCCACGAGATGATGGGAGAGGTCGTCGAGGTCGGCAAGGGCGTCGACGGCGCTCTGAAGAAGGGAGACCGCATCGTCGTACCGTTTACCATCATCTGCGGCCAGTGCGACCAGTGCAAGCGACAGAACTTTTCGGTTTGCGAACGCACGAACCGCAAGAAGAATCTCGGTGACAAGGTGTTCGGGCATACCACCGCGGGTCTGTTCGGCTACACTCATTTGACTGGCGGCTATCCCGGGGGACAGGCGGAATACGTGCGTGTGCCGTTCGCTGATGCCACGCACGTAAAGGTGCCTGACAGCCTTACCGACGAACAGGTTCTCTTCCTCGGCGACATTTTTCCTACCGGATGGCAAGCAGCGGTACAGTGCGACATTGAGCCTACCGATACAGTTGCGGTGTGGGGCTGCGGCCCAGTCGGGCAGATGGCTATACGCAGCGCCCTGCTGCTCGGCGCGAAACAGGTGGTGGCGATCGATTGCCTGCCGGAACGGCTTTCCATGGCTGCGGCCGGCGGCGCCATCGCAATCAATTTCGCCCAGGAAAGTGTCGCCGAACGACTGAAGGAACTGACCGGCGGAAAGGGCCCGGAGAAGTGCATCGATTGCGTCGGCATGGAGAGCCATGTTTCGCTGGCCCAGCCCGATACCGTCTACGATCGAGCAAAGCAGTTAATGCTGATGGAAAATGATCGACCGCACGTTTTGCGTGAGATGATCTATGTCTGCCGCCCGGCGGGCGTGATCTCGATACCCGGCGTCTACAGCGGGCTGGTCGACAAAATTCCGATGGGACAGGCAATGAACAAGGGGCTCACCTTCCGAATGGGACAGACCCATGTCAACCGTTGGACCGAGGATCTGTTGCGCCGCATCGAAGATGGCCAGATCGACCCGTCCTTCGTCATCACCCATACCGTCGGGCTTGAGCAGGGACCGGAAATGTACAAGGTGTTCCGCGACAAGCAGGACAGCTGCATCAAGGTCGTATTGAAACCGTAGGAACCGTCATGAACGTGGTTGCGAAGCTTACCAACATCACCCGATCGCCTGGCGATCCCAAAGTACTGAAGGCTGGGCCGAGTGTGGCCGGCGCCTCCGACAAACTTGCCCGCAAGCTCGGCTGGTTCAGCATCGCGCTAGGTGTGGCCGAGCTTCTCGGCGCCGAGCGGATCGCCCGAGCGCTCGGCATGAGCGGCAAGGAAGATCTGATCCGTGCTTATGGGGCGCGGGAGATAGGCAGCGGCATACTCTCACTTTCAGTGGATAAGCAGGCCGGGCTGTGGAGCCGGGTCGCTGGCGACGGCCTGGACATCGCAACGTTGGTGACAGCGTATCGGCATCACAATCCCAAGCGCGACAATGTGGGCCTTGCGCTTGCCATGGTCGCCGGCATCACATTGCTCGACATCATTGGTGCGAAGGGCGTGACGGCGCGACACTCTCGCAGCGGTGCCAGGCCGCGCGACTACGGCGATCGAAGCGGCTTCCCCAGAGGCACTGCCGCAGCCCGCGACTTTGCCCGGTCGCAGCGTAGCCAGGACCCCGGCGCGGCCTGACAGAGGGTCCTTAGCGAGATGCGACTTGCGACAGGTCGCATCTCGCCAGGCCACAACGCATTGGGTAGTTGCCTGGTGTCGGAAAGAGCCGAGCCATCTTGGTATCACCGCCGCGCACGGTTTGTGGCGGGGCGTGGTAGCACGAAGAAGCAGCGATACGGCCCCGGGTGGAGCGTTCCATGTCTGCCCGGTAGGTCCTTATGCCGAGCCGCATTCGGGCAGCTCGGTCTGTTCCGCAACCTCTTTTTGCAGGTTTCGGCGCGAGCGTTCCGCTGCGTCGGAATTCTTTTCGTCGCCTGTCCGCTCGAGTTCGCGATCGATGGTCTCGCGAGACCCCTCTACCGGATCCTGTTGCGGAGATGTTTTCGGGCCGGTTTCGATCTTGCCTTCGCCGGGAACGGCGCGGTCGGGAGATTTCGACATTTTCAGCTTCCCTTCGTCAGTGGTCACACCTCGACATTTGGAATGAGTATGGTGGCACCCCCCGCCCAACAGGATCGTGGATGATTTGTTCCGAGGCAGGACCCCGCAGGTTCGTTTGGCCCGCCCGCATTGGTTGCGATTCGCTCCCGGGCCCGGAACATTCGAGGCAATTGAAAGTTCGGCTCAGTGTCCCCAACCTCACCCTCGGAAGCCCTCATTCGCAAGCTGCAGAGAATCTCTGAGCTGCGGGAGTCCGATCTGGCGGTCCTGAGAGGAATCCCCATCCAGGAGAAGGAATTTCAGGCCAATCATGACCTTGTCCGTGAGGGCGACCGGCCTTCCCATTCGTTTGTCCTCATCGACGGCCTGGTCGGCTCCACCAAGTATACCGGGGAGGGTAAGCGGCAGATCACATCATTCTTCGTGACCGGCGACATTCCAGATCTGCACGGACTACATCTTTCGGTGATGGACTGCACCTTCTCGACCCTGGCGCCATCGCGTGTCGGCTTCATGCGGCACGACACGCTGCGCGCCATGTGCGAACAGCACCCTAGCATCGCCACAGCGTTCTGGCGGTCGACGCTGATCGACGCCGCCATCTACAGGGAATGGGTCACCAACGTCGGACGCCGTGAGGCCCTTTCGCGCATGGCTCACATGTTGTGTGAGCTGATCTACCGGCTGCGTTCGGTCCGGCGCATCAAGGACCACGTGGCGGAAATTCCCATCACGCAGGCAGCGCTTGGCGACGCCCTGGGCCTGTCGACCGTACATGTGAACAGAATGCTGCAGGAGTTGCGCCGCAAGGGCCTGATTGCCACATCAGGAGCCCGGATGCATGTCCTGAATTGGCCAGATCTCGTCCACGCAGGGGATTTCGACACGATTTACCTGCACCAGAGGAACCCCGAAGCCGGGCAGTGACGGAAGCTCTCCGATGGCAAGATATTTCTTTGACGGTGGTGACTCGAACCATGTGGTCGAGGATGAGGTGGGTATTGATTGCGCGGGGCTGGAAGAGGCGCGCCGCGCGGGCCTGGAAGGCTTGAAAGACCTGGCGAGAGACGCGCTGAAAGATTCCGATGGACAGCTATTGTTCATCGAGGTCAGGGATGAAAGCGGCGAAAAACTGCTAAAGCTCTGCATTTGTCTACAGGTTACCGCGATGGGATGACAGGCCGTGAAAAGCCACTGCCCAGTTCGGTACCGGGCATCTCTTGCGAGTTTGCGGGCACGAAACAATCGCGCCTAACCGCAGTTCGAGCCAGTCAGCGGATCTGCCTGACCAGATCCCTCCGTCGGCCCTCCCACGGCACGGGTGCTCGATCGCCAGGAGGCGATAAAATGGGGGCGATAGCATCGATGGGCAAGAAGGCCAAGCAGAACACCGAGTCTCGGGCGGATCGCGAACGGGCATCGAAGCGGACTACTTTGACCGAAAGTGCGGCATCACCGAAGACGAGGCACTCAAGATTCTCAAGAATGCCGGTCGCAGCATCGATGAAGAAGCGAAACGGCGGTCAGGCGACCGGTAGAAGCAACCGTCGATTGATCGTCGCAACCGATCGCGGCGCATGATCTATCTCGACACCTTTTCAACAATCCGTTCATGCCGCGGGCCGGACCCCGGTTAGACCGACAGAGGCAGCTGAGAGACCATTGCGGCATGCGGCCGAGGCCACCTTGCTGTCGAGCGGAATGCATGGATTCCGTCGGGCGCCGAAGGTGAAACGTGCCTTCACGGATGGGAATGCTGCGATCCATCGCTTCCACTGTACCGATATGTGAGGAGCCGAAAAGCAGCGCGATCTGGTCTCTCAAGAGCTTGCCCCACCAGGCTCTGAAGAGGTCGTTCCAGCGCCGCCGCCCCGACCGCCGTCTCGTCAACATGATCGCCGAAAGCGCTGTGCTGTGGGCCTGCAATCACTTCGATCGCTCAGGCGAGAACGCCGGTTAAGGCGCAGCAGGCGCCTCGGCGACCTTTTGCTGCAAATTCTTGCAGGCTCTGCTGCGGATCCGTCGCCGGCGTGACCCGACGCTTCAGGAGGTGGTTCTCGGCCGCTTGTGTCGGGCGAAATCGGAATCTTTTGTAGGCTCCCAGCCTGCGGGCAATGGGCGACGCTCGGCGAACCGGCTGGGCGCAAGCACCCTGCCCTGCCCCAGGCTGCCCTAGTCGATGATGGTCAACGTGCAGCTGGCGAGAGCGCGTCGCTGCTGTCTCCGTCTTTTGGTGGACGAGGCATACAGGTGAATTTGTCGATCATTTCGGAGCACCGCCTGCGGGCTGCTGTGATGAGCCATGTGCCCGGACTTCGCGATTAATTCAATCAGTGACCTGAAACGTCGGCATGCAAGCATTCCGCTTCACGCCGGGCAGCTCGCTGCTGATTTTCTGGATCCGGCGAAGCGGACTTAACGCTCGGCTTTCGGCGCCTGGCGATGACCTCGACGCGGCGGAAGGTCAGGGCACGGCGCGGCAGCTGTTTCAGGACCACGGCGCATTCGATGTTTGGTCGGCACGGTGGCGTGAGCGCATCGCCAGCAAAGCAGCCGACACGACCGCGCGCCGGGTCGCTATGCATTCCATCAGTCCCAAATTCATCCCGCGCAACCATCGCATCGAGGCGATGATCCAGGCGCGCTGGGCGGGGACTATCGAACAGCCTGTCCCCTGCTCCAGCGACAATTCCGGTCGACTTGCCTTCACACCTTTCGAGGAGATTCTAGAGGTCGTCAGGCCGGCCCTTCGATGAGCAGCCAGACATGAGAGATATGCTGACCCGCCACGCCCGGACGAACGCGTCATACAGACGTTCTACGGTGCATGAGACATTGGTGATGTCCGTTTAACATGTGCAAATGCGGCAGACCCTTTGGCAAGCTATCGTCTTGAGTAATTTTCGGAAGGTCTGACCTATGACGATTGTAGAATTAGCATTCGAATTGCTGGCACGGAAGCTTGTAGACTACACTGGAATATCCGACGAAGATGCTCGTGAGCTTGTCGCCGCCATGGGCGCCGACTGGTCATCGCTCGTGCGAGCAGCGAGGGTGATCAAAGAGACTTAGGTCTTTCGACAATTAGCCGCAGGCAGATCGGACCAGACGCTGCTGCCGGGCGGCCCCGATGGGGTAGCCGACCTTGGACTGCCATTCCGGCCACTTACAAAAATCGCGCTGCCCGACCAAACCCGAGTGCTCGGTTTTCGGCAGCCGGATCCGCGTATGCGATCTGCACTTGCCAGGCGGNGCTGCCCGACCAAACCCGAGTGCTCGGTTTTCGGCAGCCGGATCCGCGTATGCGATCTGCACTTGCCAGGCGGTTGCAGCGACGGATGTGGGCTCGTCGTAATCAGGCCGCCTGGCTGACCCCAATCTCGCGGCCACGGAGCTTCGGAACACTCGTGCGCCGACGTCGAGCCCGGTTTCTCTCGGCGTCCAGCAATTTATCTTCCCCAGTTAAGCCGTTCATGAATAGCTTGAGCGAGTGTGCAGCCAAGCGCTCCCGCTCTGGCGATTAGGCGCGACACTTCGCTCGCTACTAATTGGCTCAGCAACTCGGGCAAGCATTGCGATTTCGTTCGGCTCCAAAAAATGACCCGGTACAACATGCCGCTCTCCTGAAAAGCCTCTGCATCCAAGCACGCAGGTCGCCGGAGGCTGGTAATTAACTTCGATAACGCCCATTTCAGATTGGATGCCGCCTTTGCTGCTCAGTGATTGGAACTTGACACCTAAAAGCCTGCTCCGGCCGCAATTGGCGCAACAGAGCGGCAAAGCGCCAGCTCGGGCAGGAGGTCCCCCAAAAAGTTGAAAGCAAGCAGAAGCGTCGTGGACCTCTAAGGCTGCCTAGACCAATGCCATCGGTAGATAGCGAATGATGATCTCGTCCTGCCGGAAACGGCGCTCCAGCTCCGCTCGGCGCCTTTGCCAATCGGGCAGATCGACTTCGTCCGTCATCACCTCGAAGATGACGATTTCATCGGTGTCGGACTGCTTTCCCGGCTTCCAAACCCCTTCCGCAGGTGTCCGAAAATACGCGGTAACACCTTTGAACGTAGCGGCGAGTTCGTCCTTCACACGATCGAAGTCGTCGTTGGCGAAGGGCTCTCCAGCGTTGTCGGAACGAGGAAGCAGTATCTGGACAAGGTGCATGCGCGCCTCCAAGATCTTTCAACGGCAAGACGGGCAAGATGTTCCTTCGGCTGGCGCGATGCGTGGGCTCGTCGTTGGCAGCGCCTCGCAGCCCAGCGGATCAGCGTTCCCGCAAGCAAGCTCTACGGCCGGATCCACATCGCACCCCACTGCGACCGCAGTGGCGGCCGATTGAAGGCACCGTCCGTTTTCAACGGGTTGCTGAGGGTCTTGTCGATTTGCCATCCACCGCAAAGTCGGCGGGGTGTGGAACTAATGAAAAACTCGACCGTTACGGTGCTCTCTATCAGAGCGTGAGGGCAACTTTGGAAAGAGACGATGCTTCACCTGTAGCGACCGGCATTCAAGGCCTCGATTATATCCTGCGAGGAGGCTATGCAAAATTCCGGTCCCATTTGGTGGAGGGCCGCCCAGGGTCGGGCAAGACGACACTCGGCCTTCAGTTCCTGATCAATGGCATCCAAAATGGCGAAAAATGCCTGTACATCACTCTTTCCGAGAGCAAGCGTGAGCTCCAGTCTGTAGCTTATCGACATGGCTTGTCGCTGGACGGCATCGAGATCCTGGAACTGGTTCCCCCTGAACTTAGCTTGGATCCGTCACAACTCCAGACACTGGTGCATTCGTCCGACCTCGAGCTCGGCGAAACGGTTCAAACTGCGATTGCCGAAGTCGACCGGCTCAAGCCTGACCGCGTGGTGTTCGACTCCCTGTCCGAGATCCGCTTGCTGTCCCAAGGCTCCTTGCGCTATCGCCGGCAGGTTCTGGCCTTGAAGAGCTTCTTTCTCCTCCACAACGTTACCGTGCTCCTCCTCGACGACCTGACCGCTGAACATGACGATCTGAATCTGCACTCCATCAGCCATGGAGTGATCAGGATGGAACAGCTGTCGCCTGTTTACGGAGGTGAACGCCGCCGCTTGCGTGTCATTAAGATGCGAGGCGTAGAGCTGCGGGGCGGGTTCCATGACTTTGTGATCCGCCCAGGCGGGGTCAAGGTTTTTCCGCGGCTGGTCGCAGCTGAACATTATGACGGTGAGCACGGGCCGCCGGCACTGAGTGGCACTTCTCTGGATGCTCTCCTGGGAGGCGGCTTGGCACGCGGTACGAGTACGCTCTTGATGGGCCCCTCCGGTATCGGCAAATCCACCATCGCATCGACCTTCTGCCACGCTGCGCTTCAACGTGGTGAAACTGCCCTGATTCTATTGTTCGACGAGACGACGAGGATCTTTCTCGCGCGAGCCAAAGGACTGGGCCTGGAGTTAGAACCCTTCGTCGAGAGTGGCCTGCTCCTGCTCGAAAAAATAGAGCCCGCCGAGCTGTCACCCGGTGAATTGTCGTCACGTATTCAAGCTGCGATAGACGGCGCGGATGCTCGGCTTGTGGTGATCGACAGCCTGACCGGCTACTTGAATGCAATGGCGGAAGAACAGCATCTCGTCCTCCAAATGCATGAGATCCTTACCTACCTTAACCAGAAAGGCGTCGTCACAATCTTGCTGTTGGCGAACCATGGGCTGCTGGGGCAAATGGCGGCGCCAGTGGACATGACCTACCTCTGCGATTCCGTAATGCTATTGCGCTTTTTCGAGAACGGTGGACGTTTGAGGCGGGCGATCTCCGTGGTCAAGAAGCGGGTTGGCTCGCACGAGGACACTATTCGCGAATTTAAGATTAGCGAGGGCGGTGTGGCGGTAGGGGAGCCCCTAGTTCAGTTCCGAGGTATCCTGACGGGAGTGCCTTCATTCGAGGGCAAGCGGAGCGACCTCCTTCAAGACCAGACATCGTGATGTCAGCCGACAACGGAGTTCTGATCCTCGCCCCGCTCGGGCGCGATGCGAAGATTGCGGCGTCTATCCTCACGGCGAAAGGCATCGCGACGAGAATCTGTGGCGATTTGCAGGAGGCTGTCTCCCTTCTCGATACCGCGCAGTGCCTCGTGGTCGCCGAAGAAGCCTTGACCCATTCCGATCGAAAGCTGTTTGCCGCGTGGATCGATGGCCAGCCAGCGTGGTCGGACTTACCCATCGTTCTCCTGACAATGCGTGAGACTGAACTTGATGATCGACTTAGATTTCTTGATCACTACGTTATCGTGCTTGAGCGGCCGCTTCTGGCTTCAAGTCTCTTAAACTCCGTGCGCTCGGCCCTGCGCGCCCGCGCGCGACAGTTGGAGGTCAAATCCTTGCTCGAACAGCAGGAGGAAGTGGCCCAGCGACAGAGGCTTTTGATCCGGGAGCTTCATCATCGTGTGAAAAACACCCTAGCCAACGTTCGGGCGATGATGGGAGCAACTGCCAGGTCGAGTGAAAGCATCGACCATTTGGTCAGGGACTTTTCGTCCAGGCTAGTTTCGCTGGCCGAAACGCACTCGATGTTGACGGACGACTACTGGCAGACAGCTTTATTGCACAAGCTGCTGGAAACAGAACTCCGGCCCTACGGTACCCTCGAGCCCTCGCGCATTTCGATGCAGGGTCCTGATGTTTCGCTCGTGGCGGATCTCGCCATACCCATCGGCATGGCTTTTCACGAATTGGCCTCAAATTCTTCGAAATACGGCGCGCTGTCCAAGCCTGAGGGAAGGCTTGAAATCCGATGGTCAGTCGATTTGCCCGCAGGTGCGAGGAAGCTCGACTTTTTCTGGCGGGAGCGCGATGGCCCCAAGATAGAACCTCCTGAACGGCGTGGATTTGGCACGACCTTGCTGGAGAAGGTTGTCGCCGTACAATGCCAGGCCGAGATTGATCTGAAGTATCACCCTGACGGTCTGCAATTCGCCATGACACTGCCGCTCCGCAACACCAGGCTCGTTCCGCCATATTAACGACGTGCCCAAAGGTATCGAAGGCTGATGTCGATGCGTAGCCATCGTCCACGACTGGGGTGGCACGGGGCACGTTGTTGCGTTCATAGCCGAGTTACACCCTTTCGACGACCCAACCCACCGCCTCAAGTATATCCCTAGACTAGCAGCGCGCGGTCCGCTCGAAATAGAACACCTGGTGCCGCTTTGAGGCCTTATTGATAAACGTGTTGGAACGTTGATGAACCAATTCTTGCCAACATGAAGGTCGCTGTTCACATTCCCAAGGTTTGATCGGGCTCCAGATGAAGGAAAGCTGCGAGTGAGCGACGAGCAGCGTCGTGGGCAGGCTGATCGTGGGTTGAACGAAACTGCGCCAACGCGTGCTCCACTCCACTCACCGCCCTGCGTTAGCTGCATCTGATGCAAGACTTGGTGGGTGATCATTGCGAGCCTGGCTTCGCGGTGCAGCGCGCTGTGTTCACCCTTCCGGCATCGAAGTCTCAGATCCACATGATCGGTTCCTCCGACATTGTAACGACACCAAGCAAATGCTGGCGTCGGCGTTGGTTCCGACGGCCAGAAAATCGCTAGATTTATCGGCGGGAATTCGCGCCCGCCCGAGGCCGTTCATCGTGGCTCAACTCGGGTGCCGATACCGGTGGTCATGCTGCACCGAAACCTCGTGCCTGAGAAAGCGGATGGCACTCAGTCGGTATAAACGGGCATGTTCAGACCGCCCTGCTCTTCGAAGCTGACGGCGGGAAGAGGACGGCGACGGCAACCCTCCTCGGCCCCGCGTTTAATTGCATGCTGGCGGAACTCAACTCTATCGACATTGTTGGGGGCGTGTAGGTGCTTCGACACAAGTGAGGAGATCTTTGCAGGCCCGCCCCGAGATCCCGAAGACCCTGATTGCCACTCCCGCGTCGGGTGGCGGCGAGCCGCCAGGGTCGCGGTCATGCCGAGACTCCGCCTCAATTTTCGCCGGTAAGCTCAATCCCGACGCCGGCTCCCACCCCTCACCCGGCCAAGGCAAGCCAATAGCTGGCAACGTCAAGGATCGTGCTGATAATCGCAATGTTTACGACTTCTTGAAGGTTTGCTCCGGCACCCCCCGCCCAGGCGAAATTGACGCGCTGCGGGTGCTGGAATGTCGAGGTTTTGCAGAGGCCAAGTGCAGCGCCATCGGTCGCGATGTTGCGGTGTCAAATCCAGCGACCAAGCAATGCGGATTGGACTTTATCTCCATGCCAGGTTGCGCCCTATGAAGGTCCTCGTAGCGGGCGCAACTGGTCTGATTGGCACTGCGGTATGCTCGCGGCTTATCCAGGAAGGACACGAGGTTTATCGGGTGGTTCGCCCCGGCCGATCGCGTCGTTGTGCAGGCAGTCGCGAGATCGTCTTGGATGTCGCGCGAGCTTTGGATCCGGCAGACTGGCATTCGCATCTGTCAGGGATCGATGCTGTCGTCAACTGCGTCGGCGTGCTTCAAGACGGCCTGCAGGATGACCCGCGTGCGGTTCACTACAGCGCGGCAGAAGCGTTGTTCAAGGCATGCGCGCAGACTGGCGTCGCGAAAGTCATCCATTTTTCCGCAATTGGGGTAGACCGACTACAACCCTCTCCGTTTTCGTCCAGCAAACTAGCGGGCGATGAAGCGCTAACAGCCCTTGATCTTGACTGGGTCATCCTGCGTCCCTCAGTCGTACTTGGACGGCCCGTCTACGGCGCGAGCGCGCTGTTTCGCGGGTTAGCCGCTCTACCACTCCTTCCCGTGATGCCAAATACGGGCCACCTCCAGGTTGTCCAACTGGACGACGTCGTCGCCACGGTCGTATTTTTTCTCCACCCCGACAGTCCTTCTCGCCTGGCGCTGGAGATGGCCGGACCCGAAGCGCTCTTGATGAGCGACGTTATCGACCAGTATCGTTGCTGGTTCGGGTGGAGAAAGGCTCGAGAATTTGTCGTCCCGGGCTGGGCGGCCAGATTGCTCTACCGAGCGGGCGATCTGGCAGGCATGCTCGGATGGCGGCCAGCGATGCGGACGAACGCCGCGAAGGAGATCACGCGAGGTGCGACGGGCGATCCTCAGCCTTGGATAAGGACTACTGGGCTCCAGCCCTCGAGCCTGTCGAGCGCACTGGCGGCCAACCCCGCTACGGTACAGGAACGGTGGTTTGCTCGCCTCTATTTCATTAAGCCAGCGATTTTCGTCGTGCTTTCTTTCTTCTGGATTACGACTGGCATCATCTCCCTCACCAGCGGCTGGCGTAGCGGCGTCGACCTTCTGATCAATACAGCACTGAGCGCACTGGCCGAGCCAGCAGTCGTGGCAGGCGCGCTTGCCGACATTGCGGTCGGCACACTGATTGCCTGGCGACCAACTGCCAGGCTGGGACTTTGGGGCGCCATCGGCATCTCCTTATTCTATGCGGTCTGTGGCACGATCTTGCGTCCGGACCTTTGGAACGAGCCGCTCGGGCCGCTGATGAAGATCCTGCCAATCCTTGTCGTGCACTTTGTTGCGGCGGCGATACTGGAGGAGCGCTGATGGTCTATTTCCTGCTGAAGTTCCTCCACATCGTCGGGGCCGCCGTGCTACTCGGCACGGGCGCTGGTATCGCTTTCTTCATGCTGCTCGCGCACCGGACAGGCAACGCGGCGACAATTGCCGCAGTAGCCCGCATCGTCGTCGTCGCGGATTTTCTGTTCACCGCCACGGCCGTTGTTGCGCAGCCTATGACAGGAGCCGCGCTCGCCTGGGTGGCTGGTTACTCGCTGTGGGACGGCTGGATCGTCCTGTCGATTCTGCTCTACATCCTGACGGGTCTTTTCTGGCTTCCAGTCGTCTGGATGCAGATGACGATGCGCAATCTGGCGTGTGAGGCGGCGGCGGCTGGCCAGCCTCCACCCGAGCGCTACAATCAATTGTTTCGGCTGTGGTTCATCTTCGGCTTCCCAGCATTCGCAGCGGTGACCGCTATCTACTGGTTGATGATTACGCGACCCGCCATCGAATGGATCTGACGTCACGGCCGGTTTGGCCTTGGGAAGTCGCGCTTTTAGATGCCGTTTGCTGGAGGTTGTGCGGCCGCAAAAGTCAGGCTTTCGGTGGCGCGCTCTATCGAAGGCTGTTCGGACACAACTTTTTTCGGCGCCTTCTGGCCAGGAACTGAGAGGCGCCCACTTAACTTTCCGTGCCCTCGACACGTTCCCTCCAGGACACGGAGAAGCCCGCTGGCCCGAGCCAGCAGGCAGTCATGCGCGGGAAGCTGTGGCACCCGGCAATGCTCCGGCCAAACTGGCCTTGGCCTTCAGGGCATCGTTCCAATGTCCACACAGTGTGCGCTAATCTGGTCGCGATCCCCACACGGCCTCGCCTAATCCGTTTGCCCGTACTTGATCGTGTGACCCTGGTCATGTCGCCTGTCGCCTGTCGCCTGTCGCTGTCGGCGCACGGCGGACCTGCAGGCTGCCATGGCTGGCGCGGTAGAGGAACTCCGTTGGGCGCCCTAGCATCCACCTAGCGTTTTCTTCGTTGGCTCGCCATTTGCATCCAAGACGGAATGCTGTCCCAGCCGATCGGCCCTCGGGCGAGCCGTTTTCGCTCGCGTGCTTTACGCTCCGCATCGATGACGACCCGAGATTCCCGGTCAGTCGTTCGTGTCTTAGCTTGTCGACTTTGCGACGCATTCGGTCCTTGAAAATCGTCACCCGCGCTCCGGCGCCCAGCCAGCTTTGGTGGTTTAGGTTGCAAACGATGGCGCCGAACACGCCTTTGCCGATCGCAGTGGGCCCGCCTCACTGGCGAGGGAAGCGGGCCCGGCCAGGTATTGGGGACCTGACCAGCAGCACGGGAGCTGCCGCCTCTCGAACCAGCCGACGAATATCAGGTTCCCATAACTTTGCATAAAAGGCGGCGGGCTGAGCCAGCGGGCCAGATGACAAGGAGGGAAGCGCCGAAACAGAAATATGCTGTCTGGCTCCCGAACCTCTGGCCTGTCACATTCCGGTTGGTGACAGCGGGGGAGCACTTATGAAGAAGGCTGACCAGGAGTCAGTTTCGAACCAGCGCGAACGCGCCAGTGCATGACTCCGCCTGGACCTAGACTCTAGTCGGCTTGGAAGCGCGAAGGCGAAACGGCTAGTGGCCGTCGCCGCACAGTTGCAGTACCTTTTGGCTGCACCGACTGCGGGTGAACGTCGTGACAGTCTTGACCTTTGCAGTTCCGACATTTCTGGGCGCCCAGCCAACAAACCTCTGCTTGCAGATTGCCCCATCGGCGGGGCTGGGCGGCTTCGCACGGCTATCGATCCACGTCGCCCAAAACAATGTCCAGTGAACCTAAAATGGCCGTGACATCGGCTAACATATGGCCACGGCAGAGCCGGTCCATTGCTTGGAGATGAGCGAAGCTCGGCGGACGCAGCTTGCATCGGTAAGGCTTGTTCGTGCCGTCGGCCACGAGGTAGACGCCAAATTCCCCCTTCGGCGCTTCCACCGCCGCGTAAACCTCGCCGGCCGGCACACGAAAGCCCTCCGTATAGAGCTTGAAATGATGGATCAAAGCCTCCATCGAACGCTTCATGGCCGCACGTCTGGGCGGGACGACCTTGCCGTCTGTATTGGAAACCGGCCCAGGTCCCTCGCTTGCGAGCAGGTCGATACACTGCCGCATGATCTTGGCCGACTGGCGCATCTCCTCCATACGCACCAGGTACCGGTCGAAACAATCGCCGTTCCTGCCGACGGGTATATCGAAGTCCATCTCGGCATAGCACTCGTATGGCTGGGCCTTTCGCAAGTCCCAGGCGGCACCTGATCCCCGCACCATCACACCTGAAAAACCCCACGCCCAAGCGTCACTTTGCGAGATCTGCCCGATGTCCACGTTGCGAAGTTTGAAGATGCGGTTGTCCGTCAGCAGCCTGTCCAGATCGTCCACGGTTTTGCGGAAGGGTTCGATCCAATTGCCGATGTCTGTGATCAAGTCTGGCGGCAGATCCTGATGAACGCCGCCGGGACGGAAATACGCGGCATGCATCCGAGAGCCGCTGGCCCGCTCGTAGAAGACCATCAGTTTCTCGCGTTCGACAAACCCCCACAAGGGCGGGGTCAGTGCTCCCACGTCCATGGCTTGGGTGGTGACATTGAGCAGGTGAGAAAGTATCCGCGAAATCTCGCTGAACAGAACCCGGATCAGCTGGCCACGCCGCGGCACGGCTAGACCCATCAGCTTCTCGATTGCAAGGCACCAAGCATGTTCCTGGCTCATGGGTGCCACATAATCGAGACGATCGAAATACGGCAGCGCCTGGAGATAAGTCTTGGTTTCGATCAGTTTCTCGGTGCCGCGATGAAGCAGGCCGATATGAGGGTCGACACGATCGACGACCTCGCCGTCGAGCTCAAGAACCAGCCGTAGCACGCCGTGCGCCGCAGGATGCTGTGGACCGAAATTGATGTTGAAATTTCGGACGGAATTCTCTGCCATCTAGCGGCTCCTTCGAGAGGCCCGCCTAACTTCCCTCCAAGCAGGAGGTTCCATCCGTACGCCCCGCCGGCATTGTTCCACCAGGCTCTGCCGCTCCAAACTTCGGCTCGTGCTCAACCGCTTCCGCCAACTGACTGAGGAAATTCACCAGAGCAGCTTGCGGATCATCGAGTTCACCGACCACCGCTGAAATACCCCAACTGCCGAGCACCGCCTCCTCCACAGGGTTTCGGCTGGTCATGAAGATGAAAGAAGGAGGGCGATCTTTTTCATAGCCGGATCGATGCCAGGTTTGCCAGAGGCGATGCAACAGCAACCGGATGTTCGGGTCGGAGAGGCTATAGCCTATGAAGAGGATCGTGCTGCCAAGTGCATCGGAACGAAACCGCACATCGAGAGGGGAATTAAAGGAAAGCCGGTCTAGGTAATCCGTTTCGGTCAGTACAAGGGAAGAATCCTCATCGAAGTCGCCGTGGAATTTTATGATATGGGTGACCCCCTGGCGGGCTTGCGCTACATCGCGTGCATTGGCCACCTTGACGTATCGCCGACCGTATATTTCGAAAGCCAGTTCCAGGTTCCGGTCGTAATTCGTGGTATAGATGATGGGGAAGTTGAGCATCACGATGAGGCGATGCAACTCCGATTTCTCGATCCGATCCTTGGCGACCGACCAGTTTCTGTCCATCCAACTGCGCAGTGGTCCGATGCTGCCATGCCTTATCCGATAGTACTCGGCAAGAGTCTGAAAACGGTCGCGTCGCGTCGAAAACTCGTCATCAATCCCAAGTTCTTTTGCCATCTGCTCGATGAGTTTTTCCCAAGACGGAAGCCCAACGCTGATCGACACACCCGCCCCGACGAAGAGGATCGCGCTACCGCGGCCGATAGCTTTTGCCAGCGATGCGAGCCCGTCGTTCATGGATAGGTGCCGGTGCTGAATGAGGCGCTCCAAAAAGTTGCGGCCGTGGCAGAGGGCATCAGGGTTCTCTTTCGCGTCACTGGCATTGTTGTCGACCAAACCAAGAGAGCCGCGCTGTGTTCCCGTGGCGGTGTCCGAAACCTGCGTCAGTGCCGAATGCTTCGCTTCTGATCGAATTGGCAACGCTCATTGCCAGAGCTGCGATCGATGGAGGACAGTTTGTCGAGTTCGACCTCAATGAGCCTGCGCGGGCGGCCAAGGCGGCCATCCGCTCTCGGGTCGTCACCGGGAGAATGCCGCAGGCCGGTCGGCGAACTGTACCTGGGTTCGAATCCCACTCGCTCCGCCATCGGGCATTGATTGCATTGTGTAATTTTAGACTTAGCGGAGCTTACCCGCCATCATGCCCATCATTCAGAATGACATTGCTTGATTTCAATTGCGACAATTGCATGCCTCGTTCACGGGTTAGGAGAGCACGAAGTTACTTTGTTTTTCCTCCGCATATGCACCCCCCGTCACCTTGATCAAACCGGCCAGGTCGACGATGGTGATTTCGCGGCGCTTAGCATGGATCAGCCCCCGTTCCAGCATTTGAAGGGCAACTGTGACGCGGGGCCTCCGGGCGCCGAGCATTGTCGCTAGGAACTCATGCGTCAGGTCGATCAGGTCTCCGTCGGCCCGGTCGTGACTCTGCCGACCAGATCGCCCACGAGATCATTCGAAGGGTAGTGTCTTAGTTTGAAATTTGCCAGCGAGCCTCAATCGAGCTTCTGGATACGCCCCTTTTCGAGACGAAACGTCCCGTGCGTTCCGCCTTGACGCTCGAAGTCGCTCTGTAGTTCGTCCCATGTGCCAAGATACTCGCGGCAACCGGCGCAATTGATCGGCGTGCGAGGTTAGACGTCTTTGGGAATCTGCAGTCGGATAATGCCGCAATAGGGGCATTCCAAAAGATGGTCCAGATACTTGCCGGCCCTAGTTTCAATGGTCGTGTCGACTTCCTCGCCCGTCACAATGACATCCTCAACGTTGCCGATCACGTGAGCGGGTCGCTTGGGTCCGGTGGGCATACCTGGAAAGTCCTTGAAGACAGTGCACGGGCAAGCGGGCCAACCGCAGCGACAATCTCAGCCGTTGGGATATGCGCCTCAATTGCAGCAGCAGTAAGGTTGAACACATGGGACGCGATCCCGATGCCTTTGAGGTCAGGATGGTTGAGGCTGTTAGCCACGTAGCTGTCGAACAGTTGTCGGGCGCGGATCGACACGTGTCCTCTCCATGCTTTCCGCGAACCATATAGGAACTTGACACGCGGCGACAATGGCGTTCGCGACGGCGCGACGCACACTTGAGAGATCCGAGAAATGGAACCTGAGCCTGTCCAACTCGTTAAAATGGTGGCGGTCGATTCCTCTGGATGTAGCCGCGCCTAATGAAAAGCCCGCCACGGTACCGACCCAGGGTGGGCTTTTCAGCGCTACCAGCCGTAGCTCGGGAAGCCGTGACAGGCCCACTAAGTGGTCGGTTCGCTTCGTGGTGTCGGATGTTGCTGATTTAGCAGCGTAGCCAAGGCCATGATGATCTGGGGCATCGCGAACGGCTTCGAGATCATAATGCTTCCCGGAACACCCTCTACGCCCCAGTGAATCGCGCTATCCCCGCTGATGTACACCACAGGAAAGGCGGGATTGGTCCCTCGCAGGTGCTTGGCTAGATCCCATCCGGTCTTTCCCCGACCTAGTCGAATGTCAGTAACCAGGCTGCTAAAGCTTTCCGGCTTGTCGCTAAACGCCTCAATGGCCGCTTCAGCATTGCGAGCTGCCACAACTCGAAACCCGGCCTCTTCCAAGGCNAGTCGAATGTCGGTAACCAGGCTGCTGAAACTTCCCGGCTTCTCGCTAAACGCCTCAATGGCCGCTTCAGCATTGCGAGCTGCCACAACTCGAAACCCGGCCTCTTCCAAGGCCGTTCCGATATCGAGTAAGATCAACGGCTCGTCTTCAACGACCAGAACTAAACTGTTTTCCATGCTGGATGACCCCCATAAGCCGGCAGCCACAACGCGCACTTTAGTTTCTTCTAATGGATCAAGCAGTTGTGATACGGTAGGGCATGCAATCGTTTATCCCATTTACCAAATTTGATTTGGCCGAAGGGTTGATCGAGATCGAGCTAGCGCGAGCGATACGTGTCAGCCTTGCGCACCAGCGTGCGCGAATGTTTGCTCTACTTTCCGACCTTGCAGACCTCCGCGTGGACCTCATAGACTCAGCCGCAATCCGCGCTCATATGCGAGCGGGCGCTACCCAGCCGTAGGGGCGGTGCCGTGCGCTCCGGGGCATCTCAACCGGCGGCCGCAGTCAGTTGATAGGCCTTATCACTGTAATCGGGGCCGAATTTTGTATCGAGAAATGAGAACATCGTGCGCGCCGCCGTCGAGTCGCGTATCGGTTTGATCGTATAGCGTTCACTCCGCCGCAGGACGCACAGCTCCGGTGGTATTCCACTGGATGAACTCGACTTCCTTTCCGGTCACCTCACGCACCGCCTTCAACAGCGCCTCGTGCAGGATCCGGGTTGAGCGGTAATGCTCGCAGTGTGGCGAGATGAACGGCTTGATGATGCTCTTGTGCAGAGCCTCTGCGGCCGTCAGGAAGCGCTCGATTTCAGCCTGCGAGAGTTGCTTTGATGGTTTGGACCTGGCCATTGGCGGATCTCCGTTTGAGAGGTACGCCGCAACGAGAGGATTATATTCCTCACCAGGGTCCGCTTGCAAGAAGGTGCGTAAGAATGCCCGCTATTTTTCCCGAAAATCCTTGAGAGAGGCGTGACGTAGCTTCTCTTCGCCCTTCAGGAACCGCACGCGGCCGACCAGACCAGGCTTTAGCCATTCTGCCTTTGCCTTGGCCAAGCCTATCGGAACGGGTCCGCCGACTTTCCCCTGCACGCGGTCCCATAGCGCTTGCCGTTTGTGAGCCTTAAACGTGACGAAGGCGCCACCGGCATAGTGGCCCTTGTCCGCCATCAGGACCATCGCGGGTTTCCCGGCCTCACGCTGGACGCCAATGATGTCCATTTCCTTTTCGGTATAGCACTTGATCTTGCGCCAGTTCATGGTCGGCCCGCTGCGATAGGTGCTGCCCTTGCGCTTTGAAACCATTCCCTCAAGGCCGGCTTTGTCGACAAGGTGATAGACGGCATCGCCGGTTCCCGGCATTGCTTCGCTGAACTGGATGCGGCCACCAGTCGGGATCAATGCCTGGAGAATGTCGCGGCGGTCTTCCACCGGCATGTCGCGTAAATCGCGCCCGTTGAGGTGCAGGAGGTCGAATGCCACCAGATAGAGGTCGCGCGATGGCTTGCGGCTGGTGACGGCTGATTGCAGTGCATGGAAGTCGGACAGGCCGGCTTCGTTGATGCTGATCGCCTCGCCGTCGATGGTGAAGTCTTTCGCTTCGATCGCCGCTGCTTCGCCGGCAAGCTGGATATAGCGGCCGGTCCAGTCATAGCCGTTCTTGGTTATCAACCGAATTCCGTCGTCATCCTTGATGACCTGGGTCCTGTACCCATCGAACTTGATCTCGTGGGTCCACTCATCGCCTTGNAATTCCGTCGTCATCCTTGATGACCTGGGTCCTGTACCCATCGAACTTGATCTCGTGGGTCCACTCATCGCCTTGCGGCGGGGTGTCGACCAGCTCGGGCTCCATCGGCTTAATGAACTTCAGACGCATCAACTCACTCACGACACCGTCCGATACAATAACCTTTAGCTAAAATAGTTCCGGAACATTTAGCATGGCCGGATGTTGCAGCCCGCATGACAAAGCTATCTGATCTTGGCCCGTCTGATGTGGGCCGCACCCGGTCCCCCTTCGTGCCAAACTACGTTGAATCCGCTTGATGCTCGCTCCCGAAAGACATAAATTGCAGCCTTATAGGCTATTGGAAGGTAGCTATGTTCGAACGCCACACAGACATGGCGCGGGCGGCTATTGAAACCAGCTTCCTGCTACGGCAAAGGTCCATCGCTGGTAGGGCCGCATTTCGCGGCGAAATCGACCAGTCCCGGCGTGCGATCGCGGCATCGCGCGAGCTTCTAAAGCGGTTTCGGCAGCGCAAAATAGACGAGGCGCTCAGGGAGGATGAGCAACACCGCGTGTCCTCGTTCGATGCAGACATTCTCCGGAAGGTGTTTCAGGATTTGGTGTTGGAGATGCAGGCACCGGAGTGTCAATGGCGCGAGCTCGCCCAGAACCTGGTTTGCGAGTTTACCGGGTCCGAGCGGGTTGAAGCTGCCTTGGTGGATTGGATCATCAGGAAGTAAGGCGGACCATCCGCGCGGGTGCAGCTCGGCATAGCATGTCTGCGAGATAGCGGCTCGGCGATTAAGGGGCACGCGGGGCAGAACCGCCGAGCATGGCTGGCAGCGACGCCAGCCCTAAAACCAAGCTAACATTTTGGCTGCCGAGCTGGCGTCATTCGAATAAACGAGCCGGGCAAGTCTCAGCGCACCTCCCCAGACAGCCACGCCGCGGCGCGCCCACAAGGCACACCGTCAAGCACAGGCTCATTGATCGGTTGGGTCGCGTGGCCGGCGCGGTAGCTCTCAGGCGCTAATGATCTACGGGACTTCCCCAAGCTGGCGTCTACACCCGCGTGTAGCTATCCAGCCCTAGGCTTAGCCGCCGCCCGCCTAATGCTTGATGCCGTGCCCAAGCGCTGTCGCTGCCTCCCGGTTGAAGAGTGAGCCTCTTCTCCGGTATTGAAGGGGCGCTGGCTGTGCCATCTGGTTTTAGGATGACGGCCAGGAAGAGGAAACCCTTCGCAGGTGGACCATACACGATGAACGCCGGTTCTTTGCTCTGCCCGGTTGTAGCACCTTAATGGGCGCTAACCGCCATTGCTTTTGCGAGGCACTGGTCTGCCTCGAAGATCCCATCTCGGCAAGATATTGTCATCTACAAGGCGGTCTTCGGTGGATAGGCTCGGCGGCGTTAAATGGGCGGTCGCGCCGATCTCGCCGAGCCCTTCATCATAGCTGGAGTTCATTTGAGCTTTCAAATCGTCCGGCTGGTTTATCCCGGATCGAAATAGGATCATGAGCCGCCGTCTGAACTGCTCTTTTGCGGGGTGCCATGCAGGGATACCAGCCTCGTTGCAGTAGTTGCTGAGAACCCTGGCGAGCATCGAAAGTTGCGCGTCCGATTACCGGTAAATCTCGCGGGCGACCAGGGCACCGTACGCCCTATTGAGGCAGATAGCGAATCTACCTAGCCACCACTCCTTCGGATTTGTGAGCGCGTGGCGGACCTGAAGGCCGCTTGGCCGGCGGTGTAGCTAGAGCGTCGGCCGACCCTCCACCCCAGTCAAGTTATTTGTTGCCAGAAATACTAACAAACATATGCTCGCGTCGTCGCCCGCCGTTCCGGCATACGGACGCTTGGAAGTCAACTCAGGTGCTTTTCCCAAAACAGGGATGAGAGCTATGTCTGAATACTCCAAGAGCCTTCGGTCGTTCGAGCACACTATCGATCGCGACTGGTCGGAAGCCACCGACCCTCGGCTGATCGCCGCGATTAGACTCTTGGCCGCTCCTACCAGGCCCAGTCGGCGGCGGCCGACGATTTAGTCGCACTGACGCTGGAAACAGCCATCAAAGAAGCGGACAGCCGACCAGCACAGATCAGCCTCCTCAAATGGCTACGTAGCATCATGGCGCGGTATCAATTAACGCCTCGCGGCCCAACAACATGAACAGGGAGCGAGTAATGTTGCTGGCTGGTCATGATAACATAGGGCAACCGCTATCTCGTGGTTGCGAGCAAAAGGAGCGGCTACTGCAACCAATTTGAGCCTGAAAAGTTGGGAACCTCATCACCGTCAAGGAGGGTCTGACCTTGAGCGCTTTCCTGCCTGTGAAGATTAGATTTATGAACCTCCAAACGACGACGGCCATCTCGTCGGTGGCCGAAGCCAGAGCGGCAATGAATGGCGAATGGAAGAACAAGNTCATCATCGTCGAGGAGGGTCTGACCTTGAGCGCTTTCCTGCCTGTGCGGATTGCATTTATGAACCTCCAAACGACGACGGCCATCTCGTCGGTGGCCGAAGCCAGAGCGGCAATGAATGGCGAATGGAAGAACAAGAACTTGCATTCTTATCGACAGGCATTGCGTTTGCTGGAGGAGGCTCAGGCAGGAACCTGCCGGCAATCCGTCGCGTTTGCAGCCTTTGTCAAAGCCGCGAGAGATCAGGACATGGTTGTTTCAGATCAGCCGAGTGAGGCGCTCAAGCGCCTAGACGTGCTGGCACGCTGCATCTATGCCCAGGATCGCCAGTTGCCGCGCTCGGTTTGAGCGCGCGCCCTGCGACCCGGAAGTCCGCGCCCCTCGGCAGAAAAGCGCGGGCCGACCAAGGGGTCATGCCGAAGTTGGCCAGCAGCCGGCCGCTGAAGAACCGGCCGCGCGCTACACAATTAGCTGCGCTGAAACAGTTCCCGAACGCAAGAAGGCGTCACCCCCGAAGGAGTGACGGCTAATTCCTCGATGCTTAGCCAGCCGTCTTCGAAATCACCGTGAGGGCTGTTACAGTTCCGAGCCTCGCACGCCTTACTAGCGTCGGCTTCTCGTAAATCTTTTTCATCGCTCTCCCCTTTGCAACAACATCTGCCGACCATTACCAAGCCGCCGCTAAAATGAAAAGGCCCGCCACCGTGAGGCAGCGGGGCAAGGTCCGGAGTGCTGGGATCAACCAGCATGGCCTAGGGTGGCTTAGGGGACATAGGGACACTGGAGACCTCCTCAATCCCGATCTCGTAGGATGACTCCCTCCTTCTCGGCAGCCAGCCTAAAGAGCTTTCGGACCTCCTCGGGTGATCAATCAGAGCGGCCATGCAAACGCTCACCGCACGGTTCCAGTGGGGTCCGCGGTTGCCACTTCAGCAGTTCCGAGTAGGCAGCCTCAACGTTGTTGAGGTGGAGCTGAACCCTGGCCTGGGTGGTCCTTATGGGGACCGGTGGAAGGACCAATGGAGGGCGATGGTGTCATTCTTTTGGTGGCAAGTTCATGGGCGATCTCAGCCTTGTCAAGGTTCTCTAGCCGGGCCACCCAAGGATCAGGCAGAGTTAGCTCCACGCCCAGGCCTAGGACTCTCGGGAGCTGTGTCCGAAAGTCCCTCGACCTGAGGAGCCGCAACCAGGCGTAATGCTCTGTTGAAACCATGAGGAAGCCCCCGACGAACCCGCGCCCCCAACGTTTAGTCGCCAAAAGGGTTCCACAGCGGGTGACCAGATGGCCGGCACTATGCGGCACAGCACGCGGAAGCCATAGGGTGGGAAGAAGAGCCCCTTGCTCAGCAGCAGCCTCGCGGAAGGCGTCTCGGAGGACCTCGGGTCTGACCTTATGATCCAGCGCGTCGAGGCAGAGGTCCGCAGCTATCTGCCACTTACGGCCGCGTTTGGACCACTTCAGGAGTTCCGTGATGGCTCCCTGGACATTGTTGCAATTGTAGCGATGCCCGGCCTCCGTCCTAACAGGGACGTTGGGGCTGGACCAAAGGAGCGACATCTAGTTTCCCCTGTGCCGAGGCAGCCAAAAGGAATGCTCTCCCGGCATCCTGAGCTGACGCCCTATCCGCCTAACGCAAACCCTTGTGATGCAAGGCATAGGACTAGATACGTTGTCCGATCCTGCCACCAGCGGGGACCATGAAGGCCGGCCAAAGGGTCACGCTAGGGCTCACACTGGGGTTGATGGAATGTTCCGTTCCAATCTGGAATTTTTATTCCCTTGTCGCCCTTGCAACACCCTCAGTCCGCCTTCAGGTCTCACGCTAGGTCACGCCTTGCCCAGTCTTTAGCTCCGCGCGCAAACATAGGGGCCAGCCTGGAGCCGCACTTGGCGCGGCGCTCCTCGTCGGGATAGCGAGCCGGCCAGATGCGGCAGACGTAGCCACGGTCGGGCAGGAGGTTGTAGATCGACTGCTCGGTCTGCACCACCCTGATCCTCGATCACTGGGATGATCTGCTTCATTTGGCGGCATCAATCACCACCCGTGCCATTGTGCCCTCGACGATCTCGAAGAAGCTCTCGGCATCACCGAAGGAAAGCCAACTGGCCAAGGCTCTTCGGGAATTCGGCCGCATCGAGCGATCGCTTTTCATGATCGAATGGTACTCGAGCTCGACACTGCGCCGCCGCTGCCAAGCCGGCCTCAACAAGGGCGAAGCAGCGCACAAACTCAAACGCGCAGTCTTGTTCCATGGGCGTGGCGAACTCCGCGACCGGTCGTTCAAAAGTCAGGCATTCCGCCATTGGGCCTCAATCTTGTCGTCAGCGCGATCGTCCACTGGAACACTGTTTATCCCGACCGCGCGGTCACAGAGCTCAAACGAGCGGGAAGGAACATCCCAGATAAGCTGTTGAAGCATTCTCGCCGCTGAGTTGGGAGCATATTAACCTGACGGGCATCTACACCCGGGACGGCGAGCAGCATCTCCCGGAAGGCTTCAGGTCGCTCCGCCTCCCGGCAGGGCTACTATGTGCCGCATAACGTTCCTGCTCCGTTCGACCTTAGCGTACGATTTCGAACTGCTCTCGTTCCGACCCCGAGATGCTCAAGGGACATGTCACAGCCGAGCGTTCTTCGAGCAAGTCAGCATCGACTTCGTCAAGAGGCATCGTCCGACCTCCATCCGGCGGCCGCCAACCGTCGAGGAGGTCGCGAACTTTCATCGCGAACCAAGATCCGGGGCGATTTCGTTTGGGGTCACCGATCCAGGACCGATTTTCCAGAAAATCATTCTTCGCTCTTGAAGAACTGCCAATTGGCAGTATATTAGCTGCCAAATCACAGGAGGTCGGAATGGCTGTTGCCCACGCTGCGCGTGACTTCGGAACGATAAAGCCACCGGCCAATCTTGCGGATGCCGCTTCACGGCAACGGCTTACACCCGCTGCGGTGACCGGCGTCGTCCGCCTGGCAGATTTGTGGCGGCTCACAAGCACAGAAATTTGCTCCCTCATCGGTGATGTTTCGGAGCGAACCTGGTTTCGGATGAAGAAGGGAGAATGGGACGGAGTCCTGTCTCAGGATTCCTTGACGCGGATCAGTGCTCTTGTTGGTATCTTTAAGGGATTGCGGCTGCTGTTCTCGGAACAGCTGGCTGATGAATGGATACGGCTGCCCAACAAGGGTCCACTCTATGGCGGCCGGCGTCCTCTCGATATAATGATCGAAGGGGGCATCCCCAAACTGCTGCAGGTCCGCCGTCATATCGATGCATTGCGTGGTGGACTTTGAATGAGACTTCCGCCACGCGCTGACATTTCTCAGCGTGACACCGTCAGACTGATCTCAACTGGCCGACTCAAGGAGCCTGTCGTGCTTCCTCTGGCAGAAAACCACGGCGCCATGGAGGATCTGGCCGAGCTAGAAGGCGCCACCAGCGGTCGCCTGCAGGCCCAGGAAGGTGGGCTGCCCGACCTTGACCCGCGCGAACTGGTATTCGGGCGGCCAGGGCACACTTTTATCAATGCGGCATTCGCCTATACGAGGCCGGGCGGCAACCGCTTCAATGATGACGACCGCGGCGCCTGGTATTGTGCCTTTGACGCGAAGACGGCATTGGGCGAGGTCTCGTTCCACTTGACGCGCGAGCTGCAGGCGATCGATCGGTTCGACAATGTCACCGACTATGCGGAGCTGGTTGCTGATTTTGTCGGGTCGTTTCACGATTTGCGCGGGCCAGACTCTCATACCGATGCGGTGCTGCATTCAGATCCGGCCACAGCGTATCCGGCGGGACAGGCTCTGGCAAAGCGCCTCCGAAAAGACGAACAGGGGATTGGAATCGTCTACCCGTCGGTGAGACATCAGAGCGGCACCTGCCTCGCAGCCTTCTATCCCGATCTCGTTCAAAATCTCAGACGGGGTGGCATTTGGCGCCTTCGATGGCAGGGGTCGCCCACACCCACGATTGCCAGCCTATGAACCCGGACGCAGGTGTCGTTCAAAAAGTCCGTCTGCGTCCGGTCCATCATCGTCGGAATTGCCCGCTCCAACGAGGGCGAGCATGATGTCACCGTCAGCAGCTTTTGGCGGACAATGGCGGGCCTCACGAGGCTGTCGTGACATTTGCGCCAGGACGTCGATCAAAGATTAGTTGGTTGCGTATTCATTGGCCTCGAAAACATGATGATGCACGCGGCCGGTGAACATCTTCAGCAGTTCGCCGGTTACGTCGCGGCTCTGGAACCTCACCTCGGACTGTAGGGCGCGGTTGCAGCTATCCATGTCAGGATAGCGGATGGCGAGCGCCATGGCGTAGGCGGGGGCGCCCTCGTCCCGCGCCGTTCCGTCCAGGACGCGCACCTCTTCCGCGCCCGGAAACTGCGTCCACAGCGGCACCAACCGCTCCCTCACGAAATGCCGGAACTCACTCTCCCGTCCGGGGTGTATCTCACCTTCGAAGAGAGCGTAGCGAATGATCATGACGATGGTTCCTGATTTTCTTGCGCTTGGACATTGGAGATCCGCCTCTGCGAACCCATGTCGCGGATGCCGGCTTGCGGGCGCATCGCGTGATGCGCCCGCGTTGGAGAATCCCTATTTGCCCCAGATTTTCTTGTACCCGTCGCGGTAGCCGTTGCCGGGGTCGAACGCGTTCTTCGGGCCGCCGTCGAACTCGACATTGTCGGCCGTCACCACATGCAGTGGCGACTGATAGCCCGACCATTTTTCTCCGGCGATGGCGCGGTTCAATTCGTCGACCAGTTGCCAGCCCTGCAGGTTGAGCGGCTCGGCCACCGTCACCTTCTGGAACTGGCCGGCGCGAATGCGCTGATAGGCCGATTCCGAACCGTCGCCAGCGGCGACATTGATCGGCGCGTCGGTGCCAGCCTTGCCGGCCGCGGCAAGTGAAGGGCCCATGAAGTCGAAATAGAGATCGTTGATCGCCAGCGAATGCGTCCAGGCATCGCCGTATTTCTGCAAGAGCGAGGTGGTGAGCTGCGGCATGCGCTGCGAAGTCTCGGCGATCGGCGTGTCGACATATTCGAGCACCTTGCCGCCCAGCCGCTCGATCTCCGCCTTCATCTTGTCGGCCTTGGCGATGGCGATGGCGTAGGTCGAATCGGTGAAGATGACGACGCCGGGTTTGCCCTTTGCATCGGCATAGGCCCAGTCGGCCGCAGCCGTCGAGACCTGCATGGCGTCGGTCGAGACGTTGGCGAAGACGCCGCTCTTTTCGTCGGGGCCGATCACCGGTCCGGCATGCCAGGAAACCAGCGGGATGCCGGCGGCCTTAGCCTGTTCCAGCGCCGGCGCCTGCTCGACAGCGTCAAAGCCGTTGATGACGATGCCATTCGGCTTCAGCGCCATCGCCTGGCCGAAGGCTGCGGTGCGGCCGCCGATCGAACCGGCGCCGTCAATCACCTTGACCTCCCAGCCGATCGCCTTGGCCGCTTCCTCGACGCCGGTGGTGACGCCGAGAATGCCGCCATTCTTGAGATCGCCGGCGAGCACGACGATCGTCTTGCCCGGCTGCGCCTTCGGACCGGTGGTCGGGCCGTCCCAGGCCGTGACTTTCTGCGCATATTTTTCGACTACCGCCATGGCGTCGGCCATCGCGTCCGCCCGTGCCTGGCCGGCGAACAGGACCGGAGCAGCGATGGTCATGGCCATCAAGGCGACGGATGATTTTAGAAATGTTCTGCGTTGCATGTTGGTACCTCCCTTGGTTTCAAAAAATAGTCTGGTCTTCCGGAACTCGACTTCGGGCGCCAGGTCACTGACTGACATGCCCAGCGACCGGGCCCAAACCGGCTGGATGCGCGTTGACATAGATGGAATAAAGCGACGTCTGCGCGGTGATGTAGAGCCGGTTGCGCTTCGGACCGCCGAAGCACAAATTGGAGACGATTTCGGGGACCAGGATGCGCCCGATCAGCGTCCCGTCCGGCGCGTAGACGCGAACCGCATCGGCACTGGAGGCCCACATGTTGCCATCGCGATCGACGCGGAACCCGTCGAAAAATCCTGCCTCGCATTCGGCGAGCGTGCCGTGCGACCGCAGCGAGCGTCCGTCCGCGGCGACATCATAGGTCTTGATCGCCCGCGGCAGGCCCTGAACATGGCTTGCGCCGGTATCCGACACAAAGAGGATGCTCTCGTCGGGTGAAAAGGCCAGCCCGTTCGGCTGCACCAGATCGGTAATGACGGCTGCCACGTCGCCGGTTGCTTCGTCGAATCGGTAAACATGCGACGCGCCGATCTCCGGCCGAGCAATCATGCCTTCATAGTGGCTGTCGATGCCGTAGACCGGGTCGGTGAACCAGATCGTCCCATCGGATTTGACCACCACATCGTTCGGCGAATTGAACCGCTTGCCATTGATCGCTTCGACAAGCGGCTGCCAGCGCCCGTCATGCTCGAGCCGGGAGATGCGCCGGCCACGATGTTCGCAGGCGACGACGCGGCCTTCGCCATCAAGCGTGTGGCCGTTCTGGTTGTTGCAAGGGGTTTCGAAGACACTGACCGAGCCGTCGCTCTCGTCGTAGCGCAACAACCGGTCGTTAGGGATATCCGACCACAGCAAATGCTTTGCTGAGGGAACGTAGACCGGCCCCTCCGCCCAGCGGCTGCCGGTCCACAGCCGTTCGAGCTTGGCATGCCCGATCGTCAGCTTTCGGAAGCGGTCGTCCAGAATCTCGTAGTCGCTCATGTCATGAACCCGGGATGGTTCGGCTGGTCAGTTCGAGGACTGCGCCACGGTCTTGGTCCTGGCCCGGTGCGCGGCGCCGCGCTTGCGCTGGGCGTAGCCGGCGATGCCGATGGCGACGAGCAGCGTCACGCCGTTGAACAGCGGTTCGACGAAGAACGAGCCGCCGAACTGCTGGATGCCGGAAATGCCGACCGCCAGGATGACGACGCCCGTCATCGTGCCCCAGACATTGACGCGTCCCGGCTTGATGGTGGTCGACCCGAGAAAGGCGCCGACCAGGGCCGGCAGCAGATATTCCAACCCGACGCTGGCCTGGCCGATACGCAGCTTGGAGGCAAGCAGCACGCCTGTCAGCGCCGTCAGGAAACCCGATGAGATGAAGGCGCCGATGACGAAGCGGCGCACCGGAATGCCGTTCAGCGCCGCGGCCTTCGGATTGGCGCCGATAGCATAGACGTAGCGCCCGATCGGCAGATATTCGAGGATGGTCCACAGCGCGACGGCAATCGCCAAAACATAGAGGCCGGTGATCGGCAGCCCGAACACCATCGTGCCATTGAGCGCGTAGAACCCGTTCGGCAGCACGCCGACAACCTGCCGGCCGCCAGTGTGCCATAGCGCCAGCGCGTAGAGCACTGTGCCAGTGCCGAGCGTGGCGATGAACGAGTCGATACGGGCGATTTCGACCAGCAGTCCGTTGAGGAAGCCGGTCGCAGCACCCAGAAGCAGCACGATGATCACCGCCAGCGGCCACGGAACGCCGAACATGGTCTGCAGGCTGATGGCGAGGATGTGCCACAGCACGATGCCGTAGCCGACGGTGAGGTCGATGCGCCCGGACGCCATCGGGATCATCGCCGCCAGCGACAGCAGCGCGATGATCGCCTTGTCGGATATGATCGAGCGCAAATTGAGCAGCGTCGGAAAGGTGTTCGGCAGCAGGATCGAAAACAAAAGGATCAGCAGCGCCATCAGGATCACCAACCCGTAGACCGGCAGCAGCCGGGTGATCTTCTGCCCCAACGATAAACCCGCCATTTCGCCGCGGGTCGGTTCGAGTGCGCTGGATTCGATCGATTGCATGGGTTCGCTCCCAGAAAAATCAGGCGGCTTCGGAAGCCGATGCCGCGGTGATCACGGCGGATGTGGTCAGGTTGTCGCCGGTGAGTTCGCGCACGATCTGTCCGCGCGAAAACACCAGGGCGCGGTGGCAGATATGGGCAATCTCCTCGAAATCGGTCGACACCACGACAACGGCGAGGCCGGCTTCAAGCGCGCGGCCGATCAGCCGATAGATCTCGGCCTTGGCGCCGACATCGACGCCGGCGGTCGGATCTTCTGCGATCAGCAATGTACGCCCGGTGTGGAGCCAGCGGCCGACGACCACCTTCTGCTGGTTGCCGCCAGACAGGGCCTCGATCGGCAGGTTCGGATCGTTGGGGCGCAAACCAACCGAGGCACCGATGGCTTGAGCGAGTGCTGCTTCCTTGTGCGTCGCCAAGAAGGAAAACAGGCTGCGCTTGCCGGCGCCGGGATTGAGGAAACTGTTTTCGCGGATCGACAAGGAGGCCGCGATCGATTCCTCCGTCCGGTCGCGTGCGATGAGGCCGACGCCGGCCGACATCGCAGCGATCGGGCTCGACAGATCGGGCGTAACGCCATTGATCGTCACCGAGCCGGAAAAGGCCTGGCAACCGAAGAGCGTCCGGCCGACCAGCTCCTGCCCGGCGCCACGCAGTCCGACCAGGCCGAGCAACTCGCCCTTGCGCACGTCGAACGACACCGGGCCGGCTCCGGCGCAGACCAGGTCACGGACAGTGCAGACCGTCTCGCCGGCCTGCGTCTGAGCCTTGCTGAAAACCTGGCTGACCGGACGGCCGACGATCATCTCGACCAGCTCGTCGGGTCTGGTGTCGGCGACCTTCTTCTCCCCGACCAGCCTGCCATCGCGCAGCACGGCGACGCGGTCGGCGATGCGGAAAATCTCGTCGAGGCGGTGCGAGACATAGATCATGCCGACGCCGCGTTGCTTGAGCGGACGGATGGCGTCGAACAGGCGGTCGACCTCGTCGGCCGGCAGGCTGGCGGTCGGCTCATCGAGCACCAGCACATCGGCCTCGGTGGCAAGAGCGCGGGCGATGGCGACCAGCGATTTCTCGGTGCGGGTCAGATCCTGAACGCGGGTCGTCGGATCGAAATCGCAACCGACCAGCTTCAGCGCCTCGTGCGCCCGCTTTTCGGTGGAGCGCCAGTCGATGAGGCCAGAGCGCAGCGAAAATCCCTGGGCGAGACCGACATTTTCGCCGACGGTCATCCATTCGATCAGACCGAGATCCTGGTGAATGAAGGCGACGGACTGGCGCTGGTTCGGCCGCGGCGGGCGGTGGTGATAGGGCTCGCCGCGAAACAGGATGCTGCCGCCATCGGGGCGGTAGATGCCGGCCAGCGTCTTGATGAGCGTCGACTTGCCGGCGCCATTCTCGCCGAGCAGTGCCAGGATCTCGCCGTTGTGCAGATCGAGCGACACGTCGGAGAGCGCGCGGGTGCCGCCGAACTCCTTCGTAATCGACTTGAACTCGATCAGTTTTTCTTCAGTCACGGAGCGTTCCTCCCGAGATCGCCAGAGAATGTTATCGATAACATTTCTGAGCGTCAAGCGACAAAATCAGGCATCGCCGCTTAGCTGGTCTTGCCGTCGAGCAGGCGCATCATTTCGGCCGAATCCCTTGGCCCCAGTCCAGCGGCGCAGAGCAGGCGGTGGATCTCGACTACCTGCGCGGTCATCGGCATCGGCGTCTTGGTTTTCAGCGCAAAGGCCTGCAGCGAATCCAGGTCCTTCAGCATGTTGTCGATGCGACCGGTGGCTGAAAAATCGCGAGCGGCGAATTTTTCCATGAACTCCTGCATGATGCTGGAATCGGCACGCCCGCCCTTGAGTGCGGCCGGAATTGCCTTCGGATCGACGCCGCCGGCTTCGGCGAGTTTCACCGCCTCGGCAACGGCCTGGAACAGCACCGCACAGAACAGCTGGTTGATCAACTTGGTCGTCTGCCCTGCCCCGCTCGGCCCCATCAGCGTGTAGTTGGCGCAGAGATGTTGCATCACCGTGCGTGCGCGTTCGAAATCTGCGGCGTCACCGCCCGCCATGACCGTCAGCCGGCCGGCCAGCGCGCCGGGAACGCCGCCCGACAGCGGGCAGTCGAGCCATTTCATACCGGTCTCGGCCGCGAGCTTCTTCGCCATTTGCGCAGTGTCGGCCGGGTCGATCGATGACATGTCGATCAGCAGTTTGTCGGATGATGCCGCAGCCGCGACACCGGCATCGCCGAACACCCCCGAACGCACGATATCGGCATGGTTGAGACTGAGGATGACGAACTCGTTCGCTCGTGTTGCCTCGGCGACCGACGCCACGGCAGCCGCGCCCTTCGCGGTCAGGGCGGCGACCTTGGCCTCGTCCAGATCGAACACCGTGACCGCCTGCCTGGCCTCGATCAGGCGGGTGGCGATTGCCGACCCCATGATGCCGGCGCCGACTACGGCGACTTTTGCAGCTTGCATCATCTTAACGAGCCTCTTTCCTTGATCCTGGCGGTGGCGATCCCAAAGGCGCCCAGCCCTTGCAATGTGGCATCGGCAATCCTGTCGATGGTGGCGTCGATGTCCACTGTAACCACCAGCTTTTCGTCGCCAGGATATTCCAGCGCCGCGAACTGGCTGTCGAGCAGCGCCGGCGGGAAGAAGTGGTCGCGACGCGCGGCGAGCCTGGCTTGCAGCAGCGAGCGTGATCCCTCCAGGAATACAAAAAAGAGCGGCCCGCCCGCCACATGGCGAAGTCGATCGCGATAGGACTTCTTCAACGCCGAGCAAGAGACGACGAGCCCGCGGCCCTCCTCACGCGCCTGGCGCAAGGCCGCGCCGACCAGGTCCAGCCACGGCCAGCGATCGTCGTCGGCAAGCGGTATGCCCGCCGACATTTTTTCGACATTGCCGCGCGGATGCAGCGTATCGCCTTCGACGAAGGCGATACCAAGCCGCGCGGCGATCTCGACGCCAACTTCGGTCTTGCCGCAGCCACTGACGCCCATCACGACAATGAGCGCGGGTTCAAAGACAGGTCGTGATGCCACCGTCGACATAGAGCGTGTGTCCATTGACAAAGGATGAGGCCGGTCCGGCCAGAAACACCGCCGCCCCGACCAGTTCGCCGACGTCGCCCCAGCGTCCTGCTGGCGTGCGGTTGGTCAGCCAGGCTGAAAATTCGGGATTGTCAACCAGCGCTTGGTTGAGCGGCGTCTTGAAGTAGCCCGGCGCGATGGAATTGATCTGCAAGCCATGCTTGGCCCAGTCGGCGCACATGCCGCGCGTCAGGTTGCGCACCGCGCCTTTCGTGGCCGTATAGGGCGCGATGTTGGTCCGCGCCAGCTCGCTTTGCACCGAGGCGATGTTGATGATCTTGCCGCGCTTGCGCGGGATCATGTGCCGCGCCACCGCTTGCCCGACAAAGAACACGCTGGAGATGTTGGTGCGCAGCAATTCGTCCCATTTGTCAGCGGGAAAATCCTCAAGCGGCATGCGGAACTGCATGCCGGCATTGTTGATGAGGATGTCGATGGCGCCGATCGTCGCCTCGATCTCGGCAACGCCATTGGCCACCGCCGCGTGATCGGTGACGTCGAAGACTGCGCTATGGGCCTTGTATCCCTTCGCCGCCAGCGCATCCGCGGCTGCTCTGACCTTTTCGCCGCTGCGGCCGTTGAGCACGATTTCGGCGCCGTGCTGCGCCAGCCCCTCCGCCAAGGCCAGCCCGATGCCCTGCCCCGAACCGGTGACCAGCGCCCGCATGCCGGTCAAATCGAACAACGAACTGCTCACGTGCTCCTCCCGAGGAATGTCCCTGAAGCGGGATACGATTTCCGCCGTGCCGCCGCCAGTGCCTATTGACATGAATGTTATCGATAACATAGTCAATGGAAAAATGCAGTTGCGCGGGAGACGATGCCGTGACCGACATATTGATGACCGGTCCCTATCCGGACTGGGACATGGCAGACCTCGAAGCGAAATATCGCGTCCACAAGCTTTGGCAGGCTGACGACAAGGGCGCACTGATCTCAAGCCATGCCGGCGCCATCCGCGCCATTGCGACGCGCGGCGAGCTTGGCGCCAGTGCCGCGCTGATGGCGAAATTGCCGAAGCTCGAAATCGTCTCCTGCTACGGCATGGGCACCGACGCCATCGACCTTGCCTACGCCAGGGGAAACGGCATCCGCGTCACCAACACCCCCGACGTGCTGACCGAGGATGTGGCCGATATCGGCATCGGCCTGCTGCTCGCCGTGGCGCGCCAGATTCCGCAGGCCGATGCCTATGTGCGCGATGGCAGCTGGCGCCAGGCCAACATGCCGCTGGTGACGCGCGTTTACGGAAAAAGGCTGGGCATTGTCGGCATGGGCCGCATCGGCATGGCCGTGGCCCGGCGCGCGGCTGCCTTCGACTGCGAGATCGCCTATTTCAGCACCCGCAGACACGACGACCTGCCTTACGACTTCGTCGGCGATCTGGTTGAGATGGCACGCCAGAGTGAGTTCCTGATCGTGACCCTGGCCGGTGGCGAAGGCACCAAGAACATCGTCGATGCACAGGTTCTGGCAGCGCTCGGGCCGGACGGCATCTTGATCAACATATCGCGCGGCAGCACCGTCGACGAGACCGCGCTGCTTGCCGCGCTGGAATGCGGTGCGATCAAGGGCGCCGGGCTCGACGTGTTCTGGAACGAACCGAGGATCGACGAGCGCTTCGGAAAGCTCTCCAACGTTGTGCTGCAACCGCACCATGGCAGCGGCACGGTGGAGACCCGCAAGGCCATGGGTCAGCTGGTTCGCGACAATCTCGCGGCCCATTTCAGTGGGCAGACCTTGCTGACGCCGGTCGTCTGAGAAAGGATCACCCTATGAAGTCGATCGTCATCCACGCCGCAAAGGACCTGAGGATCGAAGAGACCGATCCAGGCGTCCTCGGCGATGGGCAGGTCGAAATCGCTGTCGAAGCCGGCGGCATCTGCGGCTCGGATCTGCACTACTACAACCATGGCGGCTTCGGCGCGATCCGCCTGCGCGAGCCGATGATCCTCGGCCACGAGGTTGCCGGCACGGTGAAGGCCATCGGCGGCGGCGTTTCCGCGCTTGCCATCGGCGACCGCGTCGCCGTCTCGCCCAGCCGCCCCTGCAATGCCTGCCGCTTCTGCCTGCAAGGAATGCAGAACCAGTGCCTGAACATGCGCTTCTACGGCAGCGCCATGCCGATGCCGCACATCCAGGGGGCGTTCCGCCAGCGCCTGGTAGCCGAGGCGTGGCAGTGCCACAGAATAGCTGACCATGTCTCCATCAACGAAGCCGCTTTCGCCGAGCCCTTTGCGGTGACGCTGCATGCCATGAATCGTGCTGGCTCGCTGCTCGGCAAGCGCGTTCTGGTTACCGGCTGCGGTCCGATCGGCGCGCTTTGCATCCTGGCAGCCAGGGCCCACGGCGCGCGTGAAATCGTCGCCACTGATGTCGTGGACGGCGTGCTGACAAAGGCCGTGGAGATCGGCGCTGACCGCACGATCAATGTCGCGACCGACGTCGAAAAGCTCGCGGCCTACAATGTCGACAAGGGCAGTTTCGACGTCATGTTCGAAGCCTCCGGCAACGAACGCGCCATGCGGTCCGGCCTCGATGTCCTGAAGCCGCGCGGCGTGCTGATGCAGCTCGGCCTCGGCGGCGACGTGTCGATCCCGCAGAACCTGATCGTCGCCAAAGAGATCGAGATGCGCGGTAGCTTCCGCTTCCACGACGAGTTCGCGCTCGCCGTCGATCTGATCAACCGTCGCCGGGTGGATGTCAAACTGCTGCTGACCGGCATTTATCCTCTCGATGAGGCGGTTGCGGCTTTCGAGATCGCCGGTGACCGAAACAAGTCGATGAAGGTCCAGATCGCTTTCAATTAGAGCATGATCCGCAGAAGTGGGAACTGGTTTTCGGAACAGAAGACCCTCAGGTGCTTTCGCGCTCGACAACGCGATAGCCGGTCAGGACGATCTCTTGGCCGTTGCGTTTCTCGTCGCCGCGGATCACCTTGATCAATCTTCGGGTAGCCTGTTGCCCGATGCCGTAGCAGTCCACATTCACGGTGGTGATGCCGGGATAGCAGAAAGCGGCGACCTCATAGTCGCCGAAGCCGGCAATCGCGATGTCCTGCGGCACTCGCATGCCCCGGCGCTTGCATTCCATAAGCGCACCGAAGGCCGAAAGATCGGAGACGCAAAGCACGGCCTCGGTGTCCGGCCAGCGTTCCAGCATGCTGACGACAGCCTGGCCGCCTTGCTCGATGGAGATCGGCGGCACGCCGAAGGAAACGAGCCGGCCGGTCGGCAGGCCAAGTTCCTCGATGGCCCTGACGAAGCCTTCGCGCCGCTGGCTGCCGCGCGTGTCGCGCGAGGTCGTGCCGCCGATATAACCGAACTTCCGGTAGCCCTTTTTTGCGAGCGTCTTGACCAGCAGCCCCATCGCCTCTTCGTTAGAGAACCCGACCACCTGATCGATGGGCTTTGCCGGCAACTCCCAGGTTTCGACCACGGGAATGCCGGCGCTTTTCAGAAGGCGGCGGGCGCGGTCTGTATGCGCCCCGCCCGTCAGGATGATGCCTTCGGGCCGCCGGCGCAGCATCGCCTCGATCAGTTGTTCCTCCTTCTCGACCGTATAGTCGGTGTAGCCGAGCAAGAGCTGGAGCCCAGTGCTTTCAAGCTCGTCCGTGATGCCGCGCGCCGTGTCGGCGAAGTTGGAATTGTTGATCGAAGGGACGATCGCGGCGACGAACCCCGTCTTGCGCGAGGACAGACTGCCGGCCGACTGGTCGAGCACGTAGCCCAGGTCGTTGACCGCCGCCATGATCTTTTCGCGCGTGGCATTGGAAACCCGGCTGCCTTCCTTCAAGGCGCGCGACACCGTCATGGTCGACACACCGGCCCGCAGCGCCACGTCGACCATCGTCGGGGTGTGGCTTTCTATTGACCCCGAGGATGCCGCCTTGGCCATCACACTGCTCCACAGTACATCCCAGCCATCTAACATTCGCTAGACCCAGCGACTTGCGCCCCATGTTATCGATATCAGATAGCGATCACAAGAAGGTTTGGAGCCACTTCCCTTGGGAAACAGTCCAGCTTTAGAGCCTGCGGCTATGGCCTTTGTCGCGAAGTCCGGCAGCGGATCATCGCGCTTTCGTCCTCACACGACCTTCTGGTATCGGCCGATTGGAAGGGCGCCAACCTTTTCGAATTGCTGATGGCGGTGCCGCATTGCAGCTTCGCCGTATTCGCCGCTACCTTGATATGGAGCATTTGCGCGAGCACAAGAAGGAGAGGCTGAGTGCATTGGCCGTTTCTTCACGGCGTGCATAGAGCGCAAACTTTCCAGCGTCGACGCCAATCTGCTCAGCAACGTACTTTAACATTGCGCGAGGCGGAGTTTCATCGGCCGCTAACACCCTGCCCGGATATCGCATCAGGCAGAGCTGAACGGCAAATCCGAGCTGATTGTGTTCTCGTCTGAAAGTCCAATCTCAAGCCTGTCAGCCGACAACAACGAATAGTGTCGGATGAGCGCGCTGCGTGAGGCACTTGGTGTTGCCCTGGCGGGAGGCTCTCAGAGATAGTTCCTGCTATTGCTGCTGCAGGCCAGTGATCATGGCAATGATCTCGTTCTTATCGGTCTTCGCGGTCTCGCGAATTCCAATCTGCTTGCCACGCCTCAGCACGCAGATGCGATCCGAGAGCTTGAAGACCTGGTCGAGGCTGTGGCTGATGATCAGGATGCCGACATTGCGCTGCTTCAGCGACTGGACGATAGCCTCCACCCGGGCGGTTTCGGCAACGCCCAGCGCCGCTGTCGGCTCATCCAGCAGGATCAGCTTGCTTGCCCAATGCGTGGCGCGCGCGATCGCAACGCCCTGGCGCTGGCCGCCGGAGAGATCACGAATAGTGGCGTGGGCGGAGGGGATGCGCACGTCCAGTTCCTTCACCAGTTTCTCGGTCTCGTCGATCATGCGGCGGCGGTCGAGCAGACCGAGGCGGTTCAGCGGCTCGCGGCCGAGGAACATGTTCATGTAGACCGTCTGCTGGTCGGCCAGCGCCAGGTCCTGGTAGACGACCTCGATTCCGTGCGAGCGCCCCATGGTGGCGTTCGACATCGTCACCGGTTTTCCTTCGATGATGATGGTGCCGGAAGAAGGCGGGTGGACGCCCGAGATGATCTTGACCAGCGTCGACTTGCCGGCGCCGTTGTCGCCGACAAGTGCAACGATCTCGCCCGGGAAAACCTGGAGCGAGAAGCTCTCGATCGCGGTGATGCCGCCGAAATTCTTGCGAATGTCCTGCAGCTGAAGGATGGGCGCGCTCAAGGTCATGTGTTTCTCCTAGACGGGCCAGGCATAGGGTTCACCGAACCCGTTCTCGATGGTTTCCACTTTCGGATTGCCCGTCGAAATGCCCGAGATGCCGACAATATGGGCGCGGGTGACGAAGGCCTGGCCACGGAAGCCGAACACGGCGCTGTCGCCAGGCTTTGGCGCGTTCGCGCCGGCGGCATCAATCATGGCGTAATAGTCGATCGCCGAGGGCGGCGGCACCTCGACGCTGCGCAGTGCCGAGCCTGCCGTCGTCGGCTCGGCCGAGACGATTGCCTTGACGTCATAGTCGGGGAAGATCGGGTCGATGTAGAAGCCGCCGCCAAGGCAATAGGCCTTGCCGCCCGAGAGATGCGAGACCTCGGTGAGATAGAGCACCGCCGGCAGCTCCGGCAAATCTTCCATGACATGCAGCGCCGTGGTGCCATGCAGTCCATTGCCGGGCTCGCACTGGGTCGCGCCTGCTTCGGCGAGTGCCGCCAGCATAACGCTCGAGGTGGTGCCCGGCGCGTTGATCTCGATGCCCTTGCGGCCTGTCTTGGCCAGCGCTTCGGCCGCGTTGGCGAGCGTCGCCAGATTGGGGGTTGGCAGCACTTTTCGCGAGGCATGGTCGAACAGCAAAGCAGGGAAAGTGGTGATGCCGGCGAAGCGGCCGCCGGCCAGTGCATCGAGGCGGTCGGCGACATCGACGATGTCGGCGGCGTCGAAGCCGCCTTCATGGCCGCGGTAGAAAATGTCGCCTTCCGCCGCTATGCGAGCCAGCAGCTCCTGCACATAGCCGGCCGCCTTGGCGCCTGCCGCCGCTTCCCCAGCCTTGGCATCGTTGAACACGGTCCAGTAGTCCGGCTTGAAGGTTTTCGCCGCAGCCGCCGCTTCGAATTTTGCGACCTGCTGGAGATGGCCGAGATGGCCAAGCTTCATGCCTGCCTTGTGGGTGGCACGGGCGCAGGCCATGTCAACGGCGACCGCGCGGTCGATGCCGCCGCGCGTCACCGCCCGGCAGAACGACGAGGAGCGGCCGACCTGCTTGGTCATGGCGAAGATCTTCAGGCCGTTGCGGCTGGCTTCGTCCTTGAGAATCCGCGCATTGGCCTCAACCGTGTCTAGATCCAGCACATAAGCATTGGCCGGCAGCTTACCTTGCTGGTGCAACCGCATAGCTGCTTCAATGAAAGCGGGGTTGCGGCGGCGCAGAACGTCGAGAAACATGGATGGCTTCCTTCAGCGGGATTTTTCGCGCAGCGACACGGCGACGGCGGTCAGGATAATGAGGCCGCGCACGATCATCTGGTCGGAGACCGACAGGCCCATCAGGATCAGGCCGTTGTTGAGCATGCCCATCATCAGCGAGCCGACCAGCGCGCCGACCACGGATCCCTTGCCGCCATTGAGCAGCGTGCCGCCGACGATGACGGCGGCGATGACCGTCATCAGGTCGGTTTCGCCGAGCGTATATTTCGCCGCCTGCAGGCGACCAGCATAGAGCAGGCCGGCAAGGCCGGCCAGCCCGCCGCTGATGGTCAGCACGGCGAGCCTGATCCTGGGCACGCTAATGCCCGACACGCTTGCGGCGCGGGCATTGTCACCGGTCGCCAGCACATGCGCGCCGAAACGGGTTTCGCGGAACACCAAGTGGCCGATGGTGACGGCAATTACCGACCACCAGACCAGTGAGGGGATACCGAGGAGCGAGCCGGAACCGAAGAAGCCGGTGAAGGCTTCGTTGGTCACCGAGATCGAGCGCAGGTCTGTCATCGATCGGGAAACGCCGGCGAACAGGCCAAGCGTCGCCAGCGTCACCAGGAAGGAGGGCAGCCTGGCATAGGCGACGAGGACGCCGTTGATGACGCCGATAAGCAGGCCGGCGCCGAGGCCGGCGACGATGCCTGCCGGCATGCCGTAAGCGTTGATGGTGACGGCGGCTGCAAGGGCCGCCACCGCCACGATCGAGCCGATCGACAAATCGATTTCACCGGCCGACATGACGAAGACGAGGCCGATGGCCATGATCGTCACCGGCGTCGTCTGCAACACGATGTTCGATAAATTGCGGACGGTCAGGAAGCCGCTGTCTCTCAGCACAATGGCGAAGAACAGGAAGATCGCCAGGAAACCGAGGTAGACGACATATTGCTGCAGATTGAAGCGGCTGGCGAAGCTGCCACCGGCACTGGTGTTGGCACTGGACATTTTATCCCTCCGGTGAGAGCGCTTCGCCTTGAGCCTATTTCATTGCGTCCGCGATGGCCGCTGGTACGTCCCTGTTGAGGGACTTCTTCCAACCGTCCTTCACCGTGTCCTTGGTGACGGCGATGGAATCAACGGCATAGAATGGCTCGGCCTTGTTGCCGACCAGCGAGCCTGCCGAGGCGCGCGCCAGCGTCACGCCGATGCTGTAGGCCTCGTCGGCGACAAGGGCCGCGATGTTGCCGCCCTTGACCATGTCGAGCGCGGCAGGCTCGTTGAGGTCGAGTGTTACGATCTTGGTGTGGCTATTGCCGGCGCCGCGCAAGGCCGAGAGCACGCTCAGCGCCGGTTCGGCCCAGGTGACATAGACGCCGTCTAGGTCCGGATGCTGGGTGATCATCGCCTGGGCAATGTCTTCGCTGCGCGCCGGGTCGGCCATGCCGGCCTCGGCCTCGATCTTCATATCAGGATAGTCCTGCTGGATGGTCTTCTTGAAGGCCTGGTCGCGCTGGTTGGTGACGTAGAAATCGGCATCGTGGAAGATGTAGCCGACCTTGCCCTTCTTGCCGAGCGCCTCGGCCATAGCGATGCCGGCCTTGTTGCCCATCTGGAAGAGATCGTCGGAAACGATGGTGACGTAATCCGTGCCCTGCTTGTAGCCGGCCGGGCAATTGTCGACGAAGCCGAGCTTGACGCCGGCGTGGCGGGCCGGATCGTACACCGAAGCTGCGGTTGCCGGGTCGACGGGAAGCGACAGGATGATCGACGGCTTTTTGGCCATCACCGTCTCGAGATCGGCCTTCTGTCGCGCGGCGTCGAAACCGGCATCGGTCTGCGCGACCACCTCGATGCCGAGGCGCTTGAACTCGTCACGGGCGCCGGCGTTGACGGCGTTGGTGTATTCGCTCATCTCGTGCCAGACGAGGGCGGCCGTAAACTTGCCGTCCTTGATCTGCTGCTCTTGGGCCTCCGTCAGCGTAAGACTTCTCGCTGGCACCGGCTTTTCACCATTCGGCCCTGTGGTGACCCCTTCAGCGGCGAAGGCGTGCATGGCAAACAGGCTCGCCACGGCAGTCATGATTACAGATGCTTTGCGCATGTCAGTTCCCTTTTTGTTGGGTCGAAGAAAAGCTCCGTGCGGCGGGCCGTACCGGAGCGAGAGCCTTACTTTGCTGCGTCGAGCACCGGCTGCGGCGCCTCGCGGTTGAGTGAGTCCTTCCAGCCCTGCGCGACATTCTCCTTGGTCACGGTCAGCGCCGGAGCGACGACGAAGGCTGGTGTCGACTGGCCGAGCAGCGACTTCATGCCGGCAGCAGCCATGGCGCGGCCGAGTTCATAGGCTTTGTCGGCGACGAGTGCTGCGACATTGCCGCCCTTGACCATGTCGAGCGCCACCGGCTCGGCGAGGTCGAGCGTGACGATCTTCGTCTTGGTGTTGCCGGCGCCACGCAGCGCCGAAAGCACGCCGTCGGCCGGCTCGGCCCAGGTCACGTAGACGCCGTCGAGATCGGGATGCTGCAGCAGCATGGCATTGGCCAGTTCCTCGGCGCGGGCCGGATCGGAAATGCCCTGTTCGGCGACGATCTTGATATCAGGGTAGTCCTTCTCGATGGTGGTCTTGAAGGCCTTGTCGCGCTGGTTGGTGACGTAATAGCTGGCATCGTGGAAGATGTAGCCGACCTGGCCCTTGCCGCCGATGGCCTTGGCCATCGCATCTGCCGCCTGCTTGCCCATCTGGAACAGATCGTCCGTGACGATCGAGGCGTAGTCTGTGCCTTGCTTGTAGTCCTTGGGCAGGTTGGACAGGAACACCAGCTTGGTGCCGTCCTTGACCGCCTGTCGGAAAGCTTCGGCCGAGGTGGCCGGGTCGAGCGGCAGCGCCAGGATGACGTTCGGCTTGGCGGCCAAAGCCGTCTCGATGTCGCTGCGCTGGCGGGCAGCGTCGAACTGGGCATCCGTCTTCACCGCAATGGTGATGCCGGCGCGAGCGAACTCGTCGGTGGCGCCTGATGTCACCGCATTGGTGAAGTCGGAGGAGGTATGCCAGAGCAGCGCCGCCTTGTAGCCCTTGTCCTTGAGGGCGGCGATGTCGGCATCGCTCAGCGTCACGTCGGCGCTTGGCGTGGCGGCTTCGCCCTGCGGGCCGACCGTCTGCGCAACGACCGGGTTGGCGGCCAGCAACAGTCCGCCGGCAAAGACGGCGGCGACCAGTTTCTTCATCAGCATGTCAGTTCTCCCATTTTTGCTTCGGTGGTTGATCACTTGGCCACCCCGCAGTAGCGGGCCATGAAGGCGGCGAAGCCGACGATGCCGGCGAGATATTCCTCGACATCGACGTGCTCCTCGAATGTGTGGCAATTCCTGATATCACCCGGCGCGCAATAGACGGCGGGAATGCCGAGCCGGTTGACGAAGAACGGGGACTCCGACCAGAACGGCGCCCCCTCGATGCCGCCGCGTCCGCTCATCGCGCCGGCCATCGCATCGGAGAGCATGGCGACTTCTGCGCGGGTTTCATCGATCTCGGCGGCGGTGCCGCCCAGCCTATGGTCGCGGCCGGCCGGATAGGCGAACTCGATCGACATCTCCGCATCGGTGATCGCGCCGCGCACCGTGGCCTCGATCTCGGCGGCGGCGGTGTCGAGGTCCTCGCCCGGCAGCAGCTTGCGGATCAGCGATAGCGTGCAACGCTCGGGCACGGCGATATAGCCGCCCCCTGTCAGGCCGGTGATGAGCAGGAAGCCGCGCCCGACCAGCTTGTGCTCGGCGCGAGCGGCGATTTCGTCGGAGTGTTTCCACAGCGCCGTCATCGCGGCATGGCTGGCGCGAAGCGCATCCTTGCCGAGTTCAGGCACGCCGAAATAGGCGGACCTTCCCGTAATCGTGATGTCAGTGATGAAGAAACCGATCTGAGCCGCATAGACGGCAAGGCGGGTCGGTTCGACATAGACGGTGAAATCGGGGGCGGCGACCTCGCCTGCCTCGATGCGGCCGACGAAGTGCTTGATCCCGGCGGAAATGCCGGTGCCGGGCTGGCCGCTCTCCTCATCGCCGACGAAAGCAAAGGCGACGTCGCCCTTGAGGCGAATGCCGGCCTTGTCGAGCAGCGCGAGTGCAGCAAGCGAAGCAGTGATGCCGGCCTTGAGGTCGCCGGAGCCGCGGCCCCAGACAGCGCCGTCAATGATGGGGGCGGCGAACGGTTCCTCACGCTCGGTGCCTGCCCAATGCTCACGCCAGCCGTCGACATGGACGGTGTCGGTATGGCCGATGAACAGCAGGCGCTTGCCCCGGTCGGCTCCTTGGCCCGCGCCTTTGCGCTCGCCCCAGATGTTCGGCCGGCCGGAAAGGAATTCCGTCCTGGTCAGGCCGCTGAGGTCAAGATCGCGCATCCTGGCTTCGAGGAAGTCGACGAAGTTGGCTTCGTTGCCGGTGATGCTCTCGCGGGCGATGGCACCGCGAAACAGCATTAGCGCATCGTCACGGTCGAGCGCTGCCTGCAGCCGGCCGGTGATATCGTCAGTCATATCGCGGCCTCCTTCAGGGCGGCGGCCTGGGCAGGCGGCAGGGAAATCCGGCCATCCGGCGCGTCAACGCCGAAGAGCGTGTTGTGCAACTGGCCAAGCCCGATTGCCGCCGCGCCAATGAGGGCTGCGCGTGCGCCGAGTTCGCTCGCCTCGACCGTGACCGGATAGGGAAAGCATAGCGGCAGAAGCGCCTTCACCCTGGACAGCATTTCGGGCCGCAGCCCAATCGCGCCGCCAAGGATGATTTTTTCGGGATTGGCGATCGCCGCAATTGCCGCAACGCCTTGCGCCAGATGCCGGGCAGTATCATCGAGCACGGCGAGCGCGTCCTTGTCGCCACGCGCGGCATTCTCGAATATTGCCGGCACGGAGACCTGCCTGCCGGCGAGGGCGTGGTAGCGATCAGTCATGGCGTGGGTGGCCACGGCGCGTTCGAAGGCGCCGGTGCGTAGCGATTCCTCCGCGAAGGGATCAGCACCAATCGGCATGAAGCCGATCTCGCCGGCGGCATGCGCAGCACCGCGCACCAGATGGCCGCCCAGCATCAGCCCGCTCCCGACGCCGGTGCCGAGCGCGATATAGGCGAGATTGTCGATACCCTGGCCCCGACCGAGCCAGTTCTCGCCAAGCACCGCAAGGTTGACGTCGTTTTCGATCATCACCGCGACGCCCAGCGCCTTTTCGAAGGCATCCAGCACATTCATCGTGGCGAAGCCGGCAATGTTCGGCGCCAGTAGAATGCGGCCGGTAGCAGGGTCCGGAGCGCCAGGCGCGCCGATCACGGCGAGGCGTATCTTCTTGCGCGCGACGCGCTGTCTGGCGGCGGCATCGAAGGCCAGCGCGGCAATCTGGTCGACGACGAACTGGCCACCGCGCGGATCGGTCGGCGTGGCGGCTTCGGCAAAGATCTGGCAGGCAAGGTCGGTCAGCGCGACCCGCACTTTGGTGCCGCCAAGGTCGACTGCGATGATATAGGCGGCGTCGTGGACCAGTTCGTAGGTGACGGCGGTGCGCCCGACATGGCCGCTGGTGCGGCCGGTTTCCTGGACCCAGCCTTCCTGCTCGAGCCCGCGCATGATTTCAGAGATGGTCTGCTTCGACAGGCCGGTCAGCTTGGCGATCGAGGCGCGCGAGATCGGCCCGCCCTGGACGATCGCTTCCATCACGGAGCGCTGTGAGAATTGACGGGATATGCGCGGAAGGTCAGTCAATCGAGCCCTCTCGATTAATTCGTTCTATGACCGAACTTATTAATCGAAATTGAACTTGTCAATGTATCGGACGCGTCTCGGATCGTATCGGTCATGTCGTTTGCCGTCCAAGCGCGGTCTCGTCGCCAACTGGCACCGTGCGGAAGGCGGGCAGTTTGTGTGTCGCTTGGTAGGCAAGTTGCGAGCGCAATAATTCCGTGCCTGTGGATTTTGGGCGGCGGCAATGGGGCCGGGACCAGTAAGTCCGCTTGTGGCCAGTTAAGAACGATAGCGGACCTTCAGCCGATGTCGTGACTTGACCCACACCCGCCATGCGGCAACATCCGGTTCGCACAAGGCTAACCCATGTGGGCAATGTCTTCAAAAACGGCGTGGTTGCATTATCCAGCCCAGTAAGCCAACCACGCTCGCATTCGAAACGCCAGTCGAATACGCTCAGCGAAGCTTTGAGCTAGGGAGGCAGGACACCCGCACATGGAGCGAAGGCTTACCGCGATCCTTGCTGCCGACGTGGTTGGCTATAGCCGTCTCATGGGCGAGGACGAGGTAGGCACGCTCGAACGATTGAAGGGTTGCCGTCGCGAGTTGATCAACCCTGCGATCGAGGAATTCCGCGGCCGCATGGTCAAACTCATGGGCGACGGGGCACTGGTAGAATTCGCGAGTGTCGTCGATGCCGTCCAGTGCGCCGCCGCGATTCAGCGCCGGATGGCTGTCCGAGACCAGGGCCCCTCCGACGCCCGCCACATCCAATTTCGCATCGGCGTCAATCTCGGCGACGTCATCGTCGAGGAAAATGACATCTACGGCGATGGCGTGAACATCGCTGCTCGCCTTGAGGCGATGGCCGAGCCAGGCGGGGTCTGCATCTCCGGAACCGCGTTCGATCATGCCGTCCACAAGGTGGACGTCGGCTTTGCCAGTCTTGGCGAGCAGCGCCTCAAGAACATCGCCGATCCGATTCGCGCGTA
>NZ_AYWT01000018.1:0-96779 GCF_000502915.1 Mesorhizobium sp. LNHC209A00
GATCATCTTGCCGACCGACTCGTCGCCATTGCCGGCGATCGTGCCGACCTGGGCAACTTCCTCGGAGGTCTTGATCTTCTTGGCAGCCTTGCCGAGCGCCGCGACGACTTCGGTCACGGCCAGATCGATGCCGCGCTTCAGGTCCATCGGGTTCATGCCGGCGGCAACCGACTTGTGGCCTTCCTGGACGATCGACTGCGCCAGAACGGTCGCGGTCGTGGTGCCGTCGCCGGCGATGTCGTTGGTCTTCGAAGCAACTTCGCGGACCATCTGCGCGCCCATGTTCTCGAACTTGTCTTCAAGTTCGATTTCCTTGGCGACGGTGACGCCGTCCTTGGTGATGCGCGGGGCGCCGAACGACTTGTCGATGACGACGTTGCGGCCCTTGGGACCGAGCGTGACCTTCACCGCGTCGGCGAGGATGTTGACGCCGCGCAGCATGCGCTCACGGGCATCGCGGGAGAATTTTACGTCTTTGGCAGCCATGTTTTAGCTCCTGGCAGGGGCTCGGATAGAGCCCGAAAAATTCGAGTTGAGGGTGAGGCCGATAATCAGCCGATGATGCCCATGATGTCGGATTCCTTCATGATCAGAAGGTCTTCGCCATTGAGCTTGACTTCGGTGCCCGACCACTTGCCGAACAGGATGCGGTCGCCGGCCTTGACGTCCAGCGGGACCAGCTTGCCAGCTTCGTCACGAGCGCCGGAGCCGACGGCGATGATCTCGCCTTCCTGCGGCTTTTCCTTCGCCGTGTCCGGGATGATGATCCCGCCGGCGGTCTTGGATTCGGATTCGACCCGGCGAACGACCACGCGGTCATGAAGCGGGCGGAACTTCGACTTTGCCATTTTTTCTTCCTCGAATGAGAACGGTGAGAAACAGTTCCTCCGTCCGGCGAAGCCGGACAACCTACAACATCCGGCGGCGCCGGAGCTGTGGTTAGCACTCACCAAAGGCGAGTGCTAAGGAGGCGGTGGATAGGCTTCCGACATGAGAGAGTCAAGACGCTGAGAGATTTGCACGGAGCCGGTATGATGATTTGGCGGCTGTCCTGTTGCCGCCGAGGTGCAGCGCAGTTGGCGGCATTGTTCGGCGGCCATCGGTCCGGCAATGGCGTTTCTTCGAAGGAGCAAACCGGCCACGCGGCGTCTTGCAGCCACATGCGCCGCCCGGCCCGATCATGCGAAAATAGGCCCAATATTCAGTAAAAAGGAAGGCTGGTCCGCCGATATCAATTGCTCTGACGAAGCTGGGTCGTCCCGGATAGTCCGTCCTCTGCAGAGTCGAGTATTCGAATATAGTCCGCCGCCAGATCGCAAATAAACATGACGATTACTATCGACGGTGCGTCAGACGCAGGAAGATTGCTATAGCTTCGTCGGAGCGGTCCGATGGTGACTGTGAATTTTCAATGATATACTGCGAAATGACGCATAATCTGGAACTGTTTAAGTTATTGAAATAACCGACGTTTTGGCGCCGGCTCCGTCGGATCAGCGAGGCACTGACACACGGAAATGTCAACCACCGGTGAATCGGGACTCTGATTCGGAATTGATGAATCGCCGATGAGATTTCGCTGACAGCGAGCAGGATCGGCCCGACGTGCTCGCGCGGCGACGCGCCTGGTTCAAGGCCCAGCCTGATCTCAATCCCGAACGGTTGGTCTTTATCGACGAGACCGGCGCATCGACGAAGATGGCTCGCCTGCGTGGACGGGCAAANGAAGCCTACCGGGATACGATCCTAGCGGTGATCGAAGGTCAGGACGACATCACACTGGTCGAGTTGGCTGAATTTCTCAGGGCGGAGCATGCGGTCGTGTTCGCGCCGAGCACGATCTGGCGCTTTCTCGACCGTCACTCGATGACCTTCAAAAAAAACAGCGCACGCCAGCGAGCAGGATCGGCCCGACGTGCTCGCGCGGCGACGCGCCTGGTTCAAGGCCCAGCCTGATCTCGATCCCGAACGGTTGGTCTTTATCGACGAGACCGGCGCATCGACGAAGATGGCTCGCCTGCGTGGACGGGCAAAGCGGGGCATGCGGTGCCGATCTCCGATCCCGCACGGGCACTGGAAAACGACTACTTTTACAGGCGCATTGCGCCTGACGGGCATGACTGCGCCGATGGTCCTCGACGGATCGATGACGGGTGAATGGTTCGCCGCTTATGCCGAGCATGTATTGGCGCCTACGCTTCGAGTTGGTGACATCGTCATCCTCGACAACCTGCCCGCTCACAAAGTCGCCGCCGCCCGGCAAGCGATCGAAGCGGCCGGCGCGCGAATGCTCTTCCTACCGCCTTACAGCCCCGACTTTAACNCGATGACGGGTGAATGGTTCGCCGCTTATGCCGAGCATGTATTGGCGCCTACGCTTCGAGTTGGTGACATCGTCATCCTCGACAACCTGCCCGCTCACAAAGTCGCCGCCGCCCGCCAAGCGATCGAAGCGGCCGGCGCGCGAATGCTCTTCCTACCGCCTTACAGCCCCGACTTTAACCCGTGTATGGATGGCTCCTGCGGGTCAAGGGTATCGGATCGGGTTTGGTGAACAGGTCGGTTGCGGCCATGTATACGGCGTCTGAATGTGCAACGGGATCGCTGCGCGCCCTGATGAATATCCGCTTGGAGAACAGGTCCCACTCAATCGAGCGCGCTCGAGGCGCTTCGGATTAATCGGGGTGTCCTGGTTCTTCGTCTCCGTTTGTTCGCCATCACCTCACTTTGCCCTGACCATTCCGAGAGCCTGNGTCCTGGTTCTTCGTCTCCGTTTGTTCGCCATCACCTCACTTTGCCCTGACCATTCCGAGAGCCTGTCAGGCTGACTGCGGCTCGTAACGCGATCCGTCCCTCAGGACGGCGAATATTGTTCGTGCCATGCGATGCGCCAAAGCGACGGCGACGATCTTCGTCTTCTTTCGCATCAGCATGCCCGATAGCCAGTCCGAGCTCGGCTCGCGCTTGAGTCTGCATCTGAGCATGATCTGCGCCATGGCGCCCAGATACAGCAAGCGTCGGATATAACGATTGCCCATCTTCGAGATCCGGCCCACCCTCTGCTTGCCTCCGGTGGAGTGCGGCTTGGGAGTGAGGCCGAGCCAGGCGGCATAGTCCCTTGCGCTGCCGAAATTGTCGACATCCGGCGTCGTCGCCGCGATGATCGTCGCCGACAGCATCCCCACACCTGGGATTGTGGCTAGACGCTGGCTTGTCTCGCTTTGCGCGTAGGTCTCTTCGAGCTCGTCGGTCAGCCGCTCGATCCGCTTGTCCGTCTCGGCCAACTGATCGAAGAGCAAACTCACAGGCATTCGAGCTACTTCCGGCAGTTGATCCAGTTGATCCTTCAGTCGATNGCTGGCTTGTCTCGCTTTGCGCGTAGGTCTCTTCGAGCTCGTCGGTCAGCCGCTCGATCCGCTTGTCCGTCTCGACCAACTGATCGAAGAGCAAACTCACAGGCATTCGAGCTACTTCCGGCAGTTGATCCAGTTGATCCTTCAGTCGATTGACGTTCTGCGCGCCCTTCGCCGCGATGACGCCGAACTCCGTCATGTGGGCCCGGATCGCGTTGCCGATCTGCGTGCGCTGGCGAACCAGAAAGTCTCGCGTGCGGTGAAGAACCAGAACCGACGAGCAGGCTTCGCTCTTGATGGCGACAAACCGCATGGAGGGGCGTGTCACGGCTTCACAGCTGGCGGCCGCATCCGCAGCATCCGTCTTCCCGCGCTTCACGTAAGGCTTCACATAGGAGGGCGGCATCAGCCGGNGAACCAGAACCGACGAGCAGGCTTCGCTCTTGATGGCGACAAACCGCATGGAGGGGCGTGTCACGGCTTCACAGATGGCGGCCGCATCCGCAGCATCCGTCTTCCCGCGCTTCACGTAAGGCTTCACATAGGAGGGCGGCATCAGCCGGACGTCGTGCCCCATCTCCAGAAGCCTGCGCCCCCAATCGTGAGAACCTGCGCAAGCCTCCATGCCGATCAGGCATCGTGGACGCTTCTGGAAAAACACCAGCAACTGGCTGCGGCGAAGCTGACGGCGTACGAGAACCCGACCGTTCCCATCGACACCATGGATCTGGAAGACACTCTTTGCGAGGTCGATGCCAACTGTGGCAAGTTCTGACATGGATGGCTCCTTTGCTCGGGACGACAACATCCCAACTATGGCGCAATGCGACGCCGNGAGCAGGAGCCATCCACACCATCAATCGAGAATGCCTTCTCCAAGCTGAAGTCGATCCTCAGGAAAGCCGCCGCACGCAACATCCCCGAGCTTTGGGACGCAATCCGCGACGCCTTGCCACGCTTCACCGCCGAGCAGTGCTCAAACTACTTCTGCGCCGCAGGATACGAGCCTGAGTGATCAGATTCTGCTCTAGGNCTTCACCGCCGAGCAGTGCTCAAACTACTTCTGCGCCGCAGGATACGAGCCTGAGTGATCAGATTCTGCTCTAGGCGCCCGCCGCCACGTGCGGGCTACGCCGGCATCAACCGGCGGGCAGATGCGCCGAGGGCAACAAGCGCGCCTGACGCAACGCGGCAAGATCAGCCGAGCCGGTGCAGAAGCAGGCGACGGCCAACTGGCGGATGACGATCTCGAAATGCGCGACAACCGCCTCGGTGGATACCGTAGCCGCGCGCAGCACGCCGGCCGCCTGCCCGGCGATGTCCGCGCCCAGGCGGATGGCCTTGGCCACGTCGACGCCGTCGCTGATCCCGCCCGACGCGATCAGCTTCACCGCTGGCAGCGCCCGACGTACCGCCTGCACGCTGGCCGGGGTCGGTATCCCCCAATCGGCGAACGCCATCGCCACTGCGCGGTCGGCGGCATCGCGGGCGCGCTCGCCCTCCACCGCGGACCAACNCTCCACCGCGGACCAACTGGTGCCGCCGGCGCCGGCGACATCGATCACCGCCACGCCCGCCTCGACGAGCGCACAGGCTACCGAGGGGGACAGGCCCGACCCCACTTCCTTGGCCACGATCGGCACGCCCACGCTGCGCGCGGCGCGAGCGATCTGCGCCAGGACGCCGCGCCAGTCGCGGTCGCCCTCCGGCTGTACCGCTTCCTGCAGCGGATTGAGATGGACGATGAGTCCATCGGCCTCCAGTGCATCCACCGCGCGGCGCGCGAGGTCCAGGCCCTCGGCCTCGCGCAGTTGCGCGGCGCCGATATTGGCCAGCAAGGGAACGTCTGGGGCCAGGCGGCGCAGCGCGCGCGTCAGCCCCTGGGAGTTGCGGGATTGCAGGCTTACGCGCTGCGAACCGACGCACATGGCGATCCCCAAGGCTTGCGCTGCTTCGCTCAGATGCCGGTTGATGGCCTCGGCGCGTGGCATGCCGCCGGTCATGGAACTGATCAGCAGCGGCGCGCGCATAGGCTTGCCCAGCAGGGAGGCGCTGAGGTCGATCTGCGTCAAGTCCAACTCGGGCAATGCGCAGTGTTCGAAACGAATGTACTCCCAGCCAGTGGCCTTGGCCCGTGCCGTTCGCCGATCCAGCACGATGTCCAGGTGGTCGTCCTTTCGCCGGCTCAAGTTGGTGTCGCTGATGCTCGCTCCATCCGCGTCATCGGGCGACGGCGTTGCGTCGGATCGGACCGACGGCAGCGCGCGGACGCCGCCGTCTCCCGCGCGTTCAGGCCGGCGCACGCTCGCCTCCGCCCGCAGCGTCGCTGCGGTAGCGACTGGTTGAGGTCTCGTAGTACTGCGGGCGGATGGCCGCCATGGCTTCGATCAGCGGTCCCCACGGCGGGGGAAAGCGTTCTTGCGCCATCACCCGGTGCAGCATGCGTGTGTGGCCGGCCAGCTCGTCGTTGAGGAACTCCACCACAGGCATGGCCGGATAGCGCTGCAGCAGCAGGATCGCCGCGTTGTCGGCCTCGCCGGCCGATCTATCCTTTTCGCGTCCATGCAGATCGTTCTGCAAGCGCCCTATCGCGGAGATGAGCCGCAGGACCTGGCGAAACCCCGGACGCGCGCGCAAGGTCGCCATGTCCAGCCCCCACAGCAACGACAGGCAACAGAACACGTTCGTGTAGGCGATCGAATCGATGCCGTTGTGCAGGTACTCGGCGTAGGACCAGCGTTCCGCCCCTGCCGCCTGCGCGTGTCCGGCGCGCAGCGCCGCGCAGTAGCACCGGGTATCGTCGAGAAGCTGAGCATAGTCGCGACGATCGTAGGCGAGCGCGGCCAGCGAAGCGCGCAGCACAGCACAGCCCTCGAATCCGGGGAGCGCGCACGGCACGCCCTGCCCCAGCGCCTGCTCCACCGCGGCGAGCTGCTCCGGCGCGATCAGGTCAAGGTCGTTGCAATCGTCGAGCCAGAACAGCAGCGCCAGTTCGCGATAGAAGGCCACGATCAGCGTTTCGTCCAGCGGATCGCGGCCGGTGCGGGCGCTGGTGTCGCGCAGGCTCGGATGGATGCGCTGTAGGATGTACTGGCCGCCCCGGACTGCTTCCACGCCATGCTCGTCGGCGAACCCGGTCAGGGAACGCCCCCACTCCAGCACCTGCTGCAGCGCGCGATCGGTCGGGATCATGGCCCGGCTCCTGTTCCCTCAGCCGAGACGCGCCGCCCCCAGCGAAGCGCCAGCCACAACCCGGCGAGTTCGGCCACGCGCACCACCCGGGTGGGGCAATACAGTTCCTTGCCGATCCACAGCGGCGTCTGGGGCAATGCATGGGCTGCGTGGCGGGCGAGCATCCACTTCAGCGTGCGCGCCACCGCCTGCGCGATGCGCCGTCGCCCTGCCGGCTCTTCGCTCCCGTCCATCACGTGCAACGCGAACAGCGCATAGGCGGTTTCCTCGAATGTGGACGCGCGACCGGCGCCCCAGCCGCCGTCGTCGCGCTGCGCCTGTAGCAGCGCCGCCATCGCGCGCTCGTCGCGCCACTGGGGCTTGCCTTGTGCCAGCGCAGCGATCGCACGCGCGGTGGGATACAGCCAGGAAACGTGCCATTTTTCGTTGTCCCATAGACCGTGCGGGTTGCGATTGGCCTCGACGTAGGCGCTGGTGCCGGCGGCGGGTTTTCCTAACATTCGCAACGCATGCAGGGCATGGATGTTGGTCGACACCGAGGCATTGCGCTCGCCGGGGAAGGTGACGAACAGCTCGCCGACTTCGAACTGGCGCAACGCGTCGGCCGCCGGGTCGCGGCCTGCAAGGCGAAGGACGCACAACGCAACGGCGGTGTCGTCCGCATCGGCCGCGAAGTGCAAGGCCGGGCCCAGACCGCGCACGCCCAGGCGAGCGTCGAGCTGCGCGATGATCACTTGCACCGCCTCAGCGAGCGCGGGATGCGCGAACAGACCGGCCAGATGCAGGGTGTACAGCGACCAGCATGGCTCGAACACATTGATCGGCCAGACGTCGGGAACGACACCTTCGATGCCGGTGCGCGTTGCCCGCGATGCCGCCTGCAGATAACCGTCGGTGCGCCAGACTTGCGCCGTTCTTCCCTGTGTCACGGCGTGCGCACGCCACGCGGCGGTGGCCGCCGGACTGATGCCGATGCTGCCGTCGTCGTCCGGGCATGCGGTGGCCGGCGACGTCCCCCAGGCTTCCCAGGAGTGCAGCAACGGATGGCCGCTCGGCAACGTCGCCACATCCCCCAGCTTTACCAGGCGTGCTTGCCGCAACGGCAACAGCGCCGGGTGGCGCGGAAACGCCAAGCCGCCCAGCAAGGATGCGGCCTCGTTGCACAACTGCGGCAGGATCAGCTCCGCGCCGATGGGCGCGTCTTCCGGCACCGAATGCGCGTAGGGATCGGGCTGGCGCTCGAGGAACCGGATTGCAGCCCGGGCTGCGTCGGGAGCGTCGGCAGCGTCGGGAAGAGGATCGGCACGCTGCAATGCCAGCAACGCCGCCCAGGTAGGCGCATGGCGAAACAGCGGGAAGTCCGCACTTCCCCATCCGCCATCGGCCCGTTGCTGCGCGATGAGCCACGCGTATGCGTCGTGCCGACCGGTGACGTTGCCGTCGAACTGCAGAGCTCGCGCCGTGTCGTATACGGACGGACCGACGCTGCCGCCGTCGCTCATCTCGCTCAGCAGGTGACGCAATTCGGAAAGGATCTGTTCGGACAGCGCGTTCACGCGGGATGTTCCTTCTGCAGAGGGCTAACGAGAACAGAAACGGGCAGACGTCGCGCACGTCGCCGCCGACACGGACACAGTGCAGCATGCAGCGCCCGCCGGCCGATCGCACCAGCACAGGGGCGAGTCCTTACGGATGGGCGCGCTCATGCGTATGGCGCGGACAGATAGACGTTGGCCCGCTGCAGCATCTGCGCCAACCCTTCCGCACGCGGCCCCAGAGGGGCGATGGCCTCCCCGGCGTCGTGCAACAAGTACAGGGCGAACTGGCGCGCAGCCTGCAGCCCCATGATCGACGCGCAGGTCGGCTTCTGCGACGCCGCGTCCTTACCGGGGGTCTTGCCAAGAGTCGCGGTATCCGCCGTCGCGTCGAGAATGTCGTCGGCCATCTGCAACGCCAAGCCATAACATGCGGTGTAGCGATCGAGCGCACTGTACAGCGCAGCGTGCGCGGCATCCTCCGCGATGGAGTATAGCGCGCCCATGCGAACCGACGCGCGCACTAGCGCTCCGGTTTTCATCCCGTGCATCGCCAGGATCCTGTCCAGCCCGGCGTGCTTTCCGACCAACGACAGATCGATGGCCTGCCCGCCTGCGGCACCCTCGGCGGACACCGCCTGCGCCAGTTCGCGCACGAGCGCGATACGGTTGTCGCCCGGCGCATCCAGGCTCGCCAGGGTGAGGAAGGCGTGGGCCTGCAGCGCATCGCCGACCAGGATCGCAGTGGCTTCGCCGAACTTTACGTGCACGGTCGGAAGGCCGCGGCGAAGCACGTCGTCATCCATCGCAGGCAGGTCGTCGTGGACCAGGGTACAGGCGTGCATCATCTCGATGGCGGCGCCGACGTCGTCGAGCATGTGCGCCGGCGTGCCCGCCAGTGCGCCGGCAGCCAGACAGAGTAAGGCGCGGGTGCGCTTCCCGCCATGCAAGGTGGCGTAGCGCATGGCCGCCATCAGCTCTGTCTCACCGTCGTCTTCAGCGCAGAGCAGACGCCCCAGAGCCTGTTCGACCCGCTTTGCGCCGTCCTGCATCCAGATCTCGGGGAGCAGCCCGCCAGATGCGCCGCGCGCCTGCGCGCCCAATCCGCCGGATGCGGAAACGCCGCTTCGGTCGCGTGGAGTGGAACCGGTCTGCATGTTGTTCATGTCCTTGTAGCTGAGACGGCCACGGCGAGCGCAAGCCGTCACACGAGTGCGTGCGCTGAGTGCAGCAATGCGCCCGCCGGCGCCGCTGCCTTGCCACACAGGGCATGCGATGCCAGCTCACGAAAAGCCTATTCGAATTTTCATTGACGGATGTGCGGTAGGGTAATAGCGCCGGCCTTTTTCGACGTCGCTCAGCAACTGCGGCCGCACCCCGGCCTTGTGCATGGTCAGCGCCAAGGCGATGCAGAACTGCACCATTTCCAGCCATACCAGGTGGTAGCCGATGCAGACGTGTGGGCCAGTACCGAACTGCAGCATGTCCACGGGCCGGATCGGCTCCGTGCGTTGCAGCCACCGCGCCAGGCGGAACTGATCAGGCGCCTCGTGCAGCAGCGCCGAGGTCGAGAAATGCAGCAGCGGGATGCATAGATGGGTGCCTGCGGGAATGCGCCGTTGGCCGAGTTGCAATTCCTGCAGCGCGCGACGCGGCAGGAGCGTGGTCGCCGGATGCAGGCGCAGTGTCTCGCGGAACAGCGCCTCGGCGACCGGACACTGCGCCAGGTCCGCGTGCCGGGTCGGCACCGCGCCCACGCGTTGCGCCTCCTCAACCAGGGCGTCCCACAGCACAGGCTGCCGCGCCAGCTCGATTACAATCCAGGCCATCGTCGAGGCAGTGGTGTCGTGACCGGCAAGCAGCAGCAAGCGAATATTCGCGACCAGGACGTCATCGGAGAGCGGACCGTCGCTGCGGTCGAAGGCGCTCACCATGTCGTTGATCAACCCGGTGCGCGCGGCATGCGCGCGTGCGTCGCGGACGAACTGGCGCAACTGCGCGTCGATCCAGTCGCGGGCGGCACGGCCGCGCCGCAAGGGCAGTCCGGGCAGGTCGACCGGTGGCGCGACGATCAACTGCAGCAATTGCCGGTACTTGCGATGCCATCCCGGCAGGTCCTGCGCGGGGATTCCCATGAGGCTGAAGATAAGCTTCAGCATCAGGTCGCCGGTTTCGCGCAGGATGAGTACCTCGCCGCGGGCGCGCCATGCCTGCACCCGCGCCTGGATGACGGGCGCGAACAGGTCGCCGATCCCGGCCTGGGTCAGCCCCCTGGGCAAGAACGCTGCCTTGATGGCATCGCGCGCCTGCCGGTGCGCGCCGCCGTCCAGCGCAACCAACGTTCCGCCAAGCAATTCGGGCGCGATCTCTTCGATCAGCGCCGAGGACACGTCCTTGTGCCTGAGCAGTGAGAATGCGTCCGGATCCACACAGGTCATGAGATGTCCGGCAGGGCCGAAATCCAGCCAGAAGTGGCTGCCCAGCGTGCGTTGCGCGCGCCGCAGCAGGCGCGGCAGGTCGCAGACAATGGCGGGAAGATGCCCGACCAGGGGGAAAGCGCCAGGCATGACCGGGATGTCGCATCGCAGCCGGTGCCGACGGTTGAGTGGATTGAGCAGCATGTCCATCAGCAGCGCGCCGCCGCCGCCGATTCGGTGTCGCCTGCAGGGCGCGCGGCGCAGCTGTTGCCACCGTCGGCATATGTCGGCACATGCGCCAGCATGCCGCCGTCGATGCACACGAGCTGGCCGGTGATGAACGCAGCATCGTCGGAGAGCAGGAACGCCACCAGCGCGGCCACATCCTCGGGGCGGCCGACGCGCTGCAGGAGCTGGTGCCGGCGCAGATGCCGTTGCATGCACTCGTCCAGCTTGGCGAGGAGACGCTCGGTCATGATAAGACCCGGCGCAACCGCGTTGCAGCGTATCTGAGAGTGACCGTACTGGGTGGCGAGCGAAGCCGAGAGCATGTTCATCGCCGCCTTCGACGCGGCGTAGGACGTCTGCGCCGTGTCACCGCTGAGCCCTTGGCACGACGACATGTTGACGATCGCGCCACCGCCGCGGGCGATCATCCGTGGGATGGTCTGCCGGCAGCAGAGCAGCGTGCCGCGCAGATTGGTCGCCATTGTCTGGTCCCAGACTGCCAGGTCCAGGTCGAGGATGGCGCGGTCGCGCGGGGTCAGATGCATGGCGCTCGCATTGTTCACCAGCAGGTCGACCCCCCCGAAGTGCCGCTCCGCCGTCTCGAACAGCGCTGCCACCGCCTGCTCATCGGCGATATCCATGGCTATGGCCAGCGCGTGGCCTGCTTCGGCCGCGATCTGCGCGGTGCAGGCGATGGCCGCCGGGCCATCAATGTCGGCCACCACCACTCTGCCGCCTCCGCGCGCGATGGCGAGAGCGCATGCCTTGCCGATGCCGGCGCCAGCGCCGGTCACCACGGCCACCTTGCCTTCAAACCTTCCCATCGTGTCTCCTGAATTGCATTGGTCTTTCGCGGCATGCCGCTGGGCCTGCGTCGGAGAAGGCGCCGGGTCGGCGCTGGCGCACTCGTCATGGCCAGCGTCGCTTTCGATGACCCGAATGGCGGCGACCGGGCACTGGTTCGCCGCAAGCCGCACGGCGGCGTGCAGCGCCTGCGGGACCGTCGCAACGCACACTTCGGCCACGCCGTCCGGTTCGCGCTGGCGAAAGGTGCCCGGCAGCGTCAGCACGCACTGCCCGGTCGTTCCGCACAGATCCTGATCGACCAGGACGCGCATCTCAGCCCTCCTGCCCATGCAGCCGTACCGGCAGCGCGCGGAACGTCCTAAGGAACGCGGAGGGCTCCCGGGTCGGCTGCTCGGCCAATGCCAGCGTGGGGAAGCGCGCCTGGATCCGCGGCAGGCTCTCGGCCAACTGCACCCGGGCCAGTTGCGCACCAAGGCAGAAGTGGATGCCGTGGCCGAAGGTCAGCATGATCTTCCCGTCGATCGACATGCCAGGACTGGTGCCGTAGAACCGCACGGCATCGAAGCGATCGGGATCGGCGAAGGCGTCCGGGTCGCGATTGCCGGCCGCGATCAGCACGCGCACGTCCGCGTTCTTCGGGATCACCACGCCGCCCAGTTCGATGTCGCGCTGGGCGATACGCGGAATGGAGCTGAACATGGCGGGCGCGTCATAGCGCAGGGCTTCTTCGACGAAAGCCTTCACCCCCACGGCATCTCCCTTCAGCCAGTGCCGCTGTTCGGGATACGCCAGCATCGCCAGGACCGCATGGCCGATGGCCGCGGCAGTGGTGGCGAAGCCGCCCAGCAGCATGCCCCAAAGCATGCTGATCAATTCCGCATCCGACAGCGTCTCGGCATCGTCGTCGTGTGCGCCGACCAGCATTGACACGATGTCGTGGCGGGAGTCGGCGCGCTTGCGCTGTATGAGGTCGCCGAAGTAGGCCTGCACCCTGGCGCTGGCCGCGTCCCCTGCGGCGAGTTGGGGATCGCTGGCGTGCGGGCTCAGGCCTTCCAGAATGGCGCTGATGCCGGTGATGAGCCCGAGAATGTCATCCGGGGGCATGCCGAACAGTTCGCCGAAAACCAGCATGGGCAAGGCCAGCGCGAATTCCTGATGCAGGTCCACTGCCTCCCCGCGCTCCAGTGCGGGCGCCATGCCGTCCAGGCGCGCTGCGACAATGCGAGCGATGGTCGGCCTCAGCTTGTCGATCTGGCCGATGGTGAAATCGCGCGAGATCAGCCGGCGAAGACGCGTATGCGTTGGAGGTTCCTTCATCGCTAAAGTGGACGCCAGCAAACTTAGCGACAGGCTGGTCGCCGCTCGCGGGAAATAGCGCGCCAGTTCGCCTGGCGCCGGCCCCCGAAAAGCATCGCCCGTGGCCTTGAGCGCCCAGTAGATGTCGGCGTGGCGGCTCAACAGAAAGAGGCCCGACGCCGCGCGATGTACCGGATCGTGCTCGCGCAACCACCGCATGAATGGGTACGGGTCCTGAATGCACGCTGGCGACGCCAGTTCGGCGAAGGCGTCCCGGCATGCTGCCGTGGTTTCTTGCACGTCCATCTTGGTCACCTGTTGGCTGGCTGATCTGATCGGCGCGCGGCAGGCGCGCCGGCAATTCGAGAACATCGCGATTCCTGGTGGCATCCGAGCATCACCAGAGCACCGGGAACTCCTCGAACCCACCAGTGATGATCTCCTTGCGCAACTTCAGTTCTTCGGGCGCCACGGCCAGGCGCAGCGCGGGAAAGCGCTGGAAGATCGAACCGAACACCGCTTTGAGTTCCAGCCTGGCCAGCGCCAAGCCGACGCAGTTGTGCGGCCCGTAGGAGAACGCCAGGTGCGGGTTTTCGTCACGTCCTATGTCGAAGATTTCCGGGTAGTCGAAATGGCGCGGATCGAACGACGTCGCCGGCAGGCCGACCAGCACCTTGCTGTCCGCGGGAACATGCACGCCCGCGATGGTCACGTCGGTCCTCGGATATCGCATGATGCCGTCCCAGCCGGCGCCCGGCGGGTACATGCGCAGGATTTCCTCTACCGCCTTGTCCACCAGGGATGGATCGCCGATCAGGCGTTCGCGCTGTTGCGGATGGCGGAACATGGCCAGCAGGCCGAATTCGATCTGCGCGACGGTGCTCTCGTGCCCCGCCACCAGCATGCCCGCCGCCAGGCCGATCGCCTCTTCCTCGGTCGCCTTGCCCTGGTCGACCGCCGCGAGCAGATCCGTCAGCACGTTGTCGCCCGGATCCTGGCGCTTGTCCCGCATCTTGCCGCGAATGTAGGTGCGGAGTTCTTCCCAGGCCAAGCGCGACGCGCTTCGCGGGCCGCTTTCATGCTGGTGCGTCATCACCTCGTCGGACAGCCCAGCGAAAAAGGCGTGGTCCTCGTAGAGCACGCCCATCAGCGCGCCAATGACCATGGCTGGAAGCGGAAAGGAGAGGTGGCGCCGCAGATCGGCGGGCTGGGGCTGGGCCGCCAGCGTCTCAAACAACTGCGCGGCGATCGCCTCGACCTGCTGCGCGAGCTGCTTCACCCTGCCGTTGCTGAAGGCCGGCGCCACGATCGTGCGTAGCCGCGTATGCTCGCCCCCCTCGTGCGAGACCAGCCATCCTGGCGAACCGAGAATCACCGAATCCGGGGTGAATGCGGCCGGCGGCATTCCCGCGGGCCGGAACGCCGCGTCGGACAACACCGCCTTGGCCTCGCCATAGCCTGTGACCCACCAGCCTTCGTGCCCGGACGGGAAGCGCACGCGATGGATCGGACCGTTGGCCCGCAGCGCCAACATCTCGGGCGAGGGCTCAATGTGATCGACCCGCCACATCGGCAGCGTCGGCAAAGGTTGTTCGGGCATGATGGCACTTCACTCGGTAGCGATGGAAGGGCGGAAGGTGACCGGCGGACGCTGCGGCAGCGAAGACCTAAGACGGCATGTAGACGACGTCGTCCGGAGGCAGACCGATTATCAAGATCGGCTAACGCGTAACTGTCTAGGCACATCGCGCGGCGAGATGCAGAACATTATCCTGTACCTTCGAGGTCAGGATAAAGTCCGTGTGGTGAGCCTTTGACTCGCCGCCGGCCAAGAGTTCCTGCGCAAGCGTCGACAAGGGCGGCGAGCTGTTGGGTAAGGGCTTTCGCCGAGGCCCCCCTGCCCATAGACGCTATCCGACGCAGATTTGACATTTTGCTTTTCTTTCTTCGTTCCATTCGTGTCATCCACGAAATGAAAGTCGGTCGGCGGCTCCCGGCCCGCAACGAAGGTGCTTCAAATCTCGTGCCAATTTGGCCGCAGCAGAAAAAAATCGTGGCAGCTTCTCAGCGGCTTAGCCTGAGGCCAGAGAAGAACTAGGCGAAATAAGCCGGTGTCGCGGGCCACAAAGGCGACGGAACAGTGTCGGACAGAACGCCTCGGGCGACCTTTAGGTCGGGCCTGCGACATTCTGGTCCAGTTTCGAACATAAGAGGGCGGCAAACAGACACGATTGGGGAATTCGATCCTCACGGCGCCAAGGCGCTTGCCCAAGAGCGCGCGCTCATGTTGCTGCGAGAGGCGCGTGTTCGCGATAGCCGTGCTGCGCACCCATGAACGCTAGCGGCACACGCTACGACTGGAGTGCCCGCCAGCCTCAGGTGGTGCATCGGCTCGGCTTCCGGTTCTTCTTTGCCCAGCCGGGGCTGAAGCGCCGAATATCCGCACCATTCAGCATCGTTGTTGCCTATGTGACGAGGCGGCATAGCGCGCTCCCGGTCTTCTAAGACACGGCCTCCGAGAAGAAGGGGGCGGTCCAACAGCACCTCTATTTGAAATGGCACGCCGCTTGCTGCTCCTGGTTAGAGCACCATCAAATTACGATGAAAGCGACTTGCACCATGCCCGACGCGCGAAGCTCTAGACAGTGGCCTGAGGAGACGGTGCCCGTTCCCGCTGAACATCGGGACATCGTCTCCTCCGGAAGGCCGTTCTCGGTGGCCGCTTTGCGCATGGCTGGTCCGATGCCGGCACGCCAACACGGACCGCTCGCGCAAATGCCGTTTACCGGTTCTGTTCAGCATGGGAGTGCCCAAGGGCCCCGTCAAAGGGTCACCCAAGCCAAGGCCGGCGGGTCACTGCCACACGACAACACGCTGAACCAGTCCAGTGACCCGAGTCTGCGTGAAGTGACATTTCAGGTCGCCACATGCTTGAGATATTGGCTACTGCCGGCCGCTATCCCTTTTCCCCGGGCACGATCGCGGGTGACCGATCCCGCTTCCGGCGCCATAGCAGTGGAAAGCAAGCGGCTCGACGGTCTCCAGCTCGCTCAGATCGATTGCGTTCGCGTGGCCAAGACCAGCCGCCAAGACGTTCCCATCCGTCGGGATGGAAAAGGAAGTTGTGAGCCGCCGAGGCCCTCATTCCGTGCCCGAGCATACGAGCCTTTGCTCGGAATTGCGCCAGCCTATGCCAGAATTCAACGGCAGTTTTCTTCTTTAGGAGCAACTTGATGACAGTTCAAAAGAAAGTTCCCTTCGTCACCTTTCTCACGCGCGTTCACGATAAGTCAGTCCAGGGGCCAAATCCATATCGCTGGGAAGAAAAGACATCTGACGACTACTTTGCCGGCAAGCGGGTCATCCTGTTCTCGCTGCCTGGCGCCTTCACACCAACCTGCTCGACCTACCAATTGCCCCAGTTCGAAGAGCTCTATGATGAGTTTGAGAAGGAGGGAATTGACGCGATTTACTGCCTCTCAGTCAACGACGCCTTCGTCATGAATGCGTGGGGGAAGTCCTTGGGCCTGAAGCAGGTCGAGCTCATCCCCGATGGCTCAGGCGAGTTCACACGCAAAATGGGCATGCTGGTCGCCAAGGACAATCTCGGCTTCGGGATGCGCTCTTGGCGCTACGCCGCCCTGATCAACAATGGCGTGGTGGAGCACTGGTTCGAGGAGGAAGGTTTCTCCGACAACTGCGAGGCCGACCCCTATGGCGTCTCATCCCCGCAAAACGTTCTCGAAACGCTGAAAGCCGCCGCTTGACCTAGAAAACGTCTCACTGGTGCCAGTGCCGGCCCCAAGAGGCTCCTCGACAGGATTATCGCGCTCACCATGCAATCCTCAGCAAGCCTGCTTCAACGCCAGAAGCAATCCATGGTGGCATCGCCTCAACTCATTGAGTCGATTCGCTTGCTGCAACTGGCGCATACTGAACTGCATCAGTTCGTGGAGCGGGAAATTGAGAAGAACCCGCTCTTGGAATCTTTATCAAGCGATGGCGGGCCTTTTGACGACGTTTCGATTTCGGGAGCGGATCAGCCTGTCGGCCCTGGGGCAAACGCCGTTGAAGGACCGACCGGGGGAGGTTCGCCTGAACGGCTCGGGCAATGGAAATCACTTCGCAACACGACCAACAACCCGCCCGGCAATGGCCCTTCCCTCGACGAGTATGCCACCCTCGCCGAAACATTGCACGACCATGTCGCTCGTCAGATCGCCCTCACTGCGTTCACACCACAGGAGCGGCTGATCGCTGGCCAGCTTGCCGCCGATCTGGAAGACACTGGCTATCTTCGGGCAAACCTTTTGGAGCTGGCCGAGAGCCTGAATGTCCATGAGGCTGTTGTGGAACGGGTTCTCGGAACCTTGCAGCAATTTGATCCACCGGGAGTTTTTGCGCGAAGTCTCAGAGAATGCCTCGAGATTCAGTTGCGCCAGCGAAATCGGCTCGACCCGGCAATGGCAGCTTTGGTTGCCCATCTTGAAAAGCTTGCGCGACGGGATTTTGAGGCACTGAAGCAGCATTGCGGCGTCGATGAAGAAGACCTTCTCGACATGATGCATGAGATTCGGGCGCTCGATCCCAAGCCTGGGAACAGATTCGAATCCGGTGCGTCTGAATCAATCATACCCGACGTCTGGGTCACGCCCTCGCCGCAAGGCGGGTGGCAGATCGAACTTGATCCCGCCACGCTGCCAAAGCTGCTGATCAACCAAACCTATTATGCCGAAGTCACGCGTCAAACTGCCCAAAATTCGAAAGATCAAGCATTTCTCGACGAATGCTTGCAAAACGCGAACTGGCTAATCCGCAGCCTCGATCAGCGCGCCAAGACGATTGTTAAGGTTGCGGCTGAAATCGTGCGTCAGCAGGATGCCTTTCTGGAACATGGCGTCGCCCACCTGCGGCCTCTCAATCTTAGAACCGTCGCTGACGCGATCGGCGTGCACGAGTCGACGGTAAGCCGGGTGACCTCGAACAAGTACATGCTTACCCCGCGCGGAGTCTTTGAACTGAAGTATTTTTTCACCGTCGCGATCGCGTCCTGCCAAGGCGGCGATGCGCACTCCGCCGAAGCTGTCCGGCATCGGATCAAAGCGATCATTGCCGCAGAATCTCCCGGCGACGTGCTTTCCGATGAGGACATCGCTGTCCGGCTGAAGGAAACCGGCATCGATGTTGCGCGCCGCACCGTCACAAAATATCGCGAAGCAATGAACATCCCCTCCTCCGTGCAACGCCGCCGGGAAATGCGCTTGTGTTTTTAGATTTGGGTCAAGGCAGCCAACATCACGTTGCATTGCATCAAAGTGGAGACTTCGTTCATGACCCAATCCGCAGCAGGCGTCATGGACGCTGTTCTGCACGACCCAGAAAAGCCCGTCCCACCGTCTGGTCCCGCATGGGGTGCAGTCATTTCGCTTTCCTTGGGCACATTCGGGCTGGTCACGGCAGAGTTTCTGCCTGTCAGCCTGCTCACGCCCCTCGCGCATGATCTCGGTATNGCGGCTGGACAGGCGATGACGGCGACAGCTATCGTCGGGGCGATCTCGGCGCCGACGGTGGCCATCATCACAAAGCGCCTGGACCGCAGGACCGTCATGTGGACCATGACGCTGCTGCTGATCCTGTCGGACGTTCTGGCGGCCGGCGCGTGGTCGCTGGCGGTTCTCCTGACTGCACGCGTCGTGCTCGGCATAGCGCTCGGAGGCTTCTGGTCGATGTCGGCAGCACTGGCGATGCGGCTCGTTCCAAGCCACCTCCTGCCGCGCGCTATGTCGATCATCCTTACCGGCGTTTCCGTAGCTACCGTCTGCGCAGCTCCAATCGGCGCTTATGTCGGCGATATCTGGGGATGGCGAAGCGCCTTCATGCTCGCCGCAGCCGGCGCCGCCGCTACACTGCTCGTGCAACTCATAACCATTCCGAGACTGCCTCCGATTGGAGTGGCTAGCTTCCGAAGCCTGCTGGATGTGGCCAAGATTCCGATGGTCAAGGTTGCGCTTTTGGTTGTCCTGCTGGTCGCTTCCGGCCACTTCGCCGGAATCACCTATATCCGCGCCTTCCTTGAGAAGATTCCCGCGCTGGATGTCGAGACGATCTCGCTTGTGTTGCTGGCTTTTGGCATCGGCGGATTCTTCGGCAATTTGGCCGGCGGGCTGCTGGCCGAGTACAGTCTCAAGGCAGTCGCGGCCCTTGCACCGCTGCTCATAGCGCTAGCCGCTGTTTCGCTGCTGACGGCGGGAGCATCGGCCTTGGCCTCGGCGATTGCTGTTGCCGCGTGGGGGTTTGCCTTCGGCGCGGTGCCAGTGGGATTGCAGACGTGGATGGTACGGAGGGCCGTTCCCGAGCAGGCCCAAAGCGCCGGTGTGCTGCTGGTCACAGTATTCCAAGTGGCAATCGCAGCCGGCGCGATTTTCGGCGGACTATTGGTGGAGAATGCGGGGATTACCAGCGCCATTGCCTACAGTGCTGTTGCCACGTTCGTCGCTGCCCTCATAGTTTTCCTGCTCGGCCCGAAGCGCGAAACCTAGACCGCCTGACAGGAGAGATCTCAGCAGCGCAGCGGAACGAGAGTTCCAATCGCATGCACGGCGCGGCGCTTCGATTACGCATAGACCAGCGCAAGCGCCTCGCCGGCTTCACCTCCGGGCCACGCGACCTTCCCGCCAGACACGCGAACCTCGCCGGCGCCGGTTTCCATTTGGCGACGGTGAGCGCTGCCGGCGCGATTGAACCCTTGCTGGCGGTCATATCCTTCACGACAAGCCGCGCCGGCCATGCCCACAGAACGCCGGTGACGATGCCGCTCGAATAGCGCAGACAGGTCGGGAATTGCCAGTCGTGTCAACGGCGGCCGGATTACCCTCGACCTCGCGCACCTTGTTTCGGCCGCAGACTATCGTTCGGCAGCTTGATGATGTTGACCGCATAGCCTAGGAGCTATATATGACTTGGGAAGTCGTTTTTGGCGATGAGTTCGATGGGGAGTTCGAGGCGTTGCCCCAGACAGTCCAAGATGAGCTATTGGCCTCGGCTAAGCTGCTCGGTGTGTTCGGGCCCCAGCTGGGGCGACCGCATGCGGATACCTTGAATGACTCGTCGTTCGCGAACATGAAAGAACTTCGCTTCGACGCTGATGATGGTGTCTGGCGGGTTGCGTTCGCATTCGACCGGAAGCGGAAGGCGATCCTGCTCGTCGCCGGCGATAAGTCGGGCGTGAGTGAGAAGCGCTTCTATAAAAGTCTGATCGCCAAGGCGGACAAGCGCTATCAAGGGCATCTCGACCGTTTGGCGGCGGCGAAGAAGGTGAAGAAGTGATGGGACGCAAGCTTGACGACCTAATCGCTGCGCTCCCCGAGGATCGTCGGGAGCGGGTCGACGCGCGTTTCGAAGAGTTAAGGGGAGAAGTCGAGAGTCTCGGCGATTTGCGGCGTGCCGCTGGAAAGGCCCAGGCCGAAATCGCTTCGGTCCTCAAGATCAAGCAGCCTTCGGTCTCGAAGATCGAGAAACAAGCCGACATGTACTTGTCTACTCTTAAAAGCTACGTCGAGGCGATCGGGGGGCAACTCGAACTCGTCGTTCGCCTTCCCTCGCGCGCGCCCCTCCGTATAGAGCGGCTCGGCGACGTCGTGGCTCCCAAAGCCGTCTCCGTCCGTAGCGTTAAAAGAGCGGCAGGTGGACGTAGTCGCACAAAGGCCGCACGCGCCGGCTGACCTCACTCTGTTTCGGCTAAAGACTACCGATGGGGCGAGATGGTCTCGTCGATGCAAGGAGTAGGTATGAGCAACGTCCTAGTTAAGCCAAAGACCGACCTGCCCGCCGTCACACTGCCCGACGTGACCCCTCTCTCCTCGCCCATGCTAGCCCAACTTACCGCCGCGTTGGGAGTCCCTCGCAATGTGCTCGCCGAGGACGACCAGATCGCCCATGCTTGGTCCCAGCTCCCACGCCTGATCAAGAAGATCCCTCCGCACCTGCGCGATGAGCGGATCGTCAAAATGTGTGTCGCCGTCGCCAGCGGTCTGTTCGACGCAGCCATCAACTACGTTTGGAACGCGGCCGTGGTGGAACTGCGTGACAAGGTGCGACGGTTCGGCATCAACGTCGTCCCTCAGATCCTCGACGACAAGTCCTTCGACGAGGACACGCTCCTCGACCTCAAGGACGCCGAGCTGCTCGACCTCTGCCGTAAGCTCAACCTGATCGGTGACGACGACTTCTTCTTCCTCGATCAGTGCAGGGCCACACGCAACAGTTTCTCTATCGCACACCCAGCTGCGGGGACGGTCGACGAAGACGAGTTCCTGAGCTTCCTAAGCCGCTGCCAGAAGCATGCGCTCTCGAGCGCCCACAACCCTAAGGGGGTGGACACAAAGTCCCTGCTCGCCGCGCTGAAAGCAACGAAGTTCAAGAAGGATCAACGACAAGAATGGGAACGCCGTATCCAGGAAACATTCGAGGCCCAGCGCGAACTGATCTTCGTCATGTTACACGGCATCTACTGTGACCCAGCGTCGGGAGAGGAAGCCCGCCTGAACGCCATCGCAATCTGCGAATCGTTCAGTAACGACCTTAGCCCCCGGACCAGGTCGGCGCTGGTGGATCGACACCAGGACTATAAGGCAAAAGGCGACGAAGCCCGTCAGAAGGCTTCGCTGCAGTTCTTCGAGACGCTGGGCCAATTGTCGCTGCTGAGCGAAGCCGAGGTTCACAGTATCTTCACATCAGCGAGTAGGAAGCTCTTAAGTGTGCACAATGGCTGGGATAACTTCCACAACGAGCCGCCCTTCGCCGATCGGCTCCTCAAGCTGTCGCGGAAAAACCGCGTTCCGGAAACAGCGCAGGCCACTTTTGTGGAGGCAGTCGTGACGGCAGCTACTGGCAACTCATACGGCGTCTCGAACGCGGCGTCGCCGTCCTACAATGAGATGGTGAAGTCGTTCTCGCCAAACGAGGTCAAGCTGATGCTGGATCTACCGAAGGCCTCAACCCTCGTGGCAAGTCGCATCACATCGAACAGCGGCTGCGAGAAGCGGTTCCGCTCGCTCGTCGCTCTCGTTGATGCCAAGACGGTTCCCACGGGCTCGAAGAGCCTTTACGCAAAATGGGTTCCTAAGCCTTGATTCGCTGCGTTCCCGCTGACCCTGTTTCGCCCCTAGACTACTGTATGTAGGTGACCGGCAACCCGCTGGTTCGCAAAAAGGGGACGGCGAGGTTGAACGAGGAAGAACCCCCGGGATCAGATCCCGTCGCCAAGGCGTTTGCCTTCTTGTCCAAAGCCCAGAAGGCAGCCGAGGCGAAGGACGCACTAGGCATGATCGAGGCGCTTCATGCGAGTGGCTACCTCGCCGGTCTGAAGCGTATGCTCCAGTCCAAATGGTCCAAACTGCCCGCGGCCGATGTCGACGATAGCGTCGCCGAGGCGGTCGAAGGCGCGTATTCCGCTGTTTCGACAGGACGCAGGGTCGGCAGCATAGGTGCCTGGCTCTGGAAGGCGGCTGACAACATCGCGAACGGCCGATGGAACCGCGGCCACCTCGATATGCGTGAGATCGATGACGCGTCGGACTGCGCCGGCGAGATCGAACTATCCCCCGACGAGCGACGCGAGGCCGACGACCTTGCCGAATACCGGCGGACCGAAGCAGTGCGATTCGCACGCCAACTGCTCAGCGCGGTCGGTCACGGTCAAGTTCGGGACGTGATGGAACTCGTCATCGAGGCTGTCGAGGCAGGCGAACCCGACCTCTCTGCTGAAGTTGTCGCTGACACACTCGGCATTGGCCGGGACGCCGCGCGCGCGCTCATGTCGCGCGGGCTCGACCGGCTCAAGACCGCCGCTCGAACCCATGGGATCGAACTGCCCGAAGAAATCCCGTCCGACTTGGGCGCCAACGACAACGCCGAGTTCGAAGAGGAAACCTACCAATGAATGACCTCTCCAATGAGTTCCGCGAGCTTATCGCTGCAGCAGAGCGCGTCTCTGCCGACATGGGGAAAATCGTCCGCGACGTATTGCAGGCTGGCCTCGATCAGCCTCTCGACCGAGACGAGGCTCGCACCCTGCTTGGTCGCGTGCTCACGGTCATGCGCGAACGCGCCGAGGCGCGCGAGGATCGTGTGGTTGCAGCACAGATGACGGCGGATATCGACACGCTCATTGACCGCGTCGAGGCAGTGCGTGTCGCACTCCGCCCTCAGAGCCCAGCCGACCAGCCAAGTATACAGCTTGTCAGCTATAACGGAGTCCAACCGCGACCCATCCGCCCCACGCCTGTGTTCCACGAACGGAGCGTCCCGGTATGGGAGGGCTTCGTCCGCACGCGTGACATCAATCTTTGGGGTGAGAACCAACGTATCGATATCCACCTGAACCAATTCTTCCAAGTCCATGGTCGGACGCCGGAGGCAGACGAGCTGTTGGCGATCATGCTCGGGAAGATGAGTCTGCCAGGGCTCGCTGAGGACGACCAGTTCGAGATTGAAGTGCTGGCACGCAGCATTGCGGCAAACGGCGTCCGCAAACCCCCCATAATCGACCGGGAAGGCAACCTCCTGGACGGCAACCGTCGGATCACGGCTTGTTACTTCATTTTGAACAGCAACGACTTCGACGCTGACCAGAAGCGACGCGCCGAGTGGGTGCAGGTATGGCAGCTGACAGAACACGCAACCGAGGACGACCGCGAGGCAGTCATCGTGTCGCTCAATTTCGAGCCAGATCACAAGCAGGACTGGCCTCAGTACGTGAAGGCGCGGAAGGTCTACGAACACTGGCAGGCCCTCCTCGCGCTAGAAGGACGCGCCAATCCAGCGCCGGCACGGCAGAAGGATATCCGCCGGGCGATCGCTCGCAAGTTCGCGATCGCCACGGACGAGGTCAGCCGTTATGTCGGGATGATTGAACTCGCATCGGAGTTCGAAGACTACCATGTCACGGAAGGAAAGAAGGACAAATACGCCGTCAAGCATAAGGCAGAGAAGTACTTTCAGTACTTCGATGAGCTCGGGAAAGGTCGGCGTAATGGCGTGCTCGCAGCCTTGAACGACGATGAGAGCTTCAAGAGCCTCGTCTACGACCTGCTGTACGACGACAAGTTTAAGAACTGGAACCAGATCCGCGAACTACGCGCCGTCTCCTTAGATGATGAGGCTATGGCGTGTTTCCGTGAAGCCGGACAGCGCAACCGGAAGGAGGGGCAACAACTAATCGATACGGGGATCGCGCTCTCGAAAGCAAATCGAGAGGTCGAGCGTACGGTCGGAGCCAACAAGCGCGTAGAGGTCTTCACGAAATGGCTCGAGAACGCGCCGGTCAAGATTTTTCGGCCAGGCCCTCCCGATGCGCTCTCCCAGGAGAACCTTCACCGCCTGTATCGAGCACTAAAGCTTGTTGAGAGCTACGTCGTGCCTTCCGATGCGTCGACCTCGAGCGAAGCCCACCATGCGGGATAAACAGTGGGTTGGTCAGACCGCCGCCGATGTACGTGTCGGCGACGGGCTCGATGGTCTGTACTTAACCGAGAGAGACTCCCGAGACGCGTTAGGCCTGTTAGCCACTGTTAAGGCCGCGCTTGGTGGAGGCAACTCGGTGCGGCGCTCTGCGAACGGAGTGTTCGTGCCGCACCAGCTTGCCAGTCAACTCGAGCGGACTGACGATCTTATCCTGCGGTGGACTCCGGAGGCACGCCGCTTCGTTGAGAACAGGCGTCGTGCCTCCGAGGTCTTCGACGTAGCGGTGCGTCACGTCCAACGGCTCAAGGCTGAGGGGTCGGGCGCGGCCCGGGCTGAGGTCGAGGACAGCGCGGGTCTCGCCGTTCTCGACGCGCATCAGGTGCTTAATGTCGCGGCCATGACGATCAAGGAGGGGTTCGGGCTCTGCGTTTTCGACGAGCAGGGCGCGGGCAAGACAGTCACCCTTATCTACGCGTTCGACCTTCTTGCCGCTAGGAATGAGGCTGATCGCGTCTTGATCATTGCGCCCAAGAGCATGGTGCCCGAGTGGCCGAAGGACTTCGGGCGGTTTAGGCCAGACCTCTACCGCATAGCAGTGGTCTCAGGGTCTGCACGCGAGAAGCGTCGTGTTTTGCAGGATGACCCCGAGGTACTGGTCACTAACTTCGAAACTGCGGTGAGCATGGAGGGAGAACTCTCCGCACTTCTCCGCAGCCGTCCAGGCCGGACGGTACTCGCAGTCGACGAGTCGTTCTTTATCAAGTCCATGGACGCGCGGCGAACCCGCGCCATCCGGCGGCTCAGGGAGTGGTGTGGTCGCGCTTACGTGCTGTGCGGGACGCCCGCGCCGAATGCTCCACAGGACCTTGTCCAGCAGTTCAGCCTGGTCGACTTCGGCCTTGCCTTCGAAGGTCTCGAAGTCCCTACTGATCGAGCGGAGGCAGCTCCCGTCGTGCAGTCCGTCATCGACAAGCGTGGCCTCTACACTAGACACCTGAAGGCGGAGGTCTTGCCCGACCTCCCAGCGAAGAGCTTTCAACGCATCTTCGTCCCGCTCGCCCGGCAGCAGCGACGCCTCTACGAGCATACCCTTAACGAGTTGGTCTCCGATATCGAGCAGACCGACGAGAAGGAGTTCGGGCGTCGATACGCCAACTTCCTCGCCCGCAGATCTGCGCTCCTCCAGCTGTGCTCGAACCCCTCTGCGATCGATCCCTCATACAGCGAGACGCCCGCGAAGCTCGAAGCGCTAGACGCCGTGGTCAGCCGGTTGATGTCTGCGAACGAAAAGGTGCTGGTGTGGTCGTTCTATACGCAGTCGATCACAGCCATTGTCGAGCGCTATAAGGCGCATGGAGCCATGCGCTACGACGGGCAGGTTACCGACATCGACACGCGTAGAGAGACGGTCCGCCGCTTCCAGGAGGACAACGAGTCGATGATCTTGGTGGCCAACCCGGCGGCTGCGGGTGCCGGCCTCACGCTACACCGTGCAAGATTTGCAGTGTACGAATCGCTGTCCAACCAAGCGGCGCACTACCTGCAGAGTCTCGATCGCATCCATCGGCGCGGCCAGCAGCGGGACGTTGAGTATCTCATCTTGCTCTGCGACAAGACCCTCGAGATCCAGGAGTATGAGCGGCTCGTGACCAAGGAACTGGCCGCACAGTCGCTCCTCGGAGACGTGGTCACCCCTCCGCCCACCCGGGATACTTTCTTGGAAGAGGCTCGAGCTGCCGCTGACCTCCTGATGAAAGATTGATAATGGGTGTGCCAAGTCAACAGCACGACGCGCTGCGACTGACGGACACATTGGCAGTCATTGACGGGTTCTAGACTAAGCAACCGTGACTTTCCCGCGCTTCGCCTACACCTGTACGTCCGCCCGGGCAGAAGGGTTGTCGCGGCTCTCCGCATGGGATGGCTTGGTGCGACCAGCAACTTGTCAACCCGCATTGCTTTGGCGCTGGGAGTATCCCGCTGAGGGACAGAGTGCCCAAAGGGGACACTCTGGGCACTTGGGACGCATGGGTCGGCACAGCTCTCGACCGTGCTGGAGTACATTTACGTGGTAGTCGTACCGACAGTCCGGCGGCACCGCTGGTTCCAGATTCGCGACGAAAAGCCGGCTCGGCGCATCTCCAACAAGCATCAGTCGGCGGGACACGCGAGCAACGTGCGTATCGACCGGGAGCAGCTCGCGACCGAGGCTGTACATGAGCACGCACTTCGCGGTCTTCAGTCCGACGCCGGGCAGCGTCGTGAGGAAAGTCTCTGCGTCTCTGTCCGTCATCCGTTGGAGCGGTTCGAGTGTGACCTCGCCAAAGTCTCGGGCGAGTTGGTTGGCGATAGCCACCATACGTGGCGCTTTCTGGTTGGCGAGACCGGCATCTCCGATGAGCGCTTTTAGGACAGTCAGATCCATTTTCAGCAGTTGCGACCAGTTAGGCACAGCTGCCTTCAACCGGTTGTAGACACGCTCATAGCTCGGTCCTGTCGTCATCTGGGACAAGAGGATAAAAAAGAGCTCGTCGAGAGCGTCGTCTTTGTTATTCAGCCGCGGCGAGCGGTACCTCGCCTTCAGCAGGCCAGTCACCCGCCGCGCTTTCTCCGTCACAGATCGTCGGCTCCTCGTACAGCTCAGGGACCTCCGCGACTGCGGGCAGGCGCATAAGCGCGCGGAGTTCATCTTCAATCTCAGGCGCCGCGTATGCAAGCGCATCTCGCCGCAGCCGGCCTGGTTCTTTGTACCAGCCAGTGATCGTCTCTGTCTCGGTATCGTTCCGCATACGCGGTGGGTTCACGATTGTCCGAGGACGTTTCATGAGCTTTGTCAACAGATCGAGGTTGAAACACTCGACGTGCCCAAACCGTCCGGCAACCGAAGGCATAGACATGATGTTGCGGAGTGCACGGCCGGCTGCCTCGCCGAGGCCGAGAGGGACAGCGTTACCGACTTGCTCATATTTTTTGCGAACTGGGCCGGCGAATATCCAGTCGTCGGGGAACTCCTGGACACGAGCATACTCACGTACACTCAGCGGACGCAGCTCGGTCGGGTGACAGAGGCTCGTCGCTTTGCTATCGGGACGGGTCGTTAGAGCCGGACTCGGTCGATCCCAGGCAAGGCGGCGGAAGAAGCCAGACCGACCGCCCCATGAGTCGAACGCGCGACCGAGCGCCTCTTTGCGCACCTCATGTGGCAGGTCGCGCCAGTTGCCGCCCTCAGGCACCTGTTTCAGGAACTTCTCCCTGGCCGGGGAGAACGTGTAGAATTCTGGAAGCGGATCCGTGAGGCCGCCTACGGCATCCCGTAGAGTGCGCCATCGGGATTTGCCTTCCGCACCGTCCCGCGTATGCGTCGGCACCGGCATCTTGAGGGCTTCACCGTCGCGGCTCCCCAGCAACAGGAGACGTTGCCGCGTCTGGGGAGTCCCGTAGTCCGCGGAGTTCAGGATGTCGAAGACAGTGTAGTATTTCAAATCTCGCAGGTGCTCCACGACGACCTGGAATGCCGAACCGAGCTCTTCGTCAGGTGCAAGGGGCGGGTGTCCCGGACCACGCTTGCTCAGCGGCCGGTGCCGGGCGGCTGCCGACAGAAGCCCGCGAACGTTCTCCATGACGAAGAACCGCGGCTGGCTCTCGCGCACCACCCGGACGAAATGCTCGAAGAGCTCCCCGCGAGGATCAGCGAGCGAGCCGCGTGCTCCGGCCGTGCTAAAAACCTGACACGAAGGGCCGCCGGCAACCACAACAGGGTCACCCGGCCTTAGGCCGGCTATCTCAAGGATCTCCTCTGTCGACACGCCCTCGATAGGACGGTCGATCAGCGGCAGATCCGGCCGGTTCTTCCGGATCGTTGCTACCGCATAGGGGTTGCACTCCAGAGCCACAGCCACACGGAAGCCAGCCCTCTCCAGGCCAAGGTCCAACCCCATAGCCCCTGAGAAAAGCGAGATGACCGGGAGATCCGGCGCGTCAATTGCGTCGGCCACTCTGCACCTCCAAGCCAAGTTGTAATTGCCCGCGGTTCACGTCCTCGAAGAGTCGGGTGAGGGCGAGTTCGATCACGTAGCGTTTCGTCAGCCGCGGGTGTCGACGGTCGGTGACATCTAATAAGCCCTCATAGATCTTAGGCTCGACCGTGACCGTGAGCCGCGGCTCGTCCTTTTTCATATCGCGTAAACCCCCAAGTGCTTCGGCACAAGAATACACCAAGACTCACCAAAGGTCACCAAATATCTGGCCCCGGTAGCGGGATTGCGCCGGGCGAGGCTCCAGTGATCAGACCTCATTGCGTGATCGAGGCGAAACTGTGCACCGCGAACAATCACGGCGGTGAACCGCGGCCGTGTAGCCGCCGCAACCGCCAGGCAGGCGAGCAGCAACGGCCCGGAGAACACCAGTTGCTCGGCGGCGATGGTGCGGGTCGCATCCTGCACCGCTATCATGACGGCGCCCGCCGAAGCATGGCGAGTAATCGGACAGCATGCACAGCATTCAATCCCCGAAGGGGGCAGTCGACAAGAGACATATGGCGCGGCGCGAGCTCTGACGCTGTACGACTGACGCAAGCGGCTCTCAATCCTGGGCGTTGTCCTTGGTCCGTGTGAGGCGGCTTTCGCCTTCCTCCGGGCCGAAGCAGCTTTCGAAATCATTGCAGTCCCGGCAATTGGGGGAGCTGCACAGCGAAAAGCCTTCGGCCTCGCAGAGCTTGCGATAAAAGTATTTTTTCCATTTCATGTTTTGGGTGTTGCCGGCCGCCAGCGTCGGAAAATGCCAGGCGAGCAGGCGGCCGAGGTCGGTTCGATTGAAAAGGCCAAGGTCCTGCCAGAGGTGGTCATTGCGCATGGCACGCCGGGCGATGATCTTGGCGAAGCGGGCGCTCGCCGGGTCGCCATGTCGGGCATGCGCCAGCAGCAGTCCATGCAGAAGTTCTTCTTCCAGATCCGGCTCGGGCTCGCTCACCTCTTTCAAGCCAAACGCGTTGATAGGAAAACCAGGGAAACAGCGGACCAGGACATCGCGCAACTCGGCGCGCGAAAGTCCGGTTGCCTCCGTCGCCGTCGCCTCGCCGGCCTCGATCTCCTCGAGCGCACGTGAAAGCACACAGGCAAGCACATGCTGGTCGAACCTCCTCTCCAGCTCAATGTGCGGCCATTGGCCGGTGCTGAGCCGGGCATAATGTTGGGCAAATATGGTGCGTTCTCCTGGGTTCGTCCTATCAATTCATGCAGAGACCCGGCCTGCCGCAACATGGGCCGGGCAGTTCTTCGGGTGTACGCAGTCGCGGATCGCCTCGCGGTCGAGTAGTTCGGCAATTCTCGTCTGGTCCACTCGGCTCTGTCGCAAATTTTGTGATTGGAAGGAGGCGTTTCGCGAACCGCGGGGCCCTGCCGTTTGCGCCTCACGGGGAACACAGGCGCCGGAAATGCCCCTGCACAGTTGGACGTGAACCGTGCGGGACAGAGGTCGCGTGCTGAGTGCGGCCACATGGTTCAAGCCCGCCAGACTCTCGGTTGAATGAGTCCTCAAAGCGCGCAGCGGGTGAGTTCCAGCGCACGTTCAGGACAGGATCGCACGCCTCGTGATGCAGGCAGTTCCTCCCCTTCCGCAACTTCAATGTCACCGAGCAGGATGTAACCGTCATCATCGAGTTTGAAGATGTCAGGCGCTTGCGCCGCGCATCGCGCGTGGCCCTGGCATTTGGCCTTTTGGACGATGATGCGCATGGCACTGCCTCCATTGTTTGTGCCCGGCTCGGGGCGGGCCTAAGACCAGTCCAGGATCAAATTTTCGATCCCGAACACATGGCCGCCAGAAGTTATCGGCGCCGTACCCTGCTTGATCCTGAAAGCCGGGATGCGCGCCAGCCACTCCTCCAGACCAATGACAATCTCCCGCCGGGCAAGGTGTGAGCCAAGGCAACGGTGGGGACCATAGCCAAACGCTGCGTGGCGGTTGTCCTCCCGCTCCAAATCAATCGTGTTGGGGCATGCGAATTCCGCCGGGTCACGATTGGCAATCATAGTGGCGCAGGAAACATAGTCCCCCTTCCGGATCGGCGCGCCTTCGAAGTCGATATCTTTCGTGGCCACGCGGATCAACTGAATGGGCGGATAGGCCCGCAGCAATTCTTCGGTTGCGAGCGGGATGCGATCCGGTTCGCTCCGCAGCAATTGCTGATCTTTGAGGTTGCGTGCGAGGTACGCCAAGTCAAAGCCTATAGCTGCTGCGACCGTGTCGAGCCCAGCGACGAAGACAAGCACGCCGATGCCGCGGACTTGGGTGTCCGTCAGCCGGCGGCCCTCGACCTGTGCCTGCACGATAAAGGTCATGAAATCGTCAACCGCCTCCTGGCGGCGCATGGCTGCAAGTTCGTCGATGAATGCCACGATCGTCCGGGCAGCCACAGGTCGTTCCTTATCGTCGCCGTGGAGCAGATCTTTCCCCCAGCCGACGAATGTATCGAGTCGGTCATGAGGCAACCCCAGAAAGCGAAGAAAGGTGCTCACCGCGAAAGGAAATGCAAAATCCTTCATCACGTCGCAGCTTGTGCCCGACGCGGCGATCCTTTCGATCAGCTCGACCGCCCGTTCGCGGACAGCCGGTTCCAAAGCCAACACCAGCTTTGGCGAAAGCAGCGGATTGAGCAGTGAGCGAAAGACGCCATGGGCCGGTGGATCGAGCTCAAGCGGGATCGTCGGCCAGTTTTCACCCAGTATGGAGGAGAAGATGCTGCGATGGCTGGAAAAAGTCTCTGCGTCCTGCAGCACCTTGCGCTGGTCCGCGGCACGGGTGATGACCCAGGTACCCCGGCCATCTTGCGTGTTGTAGCGGGAATAAAAGATCGGCGGCCCGTCATGGACGCGAGCGACAGCTGCGTGTGGATCCCCGTTGGGTGTTGGTGACATGCCTGGCGATGTGAACAGGCTGAAGTCCCTCACCATTTCGGGCGGGACATGATCTGGAACGGGGTTGGTCGCCATTTTGCTTTCTCTACATTGGCGTTCATGGCTCGATTGAGATCGTACCGCTGTTCATAAGTCGATTTCCAGCATGGCTACGTCTCTTGTCGGGCGCCTTCTAGATTCTGTCGGCCGATACAGCCCACCTGCACCAGCGCGGATGAGATCGGTTGCGAAGTCAATCAGAAGGGGCATCTCCGCCGCGCTGCGGTCATGAAGCAAAGCCGCCGCTTATCCCCGTTAGGGTTGAGAGGCTGGTCAATCACCGCTGAACTCCGTGACGCACTGCTGATGCCCTGCTGATCAAATTGTCGAAGCAAGTCGCGTGCCGGATAGGCGTACCCATGGCGCTGCACCAAGCGACGCCGCCTGCACTGGGCCCGCCGCCGCTAAGTTGATGATCACCTGTCCATCATTCTTAGGAAAACGTCCGACAACCGACATCCACGGTCGGTCTTGTCGAGTCCGCGACATCGGGCTGTTCGGCCTGGCTGCTGCTGCACAGCCTTCCGGTCGAGGATCGAGGAGATTGCTCGCACGGCCCGGATTGAGCAACGACGCGATCCAGCGCAAGGATCGGGTGCGGTCCGACAAGGTACGACGGCGCTTGCGCGCGATGATCGAAATTATCAACAAGGTCGAGCCGCGCTTCGGTTCGGCGCTGATAACTTATGCGTGGTATCGCTCGCAGCCGCTGCAAGGATTTCCGGTCAGATGGCGATACACTCGTGCGCAGCGGTCCGGCCGACGACGAACCTGACTGTATCGACGCGGGCAATTCCGGCGTGCACACCTAACCGTGCGTATGCGCTACGACGGCACATGGACCTAAATTTCCTCGCGAGCCGCTGTCGGAACGTGGTGCCGAGTCCTATAGCGGCCGGTTCAATCCGAGGGCCTGTCGGCACATTCTATACATCCCTGTCGCTCGGACCGGGAATGCGTGGCAGACTCTCGGCCAGAAACCGCCAGTCGCTGCGCTCGCGTTCGCCTTCCTTGCGCGTGCCGAAGAACTGGATGATCATCTTGCCGTCGGCGCCATAGGCTTCAATGGACGTGACGTGACCGTCCCTCGTCGGCTTGCGCACGGCCCAGACCTCGCGGATGTGATGGGTCCTCAGATGCAGATGGAAGGTCTCGTCGAGCACATTGATCCGCGGCCCGATCTGCTTGACCGACTTGATCGGGCCGGAATGGATCTGGATGCAACCACGATTGCCGACAAAGCACATGATAGGCATCTCGTCTTCGGCCGCCTGTTGGAACAGGGCGCCAACGGCATCATTGTCGAGCAGCCAAGCGTAATCTTCGTCGGCCATACGCATTGCCTGGCAGCGGCTGAGCTTCAGTGTCTTCAACATATGGTAGAACTGATGCACGTCGCTCAGCCGGCTCCAGTGCTCGCGTAGGTCGTCGGCCGTGGCGGCTTGGTCTGGACGCACTGCTTTATCGCGCGCACCGCCCGCTTCGACCGATATGATCGGCTCCTGGTCGTAGGATACGAGCTCTGCCGTCAGATCCTGATAGGCGTGCAGGTTCGAGGCGGGCCTGAGATGTACTTTGTGCATCGCCTCGCCGGCGGCATCAAAGAATTGCAGGCTGCGGCGGATCTCGGCTCCCTCGCGCTTCTCGACGGCGAAGCCATACGCCCACGCTTTCGGGAAGATGCGCAGGTCGATGTCGTCGCCGAGCACCATGGCATGCTGGTTGCCGGTGACCACTTTGTCGTAGACGCCGATCTTTTGGTGCACGGCACTTTCGTTGCGGGTGAGCGCCATCACCTCGCCGACCGCTTCGAGGCCCGTCAGCAGATCATCGACGCGCGGCTCGATGCGCACCGCGCCGTGACCACAATGCGCCGCGACCAATTCGGCTTCCGAAATGCCCAATCGAGCGGCGAGATCATGCTCCCGGATTTTCGGATTGTCTTTGCACGCCCGCCGTATTTCGTCGGGCGACGGTTTCTGGCCCTGGTCCATGTCTTACCCCTGGTTCTACCTACGTGTAAGGATCAGCTGCCCTGCCGGGGAATCTTCAGCCGATAGGGCGGCCGTAATGCTCGCCCCTGATCTGCTGTTGGCCCGTGAACAAAGTGTCGCTGGACAGCGTGCACACGGCGTCGCACCCCCGCGAAAACCGGTGAGCAGGCACATGCCGATGGTATCCCGTTGAGCCGGTCGGCGGCTACTGGGCGGTGGTGAGCGAGTGTGGGTGTTGTCCCAATCGGCCAGGCGGGCATTCGGATGCCACGGGCGGCGCTGCTTTGCCAAGCGAGGCGTATCTGACCCGGTCCTGACATGTTGCTCCCTTGCTTCGCCCCATCCATCGCGAGGGCACCCACGGCATGATTGTGGATCGGCATGCTCTTGCCGCCTCGCCAAACGGAGCCTCAAAAACCGTGCCAATTGCGCCGAAGCAAGCTCAGAAGAAGTTCTGTATTTGGTGATGTGAGTTCAACCAAGAACTCAGGCCCAATATCCCTCGTGGCAGACCCGACAAACCCGACAGTACGTGTCGGTTGGCCGACAGCTTCGCAGCAATGCACTCACAAGAAGCACGGCAGTGTCAGAGATGCCGCGCTGTGTTGAAACGTTTTTTTCGCTTTGGCACGGTGCATGCGACGTGATGCGCAAGCAGGTCCCGGACTGAGGAGAATGGAGCCATGATTACGCTCACCGACAACGCTGTTGCCGCCTTCAAGACTGCTCTTTCCCGCGCCAGCGAGCCGGCGGAAGGCTTTCGCATTGTGGTCGAGGCCGGCGGCTGCGCCGGCTTCAAATACTTAATGGGCCTGGAGAGCGTGTCGCGCGAGGGCGACGCGATCACTGACACAGATGGGATCAAGCTGTTCGTGGACGCGGGCTCCCAACCCCATGTAGCCGGCATGACCGTCGACTTCCTCACCGGGCTCGAATCCTCCGGTTTTGTCTTCGATAACCCCAATGCGCCCGAGAAGTGCGGCTGCGGCAAGTCCTTCAGTTAAACGCCCGAAGCGCCTGTGCGGCCGACAGACTGATTTTGCGGCAGAGGAGACTTATATGGCCGGCACGACAGATGCGTCCTAAAGAACAAGGAAACCGGATCTCGGGACCGCCATTCGCTTCCGGTAGGGTGCAAAGAACGCCGCCTCCCGAAACAGCTCGGGTCCTGGTGTCACCCGAGCTGCTTGCGGACAGATCGCGCTGCTGTGCCAAATTCGGCTCATCGAAGACCTTATCGCGTTCGGGCCGTCCTTACCTGCGGGCTGACGGCGGCCACTGCGAACATGTCCATCTCGACGGAGATCCGGTCTGCGTCAAACACTCCGGGCGTCTGCGCGGGCTGCCAGTTCAGGCCCATTATCATCAACGGCATGCGCCAGAGGCTCAACGAGTCAGTCCGCGCCGCGTCATTCTGGTCAACTGAGGATCGCACCTATGAAGCCTGTCTACCTCGACAACAACGCAACCACACGGGTCGATCCTGCAGTCCTGCAAGCGATGTTGCCGTTCTTCAGGGATCAATTCGCCAACCCTTCGTCGGCGCACGCTCTTGGCGCCTCAGTCAGTGCGGCGGTGACAAAGGCGCGGAGGCAGTTGCAAGCGCTCATCGGCGCGGAGTTCGACGATGAGATCACCTTCACCTCGGGTGGGACAGAAAGCGACAATGCAGCGCTTCTTTCAGCGCTCGAGGCGGCGCCCAACCGAACCGAGATCGTTACGTCCGCGGTCGAGCATCCCGCCGTGCTGACGCTTTGCGCGCATCTTGAGAAGACCCGCCGCGTCAAGGTGCACAGGATCCCGGTGGATTGCCGTGGCCGGCTCGACCTCGACGCCTATATGGCCGCCCTCACCGCACAGGTGGCAATCGTTTCCATAATGTGGGCGAACAACGAGACTGGTGTGATCTTCCCCGTGGCCAGGCTTGCCGAGTTGGCCAAGGAAGTGGGCGCCCTATTCCATACCGATGCTGTGCAGGCGGTCGGCAAGCTTCCGATGGACCTGAAGTCGACCTCAATCGACATGCTGTCGCTCTCCGGCCACAAGCTGCACGGGCCGAAAGGGATCGGTGCGCTTTTCGTAAAACGTGGCGTGAACTTCCATTCGCTGATCAAGGGGGGCCACCAAGAACACAACCGGCGTGCCGGCACCGAGAATACGCCCGGCATAGCCGGGCTCGGGACGGCGGCCGAACTCGCATTGAAATTCATGGACGACGAGACCACACGGGTAAAGTCGCTCCGCGATCGTCTGGAGGGCGGGATCCTCCAGCGCATCCCAGGCACCTGTGTCACTGGTGATCCCCTGCAACGGTTGCCCAACACCGCAAACATCTCCTTCGAACATGTCGACAGTGATGGAATTCCACTTCTCCTCAGCCGCATTGGCATCGCGTGTTCCTCTGGCTCGGCCTGCACCTCCGGCTCTCTGGAACCAAGCCATGTCCTAAGCGCGATGAAAACGCCGCACGCGGCAGTCCGCTTCTCCTTGGCGCGGGACAACAGCGAAGAGGATATCGACCGGGTGCTCGAGGTCATGCCGGCAATCGTGGGGAAGCTGCGCAGCTTTTTCGGTTCTGGGCCGGGTAATCCGGTCTATGCGTGAGCGGCAGAAGAACAGGCTACCGGTCATGACCCGTCATGTCTCTCTCAACGATACGACCTTGCGCGATGGCGAGCAGGCCCCGGGCGTCGCCTTTACCACGACGGAAAAGCTGGAGATCGCCGAGTCTCTTGCGGCGGCCGGCGTCACAGAGATCGAGATCGGCACGCCGGTCATGGGCGCCGACGAGATCGAAACAATTCGCGCCGTGGTCGCGCGGCGTCTCCCGGTTCGGCTCATGGCCTGGTGCCGGATGACGTCGCTGGATCTCGATGCAGCGATCGAGAGCGGCGTCCACGCCGTCAATCTATCGCTGCCAGGGTCGGACATCCAACTTGCCGCCAAGCTCGGCCTCGACAAGGCGGGGGCGCTCCAGGTCATCGATCATATGGTCAGGCGCGCCGCCGCCGCCGGCTTCTTTGTCGCGGTGGGCTGCGAGGATGCCTCGCGGGCCAATCGGGATCATCTCGCCCGCGTCATCGAGACGGCTGCACGCGCCGGCGCAAGCCGCGTCAGGCTAGCCGACACGGTCGGTGTTCTCGACCCGTTTTCGACCTTCGAACTTGTCGCCCAGCTCGTGGCGCGGTCTCCAATCGACCTTGAATTTCATGCGCACAACGATCTCGGACTTGCTGGCGCCAACACGCTAGCCGCGATCCGCGCAGGCGCGCGTCATGCCTCCGTCACCGTCCTGGGGCTCGGCGAGCGTGCGGGCAATGCCGCGCTGGAAGAGGTGGCCGCCGCGATGGCGGTCTTCGGCGGCGCGGATACCGGCATCGAGCTGACCGCATTGCCCGGCCTGGCCGCCGAGGTGGCCTGGGCCGCCCGCCGGCAGACCGCGGCCACTAAGCCGGTCGTCGGCGCCGATGTTTTCACCCACGAATCCGGCATTCACGTCGCAGGGCTGCTGAAGGACTCGCGTACTTATCAGGGGCTTGATCCGGCTCTCGTGGGCCGCTGCCGGCGGATCGTCATCGGCAAGCATTCCGGCGCCACTGCGATTGCCCATGTGCTGACCGAAAGCGGTCGCGATCTCGACCCGGATCTGGCAGCCGCTGTGGTGGCCCGCGTCCGGCGCGAGGCGGCCGAGACCAAATCGACGCTCACTGCAACTCAACTGGTCGAGCTCTACGACAAAATGTGCAGCGAGGCGTCCCTCTTCGAGCTGTGCGGGTCCAGGTCAGCCGTGCGCGCGCGCGCAAAGGCCACAGTTTTGCGACCAGGGAGAATGCAATGAATTGTTCCGCTGACAGCCGCCCCATCGATGTCACAGACATCCTCGCACGACTGAAGCGCCTGTCGGCCGCGGAGGAGTTCTTCTCAGTCCTTGGCGTCTCCTATGACCCCAAGGTGATGAATGTCTCGCGGCTCCATATAATGAAGCGCGTGGGCCAATACCTTGCCGAAGAGGATTTCTCCGGTCTGCCCGACCAGGTGATTGCCGCGAGGGTGCGCGCGACGCTCGAACGCGCTTACGAGGATTTTGCGATTTCCTCGCCGCTCACGCATCGGGTCTTCAAGGTGCTCAAAGACCACGATCCGAACAAACCTGCCGCGCCGGGTCACACCTTTGTCCCGTTCGACTCGGTACTGAAGCGGTTCGGACGGGAATGAGCGGCGACAAGGGTTGCGACGCGACAATGTCGAGCAGCCGACAAATCCGGTCATCACCACAGCGCCGTCAGAAGCAACCAGCCGAAGTTGTAGGAAGGGGGCAGCGCAAGAGACTTGGCACGAATTATGCGGATCAAGGAGATAACCGCAATGCCCGCACCCGGACAGGAGCCTAGAGAAACCGCCAATGCACATCGTAATCTGCATCAAGCAGGTGCCGGACTCGGCACAGATAAGGGTCCATCCGGTGACGAACACAATCATGCGCCAGGGTGTTCCGACCATCATCAACCCTTACGACCTGTTCGCCCTCGAAGAAGCGCTCAGACTGCGCGATGCCTATGGCGGCGAAGTCACTGTGCTCACCATGGGTCCGCCCATGGCAGAGGACGCGCTGCGCAAGGCGCTCGGCTACGGCGCCGACCGAGCGGTGCTCTTGACCGACCGCTATTTTGCCGGCTCCGACACGCTGGCGACCTCGTTCGCCCTTTCCCAGGCAATCGCGAAGGTCGGCGAGACGTTCGGCACGCCAGACCTCGTCTTCACCGGCAAGCAGACGATCGATGGCGACACCGCCCAGGTCGGGCCCGGCATCGCCAAGCGCCTCGGACTCCTGCAACTGACCTATGTCGCGAAGATCCCCTCTATTGACCTTGCTGCAGGCGAGATCAAGGTCGAGCGCCGCTCCGAAGGCGGCACACAGATGCTGAAGAGCAGGCTGCCTTGTCTCATCACCATGCTAGAAGGCACAAACGAGATCCGCCGGGGCTCGATCCACGACGCCTTGTGCGCCGCGCGCAGCCAGGTCTTGAAATGGAGCGCGGCCGACGCCGGCATCGAGGATCTCACCAAATGCGGCCTGCGCGGCTCACCGACGGTCGTCAAGCGTGTTTTCGCCCCTCCTGCTCGAGCTGAAAAGGCGGCACTAATCGACACCGCCGAGAAGGCCTTGCGCGATGTCGCTGACGAACTCATCACCGCAATCTTCACCCGCCAGCCGGCGCTGGAACATGAGCTCGCCTTCAACGGCGGCGCGTGACGGCAAGGAGCAAAACGATGTCGACCGCGAACCGCGAAACCCCTCGCCCTGCCGCCGACCGCGCCGGCATAAAGAAGGAGCTGCCCGCCCATTTCAAGGACTACCGGCACGTCTGGGTCTTCATCGAGCTCGAACGCGGCCAGGTCCATCCCGTATCATTCGAACTGCTCGGCGAAGGCCGCAAATTAGCAGACAAGCTTCAGGTCCAGCTTGCAGGCGTCGTGCTCGGACCGCCTGGAGAGGCCGTCGGGAACGCCGTTGCCGAAGCATTCGCTTATGGTGCTGACCTTGTCTACATCGCCGAGGCGCCCCTGCTCGCCGACTATCGGAACGAGCCTTTCACCAAGGCGATGACGGATCTGGTCGATACCCACAAACCCGAAATCCTTCTTCTCGGTGCCACCACACTCGGCAGGGATCTTGCCGGCTCCGTGGCGACGACCTTGCAGACAGGGCTCACGGCCGACTGCACCGAACTCGATGTGGATACCGACAGTTCGCTCGCCGCCACGCGTCCGACTTTCGGCGGTTCCTTGTTGTGCACGATCTATACGCTCAATTTCCGCCCTCAGATGGCGACAGTGCGGCCAAGGGTCATGCCCATGCCGCAGCGGACGGATAAACCGGTCGGGCGTGTCATCCGGCACAAGCTCTCGCTTGCCGAGGACGAGATCGCTACCAAAGTCCTCGGCTTCCTGCCGGACAATCAGTCGGCAAAGGCAAACCTTGCCTATGCCGACGTCGTGGTTGCGGGAGGCCTTGGTCTTGGCGCGGCGGAGAACCTGCAGCTTGTGAAGAACCTCGCGCGAGCAATCGGCGCCGAGCATGGCTGTTCGCGCCCGTTAGTCCAGAAGAGCTGGATGCCAGCTGATCGGCAGATCGGCCAGACTGGCAAGACCATCCGGCCGAAGCTTTACATAGCGGCCGGGATTTCCGGCGCCGTCCAGCATCGGGTTGGCGTCGAGGGGGCGGATCTCATCGTGGCCATCAACACCGACCCGAACGCGCCGATTTTCGATTTCGCTCACCTCGGAATCGTCACCGACGCGATCCGCTTCCTGCCGGCACTGACGGAAGCCTTCACCCGGCGGCTGTCGCCCCACAGTCGCGATAAGCTTGCGAGCTAAGGGACGGACATGATCGAGGAAAACTTCGACGCCATTGTTGTTGGGGCAGGCATGTCCGGGAACGCAGCTGCTTACACCATGGCCAGCCATGGCCTAAAGGTGCTGCAGTTGGAGCGCGGTGAATATCCGGGCTCCAAGAATGTCCAAGGTGCCATCATGTACGCGAACATGCTGGAGAAGATCATCCCGGATTTCAGGGACGATGCGCCTCTCGAGCGGCATTTGGTTGAACAGCGGCTTTGGGTGATGGACGACACATCCCATACCGGGATTCACTATCGGTCGGACGACTTCAATGAGGCCAAGCCCAACCGATACACAATCATCCGTGCCCAGTTCGACAAATGGTTTTCGCGTAAGGTGCGCGAGGCCGGCGCGACGGTTCTGTGCGAGACGACCGTGACGGAGCTCATCCGTGACGCCAAGGACAGGGTGGTCGGAGTCCGCACAGATCGGGCCGGCGGAGCCATCTACGCGGACGTGGTCGTTCTCGCAGAAGGTGTCTGCGGACTGCTTGGCACGCGAGCCGGCCTGCGCCAGATGCCGAAGCCACAAACCGTGGCGCTCGCCGTTAAGGAAATGCATTTCCTGCCCGAAGAGGTCATTGAGCAGCGGTTCGGCGTCAAGGGCGATGAAGGCTGCGTGATCGAGGCGGTGGGCACGACCTCCCGCAGCATGGCCGGGCTCGGCTTCCTCTACACCAACAAGGAGTCGATCTCACTGGGCATCGGCTGCCTCGTCTCCGATTTTGCCGGGATGGTCGAGAGCCCCTACGTTCTCCTTGATGCCTTAAAGAGCCATCCTTCGATCCGGCCGCTGATCGCCGGCTCGGAAGTGAAAGAATATTCCGCACACCTCATTCCCGAAGGCGGCTACAAGGCTATTCCGCAGCTGTTTGGCGATGGTTGGGTCGTGGTCGGCGATGCCGCGCAACTGAACAACGCCATTCACCGCGAGGGTTCGAACCTCGCCATGACCTCCGGCCGCATCGCGGCTGAGGCAATCATCGAGGTCAACAGCCGCAACGCTCCAATGACCAAACGAAATCTCGCTCTTTACAAGGCCATGCTGGACAAGTCCTTCGTGGTCAAGGACCTAAAGAAATACAAAGATATGCCGGCCTTGCTCCACACCAATTCCTGCAATTACTTCACAACTTATCCGCGGTTGATGTCGCAAGCCGCGCAGAACTTCATGCGTGTCGACGGCACGCCGAAGATCGAGAAGGAAAAGGCGACCACGGCGGCCTTCATCAAGGCGCGCTCGCGTTGGGGGCTGGTCAGCGACGCGGTCCGCCTTGCATTGGCGTGGCGCTGAAGGGAGACGAAATGACGATCGCAGTGACAAAGTCACGTGTCGAGGACAAGCTTTACCAGAACCGCTACTTGGTGGATTCCGGCCGTCCGCATATCAAAGTGCGACCGCACGAGAGGCCAAGCGCGAACTTGCTCGCGCTTACCCACGTCTGCCCGGCGAAATGTTATGAGTTGAACGACAAAGGTCAAGTGGAGATCACTGCTGACGGCTGCATGGAGTGCGGCACCTGCCGGATTTTGTGTGAGACCAGTGGCGAGATCGAGTGGAACTATCCACGCGGCGGTTTCGGAGTCCTCTTCAAATTCGGATGACCGACGCACGCACGTATTAAGAGGGGTGATCTTGATACAGTTAGGTCTCGCCCAACGCCAAGTCTATTTTCTTTGCTTCGATCGTCGCTTTGACGAAGAGAAGCTCGTGAATACTATGCTTTCAGAATTCAGATAAAAAAGGAGGAGCACTCTGGACGACAACCCCTGAGGTGTTTCCATGACCCACGGACCGCAAGATCGGGTCGACGAGGTTGGACCTCGGGAGACCCGCCCTGAACCGCCCAGCAAAAGCATGCCCCAATCAGATATCGCGCTCAGAGGACTCTACGAGATATCGAAGGTGCTGACCGCCCCCAGCGAGCTGGAGATTACGCTCGCCAATGTCGTGAACGTCCTGCCTTCATTTCTGCAGATGCGTCACGGAGCAATCGTTGTCCTGGACGCTGAAGGAGAGCTGGAGATTGCCGCGACTGCCGGCAATACCCACGTACGTCAATCAGGCACTCGCCGCGTCATACCACAGGCCGTAACAGATCAAATCGTCGCTACGGGGACGCCGCTCTTCATACCGGACGTGCGCAAGTCCCAACTATTTCAGGCTGACCTTCAAACGTCTTCGAGCATCGGAACCATCCCAATTGCCTTTATCGGTATCCCGCTAAAGGCTGATCATGATATCCTTGGGACATTGTCGATCGACCGCGCCGGAGACGGCGCCACCGACTTTCGCGACGACGAGGCCATTTATTTCCTGACGATGGTCGCCAAGCTTGTCGGCCGGACCATCCGCCTCCATCGCGCCCTGAGTACAGATCGTCAGCGGTGTGGCCATGAGCAATCGGGACCGGAGAAATCGCCCAACGAGGGGAGGACGTACGACCCTGCCCGGCATGCGGATGCCAAAATCGACGGGATCATCGGGGAAAGCCCCGCACTCAAGCAGGTGCTCGAAACCGGCTCGGTCGTAGCAGGGACCAATTCCACCGTGCTTCTGCGGGGTGAAAGCGGCACCGGCAAGGAATTCTTTGCGCAGGCCATCCATAAGCTCTCACGTCGGAGGAAGAAGTCTTTCGTCAAATTGAACTGCGCCGCACTGTCTGAAAGCGTTCTGGAGTCAGAACTGTTTGGGCATGAAAAGGGCGCTTTCACGGGTGCTATCTCCCAGCGCGCCGGTCGTTTTGAATTGGCAAATGAGGGAACGCTGCTACTTGATGAAATCGGCGAGATTTCGCCGGCCTTTCAAGCCAAGCTGTTGCGTGTCTTGCAGGAAGGCGAGTTGGAGCGAGTCGGCGGCACCAAAACGCTACAGGTCGACGTGCGCCTCATATGCGCCACCAACAAGGACCTCGAGGCGGCCGTCATAAAAGGGGAGTTCAGGGCCGACCTTTATTACCGCATCAATGTCGTGCCAATTATCCTGCCTCCGCTCAGAGAGCGAACCGGCGATATTCCGCGCCTTGCGAACGCCTTCCTCAACCGGTTCAACAAGGAGAACGATCGCACACTAGCCTTCGCGGCGCCGGCGCTTGACCTGATCTCGCAATGTTACTTCCCTGGTAACGTCCGCGAGCTGGAGAACTGCGTCCAAAGGACGGCCACACTTGCGCGCTCAAGGACGATCACTCCATCCGATTTCGCCTGTAAGAAGGGCCAGTGCCTTTCCTGGCTCCTCTGGAAGCGAGCCGACCGCTCGAATGGCGGCAATGCCATCGACGATCTCGCACGGGTCAACGCAGTGCCGGTCGGATTGCGGCTGCCGGCCAGTTGCATCGGTGCCTCCGCAGGCAAGATATCTCCCCTTACGGCCGGCGATCCGAACGATCCCGCTTGTCCCCCGCGTCTGGCGGAACGCGACCGGGTGATCGACGCGATGGACAAGGCCGGTTGGGTTCAGGCCAGGGCGGCTCGTATCCTCGGCCTCACGCCGCGGCAAGTCGGCTACGCCCTGCGCCGGCATGGTATCGTGGTGAAGAAATTCTAGACGTCGTGATGACGTCAACCGTAAGCAGCCCGGAGTGGTCTCGCTCACGCTCTGCGCGCCCGAGGCTGCTAGCCTCGCGACCCTATTTGCGTGTCCACTGTCGTAAGCCCGACAAAGGTTTGTCGGAGCAATCCGAAGAAATCTGACACGACAAGCCTATTCGTGAACCGAAACAGCTCTTTGAGCTGGCATAGCTCTTGCGCTTTGAACTGCGACATCACGCAGCAACGGAGCCGTTCATGTCTGCACCGGCAATTACGCTTGAGAGCCTCAGCACGACATTCGGTGACCAGTTGCTTGGCACCATGAAACCCGGTGGCTGCGCGTCATCCTGCGGCTCGTCGACAAAGCCCGACGACACGGATCCGGCTGTCTGGGAGAAGATCAAGGATCACCCCTGCTTTTCAGAAGAGGCGCATCACTATTTCGCGCGCATGCACGTCGCGGTCGCGCCGGGCTGCAACATCCAGTGCAACTACTGCAATCGCAAATATAACTGCGCCAACGAAAGCCGGCCTGGGGTGGCCTCTGAAAAGCTGACGCCCGACCAGGCGCTACGCAAGGTGATCGCGGTCGCCAACGAGGTGCCGCAGCTTTCCGTCCTCGGCATCGCCGGACCGGGCGATGCCTGTTACGACTGGAAGAAGACGAAGGCAACCTTCGCGCGGGTCGCCAGGGAAATCCCAGACATCAAGTTTTGCATCTCCACGAATGGGCTGGCGCTGCCGGACCATGTCGATGAGCTTGCCGACATGAATGTCGATCACGTGACGATCACGATCAACATGGTCGACCCTGAGGTCGGTGCAAAGATCTATCCTTGGATCTTTTACGACCATCGCCGCTACGTCGGCATCGAAGCCGCCCGGATCCTGCACAAGCGGCAGATGTTGGGCCTGGAGATGCTGACCGCGCGCGGCATCCTCACCAAAATCAACTCGGTGATGATCCCGGGCGTGAACGATGAGCATCTGATCGAGGTGAATAGATGGGTCAAGGAGCGAGGCGCGTTCCTGCACAACCTCATGCCGCTGATTTCTGACCCGGCACACGGCACGCATTACGGACTGAGCGGGCAGCGCGGCCCAAACGCAATGGAGATGAAAGCTCTTCAGGATCGTGTCGAAGGCGGCGCCCAGTTGATGCGCCACTGCCGGCAGTGCCGGGCAGATGCCGTCGGCATGCTTGGCGAGGATCGTGGCCAAGAATTCACGGCCGACCGGATTCCCGGCGAGGTCACCTACGATGCCAGCAAGCGTAACGCCTATCGGGAGCTGGTCGCGCAGGAGCGCCGTGATCACGTGGCGGCCAGAAGCGAAGCGATCGGATTGGTCAAGGCAGCGAGGCCCGGCAAATCCGTCCTCTTCGCGGTGGCGACCAAGGGCGGCGGCCGCGTCAACGAACATTTCGGCCATGCGAAGGAATTCCAGGTTTACGAAGCCTCGCCGAGAGGCATCAGCTTTGTCGGGCATCGCAAGGTCGAGCAGTATTGTCTCGGCGGCCGGAGCGCAGAGGCCACCCTCGATGGCGTCATCGCAGCGCTGGAAGGCGTAGACATCGTGCTGTGCGCCAAGATTGGAAATTGCCCGCAGGATCAGCTCGCGGAGGCTGGAATACAAGCGACCGATGCTTATGCCCATGACTATATCGAGACCGCAATCAGTGCGATTTGCGCCGCCGCATCTGGAACTCCCGCACTCGCGGCGACGGCCTGAGCTGTCTCATTCATTCGGACCAGGAGTTAAAATGGCTTTCAAGATCATCGCATCCCAATGCACCCAATGCGGCGCCTGCGAATTCGAATGTCCTTGCGGCGCGATCAAGTTCAAAGGCGAGAGCTACGTGATCGAGTCACAGAAGTGCACCGAATGCGAGGGGGTCTTCGATGCGCAGCAATGTGCCTCGGTATGCCCGGTGCCGAAGACCTGCGTTCCTGCGTGACCACATGGGCTGCCGACATGGTTGGGCTGCCTACGCAGGACGCCTGGAACGCCTTGTTCACAATCTGCAGCCCCACGAGAAATGAGGGAACGGACATGTCGCTCGGACGCGAAGAGGAGATCGAAATCCGCAGGCCGCCACGCTTCATGCCGGGAGAGCGGGTACGTGCTACTCGCCACATAAAGAATGACGGCACCTATCCTGGCAGGGAGATCGGCGAAAATCTCGTGCGGAAGGGCGACGAGGGATATGTGCGCGACATCGGCACCTTTCTCCAGCAGTTCTTCATCTATGCGGTCGAGTGGATCGACCGTGGCACCGTCGTCGGCATGCGAGCGCGTGAACTGATGAGCCTCGACAAAGCCGAGGCGTCCTGCAGTGCTGAAAGCAATTCCAATGAAGGGACGGCCAGATGAAAGTCATGATCCGCAGGACCGATGCTGGCTTGTCGGCGTATGTTCCCAAAAAAGACCTCGAAGAGCCGATCATCAAGCTCGAGAAGGAAGAGTTGTGGGGCGGAACTATTACGCTCAGGAACGGGTGGCGGCTCCTCCTACCCGATCTTCCACGGGATACGCGTCTGCCGATCACTGTCGAGGCAAGGAAGGTTTCCGAAGAGGACTGATGCTGCCCCTAGGTGCGTCGCGAGGAAACGAGCATGAACACGATCCTGACATCGGACCACCTCGTCATAGTGCGGGACAGTTTTGCCGATAAGCTGCTTGACTTGGCGAAGGAAGCGCTCGCCGCCGATGAGGTGATCCCCTATCTCGGTCCGGGTCTTCTTGGGTTGAACTGTGCGGAACCGCCTGTGCCGCATACTCCGGAGGTCGTTGCCGCGGCACTCAATGCACGGGCGCCCGCCCCTTCCAGGATCCGCACCAATATGTGGTCGGTTGCGCAGTTCATCGAACAGCGCCGGCATCGCCGGACGCTTCAAGCTTGGATGACCGAGATATTCGCAGCGCCGGTGAGGCCAACCCTCCTCCACGCCTGGATCGCAAGGCTGCCGCTCTCCCTCATCATCGACAGCTGGTATGACAGCGCGATGCGCACGGCTCTCGTGGAGACCGGCCGAACGGACGTCGTTGAGATACAAGGCGTCACGCGGGCGAACGAAATCGGCAACATTTGGACGAAAACCTACGATTTGTCCGGGAGGGAACTCGACGCTCGATCGGGGGCAAAGACGGTCCTCTATGCACCTCACGGGAGTAGTAGGCCCTCGCAAAACTTTCTCGTCGCAGATTCCGACTATGTCGAAGTCCTGACCGAAATTGATATCCAGACACCGATCCCAGACGTGGTGAAGGAACGGCGCATCACCCGTGGATTTTTCTTCGTTGGCTGCCGCTTCAACGATCAGATGCTGCGCACCTACGCCAGACAGATCATGAAGCGCTCCCGCGGTCCCTACTGCACTGTAATGGACGCGGAAACCCTGACCAGAAACGAAGCGCGTTTCCTTGCGGCAAGCGGAATCACGGTGATCGACATGCCACTTAGTCAAGCGGCGGCTCGGCTTCTGGGAACGGGCAAGGCTGCAGGTTGTGGACAGGATTAAAATGGCGGTCGCCTTTGATGATGCGTCCTTCGGCTTTCCTCGAAGGCGCAAAATGCAGTCGGGAATACACCCGTGAACAGTGATGCTGTCGGCAGCGCAACGAACGCTCTGAATTCGTTGACCCATGTTGAAGCGGCCCGCTGGGGCCGGGATTTGAGTACGCTGTTGCGCATAACGCGTATGAATTTTCGGCATCCCTGGCAGGTCGCCTTCGCTATGGGCTCGACGATCATGGCGGCAATCCTCCAGTTGCTCATTCCCCAGCTTCTCGGCCGGGCTGTCGACCAGGCCCAGACAGCCATGGGGGGCGGTGTCGCCGGGAGCGCGGCAGGACAAGCGCTCTGGACCCCGGCTCTCCTGCTGCTCGCCGTCAGCGCGCTACGCGGCCTTTTCACGATGGCGCAGAACTATTTTGCCGAAGCCGTCGGGCATCATGTCGCGTACGAACTGCGGCTCGCCTACTACGACAAGATCCAGCGTCTCAGCTTTTCCTTTCACGACCGGGTCCATTCAGGCGATCTGATCACCATCGGAATGCTCGATCTCCAAGGCGTGCGGATGTATTTTTCCACCGCGCTCGTTCGCGTGGTCCTGCTCACCATGCTGATCGGGATCGGCGCCTACATGATGACCTCGACCGATCCCATGCTCGGCCTGGTCGCGCTGAGCTTCGTGCCTTTTGTCGCCTGGCGCTCATCGACCACACAGCTTAGGCTGCGCGCCACCTGGCTCGACCTCTATGAGCGCCTTTCGGTACTAAGCCGCGTGATGAAGGAAAACCTCGCAGGCATCCGCGTGGTCCGCGCTTTTGCGGCTCAATCCTATGAGATGCTGAAGTTCGACCGCGCTTCCAAGAACGCGCTCGGCCTCGCCAAGGATCTCGTTGACATCTACGTACCCAGCACGTCGGCGATGACCTTGTCCTTCTTTTTCGCAATGGGATTGGTGCTTTGGATCGGTGGCAACAAGCTCGTCGCTGGCGAGATCAGCGTCGGAACCATGGCGACCTTCCTGACCTTCATGACCATCCTGCAAATGCCAGTCCGCCAGATCGGCCTCATGGTCAATGCCTTTGCCCGCGCTTCCAGCTGCGGTTCGCGGCTTTTCGGTCTCCTCGATCAGGAGATCACGATCAGGGATGCTCTCGAGGCCAGACCGCTTGAGATAAGCGACGGCACTCTGCGCTTCCACAATGTCTCATTTGCGTACCCCAATGTCGAAAACCGCGCCATTCTGAAGAACCTCAGCTTTGAGGCCCGGAGAGGCGAGACGATCGCGATCGTCGGTCCCCAGGGTTCCGGCAAATCGACGATGGCTCATCTGATCCCCCGCTTTTACGACGTGACCGGTGGCGCCATCACGTTGGACGGCCAGGACATACGCAATGTCACCCTCGAGAGCCTTCGCAAGGCGGTTGCCGTTGTACAGCAGGATGCGTTCCTATTCACCACCACGATCGAGAACAACATCGCTTATGGCGACCCCTGGGCGAAGAGACAGCGAATTGAACACGCTGGCGAATTCGCCCAGCTCCACGACTACATTCTAGGGCTCCCAGCAGGGTATGAGACGGTCGTGGGAGAACGCGGCGTCTCTCTCTCTGGCGGCCAGCGCCAGCGTCTCACGATTGCTCGCACCATGATGCTGCGCCCCTCTGTCGTCGTTTTCGACGACTCGATGGCCGCGATCGATGCTGGCACCGAGCAGCGCATTCGCGCGGCGACGCGGCGCTTCGCCAAGGATCGGGTGACGATCATCATCGCGCATCGGCTGAGTGCGCTTATGCATGCCGATCAGATCCTTTTTGTCGATAACGGCGAAATCGTAGAACGCGGCAAGCATGAAGAGCTTCTGGCGAAGCGGGGACGCTACAAAGCCCTTTACGATCTCCAGACGCGCCCAGGTGATATCATATGACCCAGTATGGGGGCGCCCGCTGATGGACCAAGGCCCCGGCGAACTCGAAGCCGAACGTGACGACGGCAGACGCCCTCCGCGCGCGGTCGTCGGCTCGCACCGGATCGAGGAGGAGATGTTCGGCCGGGCTTTCGACAAGAGCATCCTCCGCCGGATCTGGGGCTTCGTCCATCCCTATCGGGCAAAGGTAGTTGTCACGATTGTCGCGATGCTGATCTTCACCGGGACGCAGCTTCTCATCCCCTTGATCATCCGCTACGCGATCGACAACGGCATGAACCCGGCAGGGAGCGATCGCTCAGCCCAGCTTGCGGCCGTCGGCGCGTTCCTTTCGGCGATTTTGGTCAATTTCGCCGCCGGTTACATGCAGGAAACCTTGGATGGGAAAATTGCCGAAACTGTCCTGTTCGACATCCGCCGCGCCATGTTTGGCCATCTGCAAAAGGTTTCGCTCTCTTTCATGGACAAGACTGAGGTCGGACGCCTGATGTCGCGCCTGCAAGGCGACGTTAACTCCATACAGGAGTTCCTGGAAACCTCGGTATATTCCCTAGGCGATGTTGCACTTCTCTTCGGCATCGTATTCGTAATGCTGTGGCTCGACTTTCGCCTCGGCCTCCTGACGCTGTCGGTTCTGCCGATCCTGGTGATCGTCCGCATTGTCTGGCTGCCGCGCGCCCGCGACGCCTTCATGGCTGCACACGAAACCAATTCCGTCGTCAATGGCGCGCTGGCCGAAGCCATTCACGGCGTGCGGACCATACAGTCGATGGATCGCCAGCAGGTGAATTTCATTCTTTTTGACGACCGGGCCCATGCCAACCTCAGGACCCAACTGATCGCTGCCAGATATGCACTGGTCATGGTGCCTATCGTCGATGGCCTCACCGGCCTCGCCTTGGCCGCCGTTATTGTGGTTGGCGGCTCGATGGTCGTGAATAGCGGTGTAGATGTGGGCGTGTTGGTAGCCTACCTGTTTTACATCCAGCGCTTCTTTGACCCGATCCGCTCACTCACCCTGCAATATTCGATCATGCAGCGCGCCATGGCCTCAGGCAAGCGCCTGACCGATGTGCTCGACGTCAAGATCGATGTTCAGGACAAACCCAATGCCGAGGTGCTTTCGCCCGAAATGGACGGCTCGGTCGAGTTTAGGGACGTCACCTTCGGCTACGATCCGAACCGTTCGGTTCTGAAAAATGTCTCCTTCAGGGTCAATCCCGGCGAGACGGTCGCACTGGTCGGACCGAGCGGTTCTGGCAAATCGAGTGCGATGGCCCTGGTCCACCGCTTCTATGATGTTCAGCAGGGTCAGGTGCTGGTCGGCGGGCATGATGTGCGCGACCTCACCCAGGAATCGCTCGGCCGCCAGGTCGCCATGGTGCTGCAGGAGCCATTCCTGTTCACCGGGACGGTCTTCGAGAACATTCGATACCAGAAGACGGACGCCACGCGCGACAAGGTGATCGAGGCGGCGAAGGCGGTCGGCGCGCATGACTTCGTCATGAGCCTCGCCGACGGGTATGAGACCCAACTTGGCGAACGCGGCGACAACTTATCTCTCGGCCAGCGCCAGCTTATCAGTTTCGCCCGCGCCCTCGTCGCTGACGCCAAGATCCTCGTGCTCGACGAAGCGACCGCCAACATCGACAGCTACACGGAATTGCAGATTCAGAAGGCTCTGATCAAGCTGCTTGAAGGGCGGACTGGCCTCGTCATCGCCCACCGTCTCGCCACGATCCGGGGGGCCGACCGCATCATCGTGCTTCAGAATGGCCAAGTTGTTGCGACTGGCAACCACGATGAGCTAATAGCTATGGGCGGCCTGTATTCCAAACTCTACTATCTCAACTACGCCTCCTTCGACGACATTCCCGAACACGATACCACCGTCCAAGCTGGCTCCCAGACCTGAGTTTTTGGCGGCTTGTGGTAGTGGCGTTGACTTTCGGGCGTGTCGGCGGACCACTCAGGCCACCGCAGACGGCTAGCAGGCAGCATTCAAGGACAAGCACTCCTCGCAGTTCGTGAAGACCGGCTGCGAACGATTTCCTCCAGCATCGTATCCCGACCGCGGTGCACCCCCATCATCGGGCGAGCTCGCTCCCGTTGGTGGCTGGGCGCAGCAAAGCCGCTCGCGAGCGCGCCCTCAACAGCGCCGTAGCGAGTGGCGGCTTTGCTACCGCCGGGCCGCTGATGAAGCTGGATGGGGGGCGCCGCACCGACGCCGCCCCAGGCGAGAAGAACCTCTGCGGCGGGCTATGGGCAACGGCTAGCGCGTGCGCGACGAGCAGACGGGTGCCTGCATCGTGACGCGCTCGGCCATCATCTCCTTAGGATCATGCAGGTTCACAAGATGGCCCAGACGCCAGCCAACGCACAAACCTGGTATTCTGCCGCCGGCTCGTCGTCAGTTTGGCCTCCCTCCCGATTGCCCGTCCCCACCACGTGCACGCTAGAGCACGTGGATGTGAGGGAGCGCTGTACAACGATTCAACCTCAGACTGCGAATTTCATGGTCAGCCAAATCGAGCCATGATTTCGGATTTAATGGTCGTCGCGGTGTACAGGGAAGCATCTAGCGGCAGATTTCCAAATGCCAGTTGACAAAGCAGGTAGTTGGCACCTGCCACTTCCAACTGACCTAACAGAGCTTTTCGCACAGATTCTGCTGATCCTACCACGCACAATTCACTCTCGACTGCCGCATCGAAGGTCAGCGGCAGGTTTGGTGGAGTGGGGATAGCGTTAAGCTCGTAAAGGAATTGAAAGCTCTTGAGCCAGCGTTCGTAAGCAGGTGCCGCGAGCGAATAGGCATGTGTGTCACAACGCCCAACCACGACCATGCGGAGCAATCCGATAAATTGCGCCTGATCCCCCGCGCCAGCGTTGTCCTCTCGATAGGCGCGGAACGCATCAGTAGTTTTGCGAACAGAAGAGGAAGGTCCTACACACGCGATATTTGTTCCATTCGCAGCCGCCCAAGCTGCGGACTCGGGTCGATTGGCAGCGACCCATGTCGGCGGATGTGGACGCTGATGAGGTCTTAGCGTCAAAGGAACCTCATTGAGATCAAAATGGCGGCCTTGATAGCATAGCGTGCCGACCTTCATCGGATTAACAAGTATTTCCATGAGGATTTCGCTGGCTTCGGCATAACGGCCCGGCACCGCGTCCGCACCAATCCCGAAGTAGCCCAATTCGATCGGGAGAGCACCGCGCCCTATGCCCAGTTCGAGCCTGCCACCGCTCAACTGGTCCAGCATACAGATCTCTTCGAACGCACGCAGCGGATGATAAAGCGCAAGCAGCATCACCAAGGGTCCGAGACGCAAGCGCCGGGTGCGCTGGGCGACGCTCGATAAGAACAGATTCGGCGATGGACCTCTCCCATGGGGAGTACAGTGGTGTTCTGCCAGATGATAGGCATAGAACCCTAGCTGATCGCACGCCTCTGCTAATATCAGGCGATCTTCGTACTGCCGGGCGATATCGCGGCCATCCTCGTCCAGATGATCGAAGATGCCGAACGCTAGGTTTGAAGGAAAGACGTTTGTCACTCGATAAGTCCCCGATTTTAAAAGCAGGCTGTTCTCTTGCTGGGACGACCAAGCAAGTCGGAAGAGATGTGTGTGATCGCCGATTAGCGTCAGCGTAACGAAGAAGCAGAGCCTGACGCTTCCCTGCCCTTGGAGCTTGGCACCGTTAAGCTTCCAGCAATGTCGCCAGCGGCAGCAAGAAATGCATCCATCTGCTCTTTTGCGCCGATGCTGACGCGGATGCAGTGTTCCAAGCCTTTGTCCGGAAAAAACGCGACAAGTATCTTTTGCCTTTCCAATGCTGCTTGCCACCATGAGCCGTCCTGTCCCGCGGGGACACGGGCCAGCAAGAAATTTGCGCGGGAGGGCGTTACGGAAAATCCGAGTTGCGACAGCGCGACTGTCACTCGCTCTCGTTCATCCTTAATGTGCTTGTGGTTCTCTGCGTAGGCGCCGCGATGCGCAAGCACGCTGATACCAACGGCATGCCCGATGACGTTCATGTTGAAGACGTTCTGGATGTTTCGCAGCCTGCCAATAATTTCAGGGTGACCGAAACCGAAACCGACGCGAATGCCGGCGGCGGCATAGCTTTTCGAGAATGACCTCAAGATCAGAACGTTCGGATACCGGTTGATGAGGCGCAGGCCATGATCGGGTGCAAAGTCGACGTAGGCTTCATCAAGGACAACCAAGCGGTCCGATTGTGCTACGAGGCGTTCGATATCGCTTATGGGGAGGAATGTTCCGGTCGGATTGTTTGGATTGGCCAACATAATGAACTTGGCGTCTTTTGCCGGACCGGAAAGCAATTGCTCTATTGGCAGGGAATGAGCTTGACATCCGATTTCGAGAAACTCGGCGCCCTGAATCATGGCAAGTTTGCGGTTGAACGAAAACCCTGGCGACATCATCGCAACCTTATCGCCAGGCGCGAGGAAAGCTCTGTAGATGAGTCCGAGCAGTTCAGACGACCCGTTGCCTGCGATGACCTGATCCCTGGAAACGCCATAGGTGCTGGACGCCGCTTCCCTCAAGCTGATGTTATCGTCATCCGGATATAGATACTGGCACTTGAGGGCCGCCACTGCACTTTGCATTATGATTGGCGGCAACGGAAACGGGTTCTCATTCGTATTCAGCTTGACAAAATTTCCGTCCGGCGCTGGTCCGTTGGACGGCAGAGCATCTAACTGTCGCGTCACTGGCGGAAGAGCCGAAAGCACAGTTTGCAGTTTTGCATCGGACATATTTAACTCCGTTCAGTCACACAGGGGGCATCCGTATGAGCTCGCAACGAGAGCAACATGGCGGACAGGATTGACGATGGAAGCGTTGCCTCTCACACGATGGTCGCAACGCAGACACGGGAATTCGGCCAGGCTGTCCTCGGTGAATCGAGTGGACGCGGACGCGGATCTGCATCGCTGCCGCAAGGCGCTAAGCAGCTCAGCTCATCTCCTCGGTTTCAGATACGCTTGATCTCGACGCCGTATTTCCTTAGCACGTAGCCAATCTGGCGCGGGGTCAGTCCAAGGAGGCGCGCTGCCTTTGCCTGCACCCAGCCACATCTTTCCATGGCAGCAATGACACGCTCTATGTCGGGGTTCCTCGCGCCAATTGGGTGTGTTGCACCGGCACGCGGGACTGTAGTCGCTGCCGCATCCGGCGGCGTGGCCGGATTCGCTGACTCCGGCAGGATCGGCGCTGGTTGCAGCGCGGCCATGCCCGATCTGCACTTCCACAGCGCCTCGGCAAAGCATTGGCCTTGGGAGCAGGCAAAGTCGTTTCTCCCGATTGAGAGTCCCTCGGCCAGGATCGCTGTCCGGTGCACGCAATTTTCAAGCTCGCGAATGTTGCCGGGAAACTCACATTTCATCAGCACTTCAATCGCACGCGGGTCGAAGGTGAGCGTACAGCCGTTCTCGTCGTTGAAGTTCTTGAGAAACTCAGCTGCGAGGAGCGGAATATCGCTGCGCCTTTGGCGCAATGCTGGTACCAGCAAGGGGACCACGTTGATGCGGTAGTATAGGTCGGCGCGGAACTCATTCCTTGCAACCGCCTCTTCCAGGTTCCTGTTCGTGGCGGCAATCACGCGAACATCGACCTTGATGGTCTGATTGCTGCCGACGCGCTCAAACTCCTGCTCCTGCAGCACGCGCAGTAGCTTTGCCTGGAACGAGGCCGAGATCTCGCCAATCTCATCCAGAAACAACGTCCCCTTGTCAGCGAGCTCAAAGCGCCCCTTGCGGGAATTGAATGCGCTTGTGAAGGCACCCTTCTCATGACCGAACAATTCGGATTCCAAAACTGTCTCTGGGAGCGCTGCACAATTGAGTTTAACGAAGGGCCGCTTGGCGCGCGGCGACAACTCGTGAATTGCCTTGGCAGCCAGCTCCTTTCCGGTACCGGACTCGCCTCGCAACAGAACGGTGGTTTTTGCCTTGGCTACGACCGCGATCTTCTCCAGCAGCGCGCTTATCGCCGGACTGTCACCGATCATCCCCTCGACATGAACCTTTTTGCGTCGGGGTGCAGGGTGCTTAACACCAGAAAATTTCGTTTGCAGCCGGTCTTCCAACTCCGGCGGTCGCTCGCGGTCGCCCGCGGAGAAACGATGCAACTTGACTGTCTGTCCCACCATGTTGGCAATCATGGTGAGCAGCCGGACATCGTAATCGAGCCGATAGCTTGACCTGCTTTCCAAAGCCCTGTCCATAGTCAGCGCGCCTACCGCGTTCCCATCAACACGAATGGGAACGCCGATGAACGACACGGTGTCGGAGGCCCCAAGCACCTCGATGTCAGCGGCAGTGAAGGCCGGATGCATCGCTATGTCCTCGGCGATGAGCGGCGTGTCCGTCGTCACAATCTGATCGATGGCGTTGCGCGGCACGCGCGACCGGGAGGGCTCATTGCTGTTCGTGTCGCAGTCGCCGGCCACGGTGATGTCCAGTCCGCCCTCGGCATCGCAGAGAGCGATGATGCCGTGCCGCATCTGCACAAACGAGTGCAGGAGATCAACGACCTTGGTCAACGTGAGTTCGAGCCGGGCGGGATCGGTGAGTATTTTCGATATTTCGAAGATTCCGGTGAGGGCGCGCTCGTGCAATGCCCCATTCGCAGGATTCGTCTCGGACGTTGGACAACCCCTTATCGCATCCGGCAGCGATATGCCGCACTCGCTGGCATTTTGTTCTGATTTGCGAATGTTGTGGTGCATGTGATCCTCGATCTCGCGCCATCAAACGTAGGCCGGCGGCATGTGCGCCCGCGACGTCGCGAGCAAGCGCGAAAATACTCCGACGTGAACTCGTGGCGCCGCCGTTTGGTCGAGTGCAAAGCGGATCGAACCCTGATGCATCGCTTGGCTCTCCCCTCCACGAAGGCTTGGCCATGGTCTCGGCTTGCACCAAGGCAACCACACGTTGTTCTCAAAAGACTGGAGCGAGGCGGGATAGTCAATCGAGCTTTCTTTCATTCGTGAAAGGAAACCTCGCGGCATATGATAGAATTCATCAATTCTGTTTTTGCCATTGAACGACGGAAATACTTGCGCCGGCGATGCGGTGCCGAGCGGCTGACCGCGCCGAGTGTAAATGCCGGGCCGTGCCATTCACCAGCGCCGAGGAGGGGCGGGAGCGATAATAACCGCCAACGACACTGGTCGGTTGCCGGCAACCGCCATTTTTTCTCGAGTTGATCATGCGGCGGCGGTGTCGCGTGTGAAGGCGCGAAGCTGGCGTCGAGTACGGCTTCGTAGGCGGTGCCTCGCAATTTCTGAATCGCATCGTCGTGGTCAGCACCAACGGCGTCAATCTCTACGTCTCGACGTCGCGCGGGAGCGTTGCAAAGAGCACAGCAATTCTCCGCTCTGATGCCACCGATGAACCGCGAGCCAGAGGGATCGACCGGCAGCACTCTGTCAGTGAACATCAACGGGTCGTGCTGGACCCTCGTCATTCCGCCTTGTGCCAGCGCATTCATCCCATCATGGGTGCCACGGCTAGTCAGGGAAAGCGAAGCTCTCGGCCTCCTCTAGACCAACGGATGGGGCTTATAACAGGCGACCTATTTGGTACGCGCTGGCGCCAGCGATGCGGCCGGCTAAAACGAGGAACCCACCACGCTCTGTGCAGCAAAACCGCTAGCCAGAGGGATCGACCGGCAGCACTCTGCCAGAGACCATCAAGGGCGTGCCGGACCGCGGCCTATCCCGCTGGTCTGACACCGCATTCCTCTAATTTGGCGAGCCCACGTCAGTTCAGGTCATGCGGATTCATCTGGCATGGGTATTGCGGAGGCGTTGGTGCAGCGTTCGACCGGAGCGCCGCGATAGGGAGAAGCCCGGGAGAAGTCACGCCACCTCGATCCGGTCAGGGAGAGAGAAACAGTGTCAGCTGCACAAGTTCGCGGCGCGAGTCCCGCGCCCCGCAAACCCTTCTACACCAAGCTCTACGCCCAGGTGCTTGCCGCCATCGCGCTCGGCGTCGCAATTGGGTATTTTTATCCGGAGACCGGCGAGAGCCTGAAGCCGCTGGGTGATGCCTTCATCAAGCTGGTCAAGATGATCATCGCGCCTGTCATCTTCCTGACAATTGCCACCGGCATTGCCGGCATGAACGATCTTCATAAGGTCGGCCGGGTCGCCGGTAAAGCAATGGTCTATTTCCTCACCTTCTCGACGCTCGCGCTGATCGTCGGCCTCATCGTCGCCAATGTCGTCCAGCCTGGCGCCGGCCTCAACATTGATCCGGCCTCGCTCGATGTCCAGGCCGTGAATACCTATGCCGCAAAAGCCAGCGAGCAGTCGGTCACCGGCTTTCTGATGAACATCATCCCGCCAACGATCGTCGGTGCCTTCGCGGAAGGCGACATCCTGCAGGTGCTGTTCTTCTCGGTTCTGTTCGGCATGGCGCTTGCGATGGCCGGAGAGCCGGGCAAGCCTGTCGTTTGCTTCCTTCAGGCGCTCATCGCGCCTGTCTTCAAGCTCGTTGGAATTCTGATGAAGGCCGCGCCGATCGGCGCTTTTGGCGCAATGGCCTTCACCATCGGCAGATATGGCATCGGTTCGGTGGTCAACCTCGCGATGCTGGTCGCGACGTTCTATTTCACCGCCTTCCTCTTCGTGTTCGGGGTTCTCGGCGCGGTCTGTCGCTACAACGGCTTCTCGATCTGTTCTCTCATTCGCTACATCAAGGAAGAGCTGCTGCTTGTCCTCGCAACGTCCTCCTCGGAGGCGGCGCTCCCTTCGCTGATGCAGAAAATGGAGAAGGCGGGCGCCAGGCGTTCGGTTGTGGGTCTCGTCATCCCGGCCGGATACTCATTCAATCTGGACGGCACGAATATCTACATGACGCTGGCGGCCCTCTTCATCGCGCAGGCGACGAACACGGATCTGTCCATCGGCGATCAGGTGCTGCTGCTGCTCGTAGCAATGCTTTCCTCCAAGGGCGCTGCAGGTGTCACAGGCGCGGGCTTCATCACCCTGGCGGCTACGCTCGCCGTAGTTCCGAGTGTTCCCGTTGCTGGGATGGCACTGATACTCGGCATCGACCGCTTCATGTCCGAATGCCGGGCGCTGACGAATTGCGTCGGCAACGCAGTGGCATCCCTCGTCGTCGCCCGCTGGGAAGGAGAATTGGACCGAGCACAGATGAAAGCCGCCTTCTGCGGTCATCAGCTTGCCGAGGCATCAAACCGGCTACCCTCCTCCCAATAAGGTGGGCGGCCCACGACCTGTTAAGTCGCCTAGCTGGTCACATGAACTGAACGACCGACCCGCAGCCTCTAAACGGCTCCTCACGGACCATGTAGCCGAAGCGCTAAATGTGTGAGTGCAAACCGTCACCGCCCTTTAAGCGAATGAGCCTTTCAGTATACCCGGCCGGTTTACGTCTGGAATGATGTTCGTCCAACACGCTGTTGGCCATTCGTATGGGACGTTTTCACTTTGCCACCCGAAACCGAAACGCGTTAGGCGACAGAGAGCCGGCCCGCGTCAAAAACCGATCAGAATAGGGACCTATGACCAAGCGCCCCACAATTGCCGATCTCGCCCGCGAAGCCCGAGTCAGCGTAGCAACGATCGATCGGGTTCTGAACGCCCGCCATCCGGTGCGAGAGGAGACCGCGCGGCGGGTCCACGACGCCGCCCACGCGATCGGCTATCATGCTGCCGGGCTAATCAAGCAGCGCTTGCGGCGAGACCTACCGCACTACCGTCTGGGCTTCATCTTGAGAAAACCGGCCCAGCATTTCTACCAAGATTTTGCGCGCGAGGTCGAAGCATCGGTCAATTTGGCCCAGTCCTTCCACGGCATTCCGCTCGTCGAATTCGCCCCGTCACATATGCCGAGCGACCTGATCGCACGGCTCAAGGATTTGGGCGCACGCTGCCATGCGATCGCGATGGTGGCACCGGACCACCCGAAAATTACAGCAGCGGTTGAGGACCTCAAGGCCAAAGGCATTCCGGTTTTCTCGCTGCTTTCCGACTTCGCCGCCGGCGTACGACAGGGGTATATCGGCCTTAACAACCGCAAGGTGGGGCGCACGGCCGCTTGGATGGTGTCGAAGGTCGCAAAACGGCCCGGCAAAGTGGCGGTTTTTGTCGGCAGCCATCGTTTCCAGGGGCACGAGCTCCGTGACGTCGGCTTTCGCTCCTATTGCCGTGAGAACGCGCCCACGTTCGAGGTGCTGGATCCTGTCATGAACCTCGAGAAACGGCAGATCACCTACGAGGCAACGCTTGATCTCATGCAGCGAGAGCCCGAGCTCGTCGGCTTCTATGTCGCCGGCGGCGGCATGGAGGGCGCCATCTCCGCGCTCCGAGAAGAGGGCAAAAGTCGCGATCTCGTCGCGATCGTGAATGAAATCACGCCGGAGTCTCGGGCGGCGCTCGCAGATAATATCGTCACGATGGCGGTCGCCACGCCAATGCGCCGACTTTGCCGGGAGCTGATAACGCTGATGACGCGGGCTATCGAGACCGGCACCGCTGAAACACCCGGACAGACATTTCTCCCGTTCGACATCCATCTGCCGGAAAATATATGAAACTCATGGGCTCTATCGTGAGCGGGGAGTTTCCTTTCAAACGAGAGAAAGTTGAATGATGATCCCATCCCGCGGGGTGGCCGCACCCACGGACCTCAGCCGGGCAGAATGTAGCGCCGATTAGATGAACGGATCGGCCACGCGTTCAGGCAGAAGCGCGGGGTCAATTGCCTGGGTCCGCAGCGTCAAGCTCGACCGGCTTCATTGCCAAGTGCCCGACTTTCTCGGTGCAGGGGACTGTCGTCGACGCCAGTAGCCGAGCGAGGCTGGCACAGATTGGATCGACCACGTCGACCGCCATCTCCTCGCCTGGCCGCGCGTGAAAAGCCGCGGCAAGGCCTGCGACGTTGGCATTTAAGTGGGGCTGAGCATCTTCTGGGACTCCGCAAGCAAAATCGGAGGCGGCAGTCAATTCAGTAGCTACCCCGGGCGTGTGTTCTGCTCGTTCCTGGCCGTCGTACTTGACGAGCAACTGCGCCGCTCTGCTGGGCAAAGGCCCGGTGTTTAAGTGGGGCTTAACATCTTCCGGGACTTCGCACGCGAAATCGAGGTGGCAGTCGGTACCAACAACCGCAAGGTCGGATCGGCGTGCCCGAGGGGCTCAATGATTTCAGGCAAAGGCGCCAGGCAAGATGCCTCCCGCACCATCATTTCCCGCATCCACATGCTTGCCGGATCAGTATTGTGAAGCTCAGGCCACTGGACGGCCTCCGTGAATGCGGGAGGAGGAAGTGGCGGCGGAAGTTGGACAATCCGCAGGGGTGTTGTTTTTGCGAAATGCTGCGCCAGCCGTAGGGGCATGGTCCCGATGCGGTTGGTGCCTGACAGGACGGGCGCGATCAGGCTAAAGCCCTGTACGACGACCTCGACACGTCTCTCGAAACCGTGCTCGAGCAAATACCATTCCTCCATGGTGGGCTGCCGGGTGTGCCTGAATTTGAGCACGACATGCCCCATCGACAAGTATCGCTCGAATGTAAGTGGCTCTGACAGCTGCTTGTTCGTGCCGCAGCCTACGCACACGAGCATATCTTCGAACAGGGCTGCGCGAGGATGTTTCGACATGAACACTTCCGGCATAATCAGAAAATCAAGGTCGCCGCGCCGGAGAAGCTCCTCGGGGTCGTCGCAAATAGGCAGACATTCAAAGCGAACGGCGGGAGCTTCCCGCGCAGCACGCTCTACGATCTTCTTAAAAAATACGAGCGTGATGTAATCGGAAAGCATCATCCGGAAGAGACGATCCGATTTGGCCGGGTTGAAAGCGTCGGAGGAAATAATCGATAGCTGGATGTGCAGCAATGCCTCCCGGACTGCTGTGGCGAGCCCGTCGGCGCGCGGTGTCAAAATGAGCTCGCGGCCGTTCATCGTAAATAGCTCATCGTTGAAATAGGCGCGTAACCGAGCAACGGCGGCGCTCATGGCCGGCTGGCTCAGGTTGATACTGCGAGCCGCGGCAGTGACTTTACGCTCCCGCATCAGAGCGTCCAGCACAACGAGGAGATTTAGATCGAGTCCCTTGAAACGCATGTCATGTTCTATCCAACGTGTGGATGCGTATCATTCAAACAATCAATTTTACGAATTTACGAGCCATGCATTAGAGGAACGTTAATGAGCGACGTCAAGCTCAAATCGACGACACGGGCCGGAACTTCGAGAGAGCGTCTGGCTCACCTTCGCCAACGACAACGGCTGAATGCAGCCAACAGCGCCGCTTTGGTCGGGTAATGCGGCCGCAAAAAACTAATATGAAGAGAGGTCCTGAATGCGCCATCAGGTGCAGTGGAAGTTGTGCTGGGAAAACGAGTTGCAGCTCTCCGATCACGTTGAGCTCGCCGAGTTCTTTCGTGATACGTACGGGCCGACTGGGGCGTCCAACGCAGAACCGTTCGAAGGTAGTCGAAGCTGGGCCGGAGCCAGGCCTGAACTCCGCGTGATCGCCTATGATTCAAGTGGTGTAGCGGCTCACATGGGCATACTGCGCCGTTTCATCAAGGTTGACGCGGTCGACCTGTTGGTGGCTGAGCTGGGCCTGTACGGGGTACGCCCGGACCTTGAGGGTCTCGGAATCGCCCATTCGATCCATGTCATGCTTCCAATACTGCAGGAGCTTGGCGTTCCATTCGCTTTCGGAACGGTCCGGGACGCGCTGCGGAATCATGTTGAGAGGTTCGGGCGGCGATACAGGCCTTTGGCCGTTTTGTCGGGAATTCGCGTGCGCTCGACCCGACCAGAGGCCCGCCTCGACCTGCCGCCCACACGCATCGATGAGGCACTCACCATTGTTCTGCCGGTTGGACGGCCGATCAGCGAATGGCCCACGGGCACGATGATAGATCGGAACGGACCAGAGCTATGAGCCGTCCCGATTGCTTGTACGAAGTGCGCCGTGAGTGCTCTGACGGCACCGGCCGTCGCAGCGTTTATCTGACGTTTGACGACGGTCCCAATCCACTTTTCACACCGGAGATTCTCGATGTGCTGGCAGAGCAGCGGGTGCCGGCGACTTTCTTCGTCATCGGCGCCTACGCCTTAGAGCACCCAGATCTAATCCAACGGATGATCGCAGAAGGGCACGAGGTAGGCAACCACACGATGTCTCATCCGGATCTGTACCAATGCGGTTTCGGCGAAGTGCAACGTGAGGTCTTTGAAGCGAACGACGCCATCATGAGAGCGTGCCCGCAGGCCTCGGTGCGCTATGTTCGCGCGCCCTACGGCGCCTGGAGCGAAGAAGTCTTCACAGCGTCACAGATCGCCGGGCTGGCGGCCCTCCATTGGTCCGTCGACCCTCGAGATTGGTCTCGCCCTGGGGTCGACGCGATTATCGATAAAGTGCTCGCCTCTGTCCGGCCGGGCGCAATCGTACTCTTGCACGACGGATGCCCTCCCGGCGAGTTGGGCCGGGGCGCTCACGCCGGTCTGCGCGACCAGACGGTCACGGCGCTGTCCCGGCTGATTCCAGCATTGCGTGAGCGCGGATTTGTAATCCGCTCACTTCCTCAACATCACTGAACAAACGAGATCCCATGACTCTTCTTGGTACAACCAGCACTGTGGCCATATCGCTTTATGCGCTGCTCTCGACTGCTTATAAGAGCATGCAGGGGCTTTATGCTCTGCCGACAAACGACTCATCGGCGTTGGAGGTTCTCGTCGGCTCCGATCAACTGCCCAGCGTGGATGTCATCGTCCCCTGCTTCAACGAGGATCCGCGCACGCTTTCAGAGTGCCTGGCTTCCATTGCCGACCAAGAATACGCCGGAAGACTTCGGGTCTATGTGGTTGATGACGGTTCTGGAAATCGCGAAGCCTTAGGAACTGTCCACGAAGCCTACGCGCGCGACCCTAGGTTCGACATCATTTTGCTTCCCGAGAATGTTGGAAAGCGCAAGGCGCAGATCGCCGCGATACGCCGCTCATCAGGGGATTTGGTGCTTAACGTTGATTCAGACACGTTACTCGCGTCCGACGTCATTGCCAAGCTTGTACCGAAGATGCGAGATTCAGCGGTCGGCGCAGTCATGGGTCAGTTGACGGCCAGTAACCGGACCGAGAGCTGGCTGACCAGGCTGATAGACATGGAGTACTGGCTGGCTTGCAACGAGGAGCGCGCGGCGCAGGCTCGCTTCGGTGCCGTTATGTGCTGTTGCGGCCCATGTGCCATGTACCGCCGGTCTGCGCTCCTTTTGTTACTGGACCAGTACGAGTCGCAGTTTTTTCGGGGCAAGCCAAGCGACTTCGGTGAGGATCGCCATCTTACTATCCTGATGCTGAAAGCAGGCTTTCGAACCGAGTACGTTCCGAGCGCCATCGCGGCCACAGTCGTCCCGAACAGACTAGGGCCGTATCTGCGCCAACAACTCCGTTGGGCACGAAGCACATTCCGGGACACGCTGCTTGGGCTGCGCTTGCTGCCCAGCCTGAATAGCTATCTCACGTTGGACGTGGTCGGACAGAATCTCGGCGCGCTACTCCTCGCCGTATCGGTATTAACGGGCCTCGCACATTTCGCACTGACAGGCTCTGTGCCTTGGTGGACAGGACTGACGATTGTGTCCATGACCATGCTCCGATGCAGCGTGGTAGCATTTCGTGCCCGACAGTTTCGATTTCTGGGCTTTTCGCTGCACACGTTCATCAACATCTTTCTCTTGCTTCCGTTGAAAGCCTACGCGCTGTGTACATTGAGCAATAGCGATTGGCTGTCGCGAGGCTCTGCTGTCGCTACATCGAACACTGGGGGAAAACAGGCCCCCACCCAAACTCCGATCACTGGTTCCAGCAGGGCAGAATTCTCGCCCCATGCGGCTCCGCTTCGCAGGCTCAATCTTGCGCGGGATTCTTCGGAATTAGTGCTGTCGGGCAACATTTGCGGCGACGAGTGATCGCTAATTACCTAGTGGACGAGAGGTGCACGAGTTTGACCCAGAACGTGAATCATCAGTTGCTTGATCGGGAATTGGCCGCAGACGATCCGTGGCTTCTCGACGGCAATCCGTTCGAGCGGAAGCGCCACACGCAAATGCTCCAGCTGGCGCTTGCCCAAGGCTCCATTTCAAATGCCCTCGAAGTCGGGTGCGCTGCCGGCGCATTCACGGAAAAACTAGCCCCCTACTGCCAAGGGCTCACCGTCATCGATGTCGTGGCGCAAGCGATTGCTCGAGCACGTCAACGGATAAACGAGCCGTCGCGCATCAACTGGATAATCTCCGATGTTCAACAGTTTTCGACCGACGAGTTGTTTGACCTGATCGTTGTGGCGGAGGTCCTCTACTATCTCGAAGACATAGCCGAGATGCGCGCGGCCGTCAAAAACCTGGTGCGGGTGCTTGCGCCTGGCGGGCATCTGATCTTCGGATCGGCAAGGGATGCTAATTGCCGTCGCTGGGGTCACGCCGCTGGTGCTGAGCCGGTCATCGCCATGCTGAACGAAACGTTGATCGAGGTAGAGCGTCTTGAGTGTCGGGGCGAGTCGGTCAACGAAGACTGCTTGCTCGTCCGTTTCCGAAACCCGCTTTCCGCTTCCTGATGAATCGAATCTATCGCCGTTAACCTGGAGACACTATGCGCATCTTTGCTATCAAGCTGACCCATGATGGGGCGATCGCCCTGGTCAAGGATGGACGGCTCGTCTTCTGCGTTGACCAGGAAAAGCGGCACAACGATCCGCGTTACCAAGCCATCGACAATCTCTACGCAATTGTCGCCGCTTTACCGGAACAGGGGCTAAATCCTTGTGACGTCGATCAGTTCGTTATCGACGGCTGGGATGGCGAAGACGAGTCACAGTTTCAGGTCCGGCAGGCAACCAAGCAACCGCCAGTCTTGGCGTCCCTCTCGGTAAAATGAACCCATGTCCATGGTAGCGATCGATCTTACTGACGTAAGCAAAACTTATGACAAGCTCGTCGTCGACAGACTGTCGTTCCGCGTTGCGGCGGGGGAATGCTTCGGGCTCTTGGGACCGAACGGCGCGGGCAAAAGCACGATTGCGCGTATGGTCCTCGGCATGACATCGCCCGATGCGGGGAAGATTACTGTGCTCGGCGTTCCAGTGCCGGCGCGCGCGCGTTTGGCACGTATGCGCATCGGCGTGGTTCCGCAGTTCGACAATCTTGATACCGCGTTCACTGTACGCGAGAACCTGTTGGTGTTCGGGCGCTACTTCCGGATGAGCAGACGCCAGATCGATGCGGTCATACCATCGCTGCTTGAGTTCGCCCGCCTCGAGAACAAAGCGGATGCGCGCGTCGCCGAACTGTCCGGCGGCATGAAGCGGCGCCTGACGCTCGCGCGTGCGCTGATCAATGACCCGCACTTGCTGGTGATGGACGAGCCGACCACCGGCCTCGATCCGCAGGCCCGCCACCTGATCTGGGAACGGCTGCGATCGCTGCTGGCGCGGGGCAAGACTATTCTTTTGACTACCCATTTCATGGAAGAGGCCGAGCGGCTGTGCGATCGGCTGTGCGTTATGGAGGAGGGGCGCAAGATCGCCGAAGGCCGCCCGTCCGCACTCATTGACGAGCAGATCGGCTGTGACGTGGTCGAGGTCTACGGCGGCAATCCGCATGAACTGGGTGCGCTGATCCGGCCGTACGCACAGCGCATCGAGGTGAGCGGTGAGACGCTTTTTTGCTATGCACCCGATCCGGAGCAGGTGCTGGCGCAGCTACGCGGGCGCGCGGGTCTACGCCTTCTGCAGCGTCCCCCCAATCTCGAGGATGTGTTTTTGCGGCTAACCGGGCGCGAGATGGAGGACTGAACAATGGGCGAACGTTATGCGGCGGGCATGCCCGCCAATGCGTGGAATTGGGTCGCGGTTTGGCGCCGCAACTATCTCGGATGGAAGAAAATCGGGCTTGCATCGGTGCTCGGCAACCTCGCCGATCCGATGATCTATCTGTTCGGTCTCGGCTTTGGAATCGGAACAATGATAGGTCCCGTTGAGGGCACTTCGTACATTGCGTTTCTCGCGGCTGGCATGGTTGCCACAAGCGCGATGGCATCGGCGACCGCTGAAACGGTTTACGGGAGTTTCGGCCGCATGGGCGACCAGCGCACCTGGGAAGGAATGCTATGCACTCAGCTGACGCTCGGCGATATCTTACTCGGCGAATTGGCGTGGGCAGCCACCAAGGCCCTGATGGCGGGCACAGCAATCACTATTGTTGCCACCACGCTAGGCTACGCATCGTGGCCATCCATCCTCTGCTTGCTGCCAGTCATCGCTCTCAGTGGCCTCGCCTTCGCGAGTCTAGCGATGGTCGTCACGGCGCTTGCGCCCAGTTATGAATATTTCATATTTTATAATACGCTTGTTATAACACCCATGCTCTTCCTTTGCGGCGCGATGTTTCCGGTCAACCAATTGCCCGGCGCTTTTCAGGACATCGCCTCCTTGTTGCCCCTCGCACATGCAATTGACCTCATTCGTCCGGCGATGCTTGGCCGTCCGGCCGGCAGCATGGGCCTGCATATCGGCGCGCTTTGCATATACACGGTTTTGCCGTTCTTCCTATCGGTTGCTCTGTTTCGTCGTCGGCTGATGCGTTGACGCTCTCACCATTCGTGAAATTGATTGTTTGGGCGATACCCATCCACGCGTCGGATAGGTCAATGCATGCGTTTTAAGGGACTCGATCTAAATCTCCTCGTTGTGCTGGACGCTTTGATCAGGGAGCGTAAAGTCACCACCGCAGCCCGCAGTATTAACCTGAGTCAGCCGGCCATGAGCGCCGCCGTCGGTCGGTTACGCGCCTATTTCAGCGATGAGCTATTTACGATGAACGGCCGCGAACTCATTTTGACACCGCGCGCGGAGGGGCTCGCCACAGCAGTCCGGGAGGCATTGCTGCACATCCAGCTGTCGATTATTTCCTGGGACCCCTTTAACCCGGTCGGATCGGATCGTCGCTTCCGCATCATCCTTTCCGATTACCTCACGCTCGTATTTTTTAAGAAAATCGTAAAGCGTGCTGCGCGGGAAGCTCCCGCCGTCCGCTTCGAATGTCTGCCTATTTCCGACGACCCCGAGGAGCTTCTCCGGCGCGGCGACGTTGATTTTCTGATTATGCCGGAAGTGTTCATGTCGAAACATCCTCGCGCAGCCCTGTTCGAAGATATGCTCGTATGCGTAGGCTGCGGCACGAACAAGCAGCTGTCAGAGCCACTTACATTCGACCGATACTTGTCGATGGGGCAGGTTGTGCTCAAATTCGGAGACACCCGGCAGCCCTCCATCGAGGAATGGTATTTGCTCGAGAACGGTTTCGAGAGACGTATCGAGGTCGTCGTACACGGCTTTAGCATGATCCCGCCCCTTCTATCAGGCACCAGCCGCATCGGGACCATGCCGTTGCGGCTGGCGCAGCATTTCGCGAAATTAACACCCTTGCGGATTGTCGAACTTCCGCCGCCACTTCCTGCCGCATTCACGGAGGCCGTCCAATGGCCTGCGCTTCACAATAATGATCCGGCAAGCCTATGGATGCGGGAAATGATGTTGCAGGAGGCATCTCGTATGATTGCCCTGCCTAAGAGCACCGGACGTCTCAGTTGTCGGCCGAATTGAGAAACTGACCCCTCGGTTATGAGAGGAGGCATGGATGGCGATTGGGATTGGGCGATTCCTGCATTGTCGAGAACGATGCAGGGAGAGCAGATCCTTCAGCCTGAAGAGGTGGCAGCGATGCTGCGGGGCATGAGGTTGGCGGGGAACCGACGGGCGAAGGAATTCGGGTGCGCGCGCAACACCGTGCCTCGGCATCTAAGCGAGGGCGGGACTGTTCCGTTTCGCAAGCCCGTGCGGCCGACGGCGTTTGACGGACTGGACGATTGGCTGCGGGAGCGCTTCTTCCCCCATGGGTCGAGCCGGATGACGATCTCGACCTGCTCCAGATGCACCGGGAAACCTTGCGCGGTCGCGCAGCACGTCGCGGCTCGCCTGTCGGTCTTGCGGTCTTGCGGCCTCGAGTTCGGACTCAATCGCGCCGAGCCCGGTCTGGATTCGAAGGCGAAGGCCTGCTGGGCACGTTCGAGCTTCTCGGAGCTGCGACCGAAGCGGCGCGCTCCAGCTGCTTGACCATCCCTGAAGGTCGGCGAGCCTCTCCTGGGCACGCTCGTTGAGTGTCGCCATCCGGACGATCTCGGCCTTGAGTGTTCGCTCCGGAGTTGTTGTAGTTCGGCCTTCTCCGCCGCCATGGGGACGAATATCGCCTTGAGCGGAACGATTTCGTGGAGACGGGCCAAAGCGCTTCTCGTCATGACGCCGACAAAAGCTTATTTTGCACGGCCAGAGGCCCGCCTTTTGCGCCTGAGTCACTTCGCCACGGCCTATCCGGCCGACGTCGGACGCCGTCTGCGATCGGCTTAAGCGCGCCAGTCCATGCCTTCGACGAGCGCCATCAGTTGGGCGCGGCAAGCCGGATCACGCCGTTCTCCACCCGCGGCCAGCGGAACTTGTCCTCGTCCAGCGCTTACGGTGCGGGTATGCCGGCGTCGAGCAACAGAGAGAAGTTTGGGGCGGAACTAGGACGGCTTACGAAGTGTTGTCCCGGTCCAGTTTGAGTGTCCAATCTTCAGATCGATGCTTGGGCGACCAGATTCCCCGCCGCCTGCGAGCCCGCTACTGCTCAGCGGAAGGGCGAAGTGAACGTGAATGCATCCATTTCGTAAATGTGTGTCTATCCAAGCAATCGATTTCTCTAATTACCCGATGAGCAATATGAACGCGTCAGGCAGGGTGCATCATCAGGAGTATTTTTCGATGGCAAACATTATCGAGGGTAGCCCGGATGCCGAAACACTCCTCGGCACCAAGGGTGAAGATTGGATGGAGGGTTTCCAGGGCGGTGACTGGATTGACGGTCGTGGCGGCAACGACGAGATCTCGGCTGGCCCGGGCAGTGACCGAGCCCTTGGCGGCGAGGGTAACGACCGCATCTTCGGCGGAGATGGCTGGGACGATCTCTCCGGCGACAACGGCCGCTTCAACGCGCGCATCTCCGGTGAGGACAATGACAGGCTCAGCGGCGGGCCCGGCCAGGATGTCCTCTACGTGGGTGACGGCCAGGATACGTTGACCGGGGGCACCGACAATGACACGTTCGTGTTCCAGTTCCACAATCCGGTGCCTGGGGTCGATCCGAGTGTCGGGTCGAAGCCGGACATTACCACTATCACCGATTTCAACCCGGCGGAGGACAAGTTCGCCTTCGATGCGGTGGGCCTCTACAACGACGGTTTTGGCGCGAACTTCGTCAACAACGCCAGTATACAGTCCGGCTACCCGGTGAGCAGCTTCTACAGTGGCGCGGCCTCGGGTGCGAACGGCGAACATGTCGTGGTAATCACTGGCGAATCTTTCAACTCTGCTGATGAGGCAGCGGGTGCGATCTCCGGCGAGCACGCCGGCGACATCATTGTCTACCAAAGCAGCTACACCGACAGAGTCGCAACTCTGGCCTATGTCACCGGCGACGGCAGCGCGCACGAGTTCGCCCACCTGGGCGGTGTGGTCACCGTGGCCGACCTAGGCCTGACCGCGTCGGACTTCACCTTCGTTTGATCCAGAAAACCGATACGGAACCGCGCCCCGCCCCCCTGGGCGGGCGCTTTCCCGTCTCCGCTACTTGCGATGGGCCGGGGCGCCCGGGAGCAGTCGCAGCGTGTACAGCTTGACGAAGCCCTGCACGTCGCGCTGGTCGTACACCGAAATCTCCCTGAAGGCGTGGAGGCGGAAGCCTGTTCGGGCCCTTGCGGCCGGCCACGATGAATCCCTTCCAAACCTTCAGCCGGACGGTGTTGTTGTTGACCCGCTCCATTAGATGCCAAACCAAACATATTCGGCGGGAGCACTGATCCTGAATCAGCGAGTCGGTTGCCGCTCGGGGAGCAATATAGGGAGCTGGGTCGCCAGATCCTCACGGAGACCTACGTGAGTAACCATTCCTTGAAGGATTCAGCTTTGAGACCTTTCCCTCTGACTTCCGCTATTTGGGGAATTCTGTTGATCAGCGGCGTGGTCAACGTGCTTGCGCTGATCTCGCCGCTGTTCATGCTTCAAGTCTATGACCGCGTTCTGGCAAGTGGCAGCGTATCGACGCTGGTGGGGCTCGTCGTGCTTGCTGCGGGGCTTTATGCGTTCCAATGCTTGCTCGACATTTTGCGCGCCCGCGTGCTGCTGCGGATTGGCGAGCGTTTCGATGGAGAGTTTTCCGGACGCGTTCACAATGCGATCGTTCGCCTTCCGCTTTCAACGCGCATGCCGGGCGACGGCTTACAGCCGCTTCGCGATCTCGACAATGTTCGCGGCTTCTTAGGTGGAAACGGTCCGACAGCGTTCTTCGATCTGCCATGGATGCTGTTTTATCTTGGCATTTGCTTCCTCCTTCATTTCTGGATCGGCATGACGGCACTTATCGGGGCGGTCGGTCTCACATCTCTGACACTCCTTGCCAACACTCTCTCGCAACGGCCGATAAGCGATACCGTTTCCCACAACATGGCACGCAATGGTCTGCTGCAAGCAGCGCGTTGCAATGCCGAGGTCGTGCAAGCTCTCGGTCTTGGAAAGCGGATCGCTGCCCGATGGCAAAAGGCCAATGCCAAGTTTCTGGCCGCCAACCGGAAAGCTGGGGACGTGGCAGGTGGGCTGGGTGCCATTTCAAAATCGCTGCGCGTGCTGCTGCAATCGGCCATTCTTGCCGTCGGCGCGTACCTTGTCATCAGACAGGAGGCTACGGCCGGGGTTATGATTGCCAGTTCGATCATGATGGGGCGTGCGCTGGCTCCGGTCGATCTGGCCATTTCAAGCTGGAAACCTTTCCTCATGGCGCGCCAGGGTTGGGCGCGGCTGGAGGACCTCCTGGAAAAGGTTCCTGAATCCGCTGCCGTTATGCCAATGCCTGCACCTGAACGCGAACTGCGCCTCGAAGGCGTGACAATCGTTCCGCCCGGCGCAAGGAAGCCGACCGTGACCGGCCTTGCGTTTGCCATTCAGGCGGGAAGCGCACTCGGGATCATCGGTGCATCGGGCTCGGGCAAGTCGACACTCTCGCGCGCCATCGTCGGCGCATGGGCGCCGGTCGCCGGAAAAGTTCGCATCGACAGCGCAAGCCTCGATCAATGGGACCGGGAAGCACTAGGCCGTCATATCGGCTATCTGCCGCAAGGTGTTGAACTGTTCGACGGCACCATTGCCGAAAACATCGCTCGTTTTGAAGATAATCCTGACCCTGAGGCTATTGTCGCCGCGGCGAAAGCAGCGGGCACGCACGAACTGATCCTCCGATTTGAGCACGGCTACGAAACTCCGATCGGTGAGGCCGGATCGGCACTTTCCGCCGGGCAGCGCCAGCGTATCGGTCTTGCCCGTGCTCTTTATCGAGACCCTTTCCTTGTTGTGCTGGATGAACCCAATGCCAATCTCGATTCGGAAGGCGAGGCTGCGGTCGTTAAGGCGATCGCCTCCGTGCGCGAGCGCAAGGGCATTGCGGTTGTCGTCGCCCATCGGCCCAGCGCCATCCGCGCCGTGGATTTGGTGTTGGTGATGGAAGGTGGACGGCAGCGAGCATTCGGTGCGCGTGGTGAAGCGCTTTCCAAAGTCCTGAAGGGGACAGCGATGGCAAGAGGCGCTGGCGTCAAGGCCATCGAATCTACACAGGATAACGTGGGAGAGCGCGCTGACATGGAGGATCCCGGTGTCCGGCATTCATCAGAACAATGACGTTTCCAGCTCCATTCGCCGCCACCTGGTGGCGGGCCTTCTGGCGAGCGTAATCTTTGTGGGAGGAGCCGGAGCCTGGGCGACCTTCACGAATCTCTCCGGTGCGGTTGTCGCGTCCGGACACTTTGTCGTCGATTCCTATGTCAAGAAGGTGCAGCACCCGACCGGCGGGGTGGTGGGAGAAATCCTGGTGCGCGAAGGCGATAAAGTAAAAGCCGGCGACATCCTCATGCGGCTCGATGCCACCCAGACGCGCGCTAATCTCGCCATAGTCACCAAGCGGCTCGATGAGCTCGCCGCCTACCAGGCACGACTCGATGCTGAGCGTGACGATCTCGCGGAGATCGCCTTCCCGGACTGGCTGCTCGCCCGAAGAGATGTTCCGGACGTAGCTTCGGCAATACACAGCGAGACGCTGCTGTTCGAATTCCGCAGACAATCCCGCGACGGAAAGCAGGCGCAACTGGCGGAACACATTACTCAATATCACCACGAGATCGAAGGATTCGAGGCGCAGGAAATTGCCTGTGAAAAAAGGATCGAGGTTCTCCTAAAGGAAATTGCTGTTCTGAGTGGGCTGCGCGACCAAGGCATTGTCTCGGACCAACGGTTGAACAGCCTGAAGATCCAGGTTGCCACTTTCGGTGGCGAACGCGGTGAGAAGATCGCAGATCAGGCACAGACAGCAGCCCGCATAGCCGAAACGCGCCTGCAGATCCCGCAGATCGATCAGGATTTCAAGACCGAAGTCGGCCAGGAGCTCAGAGAGGTTCAGGCGCAGGTCGGGGAGTATGGTGAGCGCAAGGTGGCGGCTGAACAAGAACTGCGACGGATCGATATCGTCGCGCCGCAATCAGGCACCATTCAACAACTCGCAGTTCATACGGTCGGCGGAGTGATTACGCCCGCCGATCCGATCATGCTAATCGTGCCGGAAGGCGACGATCTTGCGCTTGAAGTACGAATCACCCCGAAGGACATCGACCAAATCCAGCTTGGTCACAAGGCCGTGCTGCGGATGTCAGCCTTCAATCTGAGAACCACGCCGGAATTGAACGGATATGTCAGCCGGATCGCAGCCGATCTGGCGACGGACGAAAAAAACGGCATTTCGTATTACCTGGTGCGTTTATCGGTTCCGCATGCGGAACTGACGAAGCTCAAGGACCTGACGCTCGTGCCCGGCATGCCGGCCGAAGCGATGGTCAAGACGGGCGAGCGTACGGCGCTTTCCTATTTTGTGAAGCCGCTGTCGGACCAAATCAGTCGGGCATTCCAGGAGGAATGAAAGTAATCTGATCTGATCCCCAGAAACTGGACCGTTCAGAATTGGAGTTTTCCGCTGTAGTTTCCCGGCTGGGAGAGGAGCGGAAGCGATGAAAGCATCGAAGTTTTCGGACGCGCAGAAGGCGTTCATTCTGAAGCAGGGCGGATGGGTTTCCTGTGGCGGAGATCTGCCGGAGGGCCGGGATCAGCCAGGCGACCTATTTCAACTGGAAGAAGAAATATGACGGGCTGCTGCCGACAGAGATGAAGCGGCTGAAGCAGCTCGAGGAGGAGAACGGCAAGCTCAGAAAGCTGGTCGCCGACCTGTCGCTGGACAAGGAGATGCTGCAGGACGTGATCCGCCGAAAACTGTGAGGCCTGGTCGCAAACGCGAGCTGGTGGCCGATACCTGTGCTGATTGGAACGTGTCGATCCGGCGAGCGTGCCGTGTTCTGGAGTTCGACACCTCGACCTATCACTACAAGTCCCGCCGCCGTGACCAGGCCGGCCTCGAAGCTCGGATCAAAGACATCTGCGCGACGCGGGTTCGCTATGGCTACCGGCGCGTGCACGTGATGCTCACGCGGGAGGGCTGGGACATCAACATGAAGCGGACCTATCGCATTTACAGGGACTTGGGCCTTCAACTGAGGAACAAGACGCCGAAGCGCCGGGTGAAGGCGAAGCTGCGAGACGATCGCCAGCCAGCCGTCGAACCCAACGACGTCTGGGCGATGGACTTCGTTCACGACCAGCTCGCGACGGGCAAGAAGATCCGGGTCCTGACTGGCATGTATGGACGGCCTCCGCGTGGCAAGGGCTTTCTGATATTGATGACAGGTTGGTCGGGTGCAGGCATGTATTCGGCCTTTGAGTGCGGCCTGTTCATGCCGCTGGCCTTGATGAAGTCCGCGGATCGGATCCCAGACAGGTCAACGCGCTTTTTGAGCGGCACCCACTGAGCGGGTTTTTCCGATCCCGGTTCGACCGTCCGTCATCACACCATCAGCACCTCACCAACCTCTGTGCTTCCTCTGCGACTACGTCACTACGCCGGTGAATCCGCGAAGCGCTTGCCCGTAGTCATCAGCGCCCAGACGATCCGGGCCATCTTGTTTGCCAAGGCCACCGCAACGACGTTGTACGGCTTTTTCGCCAGAAGCTCGGCAGCCCAGCGAGTGGGTGCCGCTTTGCCCTTACGNCAGAAGCGAAGCACGGCATGGGCTCCCACAACAAGAAGGCGACGGATGTAGGGATCGCCTTGCTTGCTGATCCGCCCGAGCCGATCCTTTCCTCCGGATGAGTTCTGTCGCGGCACCAGGCCAAGCCAAGCCGCGAGTTGCCGGCCGGATTTGAACAGGGAAGCATCTGTCACGGTCGCAACGATTGCGCTGGCGGTGATCGGACCGATGCCGGGGATCGTTTCGAGGCGACGGCTCAACTCGTGCGAACGATGCCAGATGTGAATCTNCGGTGATCGGACCGATGCCGGGGATCGTTTCGAGGCGACGGCTCAACTCGTGCGAACGATGCCAGATGTGAATCTGTCGGTCCAGCTCACAGACCTTCTCGTGCACCTCACGCAATTGCTGTACCAAAAGAAAGAGGGCCGATCGGGCAAGCGGGGGAATGAGGTCGTGCCCCTCGTCCTCAACCAACGCGACGAGCATGCTCAGCCCTGTAGCACCCTGACGAGTGATGATGCCCAACTCCGCCAAGTGGCCGCGCAAGGCGTTCACCAGCATTGTCCGCTGCCGGATCAAAAGCTCGCGGACGCGATGCAGCATCAACACGCTCTGCTGCTCCTCGCTCTTTGTCGGAACAAAGCGCATCGTCGGTCGCGTGACCGCCTCGCAGATTGCCTCGGCATCCGAAGCATCATTCTTCTGCCGCTTCACGTATGGCTTGACGTATGACGCAGGCATCAGGCGAACCTCATGCCCCAGAGCCGTGAGGACACGAGCCCAGTGATGGCTCGTTGCGCAGGCTTCGATGCCGATCAAGCACGCCGGCAAGGATGTAAAGAATGCGACTACATCCTCGCGACGCAACTTCCGGCGGACAACCACTGCGCCCTGCGCGTCAACGCCGTGCACCTGAAACACGTGCTTGGCGACATCCAGACCGATGGTGCTAACCTTCTCCATGGACGGCTCTCCCTCATGTGACTTTCGACAGCCACACTTTGGCACATTGCGATGCCGGGAGCGGAGGCCGTCCACCTCATCAGGTCAGTGGCTTCGTGGCTGATGCGCGTCGTCTTGTCGTCCGGGAAGCGCCGGGCAATCTGCTCCGCTCCAGGCCCTGGCCCATCGCCGATCCTTTCGCGGGCATGCGGCGGCCCTNGGGAAGCGCCGGGCAATCTGCTCCGCTCCAGGCCCTGGCCCATCGCCGATCCTTTCGCGGGCATGCGGCGGCCCTTCCACGAAACGGCGGGACCAGGAACGGGAGCGCCGCTCGGGGCCTCGACGACGCCGGCAAGTCTCTCTTCGACATAAATGCGCAAGGTTGTGTTGAGCGCAAGCTTGGTCGGTTCGCCCTCGGCGCTTGTGGCCGCCAGCGCGCCCTGCGCGGCCAGCTTGCGCCAGTGGAAGAGCCGGTTGGGCTGGACGCCGTTGCGACGCGCGACAAGGCTTACCGTCACGTCCTGCGCGTAGGTATCCTCGACCGTCGACAGCTTCTCCGCCGTCGTCCACCGCCGCCGTCGCTCACGACCGTCCAGGATCTCTATCTTCGGAATGCTACCACTCATAGCCACGACATTACTCCTATCCCTTATAGTCCCTTATCAAGATGGAGATCTATGTCCGGGTCATTCGGGGGCTATTTCACTCGTCGTCCGGGACCTCGGTGAGGATGAAGACTGGCTCGCCGAAGTCGCTATCGAAATGGAACCCGAGGACGGTCTGATCTGAGCCTACGGCTCCCCGACCACGAAGACGGGGTGATGGCCTTCTCTCTCGCCGGATGGATACGTGCTTGACCGCCACGCCCACGAAACATGAGGAAGACGAGTCTGCGGCGAAGGGCTATGCTGTTTTTGCGCAACGACTTCGTTCGCGATGCGAGGCGATGAGGCCGACATCAAGGCGCCCATCAATGCGCTCTACTTAACGCGGCTCAACCCTCCCTTACGCGACCTCGAGGAGGTACGGACCCGACCCCCTCAAGTTCCCTGTGGCCCTGTCGTCATCGGAACCGAGGCAGGTCGGTTCGCGACACATTGCCCGTTCGCCTCCTGCCCGGCACGATCGCTTAAGTCATTGGTTTCCGGGGGAAAATCTTTTCTATGGGCTTCTGTGGAATTGGCACGAGTATTGCGGCTAGCTGCGGTGAGGGACGGATGCGGCATGGCGCTTAGGTCGGCTACCAGTCCAGCGTAAAGCCCTTCCCACTATCTCAATGGAGAGAGTTATTCCATGAAGTTGCACGCCATGAACTCCGCGAGGGCAGCCACGTGGGTACTTATTGGAACCTTTCTTGGTACATGGATATTTTCTGCAGGGAAGTTGATCGGCAGCGATATCCCCGTTCTGCAGGTTGTTTTCTTCCGCTACATAGGTGGCTTCATACTACTTTTGCTGGGCATAGGATTCTCGAACACCGGAATGCGCTCTTCATTCGTGAGCGCCCGCCCTAACCAGCATCTTATGCGCGCCTTCTTGGGGTCGAGCAGCATTGTGTGTTCATTGTATGCAGCAAGCCATATGCCTCTATCTGATGCCGGAGCAATTAACCTCACAGAGGGTATATTTGTCGTCCTCATGGCCGCCACGTTTCTTAACGAACGCGTATCAGCATCACGCTGGTTGGGTACAGTAATTTGCTTGCTTGGCGCTCTTGTCGTTATGCGTGCAGCTGGCAGGGACCACAAAGAAGAGACCGCTAGACTGTTGATAAACGTGGCGAGTTGGCCAGCAGCAGCAGCCTTCGTCGGGGCGCTCTTGGAAGCCTGTGACTTTGTTTTGATGAAGACGCTTTCGGCCAGAGAGCCGGCAGTAACAATGATACTTCACGTAAATGGCTTGAGCGCATTATTTTTACTTATTCCAACCTTGGTTTGCTGGCACGCGCTCACAGCATACCAACTGTCGTTGCTCGCCCTCCTTGGACCGGTCGCGATCGCAGCTCAGTATTGCAATGTTAAGGGCTTCCGCCTTGCTGAAGCGTCGTTGCTTGGTCCAATCCACTATTCCAGCGTCCTGTTTGCCGGACTGATTGGTTATTTGGCGTTCGGGGAGCAGCCAAGTCTAGCGTCAATAATGGGGAGTGTACTGATCATAATTGGCGGATTTGTCGTAACAAATGCGCCCGCTCAGACAAGAACACCCAATGAGCTACCCTGATAAAGGTATCGATTTCGCACACAAAAATACACGCATGGAGGTGCTCTGGCTATTCCATATTATTATCTATCGTGTATTCCACCACGTGGCGCTGCTTCGGGGACCGAGCATCGCCTCCGGAAGGTCAGCATTACTGGTGAAGCACTGGGCAACCATAAGGGCGCCCCACCATCGTTGCAGCAGCGTAAGGAACCGCTCCATGCTCAGTACCGAAAAGTCACACAAGAAGGCCGGCAAAGTCCTTGATCGTAGCAACGCGATATATGTCAAAACCGTACCTCGCAAGGGTCGCGGTGTATTTTCCAATATCCCTTTCAAATACGGAGATGTAATTGAGCGAGCGCCGACATGGGGATTTGAGGAGATGGACGCAGAACTTGTCGAACGTACTGGGCTATTTGAGTATTACTTTGTTAGATATGATCGCCAACAGAGGAATGACCCGATGAGCGGCTACGTTGTTTTCGGTTTTATTTCAATAGTCAATCACTCTTTTACTCCAAATACAAAAATAGTGTGGACCGATGAGGAATCCGGTGCGTGGGCCAGCATCGTGGCAATAAAGGATATAAAGGCGCACGAGGAAATCACACATCGCTATACAAATATCTCGGATTATCCTCCTAATATTAAATTCGTGGCGTGAAAGTGAAATAGTGGTATTCGAGGGCTTCGGCTGCTGACGGACAGCATACAATTGTCCTATTGTAGGCGGGTGAAGGAGGCGGAGGTCGTCAGTGGTGTTCGCGCTGGCCGTCCCACCGAGGTCGCCGAGAAGCTGAAGGCGCTGGAGCGGAAGAACCGGGAACTGCGTTAGGCCAACGAGATCCTGCGCTCAACAACCTTGCGCATTTATGTCGAAGAGAGACTTGCCGGCGTCGTCGTGGCCCCGAGCGGCGCTCCCGTTCCTGGTCCCGCCGTTTCGTGGAAGGGCCGCCGCATGCCCGCGAAAGGATNTCGTGGCCCCGAGCGGCGCTCCCGTTCCTGGTCCCGCCGTTTCGTGGAAGGGCCGCCGCATGCCCGCGAAAGGATCGGCGATGGGCCAGGGCCTGGAGCGGAGCAGATTGCCCGGCGCTTGACGATCGACTTCCCGGACGACAAGACGACGCGCATCAGCCACGAAGCCATCTATCAGGCCCTCTTCGTTCCGGGCCGCGGAGTGCTGCGTCGCGAGCTGATGACATACTTGCGAACAGGACGTGTATTGCGGGTCCCCAGGGCGCGCGTACGTTGGCGAGGCAAGGGCTTTGTCGTGCCAGAGATCATGTCAGCCAGCGTCCGGCCGAAGCGGCCGACCGCGCGGTGGCGGGATACTGGGAGGGAGAACTCATTCTCGGTTTTGGCAGTTCGGCGATCGGCACGCTGGTCGAGTGACGACGCTCTTCACGATGCTGCTGCATCTTCCCCGCCACGTGGGGCACTGCGAAGCTCCTCGCACAGAACGGGCCTGTGCTCGCGGGACATGGAACTGAGGCCCGTGCGTGACGCGATCACGCGCACCATCATCCGAAGAACTGCATTGTTCGCTGCCGTGGGATGAGGGAGCCGAAACTGGCTCAGCACGATCGTCTCAAGATCGACGCGGGTGTCCAGGTACTTCTGCGATCCACAAAGCCCATGGCAGCGCGGCATCAACGAGAACACCAATGGCTGCTGCGTCAGTACTTCCCCGAAAGGCACCGACCTGAGCATCCACAGCGCCGACGAGATCGCCGCCGTGGCAGCGGCCCTCAATGGCCAAGGGCCGGCGTCGAGCCTTCGGTCGGCAGTGTCGGTGATCCTACGACAACGCACTCGCCGAAAGCATCAACGGCTTCTACAAGGCCGAGGTTATCCATCGGCGTGGGCCGTGGCGGAGCTTCGAGGCCGTCGAGTTCGCCACGCTCGAATGGGTCGACTGTTCAGCAATCGCCGGCTGCTGGAGCCCATGGGCAACATCCCGCCGGCCGAAGCCGAGGAGCGCTACTACGCCATGCTGGCAGCGCCGGCCGTGGCAGCGTGACCTCAAACGAAACGGCCTCCGGCAAACCCGGCGCGGTTCACTAAGCACGATCCAGTCTGTTATAGTGACTCGCCCAAGGACGCCTCGAATATTTCAAGCCCTTGGGTCATGGTCTCGGAGTCGATCGTAAGTGCAGGTAAAAACTTTATGACCTGATCAATGGGTCCGCATCGTTCTACGATCAGCCCCTTACCAAATGCCGTTCGTGCCGTAGCCTCCGCGATTTCGGCCCGTTCACAGTCAAATCCCAATGCCATGCCCCGTCCTCGAACAGCGAAACTGTTCCCATGTTTGAGGGAAATCGCCTCAAGTCGGCGCCGCAGTAATTCCCCTATGCGTAGCACACCCTGCGAAAAAGTTTGTTCCCGCCAATAAATATTTAAAGCTGCAGTAGCACATACGAGCGCTAGGTTATTTCCTCGAAACGTGCCGGTGTGCTCTCCCGGTTCCCATGCGTCCACCTCTTCTTTTATCAACAATACTGACAGAGGCAGACCGTACCCACTTAGCGATTTCGATAACACAACGATATCTGGCAACAATCCTGCGAATTCGAAGCTAAAGAATTCGCCCGTTCGACCACAGCCCATTTGGACGTCGTCAACTATGAAGAGGGCATCCACGTCTCTAGCAACGGCTTGAATTGATTGCAACCATTCCTTGTGAGCGACGTTGATGCCCCCTTCGCCCTGTACAGATTCGACCAGAATGGCAGCTGGAGAATCGATTCCACTGCTCTTGTCCAGCAATAATTTTCGTATGTATTCGGCCGTGTCAACATATGGTCCAAGATACCCATCATAAGGCATGAAAGTTACACCAGATAAAGAAGCCGCACTGGCCTTACGATGAAAGCGATTGCCCGTGGCAGCGAGCGCTGCTAGACTCAGACCATGATATCCATTCGTGAAGGAAATGATATTTTGACGTCCTGTGACTTTGCGGGCGAGCTTTAAAGCTGCCTCCACTGCGTTTGAACCTGTTGGCCCCGTGAATTGAAACCGATATTTCAGACCCCGTTTGCGAAGAATGACAGAGTCGAAGGTCTCCATAAATTCAAGTTTGGCAGGAGTTGCCATGTCAAGCCCATGGACCACAGCATCCGAGGATAGATAGTCCGTCATAGCCGCTTTGATCTCATGATTGTTGTGGCCGTAATTCAGTGCTCCAGCACCGGAGAGGAAATCGATGAATTTTCGACCGTCCTCAGTTAACATGATAGAGCCGTGCGCTTGGCTAAAAAAGGTGGGGAAGGAGCGTGAGTATAACCTGACGTTCGATTCCATAGCTTCGAAGGCCTGCATATTGAGGCACTGGCCACTAGTTGCACCCATGGTTCTGTCCCTTTTCAAGTGATACTCGACACAGCTAGCCCGCTGTACTGACTACACGAACGGTTACAACCGACACGCACCGTGCTTCCCTTTGAAAACATCTCATGATCTTCGGCCTCGACGATGAGCGTCAACGCATTCTAGGTGCTGGATAACAGCCTCGAGGAGAGAGTTTCAATAATCGTGCCAACTGCGCGGAGCGAGGTCAGGACAAATTATTTGATAGTTAAGTCAATGCGTTAAAAACGAATACACCTCCTGGATACAGGTGAACATGGTCGCGTCGGGGTTTCGACAAACACGACAGCAGGTGTCGGTTGCACAGGCGCGCAGGCCCCCCATCAGATCCTATGAGGAGGGTAGATAGCGACTTGCGCTGTGGCAAAGTGAGATTGCTGAATCAACACCCCATCCTGGAGGCAAGCATGCCCGTTGCAGCTCACCAATCCGAAGCGCCGACCATTTCATGGAGAAGGAGATCTACGAGCAACCGGAAGTCGTCGCCCTGCGCTCGGTCACTATATCAACGTCATAGAGAATCGCGCCGATGCGATTTCCAGCATCGATTTCGCCAGAATCCCGAGCCTGGCGATCTCTGCCTGCGGCACCGCCTATCTCGCCGGACTGATCGGAAAGTACTGGTTGGAGCGCTATGCGCGCCTGCCGGTCGAATCGACATGGCGTCCGAATTACGCTACCGCGAGATCCCGTTGTCGCCGCAGTCGGCGGCTCTTTTCATTTCGCAGTCGGGCGAAACCGCCGATACGCTGGCATCGCTGAGGTACTGCAAGGAGCTTGGGGCTGAAAATTGGCGCCGTCGTCAATGCCGCGAATCGACCATCGCTCGGGAGGCCGATGCGGTCTTCCCGATCCTTGCAGGCCCGGAGACGGGCGGTCCGGCGCGGCCTTGAACACGCGATGATAATCATCGACATGTCGGCTTGTATAAGGAAGGCTCCGAACAAGCGTTTCGCAGCGGCCGCCTGATGGCGGAGACTGGCTGCGCCTCCGTCTGAAGCGCACTCGGGAGGCAGAGCCTCGATCGTTCGGCGAGCGCTTGTCGCTATGGAGACATGCCTTACTGCCCTTGCCACTTCGCGATGCGCAAACTTTTTGCTCAGTTCAGTTTTGGCCTTCGCACCTGCACAAAATTATGCAAAACCGTTCACCGCTTTAAAATTTGACGCAAGGGAAGCGTGCCGATGAGTGTGGCTGTCGAAACAAGGGCGCTGACGCCGCCGGAAATTGCAGCGCGCAAGGGCAAGGATCGGATCGCCTGCCTGACCGCATACACGACACCCGTTGCGCAGCTTGTTAATCGCCACTGCGACATCGTTCTCGCCGGCGATAGCTCCGGCAATGGTGCTTCACGGTCTACCGTCAACGCTGAGGGTCACGCTCGACATGATGATCATGCACGGCAAGGCGGTGCGCCGCGGCCTTGATCGGGCTCTGATGGTCGTCGATATGCCGTTTGGCTCCTATGAGGAAGACCGGGAACAGGCTTTTCGCAATGCCGCGCGGCTGATGGCGGAAACCGGATGCGCCGCCGTCAAGTTGGAGGGCGGCGAGAGCATGGCCGAGACGATCCATTTCCTCACTGCCCGCAGCATCCCCGTTATGGCCCATATCGGGCTGACGCCGCAATCGGTCAATGTATTTGGGGGCTACAAGGTCCAGGGCAGGGGCGAAGACGGCGACAGAATTTCCGCGCCGCGATTGCAATTGCCGAAGCCGTGGCGTTCGTCGTTGTGCTGGAAAAGGTCACTGACCCGCTCGCCCAGAGAGTAACCGCTGAAGTCACGATGCCAACGATCGGGATCGGCGCCTCGGCCGCCTGTGATGGACAGATCCTGGTCGTCGACGACATCCTGGGCATGTTCACCGATTTTCGGCCGAAATTCGTCAAGCGTTACGCCGAACTTGGTTCAGAAGCCGATGCCGCGATTGCGGCTTACGCGGCTGATGTGCGGGAAGGGCGCTTTCCGGCGGCCGAACATCTCTACGCCGATCCGCCGAAGGCCGGAGACGTCGCATGAGCGTGCCGATCGTTCGAACCGTTGCCGAGCTTCGCACCGTTGTCGCGGGTTGGCGCTGCTTGGGCGCCAGCCTCGCTGTGGTGCCGACCATGGGGGCTTTACATGAAGGACATTTGACACTCGTGCGTGCCGCGCTTCAGAAGGCTGACCGGGTGATCGTGACGCTGTTCGTCAATCCGAAGCAGTTCAACAGTGCGGCCGATTTGGCCGCCTATCCGCGCACCGAAAGCGAAGATGCTGCAAAGCTCGCTCCGCTGGGCGCACATCTGCTTTATGTTCCGGATGCGACTGAGATGTATCCCGCTGGCTTCGCCACGACCGTTTCGGTGTCCGGTATCAGTGAGGGCCTGTGCGGCGCGTTCCGGCAGGGCCATTTCGATGGCGTGGCGACCTTCGTTGCCAAACTCTTTTTGCAGACCAGCGCTGACTACGCGTTTTTTGGCGAAAAGGACTTTCAGCAGCTTTACGTCGTCACGCGCATGGTCCGGAACCTGGATATTCCGATCACCGTTGTCCCTATCCGACAGTCCGCGAAGCTGATGGTCTCGCTCTATCATCACGTAATGTCCGGGCTCTCGCCAGCCGAGCGGGCCATTGCCCCAAAACTACCATCGGTCCTGCTCGAGAAGGCGGAGCAACTTGCGCGCGGCTCTCCGGTCATGCCAACACTTGCCGAAGCGCGCGCAGCAATTCTGGCCGCAGACTATCGCGAGGTCGAATACCTGGACTTCGCGCGAGGCAGACCTGCAGCCGATGACAAGCCTTGACCGACCGGCGCGCCTCCTTGCAGCAACTTGGCTCGGCGACACCCGGCTCATCGACAACGTCAGAACATTACCGACCGTTTCAACAAGTGAGCAAGCTTCGCCGCGTTGAGACACCTCCGCAAAGAAGGTTCTTCGAGCAAAAGTAGGAAAGCAATGGGGGCGATGAGGGCGACAAGATCGTACGCGCTGTATCGGTGCGCGATCGTTTGGCCATCGGTGCGGGTCCCGTTCGCCGCAAGCAGCAGATTGGCTGCGCTCATGCCGTGAGACTGACCGCCGCGTCTACACGTCGGGGCGGCGCACAGCAGAGGCATTGAGTTCAAGGCACGGCGAAGGACATGCAAATTGTCTTTGAGACATTTCTAGAAAAGCTGTCGGAAAACGCCGATGAGACCGACTTCCGCGACGCCATGGCTGGTGCGGCCCCAAGCGCGGCTGGGCCTGGGAGTTCTTGCGGCGCAATCCGACATTCCGGCATGATTTGGCCATTGCACTGGAGCGGGCCGAATGGTTGGAACACCGGACATCGCTCGACATTATTGCGTCGCGCGTCGACCTGGCGCGCTCGGCGTTCTGTTTCGCGGACCCCCTTGGGCGTGACAAAGCCGTATTTCTGCAACGGCTGTGGGCACTCGAATGTCTCAACAGTCTTACGGCGGACGGGCGACTGCCAAAAACCCTGTTTCTGTCGGAAACGCGCGGTCGCTGCCTCCGCTTCTCCTGCAGGCGCTCGACGGTTCGCTAGCGGGGGCTTCGCACCGGGAAATCGCCGAAGCGCTGATCGGCAAACTGCGGGTCCAGGACGACTGGAAAGATCCTCGCGACCATCTGCGCGACCGCATCCGCCGCGCCATTCGCCGTGGTCATGCGCTGATGAATGGCGGGTACAGGGCGTTCGTTGCTTGAGCGCGACGGAACGCATTGCCCATTTCGTCAGCTGGCGAACAAATCCTTGTAACCAGTCGTGACCATCCAGTTCGCACGGTCGAGATGACTTCGAAGAACCTTCCGGGCGCGCTCCGTTTCGCATGCCGGATCGATGCCGAGGATCAGATGCGCCATCTCTTGTTCGCTGGCGTCGTCGGCGGAAGCGTCCAGGAGCCTCATGTAGGTTGTAAAGTGCTCCTTGTCATAGGCTGTGAGGCCGTCCGACCATGGGCCTTCGTCGCAATCGGCGTGTTCGATTTAGGCTGTAACATCGCTGGATGATATCTCCGGACAATGCCCCCCGCGAAGACCTCCGCCAGCGGATTCCGACGCTCAATCGCTCAATCACCACCACCTGCACGACGGTCTCACCTTTCGGGATTCCTGTCCGTCAGCGCGAACCGCGCCGCGGAAGCGGCGGTGTAGCGAATGACCGTTTCCCGACCCAGCAAGGCCGCTCCTCGAATGATCCGGGTCGATTCCCTTCTGTAGGGCCGACCATAAAAAGGGCGCACGAGGCGTCCTCATTTCAGATCGGCTGTCGGAAAGCCGCCTTCGCCTTCGCTATCAGAAGCGGTAGGTGACACCTGCGCCTATCAACCACGGATCGAGAGCGGCCTTCCCCGTCAGCTTCGCGCCGTCCACCGTGACGTTGAAGTCTGGCTTGAGGAAAAGTTTCTTCACGTCGAAGTTGACGCCCCAGTGCTGATCCACCATGTAGTCGAACCCGACCTGCAGCGCGGTGCCGAACGTGTTCTTAACCCTGAGAGCATCGGCGCTGCCGGCATCCTGGTTATAGAAGATCGTGTAGTTCACGCCGGCGCCAACATAGGGCTTGAACGCGCCAAAATCAGTAAAATGATACTGCAATGTGAGCGTGGGCGGCAGCAGCCAAACCTTGCCGATATTGCCTAGCCCGCCGATCGCTCCTTGGCCCTCGATGTTGGAATAGGTGGTGCCGAGTATGAGTTCGGCGGCGATGTTGTCCGTGAAGAAATAGGAGATATCGAGTTCCGGCGTCACAGTGTCCGAATAGGAAAGACCGGAGCCGGGCACTGCATGGACGTAGCCCGAATCTTCAGTGATGACCCCGAACGCACGCAGCCGGATCTGCCAAGGGCTTGGCGCTTCCGTGACCGAGGCTCCTGCCTGCGGGACGCACGCGGGGTGCGCAAGGTCCGCCGCGACGGCCTGCTGTCCCACCGCCATGAGGATCACGGCAGCTGTTACTCCTCGCGCCACGCCCATTCGCTTTCTCGCCATGGTATTCTCTCCTTGCTCATCAGAAATGATGCGATGCACTATGAAAAATCCTGCTGGAGTCGACGGAGCGCTGATGCGCAGTTTGCGTGGGACAGCGCACACATTCTGTCCTCACTTGTTGAAACGTTGCTCTGGCTGGGTCCGGTCGCCTATCGAAGGCGACCCGCCTGCCAGCCGATCGCACTGCGAAGGAATTTGTTGCCCAGGGCAATAAATGCGGCCCGCCCCCGACTGTTCTTGCCGTAGCCATGCCCGCCCGCGCTGGCCTCGTAGAAGTAAGCCGGATAGGCCAAGAGCCTGCAGCTTTGCGGCCATCTTGCGCGCGTGGCCCTGGTTGACGAGGTCGTCCCGCTTCGTGGTGGCGAGCAGGACCGGTGGATACGGCTGTCCCGGCGTCGCGGCGTGATAGGCCGAGATTTCCTTCAGGTCGTCAGCCTTGTCGGGATCGCCATATTCGTCGATCCAGATCGCGCCCGCCAAAAGCCTGGTGTAGCGGCGCATGTCGACAAGCGGAACTCTGCAGAACAGTGCGCCGAAACGCTCAGGATAGCGTGTTAGCATATTGGCGATCAGCAGACCGCCATTACAGCCGCCCTCGGCGGCAATCCGCCTCGGAACCGTAATGCCCCTTCGCACGAGGTCGGCGGCAACCGCGGCGAAATCGTCATGGGCGAGACGCTTGCCCTCCCTGCGACCGGCCTCGTGCCAACGGGTACCGAACTCGCCGCCGCCCCGGATGTTCGCCAGCACACACGTGCCGCCGCGTTCGAGCCACAGCTCGCCGAGGGAAGAGTTGTAGTGGGGCAGGAGCGATATGCCGAGCCCGCCGTAGGCGGTGAGGTGAACCGGGGCATCCCCACTCACGTTAGCCGGGCCGATCTGCGTATAGGGGATCATCTCACGATCGGTCGAGACTGCCTCGTGGCGCGTGACCACCAGCCCGGATGCGTCGAAACTCTCCGGTTCGCGCTTCATGATCACTGGTGCTCCGAGAGACGCCGCGGCATTGAGGTCGAATAGGAGAAGCTGCGGCGGCGTGATCGGGTCCTGAGCCGAAACGAGCACCTCTCCATTGCTCTCGTGACATTCCGCATCGAGTGACCAGAGGTGAACAGTCCCTTCGGCGGGCACGGTGTCCAGCACTCGGCGCGTCCATTCCCGGCGGCCGGGGGTGAACATCTCGAAACGCGGAACGAGGTTGACGAGGTAGGAGATGATGAGCTTCCCGTCATTCCAGAAGAACGACTGCAGAGAGCGCCTGTCGCCTGGTTCAAAGACGGTGCCAAAATCGCGCTCGCCCGCGATAAAGGAGGAGAGGGAGATGCCGATCAGCGCGTCCCCGGCATGGGTCATCCCTCCCACTGTCCATGGCTTGCGCGGCTTTACCGCCAGCCAGTCGCCGAAGCCGCTCCACGAGGCGTCCCAAGGAAGGTCGATCTGCATCTTCGGCCCGCTTCTGTCACCGATTCGGCCGATCTTCTCGAAGCAAACCGGCGTCTCGATGAACCAAAGGCGCTCGCTCTCGGCGGTGCGATCCAGTTGGCCAGACACGCCGTTGGACTCGAGACCGGTCTCAAAGATTAGCGGTGCAGTGAGCGGATCCGCGCCACGCTTCCACAACCGAACGGTGCGCGCGTAGCCGGAGCGGGTGGCCATGCCCTCACCAAGCGCACTGGAAAGCAGAAGCGTGTCGGGGTCGAGCCATTCAATGCTGCCCTTGGCCTCGGGGAGATTGAAACCGTCGGCGACAAAGCTCAGAGACACAAGGTCGAATTCCCGATGCACGACCGCATCGCTGCCGCCGCGCGACAGGCGCAGAACGGCTCTTTGCCGTCTCTCCGGTTCGAGGGACGCGCCGCCCCAGACCCAGTCCTCTCCGTCGCTAGCGGCGAGGGCGTCGAGATCGAGCAGTAGCTCCCAATGGGGATCCACTTTCATGTAGGCGGCAAGGGTGGTCCGGCGCCAGAGTCCGCGCGGATTTCCGGCATCTTGCCAGAAATTGTAGAGGTACGGGCCGCGGCGGGTGATCAAGGGAATCTTGTCAGGACGATCGAAAATCGCTGTCAGGGCGTCGTTGTCCCGCTCGAATTGCGTTCCACCGAAGTGCTCCAGGGTCCTGGTCGACTGGCTGGCGGCCCAGTCAAGTGCCCGTTCGCCTTCTACATTTTCGAGCCAAACATAGGGATCATCGTCGGGAGCATCCAGCGTTGGGCGAAAATCGAATGCGGTCATGTCCGGATAACCCGAAGAGTGATGTCGCCTGGAAAACAGGCGCAAAGTCTTCCGTCGGCCCGGGAAAGCTCAGTTTTCGCGGCTGCGACCGCATGTTCGGTGCGCATGATCATGGGATGATTTCTCCTCTGTCCGTGCCGCAACGCGTTTTGCGGACTGCGTTGCAGGTGTCGTGCCAAATGAGAAAATCGCTTCACAACAATGACATGGCTCTGATTGCGGTGTGTCTCATGTCCGACTTTGTTGAAGACCCGACAACGAGTGCAGCCGTGACCGCCTCATAGAACCTCCTGTGCGAGCTCGGTGGGCACTGCGGAATAAGCAGTGAAGCTCACCGCGAAACTGGCCGAGCTTCGGATCGACATCGGCGACGGGGCGATCGACGATCACTACGTCGCCGGTCTCGGGCGCGGCACAGCCTGACGAGCTCCGCGGCGGCGATCATCGAATACCTGCGTACGATGGCTCCATTCTGGCCCACCGGTGGGCGCGCAAAAGACCGCTTTGCGGCCTCATCCCTCCGCCTGGATTGAGTCGCAGCGGCCGAATGGCGCACGTGCTTTTGGAACCGGCAGAGTGGTCATAACGCAATTGTCTTCCGGCTATCTTTCCAGAGATTCGACAATCCAGTTGGTGAAGGCCCATATCGCACAATCATTGATGCGCTTAGGTCTGGGCATGCGCCCATCACATCTCATCAAGAGCATCGATCCGACACCGACATAGAGAATTGCTTCTCCATTTAGAGGCCTCGCGGCGGACGGGATTGCGTCACTCTTCATGATCGGATGTCGCCCTATCGAGCCAGTGCGACGGCACGATAGGGCGAAGGATCTGGCAGCTCTTGCAACTGCCGACCTCGATGGGAGAAGCCATATCGCGATCTGTCCGGCAGAGACACCAGGTTATGTTGCCGTCCGTTTATGAAGGTTCGTGCTGGTCTCAATAAGCGAAGTATTCTGGTGCAGAAAGGTGCCCGATTTGCTATTCGGAAAAGGCGATGTCGACGTGCATATGGGCGCGGCCGTGAGCGTCCCACTTAATGTCGGATTTCCGACAGGACAGCAAATCCGCCAACCGTTGTTTAATAAGGCTTTCCTTCTCTGGCATGGCTTATGCGCGGAATTCTCCGAATGCATCAACGAGACGTCCTCAATGATCATGCGCACCGAAAATGCCGTCGCCGCAGTGAAACCGCGCTCTCGCCTGCTATCAAGTCGCCGAAAGGCCGGTGCGCCATGGTTGAGGCGGGCGATTGCACCGGCTTCAAACAGCTTAATAGACTTGGAAAGCGTCTCGCGTGACGGCGCGGGCATCCAAACGGGCGGAAAGGACATACATCGTTGCCCCACGTCGCCGGCATGACCCGTCGATTGTCACTGCGCTGGAATGCTCGGGTATACATGCGCCGACCCGAACGCGCTGGACAAATCCTCGCAAACTCGGTCGGCACCGGGGCTCGCAAACGCTCGCGAGGAGCCCAATCACTGTGGCCGATATTCGCCGCGAACAAGCCGCCTAGTGGGAAGACGCTATAGGAGGAAGCAGGTGGAGTCATCTTGCGTTGGGATCGGTGCTGGCCCGTCCAATTTGAGCCTTGCGTGTCAGATACACGAGCAAGTTGGGAAAGGGGCAGTGTTCCTGGATCGGCAGGTCGACTTCCGCTGGCATCCAGGCATCGCATTCGATTCCTCAGAGCTCCAGGTCAGCCACTTCAAGGACTTGGTCACTCTAGTGAATCCGCGATCAGCCTACACTTTTGTAAACTTCCTGCATGAGAACGGGCGTCTGTATCACTTCCTGAACGCACAGTTCGAAGCCGTGCTCAGAGTGGAGTTCGAACAATACCTGAACTGGGTCTTCCACAGGAACCCACTTGTGCGTGGCGGCGAGACAGTGCGCGAAATCCGCTTTGACGGCGAGTTTCAGGTACGGACGGATAAGGCGGTCCTCGGCGCCAGAAACGTTGTGGTCGGCATTGGCAAGCAGGCGCAAATTCCGCCTCAATTTCAGGGCTGGATTGGACGCAACCTGTTCCACTCATCGGTTTTACTGCACATCCACCCTGAGGTGCGGAGAAAGCATGTCTGCGTGGTCGGCGGAGGCCAGTCGGGAGCCGAGGTGATGTTGCACCTTGTCGGCCTGCCGAACGAACGGCGGCCTGCCTCGATCACTTGGGTCTCGCAGCGCGAAAACTATCTGCCTCTGGACAACAGCCCGTTCACAAACGAGTTGTTCATGCCCTGCTTTTCGGATCGCTTCGCGGCGATGAGCGAGTCGCAGCGTAAGCTGCTCCTGCGGCGTTTCGTGCTTGCTTCGGACGGCATTTCGGAAAGCACGTTGCGCGCGATCTATCAGGCGCTGTACCGCCATGCATTTTTCGAGCCAAACCGATGCGACATCACACTGCGGCCGGGCTGCACCGTCTCGCACTGCATCAACGCCGGACCGGGTCACAGGCTGACCCTGCAGCATGGCATGGACGAGGTCGAAGAAGTCACGGCTGACATCGTCATCCTGGCCACCGGTTACGAGAACGCGGTCCCAAGCTTGTTGGAACCGATCATGGGCCGCTTGGAGCAGATCGACAATGAATTAGCTATTCGCGAGGATTTTTCGGTGAGCTGGGACGGACCGTGTGACAGACGCATCTTCGTACAAAATGCGAGCCTCGGGCAGCGCGGCCTGGCCGATCCGAACCTAAGCTTGCTGGCCTGGCGCGCGCGTCGCATCCTCGATAGCCTTCTTGGGCGCGCGCCATGCGCGAACCTCGAGCATCCTGGCTTCATCACCCATACCTCGATCGAGAGCTGGCCCGCCCCCGCAGCCGAAGAAATGGGCAGCGGGATATGACTCTTCTACTTTTGCACATCAGCGGTCCAGCATACTGGCAACGATGTCCGCCTCCGCTGCGGCGAAGGCCGGAGTCTTCTCCGATGTCACCGCGCCCCAACAAGCCCTTTGGCCAAGCGGCGCATCGCATTATTCTGGGGGCGTGCATTTCCCCCGCGGTTTCCAACACCGTACCAGGTCGCTCACTCGAAAGAGCGCCGTGGTCTTGGCGGCCATGGCTGGGTCGGCAGTTAGCGGATGGCGCGGGCCTTTAGCGATGCGTGTCGTGGTTGGACCGGGTGAAGCGATTGATACGGCCCAATTTACGGAACCCCTGGATCCGGCTGAGCCTGACATAGGCTATCTCGCGCCGAGCTTCTGCGGACAATATCCGCCGGAGCGGAACGCACTTAGCATCGCCGTCCCACATCACGTGAGTTCCGTCTCCGTGGACCCGCAACTTGATCAGCGCCCGACTGCCCTAATTGGGATGTCCGACCAACCAGTCTTTCCAACAGGAGGCTCTTCGCATGTTGACTGATGCACAAAGAGAAAAGTGGCAGAAGGACGGATACGTCAGGCTCGAAAGGATCTTCGATCCAGCGGCTCAGGAAGATATCTCTACCTTTGTCGAAGATATGTCACGCTGGGCCGTCAGCGATGATAAATGGCTCATGTGGTTCGAGAAGACGACGGACAATCGAAAGATCACCTCCAAGATGGAGAATTTTCTCGACTTCCATGGTCCATTGCGTCGTTTGCTCTTAGAAGATCAGCGCATAAAGTCAGCGGTCGAGGATTTGCTTGGCGAAGCTTCGCGCAGGCTCAAGGAGTTGCTGATTTTCCACTATCCAGACAGCGGCGGCTATCTCCCGCATCAGGACATTTATCACATTCCACACAAACTCCCCGACCGCATGGTCCATGCGGTGGTTGCCATAGGCGTCGACGACTCCGACCCGGAAAACGGCGGGCTTTTTTTCAGCCCCGGCAACCACGAAAAGGGGGTGTTTCCTATGGATGCCGGTGGGGTGATCTATCCTCATGTTGCCGAAAAGTTCTCCTGGGAACCCGTACTATGGAAGGCTGGCGACATCTTCATCTTCGACGATTACGCACCGCACTACTCACGACCGAACAAAAGCAATCGTTCTCGGCGGACGCTCTACTTGGTGTTCCAGCGTGCTTCAACTGGCGGGCCGACCCGCGCTGAATATAACGTGCTTAAGCGCGCCCTTAACCCGCCCGAGGGCAAAGTGGCCGATCTCGACAATCTCAAGCCCCCAAATGGCATCTTCTATCGCGATTGAGCTCACGCAGGCCAGGCGGAGGCATGCACAGACTGATCGACGGCACAAAAATGCGCGGACGGTATGGCCGTCTGATTTGCGGGCTCGCGGAGCATCGACCGCAGCCCGTTACGACGCTTTGGCACGTGGATTGTGGAGGTGGTCGCAGGCGGTCTTCTGTGTGCCTACAGCCCGACCAGTGCCCCCCTTGGTCGCCCGCTTGCCGGCCCAGAGCTGCACTATCCTAGCCGGGCCGCCAATGGTCGGACTGCCGTTTCTCTCCACGAATTGCACGGGAGGCTGTTGCGTTGGCAGCCGAAATCCCACTGCTTCAACAGGTTAGGTTCGTTGTCATGCGCAAGTACACGTTTTCTCGAACGGAGCTGTCGCTGGCGTTCGGTATCGACACGGCCACGCTTGGAACGGGCAGCGCTCGCACGGGGTTTTCATTCGGAAAGGTTGGACCCGGCGTCACATCCGAGCCCCATCGGCACGACGAAATCGAGGCCTTCGTGGTCCTGTCTGGTGCGGGCAAGGTCACCACCGACCGGGGGGAAATCTCGGTCGAGGCGGGCGATGTCGTTCTGTTTCACCCTTTTGAAGCGCATGTGCTGCGCAACGATGGGGACGAAGACCTAAATTTCGTCGATGTCTACTGGCGAGACGACGACGCCGCTCATCATGTCGCTGCAAAGCTCACGGCTCCCCGCGCGCCGACTTTCGTCTTCTCCACGCCGCCGACGCCAAACGGCGATCTGCATCTGGGGCATCTTTCCGGCCCCTATTTTGGCGCCGACGTCTACACGCGCTTCCTGCGCATGAAAGGGGTCGAAGCCTATCATCTGACTGGGAGCGATGATTTCCAAAGCTACGTCGCGACACGCGCCGATGCCGATCAATCGACTCCTGCAAACGTGGCGCGCTACTACGCCGACGAGATACGCGCCACGCTTGCACTTCTCGATTGTGAGCTCCACAGCTTCCAAGCCACAATGGGCGATGACGGTTACGGCGAGTTCCAAACCGCGTGTTTCCGGAGTCTTCTGAGCAGCGCGGCGGTAGATTTGCGCCAGAGCCCTGCGCTTTTTGATGCTGTGACAGGCCACTATCTTTACGAGCCGGATGTTGGCGGCCTCTGCCCCGATTGCGGCGGCTCCGCCGCTGGCAACATCTGCGAGGAATGCGGTGCCCCAAACCTTTGCCACGACTTAGGTGCAGCGCGGTCACGGAAGTCTGCCGAGGCGCCGGTGGTCGGCTCCCTCCGCCGTCCGGAACTTGCCATGGACCAATGCTACGACAATATCGACCGGCATCTAAGAGCGTCGGGCGTCCCGCTACGGATCTTGGATCTCTTCGCGCGCCTGCGCCAACGCGGCGACTTCTCAGTACCCATTACCCACCCCTCGGACTGGGGCTTGCCGGCCGAGGGGTTCCCGGGGCAAGTGATCTGGGTGTGGCCGGAGATGGCATTCGGTTTTCTGTACAACATCCAGGCGCTCGGCCGCTCGATGGGTCGCGACTGGAAGGCGAAGATGCCCGGCAACGACTGGCAGATTGTCCATTTCTTCGGCTTCGACAATTCGTTCTACCACGCGCTACTCTACCCCGCTCTTTACGCCGAGGTCTTCTCCCACTGGACGCCACGCATCCGCTATCACGTCAACGAGTTCTACCTGCTAAACGGCAAGAAATTCTCAACCAGCTGCCGCCATGCGGTCTGGGGCAAGGAGGTTCTGAGCCCAAAGACCGTCGACGTCGTGCGCCTTCATTTGGGCCTGACACGCCCGGAAGGTGAGCGGACGGATTTCACGCTGGACGCACTGCGCCGCACCGAGAACGAGGTGTTCCAAAGCATCTGGCTGAACTGGCTTGAGGCGTTGAACCAGGAAATCAAGCACGATTTTGCCGGCCGTGTACCGGATGCCGGCGACTGGAGCCCGGTCGACCGCTCCTTCTTTGCTCGCATAGAGATCTATCGCGCTGCGATGGAGCGCGCCTATTCGGACGAAGGCTTCTCGGTTCGGCGCGCGGCCACTCAGGTCTGCGAATTCGTGCGCGATTGCGTGATCTACCGCGGGGCGCGAGACTTTGCGGCGGCGCGACGTTTCTATCCTGCCCGCAATCGGACTTCGCTAGCCCTTCAGACGACGGCCGCTGCGATCCTGGCACCGACACTCGCTCCGCTGATGCCCCGCTTCGCCAAAACGCTGGCGCGAGGCATCGATGGCGCCTTTACCGAAACATGGCCCCGGTCCGTCCAGCGCCTTGCGCCCGGGACGCGCTTTGATCTCGGACCCGTGTTGGTGTTCTACGCCAAATCCGGCAATCCTCATCTCGATGACGAGGAAACACTATGAGCCCAAAGGTGCACCAGTGAGCTGTCCCGATCTCGACCAGATCTGCGCGGCAATCAAAGCCGACGATGCCAAATATCTTGACTCGCTGTCACTGGCGAGGGAAGCCGCTCTGAACGGTAGAGACTAGTTAGCTGACCTGAACCAACGCGTCGTCAAACAACCTGGCCCGCCCCTTCAAGGACTGCTCGGCCGATCGCTTCCCAGCCCTTGCTGTTCGTGTCGAAAATGCGTGTGGGCTCGACTGGGCTGACCAACCTCTTCGGCATCGGGATTTCCGTCCTCCAGCCGGTCAAGGCTGTCATTCGGTTCGACCCGCTTGGTCAACCTGGCGCGCCCTGGACCGTGCGCCGATCACCAATGTGGATGCGAATATATGTGAATTGTAGGATCGCTCCTCGATTGGGAGCTGAGGGGCGGTCTGCAGCCGAGCAAACACGCAATCCTGAGGAGCCCCCTAAAATAGCTGGATGTATCTCTCGACGAGACAAGCGTCTGCATTGTCGGCGAAGACGGCGCGCATGCCGCGTGATGGTACCTTCGATTCTGTCCGAGCGTGTACCGGCGCGGCAGGCAGCCGAAGAACAGCTGAGCTACTGATATCGGAATGGAGCAGGTCCAAATTCTGCCCCTGAAGCCGGATATTGCTCAATCAGCGTTGACGATGGCTTGGTGCACAAGCTTCCAACCAGACCGCGCAACGACAGCCCGTCGCCTGAGGATAGTCGGCCAGGGCCGCCAAATCGCAAGCGTATCCTCCGTCGCATTGGAGATCGCTCGCTTCTTGGTAACCCGTCTGTGAACCCTGCAACCCGATGCTTCAGATGCCGCCCATGCAGAGGTATTTCATTTCGAGGTAGTCCTCGAGGCCATGGCGGGATCCCTCCCGCCCGATGCCGGACTGTTTTATCCCACCGAACGGCGCCGCTTCCGAAGACATCCGGCCGGTATTTACCCCGACCATTCCATATTCCAAGGCCTCGGCGACACGCCAGACACGCTTCAGTTTAGAGGCATAAAAATACGCCGCGAGGCCGTAGATCGTTTCATTGGCATCACGCACGACCTGATCCGCATCGTTGAAGCGAATAATCGGTGCGAGCGGCCCGAATGTCTCTACTTGCGCCACGGTCATCTCGCTGGTGACACCGGTCAGGACCGTTGGTTGGAAAAGCGTGCCATTCGTGCCGACGCGTTTGCCCCCGCATCGAATTGCGCCGCCTTTAGCTACGGCATCGGCAATATGGGATTCAATCTTGGCCAAAGCCTGCTTGTCGATGAGAGGCCCGATGTCCACTCCGGGAGCGAAACCGTCACCAACTTGAAGTTGGCGAGCCCGTTCCACGAATTTCTCGACGAACTCGTCGTGAACGCGCGACTGGACGTAAAGGCGGTTCGCTGAAACGCAGGTCTGGCCGGCATTGCGGTACTTCGCCTGGATCGCACCGTCAACCGCGGCATCGATATCGGCATCATCGAAGACGATGAAGGGTGCATTGCCGCCGAGCTCTAGGCTGACTTTTTTGATCTGGTCCGAGCACTGGCGCATGAGTAGGCGCCCGATCTCAGTAGACCCGGTGAAGCTGATCTTGCGGACCTTGGGATTTGTGCAAAGTTCGCGGCCGACCGCGTCACCTTCGGACGCATAGATCAGGTTGACGACGCCTTCGGGGAAGCCTGCCTGATGGGCGAGGGCGAACATTGCTCCAGCCACGAGCGGCGTCTGTTCAGCGGGCTTGAGGACAATCGTGCAGCCCGCCGCGAAGGCTGGCGAGATTTTGCGCGCCACCATCGAAGCCGGGAAATTCCATAAGTTATCGTGCCGACCACCCCGATGGGCTGCTTGATCACCAGCATTCGGCGGTCCGTCGATGGTGCGGAGATCGTCTCGCCATAGACGCGATTTGCCTCCTCGGCGTACCATTGCAGATACGCCGCAGCATGCGATATCTCCGATTTGGCCTCGGCAAGCGGCTTGCCCATCTCCGCAGTGAGAATTGCAGCGAGATCGTCGGTGTGGTCGATGATCAACTCATGCCATCGCCATAGAACATCGCTGCGCTCACGCGCGGTAAACCCTGCCCATCCAGGCTGCGCGACATAGGCCTTCTCGATTCCAGCGCATGTCTCTTCGACTCCCATGTCAGGTAGTTCTGCCAGCACTTCGTCGGTCGACGGGTTGAGGACCTCGAATGTCCGCTCTCTAATGCGCGTGCCAAGTGCCGGCAGGCGATCGATGGGTCCAAACAGGTCAGGGGATCTCAGGTGACGGATCATCGGCGGGCACTGGAGTGAGCCCCGCGGGCCGGACAGAGTCAGGCCGCTGATTTGACCGTTTGCCGGGTGTGTTGATCCTCGAATTGCATTGGACTGAGATAGCCGAGTGCTGAGTGAAGCCGTCGGCGGTTGTAGACCTCCTCAAGGAAATGCGGAAGGTGTTCGATGACATCGGCGAACGTCTCGAACGCCATCGGATAGACGGCCTCGACTTTGAGCGTCTTCATGAAGCTTTCCGCCTTTGCGTTGTCGTAGGGATTGCCGCGCCGGCCCATGGAACCGACCAGGCCGTGGGCGGCAAGGTGATCGCGATAGGCTGTCGCGGCATATTTGGCGGATTCAAACGGTCGTCGCAACAGGGTCGGTTTCTCTTTTCATGAGCCATTGGTCAAGCGCTTCAGCTGGCG
>NZ_AYWT01000019.1:0-81367 GCF_000502915.1 Mesorhizobium sp. LNHC209A00
GGAAGAGAAGCTGCGCTTCGCCATCCGTGAAGGCGGCCGCACCGTCGGTGCCGGCATCGTCGTCACCATCAAAGAGTAATTTGGACTTAAACCGATCTGTCGCGGGCGCCGGAGTTGCCCGCGCCGCGCCAGAACAAGGAAGTGACGCATGAACGGACAGAATATCCGCATCCGCCTGAAGGCGTTTGATCACCGCGTGCTCGACGCCTCGACGAAGGAAATCGTGTCGACGGCCAAGCGCACCGGGGCAAACGTCCGCGGCCCCATTCCGCTGCCGACGCGGATCGAAAAGTTCACGGTCAACCGGTCGCCCCACGTCGACAAGAAGAGCCGCGAGCAGTTCGAGATGCGCACGCACAAGCGTCTGCTCGACATCGTCGATCCGACCCCGCAGACGGTCGATGCTTTGATGAAGCTCGATCTGGCCGCCGGCGTCGACGTCGAGATCAAGCTCTAAGGGAATGAGAGCGCGGTAAGGGGCGGTGCCCCTGGCCCGGAACTCTAAAGGAATTGAACCGATGCGTTCAGGTGTGATTGCAAAGAAGGTGGGAATGACCCGCATCTATAATGATGCCGGGGAACATGTTCCCGTCACCGTTCTCCAGATGGAGAACTGCCAGGTCGTGGCACAGCGCACGCAGGAGAAGAATGGCTACACCGCCGTTCAGCTCGGCGTTGGCCTCGCCAAGGTGAAGAACACGTCGAAGGCGATGCGCGGCCATTTCGCGACCGCCTCCGTCGAGCCGAAGGCGAAGGTCGCTGAGTTCCGCGTCTCCGCCGACAACATGATCGACATCGGCGCCGAGATCACCGTCGACCATTTTGTCGCCGGCCAGAAGGTCGATGTGACGGGCACGACGATCGGCAAGGGTTTCCAGGGCGTCATCAAGCGCCACCACATGGGTGGTGGCCGCGCGACCCACGGTAACTCGGTCTCGCACCGTACACACGGTTCGACCGGTCAGCGCCAGGACCCGGGCAAGGTGTTCAAGGGCAAGCATATGGCTGGTCACATGGGCGACGTCAGGGTCACCACGCAGAATGTCGAGGTCGTTTCGACCGATGCCGACCGCGGCCTGATCCTGATCCGCGGCGCGGTTCCCGGATCGAAGGGCGCCTGGATCCTGGTCCGCGACGCGGCCAAGGTGGCACTGCCGGCCAATGCGCCGAAGCCCGCCGCGATCCGCGCCGTTGAGGCAGCTGCTAAGAACGAGGCTCCGGCCACAGAGGGAGCGGAATAATGGATCTCAAGATCACAACGCTCGGCGGCAAAGACGCCGGCAAGGTGGAACTTTCCGACGGAATTTTCGGCCTTGATCCGCGCGAGGACATTCTGCAGCGCGTCGTGCGCTGGCAGCTTGCCAAGAAGCAGCAGGGCACGCACAAGGCCAAGGGCCGCGCCGAAATCGCGCGCACCGGTGCCAAGATGTACAAGCAGAAGGGTACGGGCCGCGCCCGTCACCACTCGGCACGCGCTCCGCAGTTCCGCGGCGGCGGCAAGGCCCACGGCCCGGTCGTTCGCAGCCATGAGCATGAACTCCCCAAGAAGGTTCGTGCGCTTGGCCTCAAGCATGCCCTTTCGGCCAAGGCCAAGAGCGCGTCGATCATCATCATCGACGAGCTGAAGCTGACCGAGGCCAAGACCAAGGCGCTGATCGCGAATTTCGCGACACTGGGCCTGACCAACGCCCTGGTGATTGGCGGCGCCGAGCTTGACAAGAACTTCAAGCTGGCAGCCACCAACATCCCCAACATCGACGTGCTGCCCATCCAGGGCATCAACGTCTACGACATTCTGCGCCGCGGCACGCTGGTCCTTTCGAAGGCCGCCGTCGAGGCTCTCGAGGAGCGCTTTAAATGACCGACCTTCGTCACTACGACGTGATCGTCTCGCCGGCGATCACTGAAAAGTCGACCATGGCCTCCGAGCAGAACCAGGTCGTCTTCAACGTCGCCAAGAAGGCGTCGAAGCCCGAAATCAAGGCCGCCGTCGAAGCGCTGTTCGGCGTCAAGGTGATGGCCGTGAACACGCTTGTCCGCAAGGGCAAGATCAAGCGCTTCCGCGGCACGATCGGCCGCCAGAGCGACGTCAAGAAGGCGATCGTGACGCTGGCCGACGGCCAGTCGATCGACGTCGCGACGGGTCTCTGAGCAAGGCCGCGAGGACAACAACAATGGCACTGAAAAAATTCAACCCGGTAACGCCGAGCACCCGCCAGCTGGTCATCGTCGACCGCTCGGGCCTCTATAAGGGCAAGCCCGTCAAGGGCCTGACCGAGGGTCTGACCAAGTCGGGCGGCCGCAACAACCACGGCCGTATCACCGCCCGCTTCATCGGTGGTGGCCACAAGCGTTCGTACCGCATCATCGACTTCAAGCGTCGCAAGTTCGACGTTGTCGGCACGGTCGAGCGCATTGAATACGATCCGAACCGCACCGCCTTCATCGCACTGATCAAGTATGATGATGGTGAGCTGTCCTACATCATCGCTCCGCAGCGTCTGGCTCCTGGCGACAAGATCGTGGCTGGCGAAGCGGTCGACGTGAAGCCGGGCAATGCGATGCCGCTGGCCTCGATGCCGGTCGGCACCATCGTCCACAACATCGAGCTGAAGCCGGGCAAGGGCGCCCAGGTCGCCCGGTCGGCAGGTGGTTACGGCCAGTTGGTCGGCCGTGACCAGGGTATGGCGATCCTGCGCCTCAACTCGGGCGAGCAGCGTGTCGTTCACGGCTCCTGCATGGCCACCGTCGGTGCCGTGTCCAATCCGGACCACGGCAACATCAACGACGGCAAGGCCGGCCGCACGGTTTGGCGTGGCAAGCGCCCGCACAATCGCGGCGTGACCATGAACCCGGTCGACCACCCGCATGGTGGTGGTGAAGGCCGCACCTCCGGTGGCCGTCATCCGGTCAGCCCGTGGGGCAAGCCGACCAAGGGCAAGAAGACGCGGTCCAACAAGGCGACCNGGAGTTCAGACGTGTGCTCTTCCGATCTCTTCATTGACGGCTACCTTCTCAAGAAGGTGGACAAGGTTCGTGAAGGCGGTCGCAATGAGGTGATCAAGATGTGGAGCCGTCGCTCCACCATCCTGCCGCAGTTCGTCGGCCTCACCTTCGGTGTCTACAACGGCCAGAAGCATGTTCCCGTTTCGGTGAACGAGGACATGGTCGGTCACAAGTTCGGTGAATTCGCTCCGACCCGGACCTATTACGGTCACGGCGCGGATAAGAAGGCGAAGAGGAAATAATCATGGGCAAGGCCAAAGCTCCGCGCAGGCTTGCTGACAACGAAGCGCGCGCCGTGTTGCGCACGATCCGTATCAGCCCGCAGAAGCTGAACCTGGTTGCCGCGCTGATCCGCGGCAAGAAGGTCGCGACAGCGCTTTCCGATCTCGAATTCTCGGCCAAGCGGATTTCCGGCACGGTCAAGAAGACGCTGGAATCGGCAATCGCCAACGCGGAAAACAACCACGACCTTGATGTCGATGCGCTGGTAGTGGCGGAAGCCTATGTCGGCAAGTCGATCGTCATGAAGCGGTTCCACGCTCGTGGCCGTGGTCGCGCCAGCCGTATCGAGAAGCCGTTCTCGCACCTCACGATCGTCGTTCGTGAAGTCGAAGAAAAAGGGGAGGCCGCATAATGGGCCAGAAAGTCAATCCGATCGGTCTTCGCCTCGGCATCAACCGCACCTGGGATTCGCGCTGGTTCGCGAACACCGGCGAGTACGGCAAGCTGCTGCATGAGGACATCAAGATCCGCAAGTATCTTGAGAAGGAACTCAAGCAGGCCGCGATCTCGAAGGTCGTGATCGAGCGTCCGCACAAGAAGTGCCGCGTCACCATCCATGCCGCGCGCCCGGGTCTGATCATCGGCAAGAAGGGCGCCGACATCGAGAAGCTTCGCAAGAAGCTGATGGAGATGACGAAGTCCGAGACGCACCTCAACATCGTTGAAGTGCGCAAGCCGGAGATCGACGCGACCCTGGTCGCCCAGTCGATCGCCCAGCAGCTCGAGCGCCGTATCGCGTTCCGCCGCGCCATGAAGCGTGCCGTTCAGTCGGCCATGCGCCTCGGTGCCGAAGGCATCCGCATCAACTGCGCCGGCCGTCTTGGCGGCGCCGAGATCGCGCGCATGGAATGGTACCGTGAAGGTCGCGTGCCGCTGCACACGCTGCGCGCCGATGTCGACTACGGCACGGCCGAGGCGAACACGGCGTATGGCATCTGCGGCGTCAAGGTCTGGGTATTCAAGGGCGAGATCCTCGAGCACGATCCGATGGCTTCGGAACGTCGCGCGACCGAGGGTGATGCCGCGCATGGCGGTGGTGGTGATCGCGAACGCGGTCGTCGTCGCGAAAACGCCTGAGACATTTAGGAATTTGGAGTTAGAACGATGCTGCAGCCAAAGCGCACAAAGTTCCGCAAGCAGTTCAAGGGCCGTATCCATGGTACCGCAAAGGGCGGCACCAACCTGGATTTCGGTGGTTTCGGGCTGAAGGCGCTTGAGCCGAACCGCGTCACCGCGCGTGAGATCGAGGCGGCCCGCCGCGCGATCACTCGCGAAATGAAGCGTGCCGGCCGCGTCTGGATCCGCATTTTCCCGGACGTGCCGGTCACGTCGAAGCCGACCGAAGTCCGCATGGGCAAGGGCAAGGGCGCGGTCGATTACTGGGCGGCGCGCGTCAAGCCGGGCCGCATCATGTTCGAGATCGACGGCGTCAATGAAGAAACCGCCCGTGAGGCGCTGCGTCTCGGCGCGGCCAAGCTCTCGGTCAGGACGCGCTTCGTACAGCGCATCGCAGAATAAGGACGGGCTGATCATGAAAGCCGAAGACATCCGGACCAAGACCCAGGACCAACTGACCGACGACTTGGCCAGCCTGAAGAAGGAGCAGTTCAACCTGCGCTTCCAGAAGGCCACCGGCCAGCTCGAGAAGACCGCGCGCGTGAGGCAGGTCCGCAAGGACATTGCGCGTATCAAGACCATCGCTGCGGAAAAGTCCGCGGCCAAGAAGGCTTAAGGACGAAAACCATGCCAAAGCGCATTCTGCAGGGCACCGTCGTCAGCGACAAGAACGAGAAGACGGTTGTCGTCAAGGTCGAACGGCGCTTCACGCATCCCGTGATGAAGAAGACCGTGCGCATGACCAAGAAGTACAAGGCGCACGACGAGAACAACGCCCACAAGGTTGGCGATCAGGTGTTCATCCAGGAATCGAAGCCGATTTCGAAGGACAAGCGCTGGATCGTCGTTTCCTCGGATCAGGCGTAAACAAACGAATTTTGGACAGACCGGGGAGGGGCTTCGAGCCCATCCCGTTAGAAAAGAAGAAGGCGGCCAGTCATGATTCAGATGCAAACAAACCTCGACGTGGCGGATAATTCCGGCGCGCGTCGTGTCATGTGCATCAAGGTGCTGGGCGGCTCGAAGCGGAAATACGCTTCCGTGGGCGACATCATCGTGGTGTCGATCAAGGAAGCCATTCCGCGCGGCCGCGTTAAGAAGGGCGATGTGATGAAGGCGGTCGTGGTTCGCACGGCCAAGGACATCCGCCGCCCGGACGGCAGCGTGATCCGTTTCGACAAGAACGCGGCCGTTCTCGTCGACAACAAAAAAGAGCCGATCGGCACGCGTATCTTCGGACCGGTTCCGCGCGAACTTCGCGCCAAGAACCACATGAAGATCATCTCGCTCGCGCCTGAAGTGCTGTAAGGAGCCGGACCAATGCAAAAGATTAGAAAAGGCGACAAGGTCGTCGTGCTGGCCGGCAAGGACAAGGGCCGTTCGGGCGAAGTCCTCTCGGTTCAGCCGAAGGATGACACCGCGCTGGTGCGCGGCGTCAACATGATCCGTCGTCACCAGAAGCAGTCCCAGTCCCAAGAGGGCGGGATCATCACCAAGGAAGCGCCGATCCAGCTGTCGAACATCGCGCTGGCCGACCCGAAGGATGGCAAGCCGACCCGCGTCGGTTTCATCTTCCAGAAGGACGGCAAGAAGGTGCGCGTCGCCAAGCGCTCGGGAGAAGTCATCAATGGCTAAGGCTCAAACCAAGCAGGCGACTGCCAACAACACGCCGCGCCTCAAGCAGGTCTACAACGAGACCATCCGCAAGGCGCTGCAGGAGCAGTTCGGCTACGACAACGAGATGCAGGTTCCGCGCCTCGATAAGATCGTGCTGAACATGGGTGTGGGCGAAGCGACCGCCGATTCGAAGAAACCTTCGGTCGCGGCCGAGGACCTGGCGATGATTGCCGGCCAGAAGGCCGTCGTCACCCGCGCCCGCAATTCGATCGCGGGCTTCAAGGTTCGCGAGAAGATGCCAATCGGTGCCAAGGTCACGCTGCGCAAGGAACGCATGTACGAGTTCCTCGACCGCCTCGTGAACATCGCGCTGCCGCGCGTCCGCGACTTCCGCGGACTGAACCCCAAGAGCTTCGATGGCCGTGGCAACTACGCCATGGGCATCAAGGAGCACATCGTGTTCCCGGAGATCAATTACGACAAGGTTGATCAGATCTGGGGCATGGACGTCATCGTTTGTACGACTGCGAAGACGGACGACGAAGCCAGGGCTTTGCTCAAGGCCTTCAACTTCCCCTTCCGCCAGTAACGGCAGCGAGAAAAGGAAAAATCTGAAATGGCAAAGACCAGCTCAGTCGAGAAGAACAACAGGCGCCGCAAGCTTGCAGACCAGTACGGTCCCAAGCGCGCTGCGCTCAAAGCGATCATCATGGATCAATCCAAGCCGATGGAAGAGCGCTTCCGCGCTCAGCTCAAGCTTGCCGCCATGCCGCGCAACTCGGCCAAAATCCGCATCCGCAACCGCTGCGAAGTCACCGGCCGCCCGCGCGCCTACTATCGCAAGCTCAAAGTATCGCGCATCGCGCTTCGGGATCTCGGCAATAACGGCCAGATCCCGGGCCTGGTCAAGTCGAGCTGGTAAGGAGGACATAATATGTCATTGAGCGATCCTCTCGGCGATATGCTGACCCGCATCCGCAACGCCTATGGCCGCAAGAAGTCGAGTGTCTCGACGCCGGCCTCGCGTCTGCGCACCCGCGTCCTCGACGTGCTGAAGGCTGAAGGGTATATCCGCGACTACAGCCAGACCGACTTCGATAACGGCAAGTCCGAGATCGAAATCGAGCTGAAGTATTTCGACGGTGCCCCGGTGGTGCGCGAAATCGCCCGCGTATCGAAGCCCGGCCGCCGCGTTTACGTCTCGGCCAAGTCGATCCCGCACGTGGCCAACGGCCTCGGCATTGCCATCCTTTCGACACCGAAGGGCGTGATGGCCGACCATGAAGCACGCGAACAGAACGTCGGCGGCGAGATCCTCTGCCAGATCTTCTGATCCGGCAGCTTACCGCACGTGGAATTCGGTCTTCGGATCGTTCCCGAAGACAGAGACCTGAAACAAGAGAAGTGACGAGGACAACCTGATGTCTCGTATTGGAAAGAAACCCGTTTCGCTGCCGCAGGGCGTGACCGCGACCGTCAATGGCCAGACCGTGACGGCGAAGGGCCCCAAGGGCGAGCTGAAGTTCGTGGTGAACGACGAAGTCCTGGTCAAGATGGAAGGCAGCGAAATCGCTGTCCAGCCGCGCGACCAGACCAAGACCGCCCGCTCCAAGTGGGGCATGTCGCGCACGCAGATCGTCAACATCCTGCAGGGCGTGAAGGACGGTTTCGAGAAGAAGCTCGAGATCACCGGCGTCGGCTATCGCGCCGCCTTGCAGGGCAAGAACCTGCAACTAGCCCTTGGCTTCAGCCATGATGTCGTCTACGAGACGCCGGCCGGCATCACGATCACCGTGCCGAAGCCGACTGAAATCACCGTGGCCGGCATCGACAAGCAGCAGGTCGGCCAGGTCGCGGCGGAGATCCGCGAATACCGCGGTCCCGAGCCCTACAAGGGCAAGGGCGTCCGCTACGCTGGCGAGAAGATCGTCCGCAAGGAAGGCAAGAAGAAGTAATCGGCTTGGCCCTGAAAAGTTGCAGACTTTTCGGACAGGGACCAAGCCACGGAAGTTAACGCCGCGGGGAGCGGTCGCGGGAGGCGCTTCGCCTACCGCATATGGCGGCCCCCGTTTTTTGAAGGCAAGGAACTATCATGGCTATCAAGGAATCCATCCAGCGCCGAGCGCAGCGCGTGCGCCGTCAGATCAAGAAAGTCGCCGGCGAGCGTCCGCGTCTGTCGGTTCATCGCACGTCGAAGAACATCTACGTCCAGGTCATCGACGACGCCAAGGGCCACACCATCGCCGCCGCGTCGACGCTCGAGAAGGACCTCAAGGGTTCGCTCAAGACCGGCGCTGACACTGCTGCCGCCGCTGCGATCGGCAAGCTGATTGCAGAGCGCGCCACCAAGGCCGGCGTCAAGGAAGTCGTCTTCGATCGCGGCGCCTACATCTATCACGGCCGCGTCAAGGCACTGGCTGAAGCGGCCCGCGAAGGCGGTCTCAGCTTCTAAGCATGACCTCCGAAAGTTCCAGACTTTTCGGATAAGATCATGCAAAGGAAGAAATAACTTTCACCGTCGGCGACCCAAAGCGGCGCCGGCAATCAGCAACCCGTGCTTCCGGAAAAGAACAAGGAACAGGATATGGCACAGGAACGTAGGGATGGCGGCCGCGGCCGCGATCGTGAAGAACGCGATGACGGGATGGTGGACAAGCTTGTCCACATCAACCGCGTCGCCAAGGTCGTCAAGGGCGGCCGTCGCTTTGGTTTTGCCGCACTCGTCGTCGTCGGCGACCAGAAGGGCCGCGTTGGCTTTGGTCACGGCAAGGCGCGCGAAGTGCCGGAAGCTATCCGCAAGGCAACTGAATCCGCAAAGCGCGACATGATCTTCGTGCCGTTGCGCTCGGGCCGGACGCTGCACCACGACGTTGAGGGACGTTGGGGCGCCGGCCGCGTTTTGCTGCGCGCTGCCAAGCAGGGTACCGGCATCATCGCCGGCGGCCCGATGCGCGCCGTCTTCGAGACGCTGGGCATGCACGATGTGGTTGCCAAGTCGATGGGTTCGTCGAACCCGTACAACATGGTTCGCGCCACCTTCGACGCGCTGAAGAGCCAGATGCATCCCAAGGATGTGGCTGCCGCGCGTGGCATCAAGTATTCGACCCTTCAGGCCCGCCGCGGCACCGCCGTTGCGGCTGAAGAATAGTCGATCTGACCAGGGATTTTGACCATGGCCAAGAAAGCAACCAAGACCATCACCGTTGAGCAGATCGGTTCGCCGATCCGCCGCCCGAAAGAACAGCGCGCAACGCTGGTCGGCCTCGGCCTCAACAAGATGCACAAGCAGCGCACGCTGGAAGATACGCCTTCCGTGCGCGGCATGATCGCTGCCGTCCAGCATCTCGTCCGCGTCGTGGACGAGGGCTGAGCAAGAGCGCAGGAGAACCCAGATGAAACTCAATGATCTGCGTGACAAGGACGGCGCGACGCACTCCAAGAAGCGTCTCGGCCGCGGCATCGGCTCCGGCTCCGGCAAGACCGCCGGTCGCGGCGTCAAGGGCCAGAAGGCGCGCTCCGGCGTCGCCGTCAACGGCTTCGAGGGTGGCCAGATGCCTCTCTACAGGCGCCTGCCGAAGCGTGGCTTCAACAACATCTTCGCCAAGAGCTTCACCGTTGTCTCGCTGGCCCGTATCCAGGAAGCCGTCGATGCCAAGAAGCTTGACGTCAAGGCGACCGTGACGGCCGAGGCGCTTGTCGCCGCCGGTGTCATCCGTCGCGTCAAGGATGGCGTGCGCGTGCTGTCCGATGGCGAACTCAAGGCCAAACTCGCCTTCGACGTCGCCGGCGCCTCCAAGGCCGCGATCGAGAAGATCGAAAAGGCCGGCGGTTCGGTCAAGCTGCCGGAAAAGGCAGCCGCCGAGTAACGGCAATTTGAAGCGCGGGCGGCAAGAGTGGTATCCGTTTTTGCTTCCGATCGCGCTTTGACCTGCTCAATTTAGCGGCCGCGTCGACGCGGCCGCTTGCATGTTTACAGCCCGGAGCTTATCTCGTGAGCTTCGGTGAAACGCACCGCCTGACCTCACGGGCCATCAAGCGTTACCAAGCGGAGAATCAGGCATGGCTTCGGCTGCTGAACAACTAGCCTCGAATCTGAATTTCTCGGCCTTCGCCAAGGCGGAGGACCTTAAGAAACGCATCTGGTTCACCATCGGCGCGTTGCTCGTATATCGCCTCGGTACCTACATCCCGCTTCCCGGCATCAATCCCGACGCTTTCGCCCAGGCCTTCTCCTCGCAGAGCAAGGGCGTGCTCGGCATGTTCAACATGTTCGCCGGCGGTGCCGTGCAGCGCATGGCGATCTTTGCACTCGGCATCATGCCCTACATCTCCGCTTCCATCATCATGCAGCTGATGACCTCGGTCATTCCCTCGCTGGAAGCGCTGAAGAAGGAAGGCGAGCAGGGCCGCAAGGTCATCAACCAGTACACGCGCTACGGCACCGTGCTTCTGGCGCTGGTGCAGGCCTATGGCATTTCGGTGGGACTGGAGAACGGCAACGGCATCGTCAGCGATCCCGGCATGTTCTTCCGCATCTCCACCGTCGTCACGCTGGTCGGCGGCACCATGTTCCTGATGTGGCTGGGCGAGCAGATCACCGCGCGCGGCATCGGCAACGGCATTTCGCTGATTATCTTCTCCGGCATCGTCGCCGGCTTGCCGCATGCCATTTCCGGCACACTGGAGCTCGGCCGTACCGGCGCCCTGTCGACCGGTCTGATCCTGGCGATCATCGTGCTGGCCATCGTCGTCATCGCGCTTATCGTGTTCTTCGAGCGCGCCCAGCGCCGCCTGCTGATCCAGTATCCGAAGCGCCAGGTCGGCAATCGCATGTTCCAGGGCGACACCTCGCATCTGCCGCTTAAGCTCAACACCTCGGGCGTTATCCCGCCGATCTTCGCGTCGTCGCTGCTTCTGCTGCCGGCCACCGTCGCCGGCTTCTCGCAGACGACCAACATGCCGGCCTGGGCCAGCACCATCCTGGCCTCGCTTGGCCACGGCCAGCCGCTCTACATGGCATTCTATGCGGCCATGATCGTGTTCTTCGCCTTCTTCTACACAGCGATCGTGTTCAACCCGAAGGACACCGCCGACCAGCTCAAGAAGCATTCGGGCTTCATCCCGGGCTACCGTCCGGGCGAGCGCACCGCCGATTACATCGACTACGTTCTCACCCGCATCACTGTCGTCGGCGCCATCTATCTGGTGCTGGTGTGCCTGTTGCCGGAGTTCCTGATCTCGGCGACTGGCGTACCATTCTACCTCGGTGGCACATCGCTTCTGATCGTGGTCAGTGTCACGCTCGATACGGTTGCGCAGATTCAGGGTCACCTGATCGCGCACCAGTATGAAGGCCTGATCAAGAAGTCGAAGCTGCGCGGGGGGAAGAAAGCCAGATGAGGTTGATTTTGCTTGGGCCGCCAGGAGCGGGCAAGGGGACACAAGCACAAAGACTGGTAGGAAAACACGGCATACCGCAGCTCTCGACGGGTGATATGCTGCGTGCCGCCGTTCAGGCCGGTACCGAGGTCGGAAAGCGTGCCAAGGCGGTGATGGATGCCGGCGAGCTGGTGTCCGACGCCATCGTCAACGCCATCGTCGCCGAGCGTATCGATCAGGCTGACTGCGCCAAGGGTTTTATCCTCGACGGCTATCCGCGCACGCTGGTGCAGGCCGATGCGGTTGAATCGATGCTTTCAGAGCGTGGCATTGGTCTCGACACCGTCATTGAACTGGTTGTCGACGACAAGGCCCTGGTTGGTCGAATCGTCAAGCGCGCCGATGATGCAAAGGCCGCCGGCCAGCCGGTTCGCAAGGACGACAATCCCGCCGTGTTCGAGGAGCGCCTGCGGGAGTACTACAAGAAGACCGCTCCGCTGACCGGCTACTATTACGCCAAAGGCAAGCTCAAGACTGTCGACGGTATGGCCAGTATCGACGCGGTAACCGCCGAGATTGAAGCCGTGCTCGCCGCGGCCGAGAAGGCGCGGTAAGGGAATTTAAAGATTAAGCTTGACGGACATGGCTTGCTGCGGTATGGCGGCCCGTCTTCCTATCAGATGCGCGCTTTGCCTGTCCGCAAGGGCAGGGCAGTCGCTTTGAACTGGAAACTCCCGCAAGGGCCGGCCTCCACCGGACGCGGGGCAATCTGAATAATGCCGGCTTGTCCGGCCCACATGGAGAAGAGAAGAACATGGCTCGTATAGCCGGCGTCAACATTCCGACCAACAAGCGCGTCGTCATCGCGCTTCAGTACATTCACGGCATTGGCAAGAAGTTCGCCCAGGAGATCGTCGACAAGGTCGGCATCCCGGCCGAGCGTCGCGTCAACCAGCTGACCGATGCGGAAGTGCTGCAGATCCGCGAGACCATCGACCGCGACTACCAGGTCGAAGGCGACCTGCGTCGCGAAGTGTCGATGAACATCAAGCGGCTCATGGACCTTGGCTGCTATCGCGGCCTGCGTCACCGCCGCTCGCTGCCGGTTCGCGGCCAGCGCACGCACACCAACGCACGTACCCGCAAGGGCCCGGCCAAGTCGATCGCCGGCAAGAAGAAGTAAGAGACTGAGTAGCTGGTGGCGGGTAGTGAATTGCGGCGTTGACGCCTGCACTGTCACTACTCACTAATTCACTTCTCACTTTTCCAGGTGGAGCCGCTGGCATTACGGCGGTGTAGAGATCAACTGAAAGGACTATCATGGCCAAGGAAGCCGCTCGTGTTCGCCGTCGCGAACGCAAGAACATTTCGTCGGGCGTTGCCCACGTCAATTCGACCTTCAACAACACGATGATCACCATCACCGACGCGCAGGGCAATTCGATTGCCTGGTCGTCGGCCGGTGCCCAGGGCTTCAAGGGCTCGCGCAAGTCGACCCCGTTCGCCGCCCAGATGGCTGCCGAGGACGTTGCCAAGAAGGCCCAGGAACACGGCATGCGCATGCTCGAAGTCGAGGTCTGCGGACCGGGCTCCGGTCGTGAGTCGGCGTTGCGCGCCCTGCAGGCGGCCGGCTTCACCATCACCTCGATCCGTGATGTGACGCCGATCCCGCACAATGGCTGCCGCCCGCGCAAGAAGCGCCGCGTCTAAGCAATTTATCGAACGCCGCGTGAGCGCCCAAGGGCGTTCCTCCGCGGTATTCCAGGTCGCCCGCCACGATTGGATGGTGGCGGGTCAACGGAAGGAAAGCATCATGATCCAGAAAAATTGGCAGGAACTGATCAAGCCGAACAAGATCGAGTTCTCGTCGAAGAAGAAGACGCTGACCACGCTGGTCGCTGAGCCGCTCGAGCGTGGCTTTGGCCTGACGCTTGGCAACGCGCTGCGCCGCGTGCTTCTGTCTTCGCTTCGCGGGGCGGCCGTCACCGCCGTGCAGATCGACGGTGTTCTGCACGAATTCTCGTCCATCGCCGGCGTGCGCGAGGACGTGACCGACATCGTCCTGAACATCAAGGAAATCGCCATCCGCATGGAGGGCGATGGCCCCAAGCGCATGGTCGTTCGCAAGCAGGGCCCGGGTGCGGTTCTTGCCGGCGACATCCAGACGGTTGGCGACGTGGAGATCCTCAATCCCGACCACGTCATCTGCACGCTGGACGAAGGCGCTGAAATCCGCATGGAATTCACCGTCGATACCGGCAAGGGCTACGTGCCTGCCGAGCGCAACCGCGCCGAGGACGCGCCGATTGGGCTGATCCCGGTCGACAGCCTCTATTCGCCGGTGAAGAAGGTCTCCTACAAGGTCGAGAACACCCGCGAGGGCCAGGTTCTCGACTATGACAAGCTGACCATGACCATCGAGACCGACGGTTCAATCTCGGGCGAGGACGCGGTGGCTTTCGCCGCCCGCATCCTGCAGGACCAGCTTGGCCTGTTCGTCAACTTCGACGAGCCGCAGAAGGAAGTCGCCGCCGAAGCCGTCACCGAGCTCGCCTTCAACCCGGCGCTGCTCAAGAAGGTCGACGAACTCGAGCTTTCGGTGCGTTCGGCCAACTGCCTGAAGAACGACAACATCGTCTATATCGGCGATCTCATCCAGAAGACCGAAGCCGAGATGCTGCGCACCCCGAACTTCGGCCGCAAGTCGCTGAACGAGATCAAGGAAGTGCTGGCGGCGATGGGTCTGCACCTCGGCATGGAAGTGCCGGACTGGCCGCCGGAAAACATCGAAGACCTCGCCAAGCGTTACGAAGACCAGTATTGAGCATGAATTCCAAGGATCAGCGGCGTGAGCCGCTCGATCCGACGGTCATGCGGAAAACCCTCGGAGGCCGTGGCCTCTTGAACAACTGAAGAAGGAAAAGAGCCATGCGCCACGGTTTTAAAGGCCGCCGCTTCGCCCGCAGCATTAGCCACCGCAAGTCGATGTTCGCCAACCTGGCGGTGTCGCTGCTCGAGCACGAGCAGATCGTCACCACCTTGCCGAAGGCGAAAGACCTGCGTCCGATCGTTGAGAAGCTGGTGACCCTCGGCAAGCGCGGCGACCTGCACGCGCGCCGCCAGGTGATCGCGCAGATCGGCAATGAAGGCGTCGTCAAGCGCCTGTTCGACACCATCGCCCCGCGCTATGCCACCCGCAACGGCGGCTATCTGCGCATCATGAAGGCCGGCTTCCGTCACGGCGACAATGCCGCGATGGCGGTCATCGAGTTCGTCGATCGCGACACCTCGGCCAAGGGCGCCGGCGATCGCGCCCGCATCGAAGCCGAAGGCACGGACGAAGTCGCAGCCGCATAAGGCTTCGCCTTTTCGGAGTGAATTAGAGGGGCCTGCGGGCCCCTTTTTCATAACGGCGTGCGCCAAGGCGTGCCCAAAACGATTGACTGCCGCGAAAATAATCGGATTTCAGCGGCTTAGCCTTTCATTTTGCACATTCGTCGGGACAATGCGCCCGAACTCGCTTGGAGGATTCGTAATGCGCGCCAAAAGACTGTCCTTTGTTCTGCTCTGCGCCTTCATGGTGTTCGCAGCCACACCGGCAGTTCGGCAGGCGCTGGCCGAAGACGCTGCCAAGCCCGCCGATCCAGGCCTCTCCGACGTGTTGACGGACTTGCTGCATGGCGTCGAAGGCGAGAATGCCACTTCAGGTCCGGACAAGCGCGTGCCTTTCGGCCGGGAGGAGGTCCAGCTTTCATTCGCGCCGCTGGTCAAGCAGACGGCACCCGCGGTGGTCAACGTCTATGCCTCGCAGACCGCCAAGGTGACATCGCCTTTCGAAGGCGATCCATTCTTCGAGGAATTCTTCGGCCGTGCCCAGCCGCGTGCGCAGTCTTCGCTCGGCTCGGGCGTGCTCGTCGATCCGAGCGGTGTCATCGTGACCAATTTCCACGTCATCAAGGATGCCGATGAGGTCAAGGTGGCGACCGCCGACGGCCGCGAATTCACCAGCAAGGTGATGCTGAAGGACGAGACGCTCGATCTCGCCGTGCTCAAGATCGAGTCCGACAAGCCGTTCCCGGTCATCGCCATCGGGGATTCCGACGCGCTCGAGGTCGGTGACCTGGTGCTGGCCATCGGCAACCCGTTCGGTGTTGGCCAGACCACAACCAGCGGCATCGTTTCCGCGCTTGCCCGCAGCCATATCGGCGTTTCGGATTCGGGTTATTTCATCCAGACAGACGCCGCCATCAACCCCGGCAATTCTGGCGGCGCGCTGATCAACATGGGCGGCCAGCTGATCGGCATCAACACCGCCATCTACAGCCGCAGCGGCGGCTCGATCGGCATCGGGTTCGCCATCCCCGCCAACATGGTGCGGGCTTTCGCCGATGCCGCCAAGGCCGGTCTCGATTTCTTCGAACGGCCCTATATCGGCGCCGAATTCGAAGCGGTGACGCCGCAGATCGCCGAATCGCTGGGCATGGAAAAGCCGACCGGCGCGCTGGTCTCCTCCGTCGACGTGACGGGTCCCGCCGGCAAGGCAGGATTGAAGCCGGGCGATGTCGTGCTGCAGATCAATGGCAAGCCGGTCGAGAGCATCGAGGCGCTCGACTACCGCATGGCGACGCTGTCGATCGGCACCAAGGCGAATTTCGCGATCCTGACCAAGGGTCAGCAAGCGGCGATGGACATTGCGCTGGAGCGCGCGCCGGCGGGGGCGAAAGCCTCGGAAGTGACGCTGCATGGCCGCAGCCCGTTCTCGGGCGCGAAGGTTTCGGAACTGTCGCCGCGGCTTGCCCAGAAGCTTGGCTTGCGCACCGATCTCAAGGGCGTGACGGTGATCGATATCAATCGCGATTCGCCGGCCGCCGATTTCGGCTTTCAGCCAGGCGACATCGTGCGCGAGGTCAACGGCACCACCATCGACACCGCCGCGGTGCTGGTGCAGGTCGCCCAGCAGGATACGCGCTGGTGGCGCTTTACCGTCGAGCGCGGCGGGCAGATACTGCGCCAGGTTTTGCGTTACTGAGTTCGACCCTGAAGGGATCGCGCTCCAAACTTGGAGCAGGTCGGTGTTTCACCAAAACGCCGACCTGCTCTATATCCTTGTTTTGACGCAATCCCGGACGGAAGTTTTGACGCAATCCCGGACGGAAAATCGCTTCACACTTTTCCTGGAATTGCTCTGAGGAAGTGCATGGCCGATCTGTTCAGCGTTGACGAACCGGAAAAGGTGCCGCCCGGACGGCCGCTGGCCGACAGGTTGCGTCCGAAAAATCTCGGCGAGGTCGTTGGCCAGGAACATCTGACGGGGCCCGATGGCGCGCTGACCCGGCTGATCGGCTCCGGCTCGCTGGGATCGATGATCTTCTGGGGGCCGCCAGGCACCGGCAAGACCACGGTGGCGAGGCTGCTTGCGGGCGAGACCAGCCTTGCCTTCGAGCAGATATCGGCGGTCTTTTCCGGTGTCGCCGACCTGAAGAAAGTGTTCGAGGCGGCCAAGCTGCGCCGTGCCAACGGCCGCCAGACCTTGCTTTTCGTCGACGAGATACATCGCTTCAACCGCGCCCAGCAGGATTCATTCCTCCCCGTCATGGAGGATGGGACGGTCGTGCTGGTGGGCGCCACCACAGAAAACCCGTCCTTCGAACTCAACGCGGCCTTGTTGTCGCGCGCGCGGGTCATGGTCTTTCATTCGCTGGGTGAGGACAGCATCGCCAAGCTGATGACGCGGGCGGAGGAGGCGGAGGGCAGGGCGCTGCCGCTTGGTGATGAAGCGCGCACGATGCTCATTCGTATGAGCGATGGCGACGGACGCGCATCGCTGACACTGGCAGAAGAGGTCTGGCGCGCGGCCAAACCTGGCGAGATATTCGATCCCGAAGGGCTGCAGCGAATCGTCCAGCGCCGTGCGCCGATTTACGACAAGGGCCAGGATGGCCATTACAACCTGATCTCGGCGCTGCACAAGTCGGTGCGCGGCTCGGATCCCGATGCCGCCCTCTACTATCTCGCGCGCATGTTCGATGCCGGGGAGGATCCGCTCTATCTAGGCCGCCGGCTGGTTCGCATGGCGATGGAGGACATCGGGCTGGCCGATCCGCAGGCCCTGGTCGTCGCCAACGCGGCCAAGGATGCCTACGACTATCTCGGCTCTCCGGAGGGGGAACTCGCCTTTGCCGAGGCCACCGTCTATCTCGCCACCGCGCCCAAATCCAATGCCGTTTACACTGCCTTCAAGGCTGCCATGCGGGCCGCTAAGGAACATGGCTCGCTACTGCCGCCGAAGCATATTCTCAACGCGCCGACCAAGCTGATGAAGGAAGAGGATTACGGCGCCGGCTACCGCTACGACCATGATGAGCCAGATGCCTTTTCAGGCCAGGATTATTTTCCGGAAAAGATGGGCCGCCAGACCTTCTACGATCCGCCCGAGCGTGGTTTCGAGCGCGACATCAGGAAGCGGCTCGACTACTGGGCAAAGCTGCGCAAAGAGCGGGAATAGCCGGGCTTGCGGAGCCCGGTGGCCCTATCGGCGCAAAACGCGGCCTCGCCCTGGTCGTCCGCTTCGGTTCTCCTGCATGGGCTGCTCGCCGCTAGCGTCATGTTGATACCATCGCCGAAGCGCCCGAGCCGGCCAGAGGAGGAGCGCGTGTCGGTCGCCATCCTGACGTCACTGCCATTTGAGGTTTCGACAAGGCCGCACCCAGCCCGGCCAGATACCATGGCCGTTGTGCGGTGATCCAAAAAACCTTATCAAGGCGCACGGTCGGGCGGTGGCCGTTGCCATTATTGGGCACCTCATTCGCAACAGGATCGCGCTTCGCGCGTGGAAAAATGACAAAAACCCTTCGCAAATCCCTTCGCAAATTCGCCATTGCCATCCCTCTTCTCGCCCTTGGCTTCTATTTCATCCCGATCCTAACGACGATCTTCATCGTCTGTGGTCTGATCGACGTGTTGCGCAACGATAGGAAGGATTTGGCGCTGTTCAGCGGCTACTTCCTGGGCAACGGGCTCTTCACCTGGCTGCTGTCCCCCTTCAACCTGCTGGTCGATCTCCTGTGCTACAGAAATCCGGGCGTGTGGAAGCTGGAGCAGTTTCCCGCCGACTATCAGCGTGAGGTCAATGAGGTCCTTGATGTCTTCAAGGCGCGCAAGGATGAGATCATCGCCGACATCGACGCCAATTTCGGCGCCGGCCGGCGCGGCATGTATGTCTACCAGTGGTACGGCAAGCACAGGATCGACAACGTCGAGGAATTCAACAAGGACTTCAAATATATCAAGACGATTGCCGTTTCCGTCTTCAGCAAGCGCGAATCGACCTCCTGGCATTTCGGGCCGCTGCGGCTCAGCCTGCGTATCCTCTACAATCTGATCCCGGTGAAAGCGGAGATTTTCGTCGAATGCGGCAACGTCAAGAACTACTGGTACGACAATCCGCAGTTCATTTTCGACGACACGCTGCTGCATCGTTCGGTCAACGAGTATGATGGCCGCCGCTACTGCGTGTTCATGGATATTATCAGGCCGTCCCCGGTGCCCCGCCTGATCGCTGGCATGCTTGCGGTCGTCTCGGTGAGCGTCGAGCGCATCAACTCGATGTTCTACAAGAACTGGAAGATGATTGGCTCGACCAAACCGAAGAAGATTGGAACGACCTGAGCCGAAATTCGTCAACGCTGCCGGGGATACCGGCAGCGTTCTGACGCCTGCAGGTGTGAGTTCGGCCATTCATTGCAGGGCGCTGATGTCCGGCGGACCTCCTGGAAAGGCGCGCTCCACGCTTGCGGCGTCCGCTTGTTCAAGTATACATCCGTTTCGAGCTCAATATTCATCCTGTGATTCTCATGGGGTGCGCATTTGCCGGAATGGCTCTTGGCTGTGCCAGCGCTTTCCCGTTTGATCGCAACGGTTCTTATCTCTCCCTCTCTTGGCGGCCTCAGGTGACAAGCGACAAGGTCTTCGGATTCTGGACGGCAACCTACATAGCCACCGCATTGCTGGGTGTTGCTGTCTGCGTCGTCTACATAAACCTCGAAGAATCCGTCTACTATTGGGACTTCGCCGCCTATTTCAACACGTTCAACCGGGAGGGCGCGCTCCTGGTCAAGAGCCCTCTGGAATGGCTGAGTCATGTAGGCATCTCCATCGAAAGGGACGACTACAGTGCGGCGATTTTGGTGCCTCTGATGCCGTTTTACCTGGTGTTTGGCGGCTCACGACTTTCCTATATGGCCTCAATAGTCGCAGTCTATTTTGTCCCGACGATTCTTGTCATAGCAAGAATGAGCTACGTTGAAGCGGTCTCCGCGACGTCTCCGTCCCGAGGCTGGTTTGCCGTCTGGATCGCGGTCTTTCTCTACACGCCGTTCTGGGCGGCAACGCTTCGTGGGCTGCCGGACATTGCCGGTTGTTTCGCGCTTGCCGCGGGGACCTGGATTCTTTGGAAGTCGAAGTTCCTGACCCGTGAACCTGTGATCAGCGCAATGAGCGCCGGCGCGTGCCTGTGGTTGGCGTTCATGCTGCGCCGCTGGTACGCCTATAGCGTGATGGGGGTCGCTATTTCCGCGGCTTTCTTTTGTCTGTTGCAGGTTGCCAAGGATCGGGATTTCCCTGCGCTGCGGAAAGCCATGTTGGGGGGCATGTGCGCGCTCGCCGTCATCCTGGGAAGCGCGTGGAATTTTCAGCTTCCGCTGATCGCCAGGATTCTGGGAACCAGCTATGGCGATCTTTACAGCGGGTACAGGACGGATCTCGTCACCCAACTTGGCGAAATGGCCTCCAGGCTCAGTTGCCTGAATTGGCTCTTGGTGCTGGTGGGCCTTTGCTTATCCGTTGCGCGAGGCAACAGGTTTGTCTTGTTCTGCGCTGTCGCCTCGGTACTCACGTTTTTCCTTTTCACCCGAACGCAGGATCCGGAACGGCACCATTCGATGCCGATGTTTCTTTGGCTCTTTCCCGCCTATGGCCAAGCGATCGTTGCAATCGTTTCGGTGTCGGCGCTGAGAGCGCGATGGTCAACCGCCGTCATTGCCGTTGCCGCTGGACTCGCTTTTTTGGGCACCTTTTTTCCGATAGGTCGTCAGCTGCTGTCGCCGGTCAGCGTCGTTTTTGCCAAGGAAGCCACACTCCCCCTGCATCTCGACAATCTTCCCGAATACAGACGGCTTATTGCCGATCTTACAAGCAAAATGGGACCAGAGGATCGGTTTTCCGTCTTTGCGTCGGGCTCGGTCCTGAGCGACTCGCTGCTTTTTGGCATGGACCGAAACCTTCTCCCTTACGTCGGGTGGTCTTGCCAGGTGGATAGTCGCGACCAGTTCGTACCGGAAGCATTGAAATCAAGGTATGCGGTCGTCACCGACCGACCGGTTACTCATTTGCAATGGGGCGCGCAACTGTGCGTCACGATGCCGAACCAATATATATTCGAAGGAAAAGGCATCGGTGCTGCCTATAAGCGCATTGCGGCATATCAGCTGTCCGGCGGTGTTGCCGGCTACCTCTACGAGCGGATGCGCCCGGTCAGCAAAGTGGAAATCGACGCCCTCTACAGCGAGTTCAAGAAGAAATATCCGCATTGGACCGCGCCTGAGTAGTCACCTTGTATCGATTGCATTTCAATGCTGCTCAAGCGACCCCATCCGAGCGCAGGCCACGGCCTTCTCCATATGCGCGTGGCGTGCCTTGCCAATCGCTGTGATCGCTCACAACCGAAATGCGCTGAAGTATGTAGCTTGTCGTTGTTGCGCGAATCTGATGCTTCGTAATCTGCAAGCGGTTTTTTGTTGTACATTAGCGGCGGCAAATATCTTGGCTCGGATTGGTCGGTTTCGCAATTTCGCTTCGGTGACCCAAGTGGAAAATCTCAGGAGCGGTTGGCTTTGGGGCGGGCTTTATATATGCACAGCATTGCTGTGCGTTGCTTTTGTAGCAATATACATAGGTCTGGAAGATCCAGTCTATTATTGGGATTATGACGCCTATTTCAAGGTGTTTAACCAGCAGGGTGATTTCCTGGTTGAGAATCCCGTCCAGTGGCTGCGCCAATTGCGGGCATCTATCCAGAAGGACAGTTACAGTGTGGCGATTTTGGCGCCGCTGATGCCATTCTACACGGTCTTCGGCGGCTCGAGATTTTCATACATCGCTGCGGTTGTTGCGGTTTACCTGGTTCCGACTGCTCTCTTCATAGGTAGAATAAGCTATCTCGAGGCGGTCCCCGCGAAGCGTTCGCCACGAAGCTGGTTTGCCGTTTGGGTTGCGGCCGTTCTCTACACACCATTTTGGGCGGCGACACTTCGCGGGATGCCGGACATTGCCGGTTCCTTGGCGCTAGTCGCGGCAACCTATTTCATTTGGAAATCAAAATTCCTCACGCAGGAGCCGGTGGCCAGCGGAGTACGGGTCGGTGGATATCTGTGGTTGGCGTTCATGCTGCGCCGCTGGTATGCGTATTCCGCCGTGGCGGTCGCAATTTCCGCGGCATTCTTTTTTTTACCGCGGATCGCAATGAACCGGGACTTTCCGGCCCTCTGGAAAGCCGTGTTGGGAGGCTTGTGTGCGGTTCTCGTTGTTGCCGGAGCGGCATGGATTTTCCAGCTGCCCCTGATCCTCGAGATTTTGGGGACCAACTACGGCGAGCTCTACGCCGGATACAAGACGAATTTCCTCTCCCAACTCGAGCAAATTGGATCCAGGCTCAGCTATGCAAACTGGCTATTGATCCTGGTGGGCCTTTATTTCTCTGTTGTACGCGGCAACCGCTTCTCTTTGTTCTGTGCCGTTGCCTCGGCGCTCACCTTTTTTCTGTTTACCCGGACGCAGGATCCGGATCGCCATCATTCGATGCCTATATTTCTTTGGCTTTTTCCTGCCTATGCTCAGGCAATCGTCGCGATCGTTTCGGGGTCAACGCTGAGGGCGCGATGGACGGCAGCTAGTATAGCCGTTGCCGCTGGACTGGCGTTCTTGGGCACCTTCTTGCCGAGCGGTCGACAACTGCTGTCGCCGATCAGCTACGTGTACGCCAGGGAAGCCACGCTTCCTCTTCACCTCGACAATCTGCCTGAATATAAGCGGCTCGCTGATGACCTTCTCGCCAAGATGGAACCCGATGATCGTTTTGCGGTGTTTGCTTCAGGTTCGGTCATGAACGATTGGCTGTTGCTTGGAATGAACCCTGGTTTGTCCTCACACCTGGAGCCGACTTGTCAAGTGGACAGCCGTGATGAATTCGGGCCGAAAGCATTGAAATCTAAATTTATAGTCGTTACCGACCCGCCCGTTACCCACCTGCAGCAGGGCGCGCAGATCTGCGTCACGATGCCAAACCAATATATCCTCGAAGGCAGGGGCATTGGCGCCGCATACAGGCGCCTGGCCTCTTATCAACTCTCCGAGGGGGTCGACGGCTATCTCTATGAGCAGATGCGTCCGGTCAGCAAAGTCGAGGTCGACGCTCTTTATAGTGAATTTCAAAAGAAATACCCAAGCTGGCAACCGCCCCAATGGTGACGTCGGATCGATTGCGTTTCCGGTAGCTGGCCGATGTGAAGTTGCGCGAGTTGCAAGCGCGTTCCGGAGCGCCGTCGCAAACTTGAGGGATTGACGCCGCCACGCGTGCAAAGGCAGTAACGTTCTATGTTCAATCTGCTTCTCGTAGCCGTCGGCGGCGGCATCGGCGCCGGCATCCGCCATCTGACCAGCATGGGCGCGCTGCGCCTCGTCGGTCCCAACTATCCCTGGGGCACGATGGCGATCAACATCGTCGGCTCGTTTGCGATGGGGCTGTTCATCGCCATCCTTGCGCGTCGCGGCGGGTCCAATGAGGTCAGGCTGTTCGTTGCTACCGGCATTCTTGGAGGCTTCACCACCTTCTCCGCCTTTTCGCTCGACTTCGCGGCCCTGTGGGAACGCGGCTCGACACTGCCGGCGTTCGGATATGCGCTTGCCAGCGTCGTTGGCGCGATCATTGCCCTGTTTCTGGGACTTTGGCTCGCAAGAACCGTTTCATAATGTTATTGCCGCGCCAAGCGCAGGCCAAGAGCCCTGCTCGGGAAACGGATAAGCGAAGAAGACATGGCAGGCGTTGAACAGATCACGGTGGAGGCCGGCGAGGCGGGCATGCGGCTCGATCGCTGGTTCAAGACCCATTTCCCGGGCCTTGGCTTCGGCCATCTACAGAAGCTGCTGCGCTCCGGCCAGATCCGCGTCGATGGCGGCCGGGTCAAGGCCGACACCCGCGTCGAGCCAGGGCAGATGGTTCGCGTTCCGCCGCTCGAGGTAGACAAGAAGGGCGAGAGCGCGCTCACCGGCCACTCGATCCGCAACCAGGGCGACGCCGATGTGCTCGCCAAGATGCTGATCCACGAGGATCCCAAGGTCTTCGTCTTCAACAAGCCGGCGGGCCTCGCCGTTCAGGGCGGCTCCGGCGTTACCCGCAATGTCGATGACATGCTGGAAGCATGGCGCAGCCAGAAAGGCGAGAAGCCGCGGCTGGTGCACCGGCTCGACCGCGACACGTCGGGTGTGCTGGTGGTGGCCCGCACGAGGCTGGCCGCGATGAAGCTTTCAGAGGCGTTCCGGGCGCGGGAAACCAAGAAGACCTACTGGGCGCTGGTCAAGGGCGTGCCGCCCAAGCGCGAGGACAAGATCTCGACCTGGCTGATCAAGGAGGCTACGCCGGACGGCGACCGCGTGCGCATCGCCGCGCATGGCGAGAAAGGCGCCGACCACGCCGTGTCCTATTATCGCATCATCGAGCAGGCGGCGCAGACCATGACCTGGCTGGAGATGGAACCCTATACCGGCCGCACACACCAGCTTCGCGTCCATGCCGCCCATATTGGCTGCCCGATCATCGGCGACCCGAAATACTTCGAGGCCGACACCAACTGGGATTTTCCTGGCGGCATTCAAAACCGGCTGCATCTGCACGCGCGCCGCATCATTATCCCGCACCCGGACAAGGGCGTCATCGACGTCACCGCGCCGATGCCGCCGCACATGCGCCAGAGCTGGAACCTGATCGGCTTCGATGACGCCAGCGCGGAGGACTAACCGTGAGCGGCGCCACCGATGCGCTCGATCGGCGCGACGCGGTCGACATGGCCGCCGCCTCGATCATGGTCGGCCTGACATTCTCCTGGGGACTGAACTACGTCGCCGCCAAGGTCTCTTATGCCGGTTACGACCCCGTCTTCCTCTCGATCGCGCGTTCGGTCATCGGTGGTTTCTGCGTCTTTCTCTGGTGTCGCTGGCGCGGCATTGCGCTGTTCACCAGGGATGGGACATTGCCGGCGGGTATCGCGGTCGGCTTGCTTTTCGGCGTCGAGTTCCTTTGTCTCTACGTTGGCCTGGAGCATACGACCGTGGCGCGCAATACTTTGCTGGTCAACTCAATGCCGTTCTGGATGCTGATCGGCGGCCATTTCCTGCTCGGCGAACAGATCACCATGCGCAAGTTCCTCGGACTGCTGTTGGCCTTCGCCGGTCTTGCCGCGGTCTTTTCCGATAAGCTCGGCGGTAGCGGAGACATGCTGTTCGGTGATCTCCTGAGCCTCGGTTCGGGGTTGTTCTGGGCCCTGACCAATATCCTAATCAAACGATCGAAACTGGTCGAGGCGAGTGCGGAAAAACTGCTGCTCTATCAACTCGCCGGCGCTGCGATCGTTGGCGTGATGGTGCTGCCTCTTGCCGGCCCGCCGGTGCGCGATCCCTCCCTGTTGCCGACATTGGCGCTGCTTTTCCAGGCGATCTATATCGTCGCCTTCACCTATGTGTTGTGGTTCTGGCTGCTGCGCCGCTATCCGGCCTCGGGCTTGTCCAGCTTCACCTTCCTGTCGCCGGTCTTCGGTGTCTTAAGCGGTGCGATCATCTTGAACGAGCCGCTGACCATTCGCATTTTTCTTGCACTTGGCTTGATTGCGGCCGGCCTGGTCATCGTCAACCGGCCGGCACGCAAGCTGATACCGGTGTAAGAAAGGCACTTCATGCGTGATATCCTCAACGACCTCGAAGCGGGCAAGTATCTTTCCGATCCGGATCCGGTGCGTCGCGCCCAGATTCAGATGAAGACGCCGCTGCCCAAGCGCTTGTATAAGAAGGTCTCGGTCGCGCCGGTGGAAGGTGGCTTTGCCATCCATCTCGACGGCAAGCCGGTGCGCACGCCGGGCAAAGCGCTGCTGGCGCTGCCAACCGAGGCGGCCGCGACGCTGGTTGCCGGCGAGTTCGCGGAACAGGGCGAGACGATCAATCCGATGACGATGCCGGTTATGCGGCTGGTCAACACCGCCATCGATGGCGTGGCCAGCGATCCGCAGGCGGTTCTGGAAGACATTCTGCGGTTTGCCTCGTCGGATCTGCTCTGTTATCGCGCCGATGCCCCGCAAGGGCTGGTCGAGCGGCAGAACGAGCAGTGGGATCCCGTCATCGACTGGGCCCGCGCGGCACTTGGGGCCCGCTTCAACCTTGCCGAGGGCATCATCCATGTCGAGCAACCGCGCGAAACCATTGCGGTGCTGGGCAGCCATCTGGCGCAACGCGCCGAACCGCTGCGCCTTGCCGCCATTCATGTCATGACGTCGTTGACCGGCTCGGCATTGCTGGCCTTGGCGGTCGATTTCGGCGAGCTAGACGGCGAGCAGGCCTGGGCCGCCGGCCATGTCGACGAGGACTGGCAGACCGCACAGTGGGGACAGGACGCCGAAGCCGTCGCGCGCCGCGCCGCTCGCAAACGGGACATGATGGCCGCCGTCGGCTTGCTCGAAGCACTGCGGGCCTGAGCGCTTCGCTCCGCCTTCGCACTGCACCTAATACGAAAGTCATAATCCCATCGTCGCGGTGCCCTTTCCCCGCCCTTTCTGCCATTTTCCCTGTGTTGGCTGCGTCTTTGAGTCCGCGTTCGGAGGAGAACGCGGACGTCGGCGCACAGCATCGAGGTCTCACGGGAGGATAAACCCTATGGCAATGGCATCGACCGCCGGCGGAACGAGCCGCGGCATGACGCGGGAGGAGAAGAAAGTCATCTTCGCTTCCTCGCTGGGCACTGTTTTCGAATGGTACGATTTCTATCTCTACGGCTCACTGGCGGCTTTCATCGGCTCAACCTTTTTCAGTCCGACCATTCCCGAGGCAACGCGTAACATCTTCGCACTGCTGGCCTTTGCCGCAGGCTTTCTGGTTCGCCCGTTCGGCGCGCTGCTGTTCGGTCGCATCGGCGACCTCGTCGGCCGCAAATACACATTCCTGGTCACAATGACGATCATGGGCCTGTCGACCTTCCTGGTCGGTCTGCTCCCCGGCTATGCAACCTTGGGCATCGCGGCTCCGGTGATCCTTATCGTCCTGCGCATGCTGCAGGGTTTGGCGCTGGGCGGCGAATATGGTGGCGCGGCGACCTATGTCGCCGAACATGCACCCGATGACCGCCGTGGCTTCTACACCTCATGGATCCAGACAACAGCGACGCTCGGCCTGTTCCTGTCGCTGATCGTCATCCTGATCGTGCAGGGATCGCTGAGCAAGGAGACCTACGCCGCCTGGGGCTGGCGCATTCCGTTCATCGTCTCTTTCCTGCTACTCGCCGTTTCGATCTGGATCCGGTTGTCACTCTCGGAGTCTCCGACCTTCCAGAAGATGAAGGACGAAGGCAAGGGCTCAAAGGCGCCGCTCTCGGAAGCCTTTGGTCAGTGGAAGAACGCCAAGATCGCGCTCCTGGCGCTGCTCGGCCTCACCGCCGGTCAGGCCGTGGTTTGGTACAATGGCCAGTTCTACGCGCTGTTCTTCCTGCAGAACGTGCTGAAGGTCGACGCGCAGTCGGTCAACATCATGATCGCCATCGCGCTGGCTATCGGCTCGATCTTCTTCGTCGTCTTCGGCTGGCTCTCCGACAAGATCGGCCGCAAGCCGATCATCATGGCTGGTCTTGCGCTGGCTATCGTCTGTACCTTCCCGCTGTTCAAGGCGTTGACCTGGGCCGCCAATCCGGCGCTCGCCAAGGCTCAGCAGAGCACTCGGGCAACGGTGACGGCAGCTCCCGGCGACTGCAAGTTCCAGTTCAATCCGGTGGGCACGGCGAAGTTCACGACGTCCTGCGACATCGCGACTTCGTTCCTGACCAAGAACTCGGTTCCCTATGAAGTGGTGTCGACGGCTGCGGCCGGGACGCCCGCGTCAGTCAAAATCGGTACAGAGACAGTGGCGTCTTACGATGCGGTCGCCGCCGGCGATCAGGCCAAGGCTAAGGAAGCCGCCTTCGTCAAGGCAGTCAACATGTCCTTGCAGGACGGCGGCTATCCGCTGAAGCGAGCGGCGATCAAGGTCGCGGACCAGAAACTCGATGCCTTCATCGCAGCCAATCCTGAACTTAAGCTCGACGCAGCCGCCATCCGCGGCGGCGAGAAGGCAGCGGTTCCGACCGATCAGGCGGTTAAGGACAAGGTCTTGACCGCCGATGAGGCAGCGGGCGCACCCGAGGTCACCGTCTACAACATACCGGGCGGCGGTGCCTTTGCGATGTTCGCCGATCCGGCGGCGGTTAACTGGCCGATGACGATCGGCATCCTGTTCATCCTGGTCCTGTTCGTGACCATGGTCTATGGACCGATCGCGGCGATCCTTGTCGAGATGTTCCCGACTCGCATTCGCTACACGGGCATGTCATTGCCCTACCACATCGGCAATGGCTGGTTCGGCGGCCTGCTGCCGGCGACGGTGTTTGCGCTCAGCGCCTACAAGGGCGATATCTACTATGGCCTTTGGTATCCGGTGGTCATCGCGGCGATGACGCTGATCATCGGCATGATCTTCGTCAAGGACACGCTCGGAACCGACCTGCGCGCCAAGGAATAGTCGGTAGGCCAGAACGAAAAGCCCGGCGCGAGCGATCGCGCCGGGCTTTTTCTTCAAGATCGACGTGGAAGGGTTCAGCTCTTCCGCCGCGGATCTTCTTCCTCAACGGCGGCCTCGTGGTACCAGCCATCGAAATCGGCGTGCTCGCCGCGAAGCGCGGCAAGCTCTGCCGCGAATTTGGCCTTGGCGCTTAAATTTAAGGCAGACCTGCGCGCTGCCAGCGGGAACATCAGGATTTTCGCCGACGGTCGCGATTGCGTGACTTGCATTGCCGGTCTCCCTGCTTTTTCAGAGGCTCATTGATTCAGCTCTCATCAAAATAGGTCCTGCGAGTCATCTAGGCAATATGCCTATGAAAAGATCATGATTTGCCTATGATTTAAGCAGTATTGCCGCCTGGATCATCCGCATGCATTGCTGAGGCGGCTCATTAAAATAACTGCCTGGGCATGATCATTTTGCCGCACCCTGCGACAGCCGAGTGGCACACGAATTGCTTTTTATCCATCGGCAGGCCGGCCTGTTTCGGCCATGCATCGACATCCGCCTGCTTGCGGTGTCCAAGCAACGAGAGGCTCTAGAATGACCAAATACAAGCTCGAGTATATCTGGCTCGATGGATACACCCCCGTCCCGAATCTTCGCGGCAAGACGCAGATCAAGGAATTCGCTGAGTTCCCGACGCTCGAGCAACTGCCGCTGTGGGGTTTCGACGGGTCCTCGACGCAGCAGGCCGAGGGCCACAGCTCCGATTGCGTGCTGAAGCCGGTCGCGGTCTATCCCGATCCGGCCCGCACCAACGGCGTGCTCGTCATGTGCGAAGTCATGATGCCCGACGGCGTTACGCCGCATGCATCTAACAAGCGCGCCACCATCCTCGACGACGAAGGCGCCTGGTTCGGCTTCGAGCAGGAGTATTTCTTCTACAAGGACGGCCGTCCGCTCGGCTTCCCCGAGAGCGGCTATCCCGCACCGCAGGGGCCGTACTATACCGGCGTCGGCTATTCGAATGTCGGCTCCGTTGCGCGCCAGATCGTCGAGGAACATCTTGATCTCTGCCTCGCGGCCGGCATCAACCATGAAGGCATCAACGCCGAAGTGGCGAAGGGGCAGTGGGAGTTCCAGATTTTCGGCAAGGGTTCCAAAAAGGCCGCCGACCAGATGTGGATGGCCCGCTATCTGATGCAGCGCTTGACCGAAAAGTACGGCATCGACATCGAATACCACTGCAAGCCCCTCGGCGACACCGACTGGAACGGCTCGGGCATGCATGCCAATTTCTCGACCGCCTATATGCGTGAAGTCGGCGGCAAGGCCTATTTCGAAGCGCTGATGGCGGCTTTCGACAAGAACCTGATGGACCACATCGCCGTCTACGGCCCGGACAACGACAAACGTTTGACCGGCAAGCACGAGACCGCGCCGTGGAACAGGTTCAGCTATGGCATCGCCGATCGCGGCGCCTCGATCCGCGTCCCGCATTCGTTCGTCAAGAACGATTACAAGGGCTATCTGGAAGACCGTCGTCCGAACTCGCAGGGCGACCCCTACCAGATCGCCTCGCAGATCCTGAAGACGATCGCTTCGGTCTCGGCGAGCGCAGAGATTTCTGCCGCCGCATGATCCGTTTTACGGCGCGCATCAATGCGCGGCAGATGGATGTTCTTGCAATACAGGCCTGGGCGGAAGCGCCTGGGCCTTTCTTTTTACCGACCCGACATGACGCCACGCGCGGTCAGCATCTTCACCGACTGCCCCGGAGCGGCGAATTCCCCCAAAAAAAGTCAGGTTGAAAAACAACGAGCGGTTCCACCGAAACGAGGGGCTTTGGTTGACGCTCCTTGCCGCCACTCGTCTCGTGCATTTCCAAGTTTTCATTGAAAAAGCCCGGAAAACAGCCTGTTTCAGCTCGGTCCGTACGCCAGCGATCCTTTATATAAGCCACTGTTCATACATTGAAATCGGCGATTTATGCCTCCGTGTGGCGGCGTTGACAGGCCACGCCGCGGCATGCGTATTCGTGGCCTTGGGGTTACGCCAAGCGATGCTGTTCGAACGGGGCGGGGGTTTCGTGAACGACGGCATTGGCGGGGGCGCCGGACGAGCGGGCATTGCAGCCTGAGGCAGTGTGCCGCTCGCTCCTGGCGATTGATTGCGTCCCCCAAAAAAGGAAGTTGGCCATCGTTGCGTGGCTGGCCGCACGCAATCCATCGATGAGCCTTTTCGGCAAAAAGCCCTTGAAGGGGGAAAACCTTCAAGGGCCTTGAAACATTGTTCGAGCGGATTCCTAGACCGAATAGTACATGTCGTACTCGACCGGATGCGGGGTCATCTCGAAGCGCATCACTTCGGCCATCTTGAGCTCGATATAGCTGTCGATCTGGTCGTCGTCGAAGACGCCGCCGGCCTTCAGGAAGCCGCGGTCCTTGTCGAGGCTCTGGAGCGCTTCGCGCAGCGAACCGCAGACGGTCGGGATCTTCTTCAGTTCCTTCGGCGGCAGGTCGTAGAGATCCTTGTCCATCGGCTGTCCCGGGTGGATCTTGTTCTTGATCCCATCGAGGCCGGCCATCAGCAGCGCCGAGAACGCCAGGTAGGGGTTCGCGCCCGGATCGGGGAAGCGGACCTCGACGCGCTTGGCCTTCGGCGACGAGCCGAACGGGATGCGGCAGGAGGCCGAGCGGTTGCGCGCCGAATAGGCAAGCAGCACCGGCGCTTCATAGCCCGGCACCAGTCGCTTGTAGGAGTTGGTCAGCGGGTTGGTGAAGGCATTGATCGCCTTGGCGTGCTTGATGACACCGCCAATGAAGAACAGGCAGTTTTCCGACAGGCCGGCATATTCATTGCCGGCGAAGGTCGGCTTGCCACCCTTCCAGATCGACATGTGGACGTGCATGCCCGAGCCGTTGTCGCCGAATATCGGCTTCGGCATAAAGGTGGCCGTCTTGCCATAGGCATTGGCGACCTGGTGCACGACGTACTTGTAGATCAGCATCTTGTCGGCGTTGCGGACAAGCGCGTCGAACTTGATGCCGAGCTCGTGCTGGGCGGCGGCGACCTCGTGGTGGTGCTTTTCGACGCGCACGCCCATTTCGGCGAGTACGGTCAGCATTTCGGAGCGCATGTCCTGCGCCGAATCGATCGGCGGCACCGGGAAATAGCCGCCCTTGACTCGCGGACGGTGGCCGAGATTGCCGGTCTCGTAATCGGTGTCGTCGTTCGACGGCAGTTCCGTCGAATCGAGCTTGAAGCCTGTGTTATAGGGATCGGCCTTGTATTTCACGTCGTCGAACACGAAGAACTCGGCTTCCGGGCCGACATAGATGGTGTCGCCGATGCCTTCCGACTTCATGTAGGCCTCGGCTTTCTTGGCGGTGCCGCGCGGGTCGCGGTTGTAGGATTCGCCGGAGACCGGATCGAGAATGTCGCACAGGATGACCATGGTCGACTGCGCGAAGAACGGGTCCATGTGGACGGTGTCCGGGTCGGGCATCAGCACCATGTCGGATTCGTTGATGGCCTTCCAGCCTGCGATCGAGGAGCCGTCGAACATTACACCGTCGGCGAACATGTCTTCCTCGACCTCGACGACATCCATGGTGACGTGCTGCAGCTTGCCCTTCGGGTCGGTGAAGCGCAGGTCGACGAATTTAACGTCGTTGTCCTTGATCTGCTTCATGATGTCTTTGGCTGTCGTCATGTCATGTATCCCTGTGTGCTGACGTTTTTTGATGGATGACGTTTCTTAGAGGACGGCCGGCTCGGATCAAACCGCGTCCATTCCGGTTTCGCCGGTGCGGATGCGCACCACTTCCTCGATGTTGGAGACGAAGATTTTGCCGTCGCCGATGCGGCCGGTCTGGGCCGCCTTGCGGATAGCCTCAATCGCGCCTTCCACGGCATCGTCGCCGAGCACGACCTCGATTTTCACCTTGGGCAGGAAGTCGACGACATATTCAGCGCCGCGGTAGAGTTCGGTATGACCCTTCTGGCGGCCGAAGCCTTTGGCCTCGGTAACGGTAATGCCTTGCAGTCCGGCCTCCTGAAGCGCTTCCTTCACTTCGTCCAGCTTGAATGGCTTGATGATCGCTTCGATCTTTTTCATGTAAAAAGTGGCCTCCACTGCCAAAAAAACGGGTTGTGAGCCCCCGCTTGCGTCTCAATCAAGCACGAACTGTGCCAGTCGCAGGGAACAGAAGCGGTGTCATACGATTTCAAAGTCATGTCACCCCCGGATGCAAATTCGCGTCATTCGCTGCATCGGAAGCGGCATGGATGGCTGCAGCCTACCCGGCACGACTGTGCATGTCTGCCCAATATTCGGGCAAATTGCTCATCCTGCGGGCAGATCCGTGCTTGCAATCCTCGCGCCGGTCGACGTGGTCATGACAGCGCCAACTCCTCCCCGTTTGCGTCGAGCCGAAAACTGGACAATGCTTGATCGAATGCGGATCGGCAATCCATGAGCCACGAACTTCTTACGTCCGCCGAGATGGGCGAGGCGGATCGGCTGACAATTGCAGCAGGTCCAATCGACGGCATTGGATTGATGCGCCGTGCCGGGCAGGCCGTCGCGACCGAAGTGCTCAGCCGCTATCCCTCCGCGGCGCATGTCCATGTGTTATGCGGCCCGGGCAACAATGGCGGCGACGGTTATGTCGTCGCTCGCATTCTGGCTGGCAGCGGTGTCGCCACCACGGTCTGGACGTCTGGCCCGCCGAGGCCGGATAGCGACGCGGCACTCGCCGCCGCGGAATGCCCCATCAAACCCCGGCCGCTATCGGACTTTGATGCCGGTCCCTGCTCGATCGTGGTCGATGCGCTTTATGGGGCAGGGCTGTCCAAGCCGCTGTCCGGCGAAGCCGCCAGGGCGGTCGATCTGGCCGCCAAGCTGCATTTGCCGGTTGTCGCGGTCGACCTGCCTTCCGGCATTTCAGGTGACAGCGGCAAGGTGCTCGGCACGTCCTTTTCGGCGGACCTCACCGTGACCTTCGCGCGCAAGAAGCCAGGCCATCTGCTCCTGCCCGGCCGGGAGCGATGCGGCGAGGTCGTGCTTGCCGGTATCGGAATCGGCGATGACGTGATTGCAAGGCTCCAGCCCCAGACCTTCGAGAACGGACCGGCACTCTGGTCGCGCGGTTTGCCGGTGCCGGCCGTCGACGCTCATAAATACAAGCGCGGCCATGTCGGCGTCTTTTCCGGCGGGCCGAGCGCCACCGGCGCGGCGCGGCTCTCAGCGCTAGCCGCTGCCCGAAGCGGGGCAGGGGCGGTGACGGTTCTGTCGCCGGGCAACGCCATGCAGGTCAATGCCGCGCACCTGACCTCGATCATGCTGCGCAAGGCCGACGATGCTGCCGACATTGAAGCATTCGTCGGGGAGCGCCGGCTATCGGCTTTTGTTCTCGGACCCGGCTTTGGCATCGGCGAAAAAACCCGGGCGTTCGCACTTGTGCTACTCGCGTCGGGCAAGCCGGCGGCCGCGTCCACCGGAATTGGCGGCCTGGTCTTCGACGCCGACGCGATCACCTCGTTTCGTGAGGCGCCGGATATCTTGTTCGAAGCCGCCCGCGGGCCGGGCGCGCCCGCGCTGGTGATGACACCGCACGAAGGCGAGTTCGCCAGGCTGTTTGCTGACATCGCCGATGACAATGTCTCGTCCAAGCTGGACAAGGCACGCGCGGCGGCCGCGCGCGCCAATGCCGTCATCGTCTACAAGGGCGCCGACACGGTGATCGCCGCTCCCGATGGCAGGGCGGCGATCAATTCCAACGGCGCGGCCTGGCTTGCCACCGCAGGATCGGGCGATGTGTTGTCCGGCATCACGGCCGGCCTGCTTGCCCAAGGCATGCTGGCTTTCGAAGCAGCCTGCGCGGCGGTCTGGATCCATGCCGAGGCCGGCAGTCGGTTCGGACCGGGGTTGATCGCCGAGGATTTGCCGCTGGCGATAGTGCCGGTGCTGCGCGACCTGGTGGCTGCCGGAGGCGGGCGCTGATCAACCACATTTGAGCGATGACCGCGACACCCGTTCACAGCGGGATATTGTCGTGCTTCTTCCAGGGGTTCTGCATATCCTTGTTGCGCAGCATGCGTAGCGCGCGCGCTACGCGGCGGCGGGTCGAATGCGGCATGATCACCTCGTCGACATAGCCGCGCTCGGCGGCCACGAAAGGCGACAGGAAGCGGTCCTCGTAAGCCTTTGTATGGGCCGCGATCTTTTCGGCATCGCCGATGTCTTTGCGGTAGATGATCTCGACCGCGCCTCTCGCCCCCATGACGGCGATCTGCGCCGTCGGCCAGGCATAGTTCATGTCGCCGCGCAGATGTTTTGACGCCATCACATCATAGGCGCCGCCATAGGCTTTGCGGGTGATGACGGTGATCTTCGGCACGGTCGCCTCGGCATAGGCGAAAAGCAGCTTGGCGCCGTGCTTGATCAGCCCGCCATATTCCTGCGCCGTGCCCGGCAAAAAGCCTGGAACATCGACGAAGGTGACGATGGGAATAGAAAAACAGTCGCAGAAGCGCACGAAGCGCGCCGCCTTGCGGCTGGCGTCGGAATCGAGCACGCCGGCCAGCACCATCGGCTGGTTGGCGACAAAGCCGACGGTTCGGCCTTCGACTCGGCCGAAACCGGTGACGATGTTCTTGGCGAAACTCTGCTGGATCTCGAAGAAGTCGCCCTCGTCGGCGACCTTCAGGATCAATTCCTTGATGTCGTAGGGCTTGTTGGCGTTGTCGGGGATCAGCCGGTCGAGCGACATGTCATGGTCGGTGACCGACTGGTAGCATTCGATCTCGGGGATCTCCGACGTGTTGGAAGCTGGTAACAGGTCGATCAGCCGCCGCATCTGCAAGAGCGCCTCGACGTCATTGTCATAGGCGCCGTCGGCGATCGAGGACTTCGTCGTGTGCACCGACGCGCCGCCGAGGCTCTCGGCGGTCACCGTCTCATTGGTCACGGTCTTCACCACGTCCGGCCCGGTGACGAACATGTAGGAGGTGTCGCGCACCATGAAGATGAAGTCGGTCATGGCGGGCGAATAGACGTCACCGCCGGCGCACGGCCCCATGATCACAGAAATCTGCGGTATAACGCCGGACGCAAGCACGTTGCGCTGAAAAATCTCGGCATAGCCGCCGAGGGCTGCGACGCCCTCCTGGATACGCGCCCCGCCGGCGTCGTAGAGGCCGATGATTGGCGCACGGTTGCGCAGCGCCATCTCCTGCACCTTGATGACCTTCTCGGCATGGGCTTCCGACAGCGAACCGCCGAACACGGTGAAATCCTTGGCGAAGAGATAAACCGGGCGGCCATTGATCGTACCCCAGCCGGTGACGACGCCGTCGCCGGCGATCTTTGTCTTCTCCATGCCGAAATCGGTCGAGCGGTGCTCGACATACATGTCGAATTCTTCGAACGAGCCTTCGTCGAGAAACACCTCGATGCGTTCGCGCGCGGTGAGCTTGCCCTTCTTGTGCTGCGCATCGATACGGGCTTGGCCGCCACCCATCCGGGCGATGTCGCGCCGTCGCTCGAGTTCCTTCAGCACGTCCTTCATCGTTCGGTCCCCACAATCGGAAGCTGCGTTTGTGGTAATGATGCCAGTCGGGGAGTGCAAGCGTCGGCTTTTGGTTGGTTTTTGCTGCACCGCAGCATCGCGCCTCTTGCATTCCGGGGCGAACTCAGCCATATGCAGCCCATAGGCGCTTGGGCCGGGAGATTCCGGCCTTCTCGACAAATGAGACTGGTTGCGTCTGTTTTCCCTCTTTCCGGTATATCGGCCCCTCTTCCGGTACATCACAAAGTGGCGAAAAAGCCCCGTGGCATGATGCCTTCGGGCACGACAGCGCAGCCGAGTGGACGCCCGCGTCCGCCCGCCTTGTCGTTTCATATCAAATTTTCGACGGCAGGTTGCGCCCTGCCGCCATTGACGTTTGCGGCCAGAGGCCGCGTGAAAGAAGATTATTTTGACCAATGAAAACACATTGCCCGGCAACGACACCGCGGAACTCTCCGGGTTCGCGGCGCTGGGAATTACTGGTGCGCTGCTCAAGGCCACCCACAATGCCGGCTTCGCCGAACCGAAGCCGATCCAGATGCAGGCGATCCCGCCGCAGCTGGAAGGCCGTGACATTTTCGGCATCGCCCAGACCGGCTCCGGCAAGACCGCTGCCTTCGCGCTGCCGATCCTGTCGAAGATCATCGCACTCGGCACCAAGCGGCGCGCCAAGACGACCCGCGCGCTGATCCTGGCGCCGACCCGCGAACTCGCGGTGCAGATCGAGGACACCATCAAGATCCTCGCCAAGGGCGCGCATGTCTCGACGGCACTCGTGCTGGGCGGTGTCTCGCGCTTCAGCCAGGTGAAGAAGGTTGCTCCCGGCGTCGATATCCTCATCGCCACCCCGGGCCGGTTGACCGACCTGGTGCGCGAGGGCGACCTCATCCTCTCCGACACCAAATGGCTGGTGCTGGATGAGGGCGACCGCATGCTCGACATGGGCTTCATCAACGACGTCAAGCGCATCGCCAAGGCGACCGCGCCCGACCGCCAGACGGCGCTGTTCTCGGCCACCATGCCGGACGAGATCGCCGAACTCGCCAAGGGCCTCCTGAAGAACCCGGTCCGCATCGAGGTCTCGCCGCAAAGCACCGCGGCCGCCGAGATCGTGCAGGGCGTCGTCTTCGCCCGCACCAAGCAGAAGCGCCAGGTGCTGTCGACGATGCTCGCCGACGAAGCGATGAAGTCCGTCATCATCTTTTCGCGCACCAAGCATGGCGCGGACCGGGTGACCAAGGACCTCGAGCGCGACGGCTTCAAGGCCGCCGTCATTCACGGCAACAAATCGCAGAATGCCCGTCAGAAGGCACTGAACGATTTCCGTGATGGATCGGTGCGCATTCTGGTCGCGACCGACATCGCCGCGCGGGGCATCGACGTGCCCGGCATCAGCCATGTCGTGAATTTCGACCTGCCGGACGAAGCCGAAAGCTATGTCCACCGCATCGGCCGCACCGGCCGCAATGGTATGGATGGCATCGCGCTCACGCTTTGCGATCCTTCGGAGAATAGCAAGCTGCGCCAGGTCGAGCGCATCATCCGCACCAAGCTGCCAATCGTTGCCGACCATCTCGGCAGCCCCGATCCGGCACGCAATCCGGCGGAAAAGAACGAGCGCTTCGAACCCGCCAACGATCGCGACCGCAATGGCCGTCGCGATGGCAGGCGGCCGGGCGGCGAGAAGAAGCCGAATAGCGGTTTCAGCAAGAAGCGTTTTGGCGACAAGCCGGCCTTTGCCGGTGAGCGCAAGCCGGAAGGTGCAAAACCCTTCAAGGGCAACAACAAGCGCCGCTTCGGCGGCAAGCGTCCGGCGGCACGGGCTGCCTAACGAACCCCTGCGGTAACCGGCCAGTTCTCGGCGGTTGCCTCGTGCCGACTACAAATAAAACGGCGGCTGAGCATTGCTTCAGCCGTCGTTTTTGTCTTCGACCCTTACTTCGCCACTGCTTGGATCCAGACGGCAATCCGTTGCGCCAGGAATCCGGTGGTGGATGGCGACAGCGCGTCGCCGGCAATGACATGGTTGTCTGGATCGCCAGTGCTTTCGATGGGCACCAGCTCATGCGGGGCACCCCAGCGCGCGGCGATCTCACGCGTGCGGTCGGGTCGCACGACCTTGTCTATATCCGAGAAGATGAACAGGGCGGGAATGGTCGCCTTCTCCACCGGCGCGCCATAGGCAAGGTCGGTCAGCGCCTGCATGGGCATCGTCGCGGCGATCGGATATCTGGTGGTCCAGAATTTCTCATGCAGCGCGTTGCGTGGCGCGAAGCTACGTTCCTTGCCGGCGACGAGTTCGGCGATCTGCTTGCCCCAGGGCATGGTCAGGATCTCGGCGCCGGATGCTTTCACGCCGAAATTGGGCGAGATGAATGCAATGGCCGCCACACCCTCGGATGCCCCGGGCTGCGTCGCCGCCCAGGCCGCCAGCGAGCCGCCGGTCGATGTCGAGATGACGATCACCTTGTCGCCGATTGCCCGGCCGATGGCGAGCGCCTCCTCATAGTCGTTGATCCAGGCATTGACGCTGCCTTGCGTCATCGCCGCGCCGTCCTGCCCGTGGCCGGTGAGGCGAGTGTAGAACAGGTTGGCGTCGAGCTGGTCGGCCACGTCGTCGGGCAAGGGCCGGATCTCGCCCTTCGATGCGGAAAAGCCGTGGATGTAGACGATCGATAGCGGCGTCTTTGCATGCACCATCGGGTCGGCCCAGACGATCTCCTTCTCCAGCCCATCACGGATACCGGGTATGGCTGCCTCCACTTTTGCCACATAGGCTTGCGGGTCGTCGCCAATGGCGGAAGGATCGAAGCGGATCGTGGTATCGACGGGTACGCGTGGACCCAATAGGAAGGTCAGTGCAAGGATGGCGATCAGGCCCAGCACAGCAAGCACGATCCGTCGCCCCATCGCAAACTCCACGCAACAACATTCAGACTATGGTGGTGGCCATGAACAGGCAACGGCGGTTCAGGCGGCCCAGCCACCAATCCTGTGGGCATCTATTTGTTGGGCGGTTTGCGCTCATAATGCAGTGGGCGTGCTTTCCAGCTGGTCGTCAGGCTGATCACCCATCGGCATAGCGGCCTTGGCAGCATGCCGAGAAATTTCAGCGGCCAGCTCGTTCTGTACGGGAAGGTCACTTCGAAGCCGCCGGATTTGATTCCCCGCATCATGCGGCGCGTCGCGCGGCCGACCGGCATCAGGCCAGGCATCGGCAGCATGTTCTTTTCGGTCAACGGCGTGTCGACAAAACCGGGGTTAATCACCTGGACGCGGATGTTCATCTTGTCGAAATCATATTTCAGCGACTCGGCCAGAATGTTGATCGCCGCCTTCGTACCGCCATAGGCCGCCGTGGTCGGCCAGCCGAAATAGGCGGTCACCGAGCCGACCAGAACGACATGGCCACGTGCCCGCACCCGCATATGCTCGACGACAGGCACCAGCCCATGGATGATGCCGAAATAGTTGACTTCGAAGGAGCGGCGAAAGTCCTTGACGACGAGGGACTCTCCGGGTGTCGAGATGTAATTACCGGCATTGAAGATGGCGAGCACGATCGGTCCGAGGTCGTTCTCGATCGCGGCGACCGTTCTTGCCATGCGCGGCTCGTCGGTGACGTCGCAGGGAAAGGACACGACCTGGCCCGGCATCTGCGCGGTCTCGACGATGAGCGTGTCGATCGGATCGTCGTCCAGCGCTGTCACCGCCACCGCATAGCCTTGTGACGCCAGATCCCTGGCCAGCGAGCGGCCGATGCCGCTGCTGCCGCCAGTGACCCAGGCTACGCCGTGTTTCGGATCGGCCCGATAGAGTGTCATGCTGCGCCCTGCCGAGTTGTTGATGTCTTGCTCTATCGGTGGAGGAATCGAATGAAAAGAGTGCTTCTCGACGCCAGGTGCAAATGAACTGTCGGGTGTCCAGCCGGTCCCCGCGACATCCATACACCGCAGCGCCGGAAATGCGACTGGACCAGACGAATTCTTGCCTTGAAACCTAAGCGTTGGGTTTCTAGGGTTCGGCGCACGCATACAAGGAATCCCGAATGCCCCGTTCAGTGATCGACGCGATCGGCAACACGCCCCTGATCCGCCTCAACAAGGCTTCCGAAGAAACTGGCTGCGAGATCCTGGGCAAGGCCGAGTTCATGAATCCGGGGCAGTCGGTTAAGGATCGCGCCGGCCTGTTCATCATCCGTGATGCCGAACAACGCGGCCTGTTGCAGCCGGGCGGTGTCATCGTCGAGGGGACCGCCGGCAATACCGGCATCGGGCTGACGCTCGTCGCCAAGGCGCTGGGCTATCGCACCGTCATCGTCATTCCGGATACCCAGAGCCAGGAAAAGAAGGACACGATCAGGTTGCTCGGCGCCGAGCTGATCGAAGTGCCGGCCGTGCCTTACAGGAATCCCAACAACTACGTGAAACTGTCGGGACGGCTGGCGGAGCAGATGGCCAGGAGCGAACCGAACGGCGCGATCTGGGCCAACCAGTTCGACAATGTCGCCAACCGCGATGGCCATATCCGCACGACGGCCGAGGAAATCTGGGCCCAGACCGGGGGCAAGGTCGACGGTTTTGTCTCGGCGGTCGGGTCAGGCGGAACGCTGGCCGGTGTCGGGCTCGGATTGAAAGCAAAGAGCAAGAACGTCAAGATCGCGCTCGCCGACCCTCTCGGCGCAGCGCTCTACAGTTTCTACACCAGCGGCGAGCTGAAGTCCGAAGGCAGTTCGATCACCGAAGGTATTGGGCAGGGGCGCATCACCGCAAATCTCGAAGGCTTCACGCCTGACTTCTCCTACCAGATCAGGGATGAGGACGCGCTGCCGATCGTCTTCGACCTGATCCAGGAGGAAGGCCTGTGCGTCGGCGGGTCGACCGGCATCAACATTGCCGGCGCGATGCGCCTGGCTGCGGAATTGGGTCCGGGCCACACCATCGTGACGATCCTTTGCGACTACGGGACGCGCTACCAGTCGAAGCTGTTCAACCCCGAATTCCTGCGCGAAAAGCAACTGCCTGTACCAGGCTGGATGGAATTGCAGAGCAAGATTTCGGTGCCCTTCGAGAAGGTCGCGTGATGGCGCACAGGACCGAAGCGCTGTTTCGCGACGACGCCTATCTCACGACGGCTGATGCCACGGTCGTCGCCATCAATGAGCGCGGCGGCATCATCCTCGACCGGACGATCTTCTACGCCACCTCGGGCGGCCAGCCGGGCGATAGCGGCACGTTGGAGCGTGCCGACGGTAGCGGCATCGACATCGCCGCAACCATATCAGGCGAGAACAAGGATGAGATCATCCACGTGCCGGTGCTCGCGCAGGCGCCACTGGCCGTTGGCGAGCGGGTGAAGCTGGCAATCTCGTGGGAGCGTCGGCATCTGCTGATGCGCATGCACTCGGCTTGCCATCTGCTCACCGTCATCTGTCCGTTCCCGATCACCGGGGCGGCGGTTTCCGAGGACGACAGCCGTGTCGATTTTGACATTCCAGACGCCAGCTTCACCAAGGAAGAGGTAACCGCCGGCATGATGGATCTGGTGCGGGCTGATCATCCCATCTTCACCAGGCTTATCAGCGACGAGGAATTGGCCGCGAACCCTGGTTTGGTGAAGTCCAAGAACGTCCGGCCGCCTGTTGGCACCGGCAAGATCCGTCTGGTCTGCATCGGTGACAACGCCTCGGTGGACAGCCAGCCCTGCGGCGGCACCCATGTGAGGAGCACCGGCGAAATCGGCGAGATCCACATCGGCAAGATCGAAAAGAAGGGCCGGGAGAACAGGCGCTTCCGCATCCGCTTCGGTCCTATGCCGGCGAACTGAACAGCGTCAAAAGGCGGCAGGAGAAAAGAATGGCCGAGGATAGTCCTTTTACCGTCGATGCGGACTGGCTGCAGGGGCGCTTGGGCCAGCCGGGCCTGACGATCGTAGACGCCTCCTGGTATCTGCCTGCACAAAAGCGCGACGCGCGCGCCGAGTATGATGCGGCTCATATTCCTGGCGCCCGTTTCCTGGACCAGGACGCGGTTTCGGATCCTGACGCTGCCTTGCCCCACACGCTCGCATCGCCGCAGCATTTCGCCCAATATGTCGGCTCAATGGGCGTGTCGGCTGATGACACCATTGTCGTCTATGATGGCCCGGGCTTTTTCTCCGCACCGCGGGCATGGTGGATGTTCCGGATCATGGGTGTCTTCCAGACCTATATTCTGGACGGCGGCTTCGACGGCTGGAAGGCGACCGGCCGGCCGGTAACGGCCGAGCCGACGAAGATCGCGCCAAGCGTCTTTCATGCCGATTTCGACGCCGGTCGCGTCGTCGGTCTGGCCGATATGCGCCGGCTTGTCGATACAAAGGCAGGCCAGATCGCCGATGCCCGCGGGCCGGGCCGCTTCACCGGCAGCGAACCCGAGCCTCGTGCGGGGATCCGCTCCGGTCACATGCCGGGCGCGCGCAATGTACCGTACTCCGCGCTCTCGGAAAACGGCAGGCTGCTGCCGAGGGACCGTTTGCGCAAAGTGATCGAGGACGCCGGTATCGACCTGTCCGGACCCGTGGTCACATCCTGCGGCTCCGGCGTCACCGCCGCGGTGGTCACGCTGGCGCTGGAGACGCTTGGCCATACCGATAACAGGCTTTATGACGGCTCATGGACCGAGTGGGGCGGATTGTCCGATACACCAGTCGTGACCGGCCCAGCAACGACCGGCCCAGCAACGACCGGCAAGGAATGAATTGATGGAAAACGGCGTGCTGCAGGACATTGAGGTCACTGTGACTTTTCTCGAAATGCATGCCCCACCGCCCGTCTCGCCACCGGTACCCTACAACCGCCAGGTAGCGCTGCTGAAGACCAGGGACATTCCCTTGCATTTTTATCGCTACCTCATGGACCGGGTGGGACGCAAATGGCAGTGGGTGAATGTTCTGAGGCTGAATGACGATGAGTTGTCGGCCGGAATCCACCGCGAGGATCGCGATATCAGGGTGCTCTATCTCGACGGTGCGCCAGCCGGCTTCTTCGATCTCAAGCCGCATCTGCCCGAGGAAGTCGAACTCGCCTATTTCGGCATGATGGAACATGCCACCGGTCAAGGCATCGGTCGCTGGTTCCTTGGTTCGGCGATTGCCGCCGCATGGTCATATGGGCCGAAAAGGGTGACGGTGCAGACCTGCACGCTCGACCACCCGGCCGCGCTACCGCTCTACCAGAAGCTCGGTTTCCAGCCGGTCGCGCAGAAGAAGGAAGTCGTGCATCCCCTACCTTTCGCCGAGCGCTCGGCCAGCGTCATGCGGCCGTAACTCAGCCGGAATCTGCCGCTGCTTCGGCAATTCATCAAAGGATTGTCGAACTGATTAGCCGATTTCGGTGGCCTTCCTTGAGCTCGAAAGGGTCGATCTGACGACGCTTGGCGGGAATCGGGTGGGAAGCACGGCGGCGAGCGCATAGTTTCCGGTCACCAGTACCGGAGATCTTGCGATGACCATCCAATTCACAGCTCTGCCGACCGAAAATGTCAGGGCCCTGCAGCGCGGCGGCCCCGATGCCTATGGCCGGACGCCCGAGCGGAAAGTCTCTGACGGCGACGGGATGCCCTGCCGTCATTGCCTCAGGAATATCGCCGCCGGCGATGTCTATCTCATCCTCGCCTACCGGCCATTTCCAGACCCTCAGCCCTATGCAGAAACCGGGCCGATCTTCCTGCATGCCCAGGAATGCGAGCGTGCCGCCGGGACAGGGGAGCCGCCGGAGATCCTCGACAGCCCAGACTATATCGTGCGCGGCTATGGCGGCGATGATCGCATCGTCTACGGCAGCGGTGGCGTCATCCCGACCGCAGCAATTGCCGCACGAGCCGAGACTTTGTTGGAGCGTGAGGACATTGCCTATGTGCATGTCCGCTCGGCCCGCAACAATTGCTATCAGTGCCGCGTCGAGCGCGCATGAGATCTAGGATTGGCGGCAGAAAGTCTCTGTCGTACTGCTGTCGCATATACGCGCTAGAAAGCCAGTGTCGATCGATTGGCCGACCGCGGATGAACCGGCGGCAATCTCGATATCGAGGAAGCGGGGCTTTGGCTCCGCTTTTTTGTTGCCTGTGCCGATTGCTCTAGAACAAACCCGCCGGTTCGAGCCGGCGGGGAAGACTGAAGGAAGCCTTAAGCCGCCAGCACTGCTTTCGGCTCGACCAGTTCGTAGCCGAGCGCTTCGGCGACCGCGCGGTTGGTAATCTTACCCTTGTGGACATTGAGGCCGTTGCGCAGGTGATGGTCATCGACCAGAGCCTTCAGGCCCTTGTCCGCGAGTTGCAGACCATAGTGCAGCGTCGCGTTGTTGAGCGCGTGGGCCGAGGTCACCGGCACGGCACCTGGCATGTTGGCAACGCAGTAGTGGATCACGCCGTCGACCTCGTAGGTGGGCTCGGCATGGGTGGTCGCGTGCGAGGTCTCGAAGCAGCCGCCCTGGTCGATCGCGACATCGACCAGTACCGAGCCTTTCTTCATGCCGGACAGCATTTCGCGGCTGACGAGCTTCGGTGCGGCGGCGCCCGGGATGAGCACGGCGCCGACGACGATGTCGGCGGAGAAGCATTCTTCCTCGAGCGCCTCGACGGTCGAGTAGCGGGTGTGGATCCGGCCGGCGAAGAGGTCGTCAAGCTGGCGCAGGCGCGGGATCGAGCGGTCGATGATGGTGACATCCGCGCCAAGGCCGGCGGCCATGCGGGCCGCGTGCAGACCAACGACGCCGCCGCCAAGCACGGTGACCTTGCCGGGCAGCACGCCGGGCACGCCGCCGAGCAGCACGCCGCGGCCGCCATTGGCCTTCTGCAGCGCCGTGGCGCCGGCTTGGATCGACAAGCGGCCGGCGACTTCCGACATCGGCGCCAGCAGCGGCAGGCCGCCACGATCATCGGTCACGGTTTCGTAGGCGATCGCGGTGACGCCCGAGGCGAGCAGGCCCTTGGTCTGCTCCGGATCCGGAGCCAAATGGAGATAGGTGTACAGGATCTGGCCTTCGCGCAGCTGCGCCCATTCATTGGGCTGCGGTTCCTTGACCTTGACGATCATGTCCGACTTGGCGAACACGTCGGCGGCCGTCTTGGCGATGACGGCGCCAGCGGCGCGATAGGCGTTGTCATCGGCACCGATGCCGGCGCCCGCGCCGGTCTCGACCAGCACTTCGTGGCCATGGGCGACATATTCGCGGACCGAGCCTGGCGTTAGGCCGACACGGTATTCATGGTTCTTGATTTCCTTGGGGCAGCCGATGCGCATTTTCTTCTCCTGATCCGGGCCCTTTTGGGCTCACTCCCTGTAGTGCTGGAGTGAACCATGAATCGGCGTGCAGGTGTTTGCGAATGCGCTTGCGTGAACAGGCTGGTTTCGATAGTCGTTGCAAAAATCTTACGCTTTTTCGCAGGAATCACGAAAAATGCCGCTCGACAGGATTGATATCGCCATTCTGGAGACTTTGCAGAAGGACGGGCGGATGCCGAACGCGGCGCTTGCCGAGAAGGTCGGCCTATCGCAGTCGGCCTGCTCTCGCCGGCTCGACAATTTGGAGAAGTCCGGAACCATCCGCGGCTATCACGCCCGGCTGTCCAACGCGGCCCTTGGCCACCAGATGACGGCGATCGTCCACATATCGCTCTCCGGCCAGTTCGAGAAGACGCTGTCGGATTTCGAGGCAGCGATCAAACGCTGCCCCAACGTGCTGTCTTGCCACCTGATGTCGGGCGAGTACGACTATATCCTGCGGATCGCGGCCAAGGATCTCGTCGACTACGAGCGCATCCACAAGGAATGGCTGTCGGCGATGCCGCATGTGACGAAGATCAATTCGTCCTTCGCCCTGCGCGAAATCGTCGACCGCACGGCAATGGGTCTGAAGCCGGAGATGGCGTAGAGCCCTATACCGTGGCCGCCTCCGTCACGATCCGATCCATCGGGATGTCGTGCGGCTGCGGATAGATGGTGGCGATACGCTGCATTTCGTAGCCGACACCGATGACCAGTGGCTTGAACGGCATGGCGGCCAGCGTACGGTCGAAGAAGCCGCCGCCATAGCCCAGGCGATAGCTTGCCGGATCAATGCCGACAATGGGCGAGATGACGATGTCCGGCAGCACCGGATCACCCTCTGCCGGAATCGGGATGTTCCAGACGCCCTTTTCCAACCGGTCGCCCGGTTTGTAGGCGCGGAAGATCAGCGGTTGCCCTTTCTCGACCACGATCGGCAGTGCGGTGCGGCCGCCACGCTCATTGACGGACGCCATCCAGGGCCGCAGATCCGGCTCGCCGCGAAATGGCCAGTAAAGGCTGACCATGCGGCCCGCGATGTCCCCGACAAGTGCATCCAGCCCGCCGGCGATGCGTTGCGACATTGCCGTTCGGGCATCGGCGGAAACTTCAAGTCGGGCGGAGATCAGCCTTTCGCGCTCGGCTTTGCGCCAACGCCGCACGTCGGTCCAGTCGCTGAGTGGTGCCTGGAACGCAGGGTCGAGCTCGTGCATGAAGCAGGGCGGCGAAGAGTATTGCGCCGGGCCCTGGTTGTCATGATCGTTAGCCATGCCTCACCTCATCTCACGTTCGATGACGCTATACCTCGCGATACGATAGAACATGTGCATTCACGACATGGAACGACGAGTCTCAAGCACTGTCCTGCCATTGTTGCATTGCACAAGATACCTACATCTAGGGCAGGCAATCTTGCCATCAGGGGTGAATCAAATGAGCGATGCCAGACATCATGTCGTCGTCGTTGGCGCCGGGTTCGGCGGTCTCGAATTCACCCGCGCACTGGCCGGCGCACCGGTGCGCATCACCATGATCGACAAGCGCAACCATCATCTGTTCCAGCCGCTGCTCTATCAGGTGGCAACCACGGCGCTTGCAACCTCGGAGGTTGCCTGGCCGATCCGCCATCTCTTGCGCAAGCGCAGGGATGTGACCACGCTGCTCGCCAATGTCACGGGTGTCGACCGGGCCGGCAAACGCGTTCTGCTCGACGACGGCAGCGCCGTCGCCTACGACACGCTGGTGCTCGCCACCGGGGCGCGCCATGCCTATTTCGGCCATGACGAGTGGGAGCCTTTCGCGCCGGGCTTGAAGACTTTGGAGGACGCCACCACCATTCGGCGCCGCATTCTTCTGGCCTTCGAGCAGGCGGAGCGGGAACCCGACGCTGCCAGGCGCGAGGCACTGCTGACCATTGCCATCGTCGGCGGCGGGCCGACCGGGGTCGAACTCGCCGGAACCATTGCCGAACTGGCACAAGACACGCTGCGCGGCGAATTCCGCAACATCGATACGCGCCAGACGCACGTGGTGCTGATCGAGGCCGGCGACCGCATTCTGGCCAATTTCGCGCCAAAGCTCTCCGACTACGCCGGGAAGGAGCTGGAACGGCTTGGCGTTTCGGTCGAGCTCGGCCGGGCCGTTACGCGCTGCGATGCCGACGGCGTGGTTTTTGGCGACACGGTTCTACCGGCCCGCACGATCCTGTGGGCAGCTGGCGTTGCCGCTTCGCCAGCCGCCGAGTGGCTGGGAGCGAAAGCGGATCGGGCGGGCAGAGTGCTGGTCGAGCCTGATCTCAGCGTGCCCGGCAGCCCGGAGATTTTTGTCATCGGCGACGCCGCCCACGTGCTGCGGCCCGACGGGCGGCCGGTGCCCGGCGTGGCCCCTTCCGCCAAGCAGGAGGGACGGCATGTTGCCGCGACCGTCAAGGCCAGGCTTGCCGGCGACACCAGCCCGCGGCCTTTCCACTACAAGCACGCCGGCGATCTGGCGACGATCGGCAAGCGCGTCGCCGCGATCGATTTCGGCTGGATCAAGCTGACCGGCTGGCTCGCATGGTGGCTGTGGGGCATTGCCCATATCTATTTCCTGATCGGCTTTCGCAACCGGCTGGCGGTTTCGCTGAGCTGGCTTTGGATCTACGTCACAGGCCAGCGCAGCGCCCGGTTGATCACCCAGGGCGACGACGACAAGACCTGACTTTCTTCACCGCGCCTTTCATCCGGCCGTCATCTGTTGCTGATGGATTGGCGTGCCGATGCGCGCGACTTCTTGAGTGGACTTGAGCTGATTTCAGCGCGAAGTTCGCTTCGGGGCAGGGCTCGTCAGGTCGTCGAAGAAGGAGAAAACATGTCGCAACTGCTCCATCCCGTCTCTCGCCGTGGTCTCCTGGCGGGGGCCGCCGCCACAGGGGCGCTGATCGTGCTTCACCCCTTCTCCGCCCGGGCGCAGGCCAACCAGGCGCATCTAAGGATCATGGAAACCACCGATATCCATGTGAACGTGCTGCCTTATGACTACTACGCCGACAAAGCCAATGACACGATGGGCCTGTCGCGCACGGCCTCCCTCATCGACGCGGTGCGCAAGGAAGCCGCCAATTCGATGCTGATCGACAATGGCGACCTTTTGCAGGGCAACCCGATGGGCGACTACATCGCCTATGAGAAGGGCCTGAAGGAGGGCGATCTCCATCCGATCATGAAAGGCATGAACCTGCTCGGCTACGAGTGTTCGACGCTAGGCAATCACGAATTCAACTATGGCCTGTCCTTTCTGGACAAGGTGCTGGCCGGCGCCAATTTCCCGTTCGTCTGCGCTAATCTGATCCGGGGTACCGAGCTTGCCGCCAACCCGCGCGACGACAAGCTCTACCTCAAGCCCTACATAATCCTGGACAAGAAGATCAAGGACGGGTCAGGCGCGGAACAGCCGATCAGGGTCGGCATCATCGGTTTCGTGCCGCCGCAGATCATGGTCTGGGACCTCAAGAACCTCGAAGGCAACGTCAAGACGCGCGACATCGTCGAAGCGGCGAGGGCGTGGGTGCCGCGGATGAAGGAGGAGGGCGCCGACATCGTCATCGCGCTCTCGCATTCCGGCATCGACGTCAAGCAGGGTGACAGGATGGAGAATGCCTCGTTCTTTGTCGCAGGCGTCGAAGGCATCGACGCGGTCTTCACCGGACACCAGCATCTGGTCTTCCCCGGCAAGAAAGATTTCCAGGCGCTCGAGGGCGTTGACGCACAGAAGGGGACGCTGCAGGGCAAGCCCGCCGTCATGGGCGGTTTCTGGGGCTCGCATATGGGCCTGATCGACCTGATGCTGGAGCGCGACGGGTCGAAGTGGAAAGTGGTCTCGGCGACATCGGAGGCGCGGCCCATCTTCGAGCGTGTCGACAGCAAGAACAAGCCGACCGTCCCGGACGACAAGCGCATCATCGCCGCTCTCGAGCAAGACCACCAAGCGACCCTCGCCTATGTACGCCGCCCTGTCGGCAAGACGTCCGCGCCGCTCTATTCCTATTTCGCGCTGGTCGCGGACGACCCGTCGGTACAGGTCGTCAGCCAGGCGCAAACCTGGTACCTGAAGGACATATTGAAAAGCACACAGTGGAAGGACGTGCCGTTGCTATCGGCGGCGGCCCCGTTCAAAGCCGGTGGACGCAACGGCGCCGACTACTATACCGACGTGCCGGCGGGCGACATCGCGATCAAGAACGTCGCCGACCTCTACCTCTATCCCAACACGGTGCGCGCCGTGGAAATTACGGGGGCTCAGGTCAAGGAATGGCTGGAAATGTCGGCCGGCATTTTCAACCGAATCGAGGCCGGGAAGGCCGACCAGGTTCTGATCAACACTGATTTTCCATCCTACAATTTCGACGTGATCGACGGCGTCACCTACAGGATAGACCTGTCGCAGCCGCCGAAATACGATTCCAAGGGCGGCATCGCCAATGCCGGTTCCAATCGCATTGTTGAGCTTATGTTCGACGGAAAACCCATTGATCCGGCAGCGAAATTCGTTGTCGCGACCAACAATTACCGGGCCGGCGGCGGTGGCAATTTCCCTGACATCAATGCCTCGAAGATCATCTACGAGGCGCCGGACACCAACCGCGATGTCATCGTTCGATACATCGTCAGCCAGGGCACCATCAACCCGTCGGCCGACGATAACTGGTCGTTCGCGCCGTTGCCGGGAACCAGCGTCGTCTTCGACACCGGCGTCAAGGCAAAGGACTTCATCGCCGATGTGAAGTCGCTTAAGATCGAACCTGCCGGCGAGGGCGAAGCTGGCTTTGCCAGATATCGCATCCTTCTCTGATCAGGCCGTCAAAAACTGGTGCGGTCAGCCTTGGCCGCATGTCAGATCCTTGGAGGGGCCGGCGGCACGAATCGCCCCTTGACTACCGGCATGACAAGATCCAGCGCATCGGTGGAAATGCCGCCCGCACAGGCTACGCCTTGTAGACCACCTGGCGCACATCAATGTAGCTGGCTCGGAAGCCGGCTTCGCAATAGTGCAGGTAGAACTCCCAGAGCTTCTTGAAGCGATCGTCGAAACCGAGCGGTACGATTTTCTCCCACGACCCTCGGAAACGCTGGCGCCATTCGGCAAGCGTACGGGCATAGTCCTCGGGGAAAACGCGTTCGCGCAGATGGGCAAGGCCGTGCGCGGCGCCAAGTGATTTCAAGATGGACGGCGTCGGCAGCATGCCGCCCGGGAAAACGTAGCGCTGGATGAAATCCGGCCTGGCGCGATAGGTGTCGTAGGCGGCTTCGTTGATGGTGATGATCTGCAGTCCAGCCATGCCGTCGGGCTTCAGGCAGTCCTTCATCTTGGAGAAGAACACCGGCCAGTATTTCTCGCCGACCGCCTCGAACATCTCGATCGAGGCGATGCGATCGTAGGTGCCCATTTCGTCGCGGTAATCCTGCAACTTGATGTCGACCTTCTCGGCAAGGCCGGCCTTGGCGATGCGCGCCTTGGCGAAGTCGTGCTGCTCGCGGCTGATGGTCAATCCGGTGACTCGGCAACCGATTTCGCGTGCGGCGAATTCGGCAAAGCCGCCCCAACCGCAGCCTATCTCCAGCACATGATCCTTCGCGCCTACGCCCGTATCCCTGGCCAGCGCCCGGTATTTGGCGGCCTGGGCGCTCTCGAGATCGTTGACGCCATTGGCGTAAAGCGCCGAGGAATAGGTCATGCTCGGGTCGAGCCATTCCTTGTAGAAGGCGTTGCCGAGATCGTAGTGCGCCGAGATATTACGCTTGGATCCCGTGCGTGTGTTCTCGTTGAACCAGTGACGGATGCGCTGGACTGTGTTGATGAGCCAGCTGGCGCCGCCGGCAACCCTCTCACCGAAGGCGGAGTTGACCACGAACAATTCCAGGAAGCTGGTGACGTCAGGGCTTTCCCAATCGCCGTCCATATAGGATTCGGCAACACCAATTGTGCCGCCGGAAAAGGCGCGGCCCGGCAGGCGCCAGTTCTTGAGCACCAGTTCGGCATCGGGCCCCGGCGCCTTGCCGCCGACGAGAACGGCGCGGCCGTCCGGCATCCAGACTTTCAGCGAACCGCGCGGCAGGTTCATCGCCGCCGACAGCACCATGCGCGCTTTGGCCGGCAGGCCCTTGACGCTCTCGGCGAAATTGAACTCGTCGAGCCTGACCACGTCGCCCGGCGCTATGCCATCCTGTTCCCCGTGTGCCATTCCATGCCCCTGGATCTCCGTGGTGCCGGCGCAATTGCCGAGCCGCGGTTCTCTTGGTTCATTCGCCGGGTTCGAACGCCGTTGCCTTGTACCGGGTAGCCTGCGGATCCGGCGACAGGCGCGCTCAAACGAAGCGCGCGACCCTTAGCCCGAGCTTCAGCGCTTTCCGATGAATGCCTGCGCCAATCTTCCACGCCATGAGGCGGAACTTCAAGAGGCATGCCAAGAGCTGGACTGTGCCACGCGGGTGGCTGGCATCCGCCGCCTTGCGTCAGGCTGCTGCCCGAAATCGAAAACGTCTATGGCAGCCGCAGCGCTAGTGCGATAGCTTTGGCCATGCGTTATGTGATTGTCATTGCCGCCATCGCGTTCTTTCTGATCTGGGACGGTCTCTACAATCAGGGCCGGTATCTTGACGTCACGGTCAGAGAACTCTCCCATGTAGTGCGCTACGTCACCGGAAAAGCCTGATATCCTTCTTGAGATAGCAGCCTGGCGCCTCAGTTGGGGTGCTAACCGCGGTGAGACGAGGGCCAGCCCGATCGAGGCGCGTCGCAAGGACGCGTGGCGCCATGACCGGTTGACGCAAAGAGACCGCCGTCACAAAAGAGCTCGACATTTCAGATCGAGGAGGCGGGATTGATCCGGCATATCGTTTTCTTCAGCGCGCGGCGCAAGGAAGATGTGGAAGCAGTTCGCACCGGACTGCTGGCGCTTGGTGACATTCCTCATTCCAGCCTCTTCGAGGTCACGTTGAACACCAAGGTCGACCCGCTCTCGGATGAAGTCGATGTCGTCGTCTACGCGGAATTCGCCGATGACACGGCGCTGGCAGCCTACAAGGCGCACCCGCTCTATGCGCAGACCACCAGCAAGGTCAAACCATTGCGCGAGCTGCGCTATTCCGCTGATGTCGTGGCCCGAAGCTGATTCCGTGCGGGGGATAGCCTCACGTCAAGTCCAATAGCGGCGGAAGCGAATGTCCAAGACTCTTCCAGGTGGTTGTTGCGGGGCCGCCGCCGGCGGCATTGCGATCAAGTCTTGAACCGTTCTTCCGAATGATGCACATCGCGCTTCCATGACCTCGTCAGGCATTCATCCGCTCGATCATCTGGTTCTGCCGACGCAGAGCCTTGATGCGGCGCGTGCCCGGCTTAACGCCCTTGGCTTCGTCGTCGCTCCGACCGGAATCCATCCGTTTGGCACGGAAAACTGCTGCGTTTTCCTCGCCGACGGCTCCTATCTGGAGCCGCTTGCGATTGGCCGTAAACAGGCTGCGACAGAGGCGGCTGCCGAGGGCAATGTCTTCGTTGCGCGGGATCGCCTCTATCGCGAAAGTCGTGGCAACGAGGGATTTTCCGCGGTGGTCCTCGGCACGGACAATGCGGATGGCGACCATGAACGCTATGTCGAAGCGGGTCTGTCGGCGGGAGACAAGCTGAGCTTCTCCCGAGCCTTCACCGATTCGGCGGGCAATAGCCGTACGGCGTCGTTCAAGCTCGCCTTTGCCGCGGCTCCTGGCCAAACGGACGCATTTCTTTTTGCCTGTCAGCGCATCAACGCGCCGAGAGTAGACCGAGGAGCCTTGCAGGCTCACCCCAATGGGGTCGACGGAATTGTCGAGGTGATTGCAATCAGCAGCGCTTCCGCCGAGCAGCATCGGCTGATTTCAGTGGCGGTCAATGATCAGGCCGCCGATGCGCACGACGGCGTTTTTCATCTGCCGAACGCGGGCTTGACCGTGCTGGACGCCGCTGCTTTCACGGCGCGCTTCGGAATAACGGCCGGTACGCCATCAGAATTGCACTTCGCCGCCGTGGTTTTTTCGATCCCCGACATTGGCGCCACCGCACGCCTGCTTGCGGCCAATGCCATCCAGCACGATATGTCGGGCAATGACATCATCGTGCGGCCGGCATCCGGGCAGGGCGCGGCTTTCATCTTTCGGGAGATCCCATGAGCAACCCCCTGGCGCCCAATTCGTCGGTAACCGTCGGCAACGTCGTCTTCGACAATACCGGACCGCTGGCGCTGATCGCCGGCCCTTGCCAGTTCGAATCGCGCCAGCACGCCTTCGATATGGCCGGCACGCTGAAGGAGCTGACCGGCAGGCTCGGCATCGGCCTCGTCTACAAGACGAGTTACGACAAGGCCAATCGCACCTCGCTGTCAGCAACGCGGGGTGCCGGCATGGACGCCGCGCTTCCCGTCTTCGACGAGTTGCGCAAGGAATTCTCGCTTCCCGTGCTGACCGATGTCCACACCGAGGAACAGTGCGCGATCGTGGCGCCGCATGTCGACGTGCTGCAGATTCCGGCCTTCCTGTCGCGCCAGACCGATATGCTCGTCGCCGCCGCGAGGACGGGCAAGGTCATCAATGTGAAGAAGGGGCAGTTCCTCGCACCCTGGGACATGAAGAACGTGGTCGCCAAGATCACCGGCTCCGGCAATGCCAATGTGCTGACCACCGAGCGCGGCGCTTCTTTCGGGTACAACACGCTGGTGTCGGATATGCGCGCTCTGCCCGTCATGGCCGAGATCGGCGCCCCGGTGATCTTCGACGCCACCCATTCGGTGCAGCAGCCGGGCGGGCAGGGCGGATCGTCTGGCGGGGAGCGCCGCTTTGTCGAGACGCTGGCCCGCGCGGCCGTTGCCGTGGGCGTTGCCGGCGTGTTCATCGAGACCCACCAGGACCCGGACAATTCGACTTCCTCCGATGGTCCCAACATGCTGCCGCTGAAGGATATGCCGGCACTGCTGGAAAGGCTCATGGCCTTCGACAGGATAGCAAAGTGTAGCGAATAAGCCCCGGTTGTAGGCTTGTCCGGCAAATGAGCGCTTTGGCAGGAGCAAGCCAATGTCCGTCGCCCGTGTCACCGAAATCACCTCGTCGTCCAGGAAAAGCTTTCAAGACGCCATCGAGAAGGGGATTGCGCGCGCCGCGAAGACCCTGAAGAACGTCGAAGGCGCCTGGATCCAGGATCAGAAGATCGTCGTCGAGGATGGCAAGATCGCAGCCTATCGCGTCAATATGAAGGTGACTTTCATCCTCGCGGAGTGATTGGGCAGCCCGCCAAAAAAGTCGGGAACTTTCGCCCGCGCCCCTCATTGTCAAAGTGCGGATTAACGACAACGAGGAGCAAACAATGACGACGCAAACAGGTCACACCGAAGCCATTGCCGCTTCACGAGTCATCGGCACGACCGTCTACAACACCCAAGGCGACAGCATCGGCAGCATTGAGGACGTGATGCTCGACAAGACGTCGAACGGCATCATGTTCGCGGTGATCGGATTTGGCGGCTTTCTCGGCATTGGCGAGAAGTACCACGCCATCCCCTGGGCAAGCCTCGACTATGATGAGGCAAGAGGCGGCTATGTCATACCATTCTCCAAGGAACAGCTGAAGGCAGCGCCTGCCCATTCGATCAACGAACTGGCCGGCGCGGATGGCGAGAGCGCGCGCGACGAGTCATACGAATATTACAAGGTCGCGCCCTACTGGCATTGACGCCATAATAGGAAAAAGGGGGGCCGTTCTACGGCCCCCCTTTTGATTCAAACGTAACGCTACTCGCTAGCGTGCAAAGCCGGCTAAGAGGCAGTAGCCTTTGGCGGCGACTGCTGGTTGTCGCATGACGTCAGGAACGCCGCGGCGATCAGAAACAGACTGACAATACCGCTCAACTCAGACATGGCGAACCCCTCCTGTTTCGCCCCGCGCGATAACAATCTTAACCTGGAATGCGCGTCCGGTGGCATGACTTATGATGACAGGAAATTGCGCTTCGTGAATCGGGCGGACGGCACTATTCGATCAGGCCCCGATTGCCTTTTGCGTCGCTTTGGCTAAGACGGGCGCGACGTTTTCTCCAGATCAATCGAGGACATCGCAATGACCGCCATCATCGACATTGTCGGGCGTGAAATCCTGGACAGCCGTGGAAACCCGACCGTCGAGGTCGATGTTGTTCTCGAAGACGGTTCGATGGGCCGCGCCGCTGTGCCGTCGGGTGCCTCCACCGGAGCACACGAAGCCGTCGAGCTTCGTGACGGCGGCGCCCGCTACCTTGGCAAGGGCGTGCTCAGGGCCGTCGAGGCGGTCAATGGCGAATTGTTCGAGGCGATCGGCGGCATGGAAGCCGAAAACCAGATCCATATCGATCAGACCATGATCCAACTTGATGGCACGCCCAACAAGAGCCGGCTCGGCGCCAACGCCATTTTGGGCGTTTCGCTGGCGGTCGCGAAGGCCGCTGCCGAGGCCGCCGGGCTGCCGCTCTACCGCTATGTCGGCGGCACCAAGGCGCATGTCCTGCCCGTGCCGATGATGAACATCATCAATGGCGGCGCGCATGCCGACAACCCGATCGACTTCCAGGAATTCATGATCCTTCCGGTCGGCGCGCCGACGCTGCGCGAAGGCGTGCGCTGGGGCTCGGAAATCTTCCACACGCTGCGCAAGAAGCTGAAGGATGCCGGCCACAACACCAATGTCGGCGACGAGGGCGGCTTCGCGCCGAATCTGAAGAGCGCGCCGGTGGCGCTCGACTTCATCATGGAATCGATCGAGAAGGCCGGATTCAAACCGGGTGAAGAGATCGCGCTCGGCCTCGATTGCGCCGCGACCGAGTTCTTCAAGGACGGCAACTATGTCTATGAGGGCGAGAAGAAAACGCGAGATCCCAAGGCGCAGGCCAAGTATCTCGCCAAGCTCGCCGCCGACTATCCGATCATCTCGATCGAGGATGGCCTTGCCGAGGACGATTGGGAAGGCTGGAAGTACCTGACCGACCTGATCGGCAAGAAGACGCAGCTTGTCGGCGACGATCTCTTCGTCACCAACACGGCGCGCCTGCGCGACGGCATCCGCATGGGCGTCGCCAATTCGATCCTAGTCAAGGTCAACCAGATCGGCTCGCTGACCGAGACGCTCGACGCCGTCGAGACCGCGCACAAGGCTGCCTACACCGCCGTCATGTCGCACCGTTCGGGCGAGACCGAGGATTCGACCATCGCCGATCTCGCCGTCGCCACCAATTGCGGACAGATCAAGACCGGATCGCTGTCGCGCTCGGACCGTATGGCCAAATACAACCAGCTGATCCGGATCGAGGAAGAACTCGGCAAGCAGGCGCATTATGCCGGCAAGTCCGTGATCAAGGACTGATCCCGCCGCACATTGTTGATACGGAGAGGGCGGGACATCCCGCCCTTTTTCATTTCAGGCCGGCGGTCTCCCGTAACCGTCCGTTAAGCACAATCAGGCGAAAAAGACTTCGAGCCGTTCGAGTTCGCGGCATGGGGAATCGGTCATGTGGACGCGTCAGCACAAGCAGAGAAACACCGGCCGGCTGATCGTTCCCTCGCTGTGCGTGCTGTTCCTGGCTTATTTCGGCTTCCATGCCTATCACGGTGAATTCGGCATCAATTCGAAATACAAGCTCGAGGCCGAGACGGTCGCTTTGCAGGGGCAGCTCGATGCGATCAAGGCACGCAGGACGGACCTTGAGCGGCGCGTCAAGCTCATGCATGACGGCACGCTGGAGAAGGACATGCTCGATGAGCAGGCGCGCAAGGCACTCAATCTGTCGCAGGCCGACGAGATCACCATCATGCTGCCAGCTCTGGCGAAGTAACCAGTTTCAGGTTAATCAACAATATTTTCAATGATTTTAATTGCTTAGGTGCATGCCAGCTATGCAATTTCGACATGGCGGAACGCCTTTCTACGTGTTAGCCTCCCATAAATCGAAGGGGAGGGCGATCTCCCCGGAGCAGTTTGATCTTGCTCCAGTGTCCGCAAAGAGACGCCAACAGGGAGTGATGCATGGCCACCGCAGCCAGAAGAGCGCCTGCCAAATCGAAATCCGACGGCAAGTCCGGTCTATCGGCACCCAAGCCTATTGACTTCACCAAGGACGAAGAGCTTGCCGCCTACCGGCACATGCTGCTCATCCGTCGCTTCGAGGAGAAGGCCGGCCAGCTCTACGGCATGGGCTTCATTGGCGGTTTCTGTCACCTCTATATCGGCCAGGAAGCGGTCGTCACCGGCATGAAGATGGCGCTGATCGACGGCGATCAGATGATCACGGCCTATCGCGATCACGGCCACATGCTGGCGATGGAGCTGTCGCCGCGTGGCGTGATGGCCGAGCTGACCGGACGCCGCGGCGGCTTGTCCAGGGGCAAGGGCGGCTCCATGCACATGTTCTCCAAGGAGAAGCATTTCTATGGCGGTCACGGCATTGTCGGTGCACAGGTGTCGCTTGGAACAGGTCTGGCTTTTGCCAACCGCTACCGCGACAACAACAATGTCTCGCTGACCTATTTCGGCGACGGCGCCGCCAACCAGGGCCAGGTCTACGAAAGCTTCAACATGGCCTCGCTGTGGAAGCTGCCGGTGATCTACATCATCGAGAACAACCGCTACGCCATGGGCACCTCGGTGTCGCGCTCTTCGGCGGAAACCAATTTTTCGCATCGTGGCGCGTCGTTCAAGATTCCGGGTATCCAGGTCGACGGCATGGATGTGCGTGCGGTCAAGGCGGCTGGCGATCTGGCTACCGAGTGGTGCCGTGCCGGCAACGGGCCGATCATTCTGGAAATGCAGACGTATCGCTATCGCGGCCACTCGATGTCCGACCCGGCGAAATACCGCTCCAAGGAAGAAGTCCAGAAGATGCGCTCCGATCATGATCCGATCGAGCAGGTCAAGGCGCGGCTCATCGAGAAGAAGTGGGCGACCGAGGACGAACTCAAGACCGTCGACAAGGAGGTTCGCGACATCGTCGCCGACGCCGCCGAATTTGCCCAGCACGACGCGGAGCCGGATCCGTCCGAGCTCTGGACCGATATCGTATTGTAAGGGAGGGCCAGGACATGCCGATCGAAATTCTGATGCCCGCCCTCTCGCCGACCATGGAAGAGGGCAATCTTTCCAAGTGGTTGAAGAACGAGGGCGACAAGGTCGTCGCCGGCGACGTCATCGCCGAGATCGAAACCGACAAGGCGACGATGGAAGTCGAAGCCGTCGACGAAGGTACGCTGGGCAAGATCCTGATCGCCGCCGGCACCGAAGGCGTCAAGGTCAACACCCCCATCGCCGTTCTGCTGCAGGATGGCGAAAGTTCTGGCGACATCGACAAGGGCTCCAAGGCGGCTCCCGCCTCCACGCAGGACGCGGTGTCAACTGGTGGCCAGCGCGCCGACGCGGCCGAGGAAGGCTCGCAACGGGCGCCGCAGGATGCTGGAGAGGCGCCGAAAGCCTCCGTCCCCGCCGCCCCGGCGGCCAAACTCGCTGCCGATCCGGACATTCCTGCCGGCACTGAAATGGTCTCGACCACGGTACGCGAGGCGCTGCGCGATGCCATGGCCGAGGAAATGCGCCGCGACGGCGATGTCTTCGTGATGGGTGAGGAAGTCGCCGAATACCAGGGCGCCTACAAGATCACGCAAGGCTTGCTGCAGGAATTTGGGCCGCGTCGCGTCGTCGATACGCCGATTACCGAGCATGGTTTTGCCGGGGTTGGTGTCGGTGCGGCGATGGCTGGGCTGAAGCCGATCGTCGAGTTCATGACCTTCAACTTCGCCATGCAGGCGATCGACCAGATCATCAATTCCGCCGCCAAGACGCTCTATATGTCGGGCGGCCAAATGGGCGCGCCAATCGTGTTCCGCGGGCCAAATGGCGCGGCGGCCCGTGTCGCGGCACAGCACTCGCAGTGCTATGCCGCCTGGTACAGCCACATTCCAGGCCTGAAGGTCGTGATGCCCTATACGGCCGCCGACGCCAAGGGCCTGCTCAAGGCAGCGATCCGCGACCCGAACCCGGTCATCTTCCTCGAGAATGAAATCCTCTACGGCCAGTCCTTCGACGTTCCGAAGCTGGACGACTTCGTGCTGCCGATCGGCAAGGCGCGCATCCACAAGGCAGGCAAGGATGTTACCATCGTATCCTTCGGCATCGGCATGACCTATGCGGTGAAGGCTGAAGCCGAGCTGCGCGGCATGGGCATCGACGCCGAGATCATCGACCTCAGGACTATCCGTCCGCTCGATCTCGACACAGTCATCGCCTCGGTTAAGAAAACCAACCGGCTGGTCGTGGTCGAAGAAGGCTACCCGCAGAATTCGGTTGGCGACCACATCGCCAACCAGGTCTCGCAGCGCGCCTTCGATTTCCTCGACGCACCGGTCATCACCATTGCCGGCAAGGACGTGCCGATGCCTTATGCGGCCAACCTCGAAAAACTGGCCTTGCCCAATGTCGGCGAAGTCATCGAGGCCGTCAAAGCCGTCGCATATCGCTGAACCGGGTGGGAGGACAATATGCCAATCAACATCACCATGCCGGCACTCTCGCCCACGATGGAGGAGGGCAATCTGTCCAAGTGGCTGGTCAAGGAAGGCGACAAGGTTTCGCCCGGCGACGTGATCGCCGAGATCGAAACCGACAAGGCGACGATGGAGGTCGAGGCCGTCGATGAGGGCACGGTTGCCAAGCTCGTCGTGCCGGCGGGCACCGAAGGGGTCAAGGTCAACGCGCTGATCGCGGTACTTGCGGCGGAAGGCGAAGATGCCGGCGCGGCGGCGAAAAGCGGCGGCGCCACACCGGCGAAAACCGAAGCTCCGAAAACCGATGCGCCTAAAGCCGAAGCGCCGAAGGCTGAAGCGCCGAAGGCCGAGGCCGCGGTCCCCATGGCGCAGGCGGCTCCGGCCGCCAATGGCAACGCGGCTGGCGAACGCACCTTTGCATCGCCGCTTGCCCGCCGTATCGCCAAGGATGCGGGTGTCGACGTCTCCGCGGTCACAGGCACCGGCCCGCACGGCCGTGTGGTCAAGGCTGACGTCGATGCCGCGATTGCCGGTGGTGGCGCCAAGGCGGCACCGGCTGCCAAGGCTCCGGCCGGCGCGCCTGCCTCCGCCCCGCCGGTGAAGGCGATGTCGGACGAGCAGGTGCTGAAACTGTTCGAGCAAGGCTCCTACGAACTCGTCCCTCACGACAACATGCGCAAGACCATCGCGCGGCGCCTGGTCGAAGCAAAAACCACCATCCCGCATTTCTATCTGACGCTCGACTGCGAACTCGACGCGCTGCTGGCTTTACGCACTCAGCTCAATGCCGCNATCCCGCATTTCTATCTGACGCTCGACTGCGAACTCGACGCGCTGCTGGCTTTACGCACTCAGCTCAATGCCGCGGCGCCGGTGAAAAAGACCGAAAAGGGTGAGGCGCCCGCCTACAAGCTGTCGGTCAATGACATGGTGATCAAGGCGATGGCGATCGCGCTGAAGGCGGTGCCGGATGCCAATGCCTCATGGACCGAGAGCGCCATGGTCAAACACAAGCATGCCGATGTCGGGGTGGCCGTGTCGATCCCCGGTGGCTTGATCACGCCGATCATCCGGCATGCGGACGACAAGACGCTGTCGGTCATCTCCAACGAGATGAAGGACCTNTGGCTTGATCACGCCGATCATCCGGCATGCGGACGACAAGACGCTGTCGGTCATCTCCAACGAGATGAAGGACCTGGCCAGCCGCGCCCGCAGCCGCAAGCTGAAGCCGGAGGAATATCAGGGCGGCACGACCGCCGTCTCCAATCTCGGCATGTTCGGCATCAAGGACTTTGCCGCCGTCATCAACCCGCCGCATGCGACGATCCTGGCGGTCGGCGCGGGCGAGCAGCGGGCGGTGGTCAGGAATGGCGAGATCAAGATTGCCACAGTGATGTCGGTGACGCTGTCGACCGACCATCGTGCGGTTGATGGCGCGCTGGGGGCCGAATTGCTGGTCGCGTTCAAGAAGCTGATCGAGAATCCGATGGGCATGCTGGTCTAGGAAAGGAAAAGGCTGTGCGGATATTCTTCACCAGCCTTTTCGCCTTTTTGATTTCCGGCTTGGCCGGCGGCCTTATCGCGCAATGGTTGGCTGTCGCCGCCGGCGCCGAGGAAGAATACATCATCGTCTTCATGTTCTCGGTGCTGGTGACTTTTGTCGTCACCTTCATCTTCTTCGTCGCGCAATTGACGAACGATCCGGTCGAGGCTGTTGCCAGGGCGGGCAAGTGGACGCTGATTGCCTTTGTGGCGCTTCTCATCCTGCTGGTCGCGCTGATCCTCTATAGCGACAGCAGCGCCGCGGTGGTCAGGAAAGACATGCCGATGGTTGCCGGTCTCGGCCTGCCGGGCCTGGTGACGATCGTCATCCATTGGTTGTTCGTACGCTGGCGCGTGAAGCGCGGCGTAGCCGACACAAAGGCAGGTTGAACGGATGAAGACGGTGCTTTGTTACGGCGACTCGCTGACCTGGGGCTACAACGCCGAAGGTGGGCGTCATGCGCTCGGGGATCGCTGGCCAAGCGTGCTGCAAGCAGGGCTCGGCGAAGGCGTTCAAGTCGTCGCCGAGGGGCTCAATGGCCGCACCACCGCTTTCGACGATCATCTCGCCGGAGCCGACCGCAACGGCGCGCGGCTGCTGCCGACGGTGTTGACGACGCATGCGCCCATCGACCTGATCGTCATCATGCTCGGCGCCAATGACATGAAGCCATGGATCCATGGCAATCCGGTTGCCGCCAAGCAAGGCATCCAGCGGCTGATCGATATCGTGCGTGGCCACGACTATCCGTTCGACTGGCCGGCACCGCAGATCCTGATCGTTTCGCCGCCTCTTGTCAGCCGCACCGAAAATGCCGACTTCAGGGAGATGTTCGCCGGCGGCGATGAGGCCTCGAAGCAGCTTGCGCCGCAATACGCCGCGCTCGCCGACGAGGTCGGCTGCGGCTTCTTCGACGCTGGCACGGCGGCGCAAACAACACCTCTCGATGGCGTCCACCTCGATGCCGAGAATACGCGAAACATTGGCGAGGCGCTGACGCCGGTCGTGCGCGTCATGCTGGAACTCTGATTGAAGGAGAAAACCCGTGGCTGAGAACTATGACGTCATCATCATCGGCTCCGGCCCGGGCGGCTATGTCACCGCGGTGCGTTCCGCCCAGCTCGGCTTTAAGACGGCGATCGTCGAGCGCGAGCATCTGGGCGGCATCTGTCTGAACTGGGGCTGTATTCCGACCAAGGCGCTGCTGCGGTCGGCCGAGATCATGCATTATTCCGATCATCTGAAGGATTACGGCCTGAAGCTCGATGGCGGCAAGATCAGTGCCGATACCGCCGCCGTCGTCGATCGGTCGCGAAAAGTGTCGCTCAGGCTCAATGGCGGCGTCGCCTTCCTGATGAAGAAGAACAAGGTCGACGTCATCTGGGGCGAGGCCAAACTATCCAAACCCGGTGAGATCGTGGTTTCCAAGACGGCCAAGAAGCCGATGGAGCCGCAGCCGCCGGTGCCGAAAGGCGTCAAGGGCGAGGGCACCTACACCGCCAAGCACATCATCCTGGCGACCGGCGCCCGGCCACGCGCTCTGCCCGGCATCGAGCCGGACGGCAAGCTGATCTGGACTTATTTCGAAGCCATGGTGCCGAAGGAGATGCCGAAGTCGCTGCTGGTGATGGGCTCAGGCGCCATCGGCATCGAATTCGCCTCCTTCTATCGCACAATGGGCGCCGACGTCACGGTGGTCGAGCTGCTGCCGGCGGTGATGCCGGTCGAGGACCCCGAAGTCTCGAAATTCGCGCAAAAGCAGTTCGAGAAGCAAGGCATGAAGATCATCCTCGAGGCCAAGGTGACCAAGGTCGAGAAGGGGGCGAACTCGGTTACCGCGCATGTCGAGATGAAGGACGGCAAGGTCGAGAAGATCACCGCCGACCGCATGATCTCGGCCGTCGGCGTTCAGGGCAATATCGAGAACCTCGGCCTTGAAGCACTCGGTGTTAAGACCGAGCGCGGTTGCGTGGTCATCGACGGTTACGGCAAGACCAATGTGCCTGGCATCTACGCCATCGGCGATGTCGCCGGACCGCCCATGCTTGCTCACAAGGCCGAGCACGAGGGCGTCGTGTGCGTCGAGAAGATCGCGAACTTCCCCGGTGTTCACGCCACGGACAAGCTCAAGATCCCTGGTTGCACCTACTGCAATCCGCAGGTCGCCTCGGTTGGACTGACGGAAGCAAAAGCCAAGGCCGAGGGCAAGGATATCCGCGTCGGCCGCTTCCAGTTCGCGGCCAACGGCAAGGCCATCGCGCTTGGGGAAGACCAAGGCTTCATCAAGACCATCTTCGACAAGAAGACCGGTCAGTTGCTCGGCGCGCACATGGTCGGCGCCGAAGTCACGGAACTGATCCAGGGTTTTGTCGTGGCGATGAACCTCGAAACGACCGAGGAAGAGCTGATGCACACCATCTTCCCGCATCCGACGCTATCCGAGATGATGAAGGAAAGCGTGCTCGACGCCTATGGCCGCGCCTTGAACGCATGATAGATTCCCCGCGGGAGACTCAGCTGTCAAAGCCGTGGGATCTGGACGGCGAAGCAGTTCGTTTCCGAATGCATTTTTACTGGCGCAAGGAGAAGGCATATGCACTTGAACGGCGTGGGCTGGATCGCAGCAATCATCATCGGCGGCCTGGCAGGCTGGTTGGCCGAAATGGTCATGAAGAGCAACACCGGCATATTAATGAACATTATCATGGGCATCGTCGGCGCGGTGGTGCTGAACGCAGTCCTGCAGGCGCTCAACATCGGCGTGTTCGGCGTCGGCTGGACCGCCTATCTGATCACCGGCTTCATCGGTGCCTGCCTGCTGATCTGGGTCGGTCGCCTGGTGCGCCGTTAGTCGATATCGTTTTCGGCTATGCGAAAACGGTTGTAGCGGCATGCGCCGCTGCAGCCTTTTTCTTTGTCCTGAAAAGTCTTAGATGACGTTAAAGTGACGATCGCCGACGGGCGGTCGCAAGAAAGGCCAGGGTTCAGATGGTCACTGTCCTCGACACGATCGCCAACGCGCCGCGGCCGCGGCATCCCGAGAAGGCCCACAAGCCCGACCAGGAGGTATTGCGCAAGCCGGACTGGATCCGCGTCAAGGCGCCGGTGTCGAAGGGATATGCCGAGACACGTGAGATCGTGAAATCGCACAAGCTGGTGACCGTATGCGAAGAGGCCGGTTGTCCGAACATCGGTGAATGCTGGGAAAAGAAGCACGCCACCTTCATGATCATGGGCGAGATCTGTACGCGCGCCTGCGCCTTCTGCAATGTCGCCACCGGCATCCCAACCGCGCTCGACTCCGACGAGCCCACGCGTGTCGCCCATGCCGTCAAGCAAATGGGCCTCAGCCACGTCGTCATCACCTCCGTTGACCGCGACGATCTCGACGATGGCGGTGCGCAGCACTTCGCCGATGTCATCCGAGCGATCCGGGCGGCAACGCCTCTGACGACCATCGAAATCTTGACGCCCGATTTCCTGCGCAAGGAAGGCGCGCTGGAGATCGTCGTGGCGGCCAGGCCCGACGTCTTCAACCACAATCTCGAAACCGTGCCGTCGAATTATCTGAAGGTTCGGCCAGGCGCCCGCTATTTCCACTCGATCCGGCTGCTGCAGCGGGTCAAGGAACTCGATCCGTCCATTTTCACCAAGTCCGGCATCATGGTCGGCCTTGGCGAGGAGCGGAACGAAATCCTGCAATTGATGGACGATCTGCGTTCGGCCAATGTCGACTTCATGACCATCGGCCAATATCTGCAGCCGTCGAAGAAGCACCACCCGGTGATCCGCTTCGTCACGCCGGAGGAATTCAAGTCCTTCGAGACGATCGGCAAAACCAAGGGTTTCCTGCTGGTGGCATCGAGCCCGCTGACACGCTCTTCGCACCATGCCGGCGACGATTTCGCCCGGCTGCGCGCCGCGCGCGAAGCGCAGCTCCAGAAATTGGTCTAACGCCGGTTTCATGCCGAAATTCGAAGCCACCCGCCGCGTCGCCCACACGCCTGAGCAGATGTTCGCGCTGGTCGCCGACATCGAAACTTACCCGCAATTCCTGCCGCTTTGCGAAGCGTTGACGGTCCGCTCGCGCAAGGAGCGTGACGGGCGCACCATCCTCGTGGCCGACATGAGCATCGGCTATAAGGCGATCCGGGAGACTTTCACGACGCAGGTGCTGCTCAAGCCCGACGAACATGCCATCGACGTGAAGTATATCGACGGCCCGTTCAAATATCTGAGCAATGTCTGGCGGTTCGAGCCGGATGGCGCCGGCTGTGCCGTGCGCTTCTTCATCGACTATGAATTCAAGAGCCGCATCCTGGGTGCGCTGATGGGCACGATGTTCGATCGTGCCTTCCGCATGTTCGCCGAGGCCTTTGAAAAGCGCGCCGACATCATCTACGGCAAGAAACCGGCGGCCTGACTCTCGCCAAGCGCCTGCAAGCCGAGCTCAAGTGCATGATGGACGGTTTCCCGGCGGATGAAGTCACGGCCGTCGTCGGCGAACAGCTTTCGTTCAGCCGTTACGGGTCGGCCGTTCACCGCAACACCAAACCAGACCAGCCCGACAGGCTTTTCCCTGGAACCGCCACCCGGACCGGCAATGCCGGTGACGGCCAGCGCCAACCCGGCACGCGAACGGGCGAGCGCTCCGGCGGCCATCTCGATGGCTGTCTCGCGGGAAACCGCACCATGCACGTCGAGCGTGGCGGCGCGAACGCCCAGCATGTCCATCTTGGCTTCATTGGAATAGGTGATGAAGCCGCGATCGACCACGGCGGAAGAACCGGCAATGTCGGTCAGCGCGGCGACGATCATCCCGCCGGTACAGCTTTCCGCGGTCGCCAGCATGATGCCGCGCTCCCGGCACGCCTCAAACAGGGCGACCGCCAGTTCGCTGTTGGTCATTCCGGAACCTCGCCTGGAAACACCACACTGGCGGTGGCGATAGCCGCGATACCTTCCTCGCGACCGACAAAGCCGAGCTTCTCGTTGGTTGTCGCCTTGACCGAGATGCGCTCGGCGGAAATGCCCAGCATCTGCGAAAGGACTGATGTCATCGCCTCGCGGTGCGGGCCGACGCGCGGCGCCTCGCAGATCAGCGTGATATCGGCATTGGCGATGCGTCCGCCGCGCTCGCGCACTAGTCTTGCGGCATGTTCGACGAATATCCGCGATGCAGCGCCTTTCCACTGCGGATCGGACGGAGGAAAGTGCGTGCCGATGTCGCCGGCCCCGCAGGTCGCCAGCAGCGCGTCGGTCAGGGCGTGCAGGCCGACATCCGCGTCGGAATGGCCCGACAGTTTCCTGTCATGCGGGATGGCGACGCCACAAAGCGTAACATGGTCGCCGGGCTCGAAGGCGTGGACATCGTAGCCATTGCCGGTGCGGATATCGGGAAAGTGTGTCCGCTCGCTGGAAAGTCGCTGGTGCGCCATGGCGATGTCCCGTGCCCATGTGAGTTTGACATTGTCGGGCGATCCGGGAACGAGCTTCACCGGCATTTGCATCCATTCGGCGATCGACGCGTCGTCGGTAAAGTCGGATTTGCCGCTGTTGTAGGCTTGCTCATGCATTGTCATGATCGCGAGGAAGGGAAAACCTTGCGGCGTTTGGGCCGCGTGCAGCCCGCTCCTTGGCACCGTTTCGCCGACCATACCGGTCTCCGATTCGCGTTTCAGCGTGTCGGCGACGGGCAGGGCGGGAAGCGCGCCTTCACGTTCGCCGATGGCCGCGATGGTGCGGTCGATCAGATCCATGTCGACAAAGGGGCGCGCGGCGTCGTGGATGAGAACCTTGTCCGGCGCGTAGCTTCTCAGCGCCTGCAGCCCGAGCCGAACCGAATCCTGCCTGGTCGCGCCTCCGGCAATTGCCGTTACCCGATCCGCATCGGTTCCGACCGCTTGCTGAAAAAGCTCGCGGTCCTCGGCATGGATAGCCACGACGATCCGGCCGATGAGCGGGTGCGCCAGAAAAATGTCTATGACACGAGCGATGACGGCGCGTCCGCCAATTCGTTGATATTGCTTCGGACCATCGGTTTGTCCGGCGCGCGCGCCGCGACCGGCCGCGACGATAACCACCGCGACTTTGCCACCCGGATCCGGAGCCTGATTTTCGGTTGCGCCAGTCATGCAGTCCGGTCCTAGTCGCGACCAAGGCCGAAGGCCAGCATTTTCCCAATTGCGCCTCAATGTGGCGTCATTCCGCGTTGCACATTTCTTTCGATCTGGCTAGAGAATGTGCAACGAATGGACGTGCTTGGTTTTTGTGCATGGTTAACTTGATCGGATTGGCCCAGCCTCTCGACGTCGGCGGCGTCAGAATACGCAACCGCGTCTTCCTCGCGCCGATGTCGGGGATCACGGACGAGGCGTTCAGGCGGCGCGCCCATGGGCATGGCGCAGGCCTGGTTGTGTCCGAAATGGTGGCCAGCGGCGAACTCGCCAAGGGCAGGGCGGGTTGTGACCTGCGGATACGCCATTCCGGACTGCCGGTCCATATGGTTCAGCTTGCCGGGCGCGAGGCCATGCATATGGCCGAAGGCGCGCGGATCGCCGCGGGCGAGGGCGCCGACATCATCGACATCAACATGGGCTGCCCGGCCAAGAAGGTTACCGGTGGCTATGCCGGTTCGGCATTGATGCTGGACCTCGACCACGCGCTCTCGCTGATCGAGGCCGTGGTAGGAGCGGTCAAGGTGCCGGTGACCGTCAAGATGCGGCTGGGTTGGGACGAAGGCGCACTCAACGCTCCTGTCCTGGCGCGCCGGGCCGAGCAGGCAGGCGTCAGGATGGTCACGGTCCATGGCCGCACACGCTGCCAGTTCTACCTGGGCAAGGCGGACTGGCGCGCCATCGCTCGCGTCAAGGAGGCTGTTTCCATTCCGGTCGTCGCCAATGGCGATGTCTGCTCCCCAGGCGAGGCAGCCGCCGTTCTCGAACAGTCCGGCGCCGACGCGTTGATGGTCGGTCGCGCCCATTATGGCGCGCCGTGGGTCGCCGGCGGCATCGCTGCGGCTGCCGCCGGGACATTTTCGCCCGGCATTCCCGAGACCCCGCAAGCGATTGCCGACTATGTCGTCGCCCACTACGAGGACATGCTGGCGCTTTACGGCATCGAGAGCGGCCTGCGCCAGGCGCGCAAGCATCTGGGCTGGTATCTCGATCGACATGCCGGAGGTGTCGCTGGGGAGAGTAGGAAAGCGATATTGACCGCGTCCGAACCTGCCTGCGTCATTGCCTTGCTGCGTGACGTGTTTTCGCGCGATCCGCAAACCTTGAACCTGCGGAGCGCCGCATGACCGCAAACTCTGGCCAAGGCATTGAAATGGCGGGTGCTGCCCAGATCGTACTAAACACGATCCGCCGCCCGGTGATCATGATCAGCGAGGAAGGCTTCATCACCTTCGCCAATGCCGATGCCGAGGACTTCTTTCGCTCCAGCGCGACCATGCTGGCGCGCAACACCCTGTCCAAGCTCATACCCTTCGGCAGCCCCCTGCTGACACTGGTCGACCAGGTGCGTGAGCGCCGCGCGCCCGTCAACGAATATCGGGTCGACGTTTCGTCGCCGCGCCTCGGCATCGAAAAGGTCGTCGATCTCTATGTCGCGCCGGTGCCGGAGTTTCCGGGCTCCGTCGTGGTCATGTTCCAGGAGCGGTCGATGGCCGACAAGATCGACCGGCAGATGACGCATCGCGGCGCCGCGCGCTCGGTGACCGGTCTGGCGGCGATGCTGGCGCATGAGATCAAGAACCCGCTCTCCGGTATCAGGGGGGCGGCTCAGCTGCTAGAGCTGTCCGCTTCCGATGAGGATCGCGCGCTGACGCGGCTGATCACCGACGAGACGGACCGTATCGTGTCGCTGGTTGACCGCATGGAGGTGTTTTCCGACGAGCGGCCGATCGACCGCTATCCCGTCAACATCCATGTGGTGCTCGACCACGTTAAAGCGATCGCAAAGAACGGTTTCGCAAGGAAAATCAAGATATTGGAGGACTATGATCCGTCATTGCCTCCGGTATTTGCCAATCGCGACCAGCTGATCCAGGTGTTCCTCAACCTGATCAAGAACGCCGCCGAGGCGATCGGCAGCGACCCCCAGGGCGAGATCGTGCTGTCCACCGCCTTCCGGCCCGGTATCCGCGTTTCGGTTCCGGGCACGCAGGACCGCGTATCGCTGCCGCTGGAGTTCTGCGTGCGCGACAATGGTTCCGGCGTCTCGGAGGATATCCTGCCGATCCTGTTCGATCCCTTCATTACCACCAAGCCGAACGGCTCGGGGCTCGGGCTGGCGCTGGTCGCCAAGATCGTCGGTGAACATGGCGGCATCATCGAATGCGATTCGACGCCGCGCGCGACAACATTCCGGGTCCTCATGCCGGCCTGGAAGGAAACGGCGCTTGGCGCTGATCAAGACGGTGAAGGAGACCGCAAATGACCGTTCGCGGCAATATTCTGGTCGCCGACGACGATGCTGCGATCCGCACCGTTCTCAATCAGGCCCTGTCGCGTGTCGGTCACGAGGTGCGCGTCACCTCCAACGCGTCGACCCTGTGGCGCTGGGTCGCGGCCGGCGAGGGTGACCTCGTCATCACCGACGTCGTGATGCCGGACGAGAACGCTTTCGACATGCTGCCGCGCATCAAGAAAGCGCGGCCGGAACTGCCCGTCATCGTCATGAGCGCCCAGAATACCTTCATGACGGCGATCCGCGCCTCCGAAACTGGCGCCTATGAATATCTGCCGAAGCCTTTCGACCTGACCGAACTCCTTAACATCGTCAACCGCGCTTTGTCCGAGCCCCGGCGGCCGAAGATCGATGCCAGGCAAGAAGAGCCGCCCGAAACGATGCCGCTGGTCGGCCGTTCGGCGGCCATGCAGGACATCTACCGCATGCTGGCGCGGATGATGCAGACCGACCTGACGGTGATGATTTCGGGCGAATCCGGCACCGGCAAGGAACTGGTGGCACGAGCGCTGCATGAATATGGGCGCCGTCGTGGCGGTCCGTTCGTTGCCATCAACATGGCGGCTATCCCGCGCGATCTCATCGAATCGGAATTGTTCGGCCACGAGAAGGGGGCTTTCACCGGCGCGCAGAGCCGCTCGACCGGCCGCTTCGAGCAGGCGGAGGGCGGCACGCTGTTCCTCGACGAGATCGGCGACATGCCGATGGAGGCGCAGACGCGTTTGCTGCGCGTCCTGCAGCAGGGCGAGTACACGACTGTCGGCGGCCGCACGCCGATCAAGACCGATGTGCGCATTGTCGCCGCCACCAACAAGGACCTGCGTACGCTGATCAACCAGGGCCTCTTCCGCGAGGATCTTTTCTACCGTCTCAATGTCGTGCCGCTCAGGTTGCCGGCGCTACGCGAACGCTCGGAGGACGTGCCCGATCTGGTGCGCCATTTCTTCAAGCTCGGCGAAATGGAGGGGCTGCAGACCAAGCGCATCTCTTCCGGCGGCATCGAACTGATGAAGCGCTATCCCTGGCCAGGCAATGTGCGCGAGTTGGAAAACTTGGTCCGCAGGCTCGCCGCGCTTTATTCGCAGGACGAGATTTCCGCCGAGATCATCGAGACGGAGCTCAAGACAGGCGAACGCCACGTGGTACCAGGCGGCGGCAATCTCATTCCCGACGATCTTTCCATTGGGCAGGCGGTGGAGCACTTCCTGCAGCGCTATTTTGCCTCCTTTGCAGGCGAATTGCCGCCTGCCGGTCTGTACGAGCGCATCCTGTCCGAAGTCGAATATCCGTTGGTGCTGGCTTCAATGACGGCAACCCGCGGCAACCAGATCAAGGCCGCGGAGCTTTTGGGACTCAACCGCAACACCCTGCGCAAGAAGATTCGCGAATTGGGCGTCAACGTTTACAAGTCCTCCCGCCAGACCTGAGCCCGCGCTGCATACAGGATCTTTTCAGGGGACCGACCGGGGAAAGAGTCCTGTAGTTGTCACACTTGTTGCATAATCGCCACAATGCGTTGCATAGATCGGACGCAATCACTGGCTCTAGACGGCGACATGGCTCCGCAAACACCTGTACTCAACAAACCGCTCTTCAGCGAACCTGGCGCGCGTGACGGGCGCCGGCTGCTGGCACTGCCTGGCGTGGTGGCGGTCGTCGGTGCCTTGGTCATGGCGGCTATTTCGTTCGCCATCCTGGTCGGTGCGACACCGATTGCGCCTGACGCCAAAACGACCTGGGCGCTGATCGCTCTCAACGCCGCCTTCGTGCTCTTCCTCATCGCGCTGGTTGGACGCGAGGTACATCGCATCGTCATGGCGCGCCGGCATGGGAAGGCGGCTTCCCGGCTGCATGTGCGCATCGTTGCCATGTTCGCCCTCGTTGCCGCCATTCCCGCCATCATGGTGGCGATCATCGCCTCGATCACGCTCGATATCGGCCTTGATCGCTGGTTCGAGATCCGCACCAAGACCATCGTCAACTCGTCACTGTCGATCGCCGACGCCTATGTGCAGGAGAACGCGCGCAACCTGCAGGGTACGACGCTGTCGATGGCCTACGATCTTGATGCCTCCCGCACGCTCTACGGCCTCGATCGCACCGGGTTTCTCGACCTCATGAACAAGGAAGCCGTGGGTCGCTCGCTGGCGCATGCCGCGCTGATCAAGCCCGATGGCTCCTTCGTCATGAGCGCCAAGACTGATGCCGATTTCGCCATGCCGGAACCGCCGGAAGGAGCGGTGGCCACCGCCACCGACGGCAAGCCGGTGCTGATCGAGCCGCGCACGCGCAACATCATGGGCGCCATCGTCAAGCTGCGCGAGATCGATGGCCTCTATCTCTACACCATCCGTCTGGTCGACCCCGAGGTGATCAAGGCGCGGCAGATCGTCAGGTCCAACACCGACGAGTATCGCAATCTCGAGGACAACAGGCGTACCTCGCAAGTGGCGTTTGCACTGCCCTATCTGTCGCTGACCCTGATCATCATCCTGTCGGCAATCTGGACCGGCATAGCTGTTGCCGACCGGCTCGTGCGGCCGATCCGTCAGCTGATCGGCGCTGCCGACGAAGTCGCGACCGGCAATCTCGACGTCGCGGTGCCGGTGCGGCCATCCGATGGCGATGTCGCCTCGCTCGGCGACACGTTCAACAAGATGCTGCTGGAGCTCAAATCGCAACGCAACGAGATCCTGTCGGCGAAGGACCTGATCGATGAGAGGCGCCGTTTTTCCGAAGCCGTGCTTGCCGGCGTCACCGCCGGCGTCATCGGCGTCGACCCTTACGGCATCATCACCATCGTCAATCGTTCTGCCGAATCGATGCTGGCCGTTTCCGCCAGCGCGGCACTTGGGCAGAATCTGTCCGCGATCCTGCCGCATGTCGGCCGCGTCTTCGAGATCGGCCGTAAATCCGGCAAGCCGGTCCACCGCGAACAGGTGACGTTCTATCGCGCCGGCGCCGAGCGGACCTTCAATGTGCAGGTCACCATCGAGGCCGGCGCCGATGGCTCGGAGGAAAAATCCTATGTCGTGACCGTCGACGACATCACCGATCTGGTTCAGGCCCAGCGCTCATCCGCTTGGGCCGACGTGGCGCGGCGCATCGCCCACGAGATCAAGAATCCGCTGACGCCGATCCAGCTTTCCGCCGAACGCATAAAGCGCCGCTACGGCAAGGTCATCACCGAAGACCGCGAGGTTTTCGACCAGTGCACCGACACCATCATCCGCCAGGTGGAGGATATCGGCCGCATGGTCGACGAGTTCTCGGCTTTCGCGCGCATGCCAAAGCCCGAGATGAAGGCCATCGACCTGCGCGAATCACTGCGCGAGGCTTCCTTCCTGGTCGAAGTCAGCCGCGCCGACATCACCTTCGAGCGGATATTCGGGAACGAGCCGCTCAAGGGTACATTTGACAGCCGCCTGATGGCCCAGGCTTTCGGCAATGTGATCAAGAATGCCGCCGAGGCGATCGACGGACTGGAACATAAGGACGGTTCGCACGGCATAATCCGGATTCAAGCCGGCCGTCAGAATGGCGCGATTCGCATCGACGTCATCGACAATGGCAAAGGCCTGCCGCGCGAGAATCGCCAACGGTTGCTGGAGCCCTATATGACAACACGTGAAAAGGGCACCGGGCTTGGTCTCGCTATCGTCAAGAAGATCGTGGAGGACCATGGCGGCAGGCTGGAACTCCATGACGCGCCTGCGGATTTCCACGGCGGGCGCGGCGCGATGATCAGCATCATCCTGCCGCCTGCGACCAGCGCGCTGCCGCGCGCCGAAAGCAAGGCGGACCACGAAAGAGAAACTGAAAAGGTCGACAATGGCGTCTGATATTCTCATCGTCGATGACGAGGAAGACATCCGCGAACTCGTCGCGGGCATCCTGAGTGACGAGGGTCACGAAACCCGTACGGCATTCGATGCCGACAGCGCACTGGCGGCTATCGCCGACCGAGCACCGAGGCTGATCTTCCTGGATATCTGGCTGCAGGGCTCGCGTCTGGACGGCTTGGCGTTGCTCGACGAGATCAAGACCATGCACCCGAACCTGCCCGTGGTGATGATTTCAGGCCACGGCAACATCGAAACGGCGGTTTCCGCCATCCGTCGCGGAGCCTATGATTTCATCGAAAAGCCGTTCAAGGCCGACAGGCTGATCCTCATTGCCGAACGCGCACTCGAGACCTCGAAACTGCGCCGCGAAGTTTCCGACCTCAAGCTGCGCAGCGGCGAGACTTTCGATTTGATCGGCATGTCCTCGGCGATGAGCCAGTTGCGCCAGACCATCGAGCGCGTCGCGCCGACCAACAGCCGGGTGATGATCGTTGGCCCTTCCGGATCGGGCAAGGAGCTGGCCGCCCGCGCCATCCATACGCTGTCGACGCGCAAGGGCGGGCCGTTCGTAACGCTGAGCGCCGCCAATATCACGCCTGAACGCATGGAGATCGAACTGTTCGGCACCGAATCGAACGGGGTCGAACGTAAGGTGGGGGCGCTGGAGGAGGCCCATCGCGGCATTCTCTACATCGACGAAGTGGCCGACATGCCGCGCGAGACGCAGAACAAGATTTTGCGCGTGCTGGTCGAACAGCAATTCGAGCGGGTGGGCGGTACTAAGCGGGTCAAGGTCGACGTCCGCATCATTTCCTCGACCTCGCAGAACCTCGAGGCGATGATCGCCGACGGGCGTTTCCGCGAGGATCTCTACCACCGGCTCGCCGTGGTTCCGGTCATGGTGCCGGGACTGGCCGAGCGGCGCGAGGACATCCCCTATCTCGTCGATAACTTCATGAAGCAGATCGCCCGCCAGGCTGGCATCAAGCCACGCCGTATCGGCGACGACGCCCTGGCCGTGCTGCAGGCGCACAACTGGCCGGGCAACGTGCGTCAGTTGCGCAACAACGTCGAGCGACTGATGATCCTGGCGCGCGGCGAGGACGTGGACGCGCCGATCACCGCGGATCTGCTCCCGTCCGAAATCGGCGATGTCATGCCGCGCACGCCAAACCAGTCGGACCAGCACATAATGGCGCTGCCGCTGCGCGAGGCACGCGAACAGTTCGAAAAGGACTATCTGATCGCCCAGATCAACCGGTTCGGCGGCAACATTTCGAAGACGGCCGAGTTCATCGGCATGGAGCGTTCCGCCTTGCACCGCAAGCTGAAGTCGCTGGGCGTCTGACCGGATCCTCGGTGGCCCACGCGATTGTCCGTTACCTGCACCGCGGAATCGCTTAAACACGCCAAACCAAATCTCCCGAGGTGACCATGCCGCGCATTGCCTATGTGAACGGGCGCTACATCACTCATGCCGATGCCGCCGTGCATATCGAGGATCGCGGCTATCAGTTCGCCGACGGCGTCTACGAGGTCTGTGAGGTGGCGCGCGGCTTCATCGTCGACATGCCGCGCCACCTTGCCCGGCTGAACCGCTCGCTGACCGAACTGTCGATCGCCTGGCCGGTGACACGCAATGTGTTGCCGCTGATCCTGCGCGAAGTGGTCAACCGCAATCATGTCGTCAACGGCCTTGTCTATGTTCAGGTGACGCGCGGTGTCGCCAGCCGGGAATTTGTCTTCCCATCGGCGGACACCAAGCCCACGCTGGTGGTGACAGCCAGGAAGGCCGATCCTGCCGCGGGAGCCAAGCGAGCCGAGGCCGGTATCGCCGTCATCACCGTGCCGGAGAACCGGTGGGACCGTGTCGACATCAAGACCGTTGGGCTGCTGCCCAATGTATTGGCCAAGCAGAAGGCCAAGGAAGCGGGCGCGCAGGAGGCGTGGTTCGTGGATGCCGACGGCAACGTCAAGGAAGGCGGGTCGTCGAATGCCTGGATCGTTACCGGGGATGGCGTTCTGGTCACCCGGCCGGCCGAACATGGCATTCTGCGCGGCATCACGCGCACCACCATGTTCGAAGTCGCGGCAAGGCTCGGCCTGAAGATCGAGGAACGGGAATTTTCCGTCGCCGAGGCCAAAGCGGCCCGCGAAGCATTCATCAGTTCCGCGACGACTATTGCCATGCCGATCGTGGCCATTGACGGCGATCCCATAGCCAATGGCCACCCCGGCTCAATAACACTTTCGTTGCGGCATGCCTTTTTTGACATTGCGGAAAAAAGTCCAGCCTGATAACCGCACAGGTGGAATGAACATCAATATATCTCGTTCTGCTTGTCGTTACTGACGACAAGTGGGTGTTTGTGCGCTTGACATGTGCCCGCTAATTTGGCGCATTGGCTGCAAACCGAAGGGGATCGGCGAAAGACAAAAACAATGGCGGAACGATCGCAAAACCTTCAGGACCTGTTCCTGAATTCAGTTCGCAAGAGCAAGAACCCGCTCACCATCTTTCTCATCAACGGCGTGAAGCTGACCGGCGTGGTCACTTCTTTCGATAATTTCTGCGTCCTGCTGCGCCGCGACGGTCACTCCCAACTCGTCTACAAGCACGCCATTTCCACGATCATGCCGAGCCAACCGGTTCAGATGTTCGATGGCGAGGAAAGCCAGGGCGCCTGATTGGCACGTGAGAAGGACGCGGACGGCACGGTTCGCGGAAAACCAGCGCATCATCCCGGGACGGAAGCCAAGGGTCCGACCCGGGCCGTTGTCATTGTGCCTGTGCTTACCCGCCAACCCCGTAACGACGATGACACGAACCGTCCGCGGCTGACGCGCTCGGCCGAGGCGCGCCACGACGAAGCAGTCGGCCTTGCCCGCGCCATCGACCTTGATCTGATCCACACGGCGGTCGTGACCGTCAACGATCCGCGCCCGGCGACGTTGCTGGGCAGCGGCAAGGTCGAGGAGTTCGCCGGGATCGTCAAGGAAGGGCACGCGGAAGTGGTCATCGTCGACCATCCGCTGACGCCGGTGCAGCAGCGCAACCTCGAGAAGCAATTCAACGCCAAGGTGCTGGATCGCACCGGGCTGATCCTGGAGATCTTCGGCGAACGGGCGCGCACCAAGGAAGGCACGCTGCAGGTCGAGCTTGCCCATCTCAACTACCAGAAGGGCCGCCTGGTGCGCAGCTGGACCCACCTGGAACGTCAGCGTGGCGGTGCCGGCTTCCTCGGCGGCCCCGGTGAAACGCAGATCGAATCCGATCGTCGGCAGTTGCAGGAAAAGATCATAAAGCTGAAGCACGAGCTGGAAACCGTGCGCCGCACCCGCGACCTGCACCGCGCCAAGCGCAAGAAGGTGCCGTTTCCAGTGGTGGCGATCGTCGGCTACACCAACGCCGGCAAGTCGACGCTGTTCAACAAGCTGACCGGAGCAGGGGTGCTGGCGCAGGACATGCTGTTCGCCACGCTGGATCCGACACTGCGCCGCGTGCGGCTGCCGCATGGCACGCCGATCATTCTTTCCGACACGGTGGGCTTCATTTCGGACCTGCCGACGCATCTGATCGCGGCGTTCCGGGCGACCTTGGAAGAGGTGGTCGAGGCCGATCTCGTCATCCATCTGCGCGACATTTCCGATCCCGACACGGCGGCGCAAGCCGAGGATGTCGAGCGCATCCTCGCCGATCTCGGCGTCGACGCCAGCGACGCCAGGCGCGTGATCGAAGTCTGGAACAAGATCGACCTCCTGGACGAAGGCAATAGGCAGCGGCTGCTCGCTGACAGCGCCGACGGTTCCAAAGAGCCGCCGATTGCCGTATCGGCGGTGTCAGGCGAAGGCATCGATGCGCTGAAAGCGGTTATCGAAACGCGGATGGCCGGCGAACTGCAAGACCTGACGGTGACGATCGAGCCCGCACAATTCGGCTTGGTCGACTGGCTGTATCGCAACGGCGATGTCGTTTCGCGAACCGACAATGACGATGGCAGCGCCACTATTTCGCTGAAGGCGACGCAAAGCGCCCGCGAAGAGATTGAAAGCCGATTGCGTCGCAAAAACAACAGCTAACGCGCAGAAATTCGAGGAAAAGTTATCGCGGTTTTCCGTCCGGAATTGCCGGAGCCATAGGCTTACCTTGCAGTTTTTGCTTCCTGCCAGAGCGCTTCCATCTCCTCCAGGCTGGCTTCCTCCAGCGAGCCGCCTGATTTTTCCAGGGCCTGCTCGACATAGTGGAAGCGTGAGCGGAATTTCTCGTTGGTGCCGCTGAGCGCCGCCTCCGAATCGAGCTTCAGGTGACGGCCGAGATTGACGACGGCAAACAACATGTCGCCGAACTCGTCCTTGATCGAGGCCGTTTCGCCCTTGGCGAGAGCCTCGCGCAACTCCCCGATCTCTTCCTCGATCTTGTCCAGGATGGGAGCAGCCTCGCTCCAGTCGAAGCCGACCCGGGCGGCTTTTTCCTGAAGCTTCAGCGCTCGCGTCAAGGCGGGCAGGGCGACCGGAACACTGTCCAGGAACCCCTTGCCGTTGTCCTCCGGGTCGAGGCCGCGCGCGAGGCGGGCTTGTCGCTTCTCGACCTTCTCCTGCGCCTTGATCTTCTCCCACATGCCCTTGGCCATGCCGGCGCTGCGGGCCTTCTCGTCGCCAAAAACGTGCGGATGGCGGCGGATCATCTTGGTGGTGATGGCCTGGACAACGTCAGGGAAGGCGAATTCGCCGGCTTCCTGCGCTATCTGGGCATGGTAGACGACCTGCAGCAGGAGGTCACCGAGTTCGTCGCGCAAATCGTCGAGATCGCCGCGCGCGATGGCATCCGCCACCTCGTAGGCCTCCTCGATCGTATAGGGCGCAATTGTGGAGAAGTCCTGCTCGATGTCCCACGGGCACCCGGTCTTCGGCGCCCGCAACGCCGCCATGATCTCGATCAGGCGTGAAATGTCTTTCGATGGCGTCATGGAGCGGATGCTATCGCGCGAACCGCCACTCGGCCAACGCTGTCAGCCGGCGAGGGGACCTTGTCCACAGGCGCACCGTACCCGCCCCGTCAGTCCAGCACGGAAACAATTGCCTTGGCGAGGTCATCCATGCCGTCCTCGGGCAGGCCGGCGACGTTGATGCGGCTGTCGCCGACCATGTAGACGGCGTGCTCGGCGCGCAGCCTTTCGACCTGCGCTTCCGTGAGGCCGAGCCGCGAGAACATGCCGCGATGGCTGGCAACGAAGTCGAAGCGGTCGGAATTGGATTGCCTGCGCAGCGCCTCGGCGAATGCGACCCTAAGCCTCAGCATACGAAGACGCATCTCTTCCAGTTCTGCTTCCCAGTCGGCACGCAGCGCGACGTCTTCCAGGACGATGCGCACCGCTGCGGCGCCATGGTCGGGCGGCATCGAATACATGGCGCGCGCCGCCGACAGCATCTGGCTCATCGCGACGTCGGCCTGCGCGCCGTTCCTGGCCAGGACCATCGCCGCGCCGACCCGGTCGCGGTACACCGCGAAATTTTTCGAGCAGCTCGACGCGACAACCATTTCCGGAACTTTCGCGGCCAGAAGCCGCAAGCCGAGGGCATCGGCCTCCAGGCCGTCGCCAAAGCCTTGATAGGCGATGTCGACAAATGGCAGCAGGCCGCGCTCGACGGCGAGATCGGTGACGGCCTCCCACTGGGCCGCGTCCAGATTGGCGCCGGTCGGATTGTGGCAGCAGCCATGCAGCAGCACCACGTCGCCGCTGTTGGCCGACCGCAGCGCCGCCAGCATGTCGTCGAAACGAACCGCTCCCGAGGCAGCATCGAAATAGGGATATTCGCGAATCTGCAGGCCGGCGGCACGCATCACCGGCATATGGTTCGGCCAGGTCGGGTCGGAGACCCAGACCGTGGCATCCGAACGCATCCGCTTGAGCAGTTCTGCCACCAGCCGCAGCGCGCCGGAGCCACCGGGCACCTGTGCCGTCCGGATGCGCGACAGGTCCGCGCCCGGACCGAAGGCGAGCTTGGCCATCACAGTGTTGAACCCGGTATCCCCGGCAAGACCGAGATAGGTCTTGCTATCCTGGCCCTGCAGCAGCCGCTTCTCGGCCTCCCGCACGGCGCGCATGACCGGCGTCTTGCCGTCGCGATCCTTGTAGACGCCGACGCCGAGGTCGACCTTGCCAGGACGTGGATCGGCGCGATAGAGCCCGATCAGCGCAAGAATCTTGTCGGCGGGAGCTGGCTGCAGGTCTTCGAACATCATTTTGGTTCCGTTGGCGCGGCGGAGTGATACGCAAATTGGCCAGGTTTCACCAGCGGTTTTGATCGCGCCGACGCGAAAGGCGGCACCTGTTGGTGCGGCTTTTCAACCACTTCAGAGAAGGCATGCCATGCTCGTCCGTCTGACCATGATCTGCGCCGGTGCGACGGCGGCGACCCGGAAAGGGCGGTTTCCCTTGGATGAACCGCTGGAGCCAGGATCGCTGACATTGGCAAGGGCGGTGCGAGGGACGCTGCGTCGCGCCGACCGTGTGTGGACAGCGCCGGCGCTTCGCGCCTGTCAGACCGCCGAGGCGCTGTCGCTGGACGCGTCCGTCGATCCGATGCTGGCCGACCAGAACTATGGACTATGGGCGGGCAAGAGCGTTGAAGAGGTGCAGGCGCGACAGCCTGAAGAAATCGCCGCATGGCTCACGGATCCGAATGCGGCCCCGCATGGTGGCGAGCCGCTGGCCGAGGTTGTCCGACGGATCGCCGGATTGATGGATCGAGTGATCGCCGAACGTGGCCATACCATCGCCGTGACGCATGCCAGCGTCATCCGCGCCGCGATCCTGCATGTTCTCGGTGCGCCGCTTGCCGCCAGCTCGAAGATCGACGTCGAGCCACTGAGCATCACCGATTTTCGCAGCGACGGCCGCCGATGGGTGTTGCGCGCCTGCGGTGTCACCGCTTCCAAACCGGCAAAACCACTTGGACCTAAGGGTGCTCACGGCACCTAGGCGGGACGAGATACCTGCAACCGATATCTCCCGCGAAGAAAAATCGGCACGGCCAGGATTAAAATCCCCACATGCTCCGTAAACAGGGCATGAAACGGTCGATGCCGCGCTTTGACATCATAGGACAGCTCGGGTCCCTGCGGCGCTACGCCCGTTCGCTGACGCGCGACGGCGTCGACGCCGAGGATCTCGTGCACGACGCGCTGGTGCGCGCCTATGACCGGCGCGGCACGTTCCGCTCCGGCGGAAATCTGCGCGCCTGGCTGCTGTCGATCGTCCACAACACCTTCATCGACCGCGTGCGCTCGCGCCGCTCGGAAGCGGCACGCCTCGAACAGGCCCGATATCTGGCCGACGGCAGCACCCCGGCGCCGCAGGAACACTCCGTGCGCTTGGCGCAGGTTCGCCAAGCCTTTTTCAGCCTGCCGGAAGAGCAGCGCTCGGCGCTGCACCTGGTCGCCATCGAAGGGCTCTCCTATCAGCAGGCCGCCAACGCCAGCGGCGTGCCGCTGGGCACGCTGATGTCGCGTATCGGCAGGGCGCGCGAGGCCTTGCGGCAGATGGAAGAGGGGCCCGCCCGGGGCAAAAATCATCTCAGGATCGTGGGAGGTGACTCATGACCGCTCTTGTCGACCCGGTTACGGACGCCGATCTGGACGCCTATGTCGACGACCAGCTCGACGTTAGCCGCCGCATCGCGGTCGAAGCCTTCCTGTCGGCGCGTCCGGACACGGCCGCGCGTGTGATGTCGGATCTGCGCACCCGCGACGAACTGCGCGTGGCGCTGGCCGGCTCCGAAGGCATGGCGCGGCCGGCGACGGCCGACGCGGCGCGGCGGCTGGAG
>NZ_AYWT01000020.1:0-59811 GCF_000502915.1 Mesorhizobium sp. LNHC209A00
GTGATCGAGCTGCTGCCGCTGCAGGCCGGCGACGTGCCCGACACCTTCGCCGACACTTCGGCGCTGCAGGCGGCGGTCGGCTATCGCCCCCGCACCTCCGTCACCGAGGGGGTAGGGCGGTTCGTCGAGTGGTACCAGGATTTTTTTGGGCGGCGTTGAACGAGCCCTTGACCACGCAGGGGCCGGCTCTCAGTCGAAAGGAACAGGAACAAAAATATGTGCTAGTCTCCGCAGTCGTTAGACGGTGGGGATTGCCAAATTGGAAACCGACAAGCTGTTCGCGGGCTCGATCCCGGAAAACTACGACCGCTACATGGTGCCTTTGATTTTCGAGCAGTTCGCCGTAGATATTGCGCAACGAGCCGCCGCTCTATCGCCGGGCGCGGTCCTGGAAATTGCCGCGGGCACCGGCGTCGTCACCCGCGCATTGGCGCCAAGATTGTCCCTGGACGCAAGCTATGTTGTGACCGACCTGAGCCAGCCGATGCTCGACTACGCTGCCTCGCGACAAACTCCCGATAGCCGCATTGAATGGCGCCAGGCGGATGCGATGGCGCTGCCGTTCGAGGATGCCGCCTTCCACCTCCTGTGTTGTCAGTTCGGTGCGATGTTCTTTCCAAACCGCACCTCCGCCTACCGCGAAGCCAAGCGCGTCCTGAAACCGGGAGGACGGTTGTTGTTCAACGTATGGGATCGCATCGAGGAGAATGTGTTCGCCGATGACGTGACCAATGCGCTGGCGCGGATTTTTCCCGACGATCCCCCGCGCTTCCTAGCACGCACGCCGCACGGCTATCACGATAAGGCGCTGATCCGTCGAGATCTGGAGTCGGCGGGTTTTTCCGATGTCGAGATCGAGACGAGAGCCGAACAAAGCCGCGCATCCTCGCCGCGCCTTCCGGCCGTCGCTTATTGTCAGGGCACCATTCTTCGCAACGAAATCGAGGCCAGGGAGGCTGGAAGGCTGGACGCCGCAACCGACTACGCGGCATCCGCCATTGCCGACAGACATGGCAATGGCGAAGTTGCCGCCAAAATCCAGGCACATATAATCATGGCTGTGGCCTAAAACTGGAACGTCTGCCCTGCGCAATGGCCGCTGCCGGTCCTCGACAACGCCGAAAGTGCCATCAGTGGCCAAGGCCTCCGCCTTCCCAAGATGCGATCAGGCGGGTTCGGCCGAAGTGGAGGGCGCTGTCGATGGCTGGTATCCAACATGGCCAATGCGTTTGTTGTGTGCCGCATTGACAAGCCAATACATGAAACCTAAGCACAGGCAATCAAAGCCGGGGGGCTTTGGCATGTCGAGGAGAGCTTCTTGAAAGGAATTATCCTTGCTGGTGGCAGTGGAACGCGTCTTTATCCACTAACATTAGCAGTCTCTAAGCAAATTCTTCCCATTTACGACAAGCCGATGATCTATTATCCGCTGAGCGTTTTGATGCTCGCGGGAATAAGAGAGATTTTGATCATTTCGACGCCGCGTGATCTGCCGGCATTTCGTGACTTGCTCGGCGACGGATCGGACTTCGGGCTAGCACTGTCTTACGCCGAACAGCCGCAGCCCAATGGCCTCGCGGAAGCCTTCATCATCGGCCGCGATTTCATCGGCATGGACAGCGTGTCGATGATCCTGGGCGACAACATCTATTTTGGTGACGGGCTATCGCAGCTTTGCCGCGCCGCTGCATCGCGCCAGACAGGCGCTTCGGTGTTCGCCTACCATGTCGAGGATCCCGAACGTTATGGCGTGGTGTCCTTCGATAAGGCGACCGGGACCGCGCTGACGATCGAGGAAAAGCCGCAGAAGCCGAAGTCCAACTGGGCGGTCACGGGTCTGTATTTCTATGACAACCAGGTGGTCGACATCGCCCCGACCATACGCCCCTCGGCGCGCGGCGAGATCGAGATCACGGCGGTCAACAATGTCTATCTCGAGCGCGGCCAGCTTCATGTTCACCGATTGGGACGGGGCTATGCCTGGCTCGACACCGGCACGCATGACAGCCTGCACGAAGCCTCTTCCTTCGTGCGCACGATCGAGCACCGCCAGGGCATCAAGGTCGCCTGTCCGGAGGAAGTCGCCTTCGAACAAGGCTGGCTGAGCGCTGACGAGGTGTTGCAGCGTGCAGCTCGCCTGGGGAAGAACGAATACGCCGCCTATCTGCGCCGGCGTGTCGCCGATCTTTCGGAGGGCTAGATGCTGGAGGTGAGATCCCTGGGCATCGACGGGGTGCTGGAAATCGTTCCCAAACGCCATGGCGACGCGCGCGGTTTCTTCATGGAAACCTACAATGCCGAGCGGTTTTCGCAGGCCGGCATCGACCTAGTTTTCGTGCAGGACAACCACTCCTATTCCGCCGCCGCGGGCGTGCTGCGCGGGCTCCATTACCAGCTGGCGCCACGTGCCCAGGACAAGCTGCTGCGGGTGATCCGCGGCAGCATTCTCGATGTCGCGGTCGATATCCGCCGCGCCTCGAAAACCTTCGGAAAATGGGTCGCCCTCGAAGTGTCGGCGCAAAAAGGCAACCAGATCCTGGTGCCAAAGGGCTTCGCGCACGCCTTCGTCACGCTCGTGCCCGACACCGAGGTGCTGTACAAGGTGACCGACACCTATTCGCCGGAGCATGATCGATCGATCCGTTTCGACGATCCAGCCATCGGCATCGAGTGGCCGTCGCTGGCCGGCGGCTTCCAGCTTTCTGACAAGGACCTCAAGGCGCCGCTGCTCGCCGTCGCCGAGGTATTCGCCTGATGGGTGTTTGCGTGAGGACTGCGGTATGAATTTTCTGGTGACGGGCGGTGCCGGCTTCATCGGCTCGGCGGTATGCAGGCATTTGTGCGCCAACCCGGCCTACCGGGTGACAAATCTCGACAAGCTGACCTATGCGGGCAATCTGGCGTCGCTGCGGCCGATCGAGAACGCCCATAATTACAGCTTCGCTCAGGCTGACATCTGTGACGAGAGGGCGGTGCTCGACCTTCTGCGCCGGCACGACATCGATATCGTCATGAACCTGGCCGCCGAAAGCCATGTCGACCGCTCGATTGACGGACCGGGCGCCTTCATCGAGACCAACATCGTCGGCACCTACAAGATACTCAACGCCGCGCTGGAATACTGGCGTGGCCTGTCCGACGACAGGAAAAGCCGCTTCCGCTTCCATCACGTCTCCACCGACGAGGTGTTCGGCGACCTGCCTTTCGACGGCGGCATGTTCGTCGAGGAGACGCCCTACGCGCCGTCTTCGCCCTATTCCGCCTCGAAGGCGGCCTCGGACCATCTGGTGCGCGCCTGGCACGAGACCTACGGCCTGCCGGTTGTGCTTTCCAACTGTTCGAACAATTACGGCCCCTATCATTTCCCGGAAAAGCTTATCCCGCTCGTCATCCTCAACGCGCTCGACGAAAAGTCGCTGCCGGTCTATGGCGCCGGCGCCAATGTGCGCGACTGGCTGTTCGTCGAGGATCACGCGCGCGCCCTGGAGCTCGTCGCCACGAAAGGGCATCCGGGCGAGAGCTACAATGTCGGCGGCAATTCGGAACGCACCAACCTTGCCGTCGTCGAGACGATCTGCGATCTGCTTGACGCCAGGCGTCCGCGCGCCGGCGGCAGGCGCTATCGCGAGCTGATCTCCTTCGTCACCGACCGCCCCGGCCACGACCGCCGCTACGCCATCGACGCCACCAAGATAGGCCGCGAGCTCGGCTGGACACCCAGGGAGAATTTCGACAGCGGCCTGGCCAGGACCGTGGACTGGTTCCTCGAAAACAAATGGTGGTGGGGGCCGATCCGCGAACAGCGCTATGCCGGCGAAAGACTGGGCGAAGCGCGCAAGGTGGGCGCGTGAGGCTCCTCGTCACCGGACGCGACGGCCAGGTCGCGGCAAGCCTGCTCGCGGCCGGCCAGGCGCGCTCGGGCGTGGAGGTCGTCGCCATCGGCCGCCCGGAGCTCGACCTGGCACGACCCGACGCCATCATCGACGTCATCGCGGGTGCAAAGCCCGATATCGTCGTGTCGGCCGCCGCCTACACGGCCGTCGACCAGGCCGAGGACGAGCCCGATCTGGCCTTTGCGGTCAACGCGACCGGAGCCGGCAAGGTGGCGGAGGCCGCGGCGCGGCTGGGCGTTCCCGTCATCCATCTTTCGACCGACTATGTCTTCGACGGCAGTAAGGCCGGCGCCTATGTCGAGACGGATCCGACGTCGCCGCTCGGCGTCTACGGCGCCTCCAAGCTTGCCGGCGAACAGGCGGTGGCCGCCGCAAATCCGCGCCACCTGATCCTGCGCACCGCCTGGGTCTACAGCCCGTTCGGCAGGAATTTCGTGAAAACCATGCTGCGGCTCGCCGCCGACCGCGACGAGATATCGGTGGTATCGGATCAATGGGGAAACCCGACATCGGCGCTTGCTATCGCCGACGCGATCCTGCATGCGGCCGCGGTGCTGCACCGCAACAAGGACTTCGCCGCCTTCGGCACCTACCATCTGGCCGGCACGGGCGAGACCAACTGGAGCGGCTTTGCCCGTCATATCCTCGACACAAGCCTGAAGTTTGGTGGTCCCTGGGCGCGGGTACGGGATATCACAACGATGGACTACCCAACCAAGGCGCGCCGCCCTGTCAATTCCCGGCTATCGAGCGCGAAATTCGCGGGCGTGTTTGGGTGGGCTGCGCCGGATTGGCGGAAGTCGACGGAAGAGGTAGTGCGGCGGCTTCCTCGGCATGTTTGACGATGGCCTTGCCTTTGGGGACAACGCGTTTGCCTGGGCTTGAAAGACGGCGATGATTCCTTTCAATTCAACAGCGTTCCGGTTTCCTGACCTTGAGGCTCCGTCTGCATGGATCGAGCATGTTCCATTCATGTTCTGGCTTATAGATGCGTTCCGGCCACAGCGCTTCGTGGAGCTTGGCACGCATACAGGCGTCTCTTATTGTGCCGCCTGCCAAGCCATTGAACTGCTGGGTCTCTCCTGCAGTTGCCGCGCGATCGACACCTGGAAGGGTGATGAGCACGCGGGTTTTTACGATGAGGGCGTCTATGCCGGCCTTGCCACCTATCACGATGCAAAGTATACGGCCTTTTCGCGTCTAGTACGGTCGACTTTCGATGAGGCGGTTGGCCATTTCGAGGATGAAAGCATCGACCTGCTGCATATTGACGGTATGCACACCTATGACGCCGTCCGTCATGACTTCGAGACTTGGCGGCCGAAGCTTACGAAAAATGCCATTGTGCTCTTTCACGACACGAATGTACGTGAGCGCGATTTCGGAGTCTTTCGCCTTTGGGGCGAGGTCTCGGCGGGCCGACCTCATTTCGAGTTCCTGCATGGGCATGGCCTGGGTGTTTTGGGTATTGGCGACAGCTACCCGAAAGCGGTCCAGGCGCTTTTCGCTGCCGGTCAAAAGGATGATGGCCGGGAGGCTGTACGAACTGCCTTTGCCCATCTTGGCCAGGCAGTTGCCCTGCGCGGGAATACCGCCGCCGCGGTCGGGCAGGCGGAGGCGCAGTTTGCGTTGAACCGCCAAGAATGGCAGCGACAGCTAGAACAGCGTGAGAATGAGATGGAGATGGTCAGAACGAATCTTGCCGTGCGGGACCGGGACATTAAAGCGCTTGAAGATGAGGCGCGGGAGCGAGATCAGCAGATAGGCGCGTTGAAGCGCGAAATCGAATTGATTCGCGGCAGCCGGACTTGGCGTTATGGTTCGTTCGTGCGAGCAGTTGTGTCATTGCCGAACAAGGCCATGTTTTACACCGGACGGACCGTCACGCTGAGCGCACTCCATCATTTGGAAGGCGTGCCGTTAGGCAAGCGGGCAACGGAATGGACAGTAACTGGTGACGATCCGCAGTTCGAAATCCTTTCGCCTGGTTTCGGCCCCTTTGCTCCCGGGCATTATCGGCTCAGCATGCGAGTATCGACAAAATCGCATGGGTTTACTGACGCGCAGCTCTATGTCGACAGCGGTAAGGGATACAACGAAATCGAACGAATCGATTTGCATTTTCGTTCGAACGGCAAAGGCTCGGTCGTGGCCACGTTCTCGATTCACACTGGCGCCGAGAAACTGCGCGTCGATCCGAGCGACAGTACTGTCAAGATTGCTGTCGGCCGTGTGCGGCTTCGTCGGCTCGGCCGTATAGAACATTATGCTCAACTCGTCCGAAGAATCGCCACTCGCCACGCGAAAAGCCCTGCTTCCCTGGGATGGTCGGCGGCACGTGCCTTAAAAATCTTCAGGCAAGGCGGTCTCCGGGGATTTGCGGCCGCTCTCCGTTCGGCGGAAGCACGAGGCGCCCTGGGCAGCGTTACGTATGAAGGGTGGATTGCGCTCCATGATACGCCAACGGACCAAGACGTCGCGGATCTGAGCCGGTGGTTGGCTCAGTTGGAAAAGAAGCCGCTCATTTCGGTGCTCATGCCAGTTTACAATACACCGGAGAGACTCCTGCGGGAAGCGATCGAAAGCGTCCGCGCCCAGATTTATGAGAACTGGCAGCTGTGCATTGCGGACGATCGCTCGACGAAATCGCATGTGCGGCGCGTTTTGAACGAATATGCAAAACGAGATCCCCGCATCAAAGTCGTCCTGCGAGACGAGAACGGCCATATCTCGCGAGCATCCAATTCCGCTCTCGAGCTTGTCACTGGCGAATGGGTTGCTCTGCTCGACCATGACGATGTCCTGCGCCCATATGCGCTGGCCGAGGTCGTGCTGGAGGTCGATCGGCATCCTGATGCCGAACTGATCTATAGCGATGAAGACAAGATCGATTCGGAGGGCAGGCGCTACGATCCTTGTTTCAAGCCGGATTTCTCGCGCGAGCTTTTCCGGTCGCAGAACTATCTGAACCATCTCACCGTGCATCGGGCCGAAAACATTCGAGCCGTCGGCGGCTGGCGTCCCGGTTTCGAGGGCAGCCAGGACTATGATCTCAATTTGCGCATCTTCGAGCGTATTGCCCCCGATAAAATCCGGCACATCCCAAAAGTGCTCTACCATTGGCGTGCCGTGGAGGGTTCGACGGCGCTTGACGGTTCGCAAAAGAGCTACGCCTACACTGCCGGACTGCGTGCGCTGGAAGAACATGTCAAACGCGTGAATCTTACGGCAACAGCTGAAGATGCTCCGGATGCCCCATGCTACCGCCTTCGGTTCTCGGTACCCGAGCCTCAACCGCTTGTGAGCCTCATCATTCCAACGCGTGACAAGGTGGAACTCTTGCGTGGCTGCGTGGAGTCCATCCGCGAAAAGACCAACTATGGAAATTATGAAGTTCTCATCGTCGACAACGGCTCGGTTGAAGAGGAAACGCGCTCCTATTTCGGCGAGTTGAAGGAAGCGAAGAATGTCCGCGTGCTTCGCTACGACAAGCCATTCAACTATTCGGCGATCAACAATTTTGCTGTCGGAGAAGCAAAGGGATCGATCATCGGTCTCGTCAACAACGACATCGAGGTGATCTCGTCCGACTGGCTGACGGAAATGGTGTCCTGGGCCGTTCAGCCGGATGTGGGCTGCGTCGGTGCAAAGCTCTACTATGCTAATGATACGATTCAGCATGGTGGCGTAATCGTTGGGCTGGGTGGGGTCGCTTGTCATTCGCACAAGGACTTTCCGCGCGACCATCCGGGATATTTTTTCAGACTGAAGGTCCTGCAGAATCTCTCCGCAGTCACCGCGGCTTGTCTCCTGATCCGCAAAAGCGTGTTCGAAGAAGTCGGTGGCCTCAATGAGATCGACCTGACCGTCGCCTTCAACGATGTGGATCTCTGTCTGAAGGTTCGGGAAGCGGGTTATTCAAATGTCTGGACGCCCTACGCCGAGCTCTACCACCTGGAAAGCGTCTCGCGCGGCGTTGAGGATGCCCCGGAAAAAGTCGCACGATTCAACGGTGAAATTGCGTATATGCAAAAACGATGGAAGAAGGTCATCGCACGCGATCCCTTCTATTCACCGAACCTGACAAGAGGGCGTGAAGATTTCTCGCTGAGTTGATATCGGAAAAAATAGCAATGGCCGAATTTCAATTGTTCGAAATTACAGATCATGCCGGCATCTGGATTTCGATTGGCGTGCTCTTGCCCAATCAATGTGCGGCGTTGGCGAGATAAAATCAGATGCGACTCTTCAGGAAGTCTGTCCCAGCGCTTGAACCGCGCACGAGGAACATCACGTCAGCGCTGAACCTTGTCGGAAAAGGCGTTGAATACGGCCCGTTGCATGCCGCACTTTTACGGAAGCCGCATTACGACGTTTCCTACGTGGACTATGCTGATCGCACCTCTTTGGTGCAACATTATGCCAACGATCCCAACGTCGATGTCAGCCTGATCCCGGAAATCGACATCGTAACCGGCGGCAAGCTGATTTCTGAATTTCTCCCAAACGAGTCCGTGGACTACATCGTGGCCTCACACGTTATGGAGCATGTGCCCGACCTACTGGGCTGGCTCGAGGCTAATCTGTATGTGCTCAAACCCGGCGGTCGGATTGCCGTCGCGTTTCCGGACAAACGCTACTGCTTCGACTTGAAACGGAAAAGCACAATGGTTTCGGATCTCGTGGCGGCCTATCTCGAGAAACGAACGATGCCGAGCTTTCAGCAGATATGCGACCATTTCTGGAATATCAGCAAAGCTAACCCGGTAGATTGCTGGAATAAAACTATTACCGCTGAATCTAGTGAATATGTGATGGATAGAGGCAGTATTTTTGATGTGCTTATAGATCTGAAAAATAGAGGAGGTTACGTCGATACGCATTGTTGGGTTTTCGCGGATTTTGAGTTTGTTCAATGCATGAATTCAATAAGAAATATAATAAAAGGCTCATTCGACATCGTATCATACCATCCAACGCAGCCAAACACACTGGAATTCTATGTGACGCTCGGACGTATATAGCCAATTGACTGGAAAAGCGAAAAAATAGTTTCGCAAAACTATCTTACGCTTTGTTAGCCACCAAAGCTAATGCGGGACCGTTCGGATGTCCGGGGTGGTCGAACTCGATAGCCTCCACGGTGAAGCCGAAATGGGCGATCGCCCGCATAAGGGAATCCCGGGTAAGCCAAAACGCCCATGGCTTTGCACCGCCGCAGAAGCCGGCCCATTTGAGCGCCTCCTGGTAGTTGCGCTTGGCTACCGTATATGACTTGCCGCCAACCTTGATCTCGTACGGCTTCTCGAACTGCTTGGCCAGATTTGCTTGGGTACGCAACGCGTCTTCGTAGTAGTGCGTCCAAAGGAAGAATTTATTGGATACACGTGCGATGTTGCGCAGAAATTCGATAGGGTCGGTCATATGGTAAAGTATGCCTGACGCCAGGCATACGTCAAAGCGTTCGCTGGTTTCCTCCAAATACTTCATCGCGTCGCCGTAGAGGAACCGGGCACGGCTCAGGTCGAACATTTCCTTGACGCAGAGGCATTTCAGGTAGGATCGCGAATTGGCTTCCACTGCAAGTATCGCTTCCGCGCCCGCTTGATGCATCATGTAAGTGTGTCCCGCCTCCAGCGGTCCAAGTTCCAGAATGCGCTTGCCGGCGAATCCGCCAATGGTTTTCGAAAGCCAGTCAATGCGTGCGTCTTCAAACAGGGCGGCGCTGCCGGGACTCGTCGTCGCGCCGGCTGTTGTCGGAAATTTGGAAGACCACTCGTCTTTGAAAATATCAACGACATTCTGGGCGTTTGGTGCAGTCGCGACGTATGCGTCTAAAATGTCCATCATTTCCTCTAAAATCGATGCTGGGCGGACGTTAGCAGCCTGCGCAGCCCTCGTCACGCTGGCTCCCTCGCGGAGGAGCGTATGGCTGGATCTTAAAAACTTCAACTCGCGCCGCAGTCTAACGAGGTGTTCGTTGTCCGCGTCGACATCATTTGAATAGATACAGGGGGTAGCTCCAGTCGAATTGGATGTTAAGCGTCGCATTCGGATATCGGCGCCGAAAAGCTTCCAACCAACCTCTGTCGGCTGTCTCCTGAAGTGCGCCGAATTTATCGCGCTACAGTCACATCCACGCTATGCATTAATCTGATTCTGCGGTCCATTTTCGATAGCCAAACTCCCCAGCCGACAAGAGAACATCACCCAGAAGGGTGACAACCCGATGCGCAACTGCAACGGCGGTGGCCGCAGCCGCAGGTATGCCGACAGACGAAAGGCCGGCGATAAAAACCGCTTCTCTCACACCCAAACCGCCGGGAGCTCCCGGCACAATAAAACCAAGCAACCAACCGGCGGCCGAGACCCCGATCACCATCTTCCATTCAATCGTGGGTCCGTACAGCACATGGACAAGGAGGACGACGATGGAGCCATTGGCAAGGAAAAAAAGACCGTAGCATGCGACACTGATCGCAGCCATTGATAATGCAACGTGTTTTCGGGTCCGCTGGAAATATCGGCCCGCAACAAGGGGGGCGAGCATGAGGGCCGCCAGACCGGCACCAATATAGACTGCAGAAGCAAGATAGTGGCTTATTCCGTGGTCCTCACCGATTTTGAGCAGGAAAGAGAAGGAGAAAAGGAGTGCTACGCTTCCGGAAGCCAGGATCATCAAAATGATCTCCATCACCTGCGCGTAAGAAAGCGCATCCTTTGCGGCACCATATCGAGCCGCCAGGACAAAGCGCCCGACGAGATGGATTACGTTGGTTGGCAGATATTTGTAGACTTGGGTACGCGTGAAAACGCGTATTGCACGGACCGGAGAAATCGCCTTTTCTCCGACTGAAACCAAGAGAGTGAACCAAGCGAGCGCCACAAGCTGCAGAGCGAGTGCATAGAGAAGCGCACAGGCTACGATCATGACAGTGAACCGGGGACGCTGCAGCATCTCAGCGAGCTGATCGGCGTATCCGCAGACGGAGCGTATGACAAAGTATATTGCCGTAGCGGCAATCACAGCACCGCCGGCACGAATGATCTTAGAGTTCGACACGAGCGCCGATCGGCTTCACTGGCAGCCTGGCGTCGGAACTTGCAATCTCGGCGACAATGCCCGGGTCGCGATCGCCACGGGTCACAACAATCAACTCGGCGACCATGCCGAACAGCGTGAACTGCCCCCCGACGATCATCAAGAGCGTCGAAACAAGCAGCAACGGACGGCCGCCAATAGCTTCACCCTCAAACCACCGCGCGCACAGAAACAAGAAAATCACAAAGCCAATCGAGATGACGGCCACACCCAGACCGCCAAAAAGATGGCCGGGGCGCGAATTGAACTTCGTGATAGTCACGACTGTAAGCAAGTCCAGGAAGCCCTTCAGGAGGCGAGCAACCCCATATTTCGATTTTCCAAATCGGCGTGGGTGGTGCTGGACGACGATCTCACTGACCTTGAAACCAGTCGCATGGGCCAAGGCTGGAACGAAGCGATGCAGCTCACCATAGAGGCGAATGTTGTCAAAGACCTCTGAGCGATAGGCTTTGAAGCCGCAGTTGAAATCGTGCAGACTGACGCCGGTGACCTTCGCCGTCACTCGATTGAACAGCTTTGAAGGCAGCGTCTTGCCGAGCGGATCGTGGCGCACCTGCTTCCATCCCGAAACGACATCGAAGCCCGCTCGGATTTCGTCCAGAAAACGTGAAATTTCCTTCGGGTCATCTTGCAGGTCTCCATCCATAGTGACGATGACATTACCCGAAGCATTGGAGATCCCTGCCTGGAGCGCGGCTGCCTTGCCGAAATTCCTCCGAAGCCGAACGCCTTTTACGTGGGGGGAAGCCTTGGTGGCGCCCAGAATCTCCTTCCAGGTATTGTCCCGGCTCCCGTCGTCAACAAAGATGACCTCCTTGAGCGAGGCTTGCGCGACATCGATCTGCTCAAAGGCCGCCTCGATCTGGCAAATCAAAGCCTGGACAGTGTCTTGCTCATCCCTTACAGGCACCAGTATCGATACGGTCTGCACGTCAGGCCCTCTGCGTCAAAATGGAGGTCTGGCTGGGGAACGGCAATGCAGGGGCTAGCCCTCGTGTCACTCGCTCCTGCAGGCCGCAAGAATTGATGGCCTGCCGATATTCGGGCCTGTTACTGTTGTCGAACAGAATCATACCGCCCGGAGACAGGCGGCGAACCGATTTCGCCAAGCAGGAAACCCTTGCCCGGCCGTCGATCACAATAAGGTCGAAGGTGCCGTCGACTCGATCAATCGATGACACGTATTGATCGAACGAGCATTCCGCGTATCCTTCTCGATTGGACCTGGCCTTGCTGGAGGCGGAAGCGGCTACTGGCTCCACAACTCGAACGGCGATGTTGGGATAGGCGCCAAAAATGCCGCCCATAGTTTGCGCGAACGGAGCGTCATGCTCGACGGAATCGACAGAGCCGCTTCGTTTCGCCAACCAAACGGTACTGGCACCAGCCCCAAATTCGTAAACGCGAGCCTTGTGATTGCGCGAGGCCAGAAAAATGTTCACGGCATCAATCGCGGAGAATGTCCACCACGGCATGTCAAGCCGAACCAGGTCGACGCTGTCGTATATGCCGAACAGACTTCTGATCCAGAGGACAAAGCGGTTGTTCGATCGCTCCAACATCGCAAGTAATCCGCAGCGCTCAGCTACTTTCCTCGCGAATCTTATGACGCTTACATAGGTATTTTTCAAAACTGGAATCCAGCCTCAGATGCCTGTAATCTCGTCCACCCAGACGGCGCAAGCACAACAGCATATATCGATCGAGAAGCGGGGTTAACCGGCACACGTCGAAGATCCACGTAGCCACTCCAGCCATAGTCGTCACGCCCCCGCCCGAGGGCCTTTGCCACGTCCGGCCGATGCATTCCTCCCAATCCCAATCCCACGACCGTTCCCGTGCCGTCTAGGAAGGCAATGCAGCTGTAGGTAGAAAGAATATCGCTACCCAGCAGTGGGGGCCATTTGTTCGACGTGTCCGCGACCCAACCGGAGACGCGTCCCCACTGCGGATCTTGTATTTTGGACACGACATCGATGTAGCCCGTCAAGCTGTTTGGCTGGCTGCCGATCGCTATCTGCGCGCCGAGCGAGGGACAGCCAAAATTCCTGCCGTCGAACGGGACATGGTTGAACTTCTTCAGATCGTCCTCGATATCATAGTACTCAAACGGATGCGGCGTGACGTACTGCTGCATAAGGCTCGGGTCTTTGACACCGAGGGACAATGCCAATGTTACGAAGTCCTTCCCTTCAGCCCGGGCAAGGGCATCCATCAGCCGCGGCGTGCCGTTCACCAGAATCAGGGCGGCCGCGGCAGCGAACATGGCGATCGACAAGCAACGATTGAAAGCAGCGTCCGAAATTCGGCAAGAGATCACTCCAAACAGTCCAACCCAGAAAAGTGCCGGAATGGTCGCATATCTACTGGCCAGGGCTATGCCGTATCCTCCTGTTCCATAATTTGCTCTACCAATTGCCGCCAACCCGCTCGACATGACAGCATACGCCATTAATGTAATCCAAAAGGCTGATCGAAACCTGCTCTCGTCAGGCCGCAAAATGCAGGACCCAATCATCAGGACGGCTGCCGCAATTCCAACTATGCCAAGCCAAAATGCGGCCAATTGGGACGTCACGAGGCCGCCGCCGATGAATGTGAAGCAGAACAGAGCAATCTGTATCGGATTGAAACTGCGTTCAGCCTGTTGAACGGTGATGTTCATCAAGATGAACATCACGTAGGCCATGCCGATCGTGAAAATCACGATCCCAAGCCGCCTTGTTTTGTCTGCGCAGATCCCCTGTATGCCGACCGCACACAATGCAGTCAGGCCCGTGCTGTAAAATTGCGCGGCAATGGCAGCAAGAACTATCGCAGCGAGATAGCCAAACCGCCTATCGTTTTCGGCCGACTGCCAGAAAGCAAATGCAGCCAGCACAGTGAAGAGATTTGCGCCGATCCAGGCTACACCACTCATGCCAACGAAGAAATTATGTGCCGCGAGTGGACTGAACACAAATAGGGACACGGCTATCCCGATGACAAATGCTTCAAACCTGGACCGTGCAAAGAGCGAGAGTGCGCTTGAAAAAACCAACGCTATGAGAAGGGAGAAAGCGACAGCGATGACCGAGAGGCCGATATTGTCCCCGCCCGTAAGATGAAAATTCAGTAGATAAAATAGTTTCGCGCCGGCGACGATGTGCTCGCCTCCCCTTACATATAGGTCCGGCAGCGTCGGCAGCCTGTCCAGCGACCCGACGAGTGAAGTGAAAATGCTCCAATAATCAGCATCGGGAACACCCCTGGCCTGTACCGTCAGGAGGAGCGCAATTAGGAACAGCGCGAACGGACCAAAGGACGCAATCGCGAAAGCGGGGGTTGAACGGCTGATAGAGAGGGTACGAACGGTGGCCGACATCAGTCCTGCGTTTGCTGCGTGTTGCCTTGCGCTGGTGTAGGTGGCACCTCGCACACGCCGTCAGACTGTGCAACCAGAAATTTCGATGGATTGGCAGGCGAACTGATGGATAGATCCGGCGTGCGTCCGAAACGCCACAAGTAGGCGCCGCCAGAACGATCAGTCGTCGCGCAATGAAAAAGCATATCCGGCGGTTTGATATCGCGCCTGTTCTGAACAAGTGAATTTCTGATGAAGAGACCAAGAACAGAACCGCCTTGGCTGCCATTCTTCGGCATGGACCTGAAGAACTTTGGATATGAGGCAATTTAATCGGGAGGCGGCTTTTAAACCAGCGACTCAATCCGGCCAGCTCGAAGCGTCATCTTTTTCGTGCACACGCGCTGGATGAGCGCATCGTCGTGGCTGGCCAACACGATGATGCCGGCCTTTTCCGCCAGTTCGTCCATCCGTCGTTTGGCTTTTTCCTGGAATGACGCGTCGCCAGCGCCGATCCACTCATCCATCAGCAGAATTTCAGGCTCAAGCGTGGTCGCTGCCGCAAATGCCAGACGTGCCGCCATGCCTTGACTGTAGGCCTTGAACGGCAGATCGATGAAGTCACCCAGCTCGCTGAAATCGATTATTTCTTCCATCTTCTCTTCGATCTCGGGCGCCGTCCAGCCGCTGATCAACCCCCTCAGAACGATGTTTCTGCGCCCGGTGGCCTCGGGACGAAACCCTATGTGGATGTTGAACAGGGCATCGACCTTGCCGGTAATCGACATCGTGCCACCCGATGGCTGGTAGATTCCGTATAGAACCTTGAGCAGTGTTGTCTTGCCGGCGCCATTCGGACCGACCAGCCCCAACCGGTCGCCTGCCTTGAGTTCGAAGCTGACATCGTCGAGCGCCTGCACGACCTGCTTGGTGCCCGACTTCGCTATGTTGCCGCCGAGAGCGCTCCGGCGCCGGCCGGGCGCCGAAAGCGTCAGCTTTTCAAACAGGCGATAGACGAGACTGACATTGTTCAATGTGATGGAGGTCATGGGGAGCTCAGATCAGGAAAACCACACGTTTGCGATAACGGCCCAGCAGCAGCAGCGCAATAACCCATGTGCCGAGACAGATGTACCCTGTCACCATCACGGAATGCATCGGAAATATGCCTGCCGTGATCGGCTCGCGCACGCCTTCCAGGAAATAGGTGAACGGGTTCCAATGATAGGCGTATTTTTGAACGCCCTCTTGCCCGCTATAGACCCAGAAGACCGGTGTGAAGAACATGCCCACCCGCATCAGGTTCCCGACGATGAACTCGCTATCGGGAAAGAAAGCGCCCAGGAAAGCAAAAACAATCACAAATGCAGGAGTTGCCAAGATGATGAGCAAGAGGCCGAGAAACGACAGTAGCCAGTTGGTGTTGATTCCGAAACCGCCCAGCAGCAGAACAAGAACGCAACCCGCCAGTGAATAACCAGCCCGAATGATGCACTGCATCGTCAATCGCATCACATATACGAATAACGGCAGCGTCGTGCCTTGAATGAAGCTCGCCTCGCGCTGGAAGAGACACACGCTCATGGTGATGGTTTCGGTGAGGTAGAACCATACCAGCATGCCGATCGCTACGTAGGCTATATAGCTGGGGTTGCTTGCGTCCTTGGTCACGAAAACAAAGACAAACGTGCCGACGAAAGCGAAATAGTTGACCAGCATCCAGAGCGGGCCGAGTGTCGTGCGTCTGTGCTGGTCGCCAATGTCTTCATGGGCAAGCGCAATCCAGACTCGGTATAATCTCGCGGCTTTTGAGATGTCGTCAAAAGCGCCGTTTAGTGCGGCAATCATAGCTGGGAGTATCGCAATCTGTCGTTTCGGCGCATTGTCCTTCGCTGGCCATAGCGAACCACCAAGCCTCTATCTAATAGCCGTTTCGATGGACATATGGCAACGCATTGCGTCCTAACGAGGTTCGTAGCAGAGTCAACTGCGGCAAAACCGGGCCCATGCGGATGACGTGGCTGTTTTTAAGCAATGTCTAATGTCGGCTTCGAAGCTTTTTCCGCGAACCGGGTCCATGCTTCCTATTGACCACTCGTTCTCGTAAAAAACATCTAGCTATGCCTCTCAACCCGCAGTATGCGATACAGCGCGGCGGGGGCCCGAAATGTTGATTTGACGGAGCGGTCGGCCACGAGTGATCTCGTGTTCGTACTTTGCCTTTGCCATCTCCGACAGCCTGGAGTTAAGTACTGCCTAATGAATACTTCCCAGGAAGCTGTGTTCGGGCTCAGGCCACAGATTAGGCGCGCCTTCATCATGGTCCAGGACGTGGTCATGGTCCTGGTCGCCGTGGCGCTCAGCCTTGTCCTGTCGCGGTCGGATCTTTCGTTCGGGGCGCTCTCCACGGAGGGGCTTGTCACCTGGGCAAGCATCGTGCTCATCAGCCATCTTCTGTTCCGGTATTGCGGCCTCTACACCACGGTCTGGCGCTTCGCCTCGACGCCTGATTTCTTCAACATCCTGAAGAGCTGCGCGATCCTCACCTTCGTGCTCTATGTCGTTTCGCTGGTGGTCCGTTTCTTCGAACCGGTCGCCGGCCTCAACGAGCGCCAGTTCATCGTCTTCCTGCTCGTCTCCTTCACCATCATCTCGGCGCCCCGGCTGTTCTACCGCTTCCTGCGTGACGGCGCGGGCTGGGGTGTTCTCAGCGGCAAGGCCGACACGGCGCGCACCAAGCAGGCCCTGTTCGTCGGCCGGCTCGGCGAGGCCGACCTGATCATTCGTTTCACGCGCACGGCGCAACCCCCCGACCATACCATCGCCGGCATCATGGCCACCGAGCATGGCGCACCGCTCGGCACGCGCATTCAAGGGGTGCCGGTGGTGGCGGTCCGGCCGCGCCTGATCGATGTCCTGGAGGACTACGCGACCGGCACCAAGAGCCTCGATCTGCTGATCTTCGGCAGCGGCGCCGAGCATGAGATCGAGGAGTATTCCGAGCTGGTCCGCGTCGCGCGTCACGGCGACATTGCGGTCGTGCAGTTCGCGGGGCTTTCGCAGGTGGGCCAGGAAGGCAAGCTCGTTCTCGACGCCGTCGAGATGGAAACGATCCTGCGCCGCCCGACCGTGCCATCCGACATCGAGCGCATCGGCGCCTTCGTCGGCGGCAAGCGCGTCCTGGTCACCGGGGGCGCCGGTTCCATCGGCCGCACGCTGGTCAAGCGGTCGTTGGAACTTGGCGCCGAGGCGGTGCTGGTCGCCGACAATTCCGAATTCGGCATCTTCCAGTTGAGCCAGTATATCGACGAGAAGCATCATGACCGCCTCAAGGTCCGCATCGTCGATGTCGCGGACCGGCGCCAGATGACGCGCGTCGTCACCGAGTTCAAGCCCGACATAATATACCATGCCGCGGCGCTGAAGCACGTTCCGCTGCTGGAGGAGAACTGGGAATCGGCCATCCAGACCAATGTCTTCGGCACGCTTGTCTGCGCCGAGGTCGCCGCCAAATGCGGGGTGGCGCAATTTGTAATGGTCTCGAGCGACAAGGCCGTCGATCCGACCTCCGTGCTCGGCATGACCAAGCGGGCCGCCGAACAGATCGTCAGCGCCTTGCACGGCACGCCGGCCGGGGAACCGGGCCGCCGCCGCGCCGCCACCAAGTTCATCGCGGTGCGCTTCGGCAACGTCTTCGGCAGCAATGGCTCGGTGGCGACCATATTCCAGGCGCAGATCGAGGCCGGCGGGCCGGTGACCATAACCGACCGGCGCATGACGCGCTATTTCATGACTGTCGCCGAAGCCGTCGATCTCGTCATCATGTCGGCGGCCGATGCCGCTTCGCGGCCGGCCGGCCAGGACTACGCCGTCTACATGCTCGACATGGGCAAGCCCGTGCCGATCGTCGAAGTGGCCGAAACGATGATCCGCATGGCGGGAAAAATCCCCTATACGGACATTCCAATCCGCTTCACAGGCATCCGCCCGGGCGAAAAGCTCCACGAGACCCTGCACGGCGAAGACGAGGAACTGGTGGAACTCAGCATTGCCAAGATATTCGGCCTGAGCACCGATGTCGCGCAGTGGTCGGATGTCCAGGCAGCACTTGCGGCGCTGCAGCAATCCATGAAGGCAGAAGACAAGGCAGCCTCGCTCACCATCCTGGCCGATCTCGACCGCGCGACGAAGACAAGGGCGAACGCGCGGCAGGGCGCGGTCCCGAAAACGGCCGGGCAGGCGAGCTAAAGCAATTCCAGGAAAAGTGCGCAGCGGTTTTCCGTCCGGAATTGCGTGAAGGCAAAGTTGAGCAATCCAGGAAAAGTGCACAGCGGTTTTCCGTCCGGATTGCGTGAAGGCAAAGATGAGCAATTCCAGGAAAAGTGCACAGCGGTTTTCCGTCCGGAATTGCGTGAAGGCACAGATGAGCAATTCCAGGAAAAGTGCACAGCGGTTTTCCTCGCGCGGCAAGGCGTTTGACATCAGTGGGTAAGACAGATCTGCGCATTGCGGTCCTGATGGGCACGAAGGATGGCGCCGCCTTTGTCGACGAGCAGATCCAGTCGCTGCTCGCGCAGTCGCATCTCCTGATCGACCTTTGGATATCCGACGACGGCTCCGCCGATGGCACGGTTGCCGTCATAGAAGCCTGGAAGCCCCGCTGGACAAAAGGTCGGATAACTTTGCTGGAAGGGCCGCGGCAAGGCTTTGCCGCCAATTTCCGGTCGATGATCCTGGACTCGGGCATCGACGCGGATTGTTACGCCTTCTGCGATCAGGACGATGTCTGGGAGCCCGACAGGCTTGAAAGCGCCCTTGGCTGGATGCAGGCATTTGATGCGGGGATCCCGCTGATGTCCTGCTCGCGAACCGCGACCATGACCGAAACTGGACGCCTGGTCGGCCATTCGCCGCTGTTTAGCCGTCCGCCGTCGTTCCGCAATGCGCTGGTGCAGAGTATCGCCGGCGGCAACACCATGCTGCTCAACCGCGCGGCGCGCGATCTGTTGGCCAAGGCCTCCGCGCGCACCGGTTTCGTCAGCCACGATTGGTGGGCCTATTTGATCGTCACCGGTGCCGGCGGGGTCGTCCGCTACGATCCGCGGCCATTGGTACGCTACCGCCAGCATGCGGCAAATCTGGTCGGCGCCAATGCATCGTGGCAGGCGCGGATCTCGCGGCTGGGCCGCCTCTTCAAGGGTCAGTTCGCGGACTGGACCGATCTCAATCTTGCCGGCCTTGCCGTCAATCGCGATCTCCTTACGAAGGATGCGGTGGCGTGCCTCGACCTGTTCGCGAACGGTCGGCGAGGTTCCCTTTTCCAACGCCTGGGCGCCCTGCGCAAAAGCGGCGTCTATCGACAGACTTTTGCCGGCACCCTTGGGCTCTATCTCGCCTTTGTCCTGGGTCGTATCTGAAAATGGCGAACCGCGCGGCGCGCTTGGTTGGGAAGGCGACCTCATGCTACGCCGGCCGGATTGACGGGCCTCGCTCGCGGTTATCGCGTAGAGCCTGGCAGGGAGTCCTATCGACCACATGAAGACAGCCAAGAAGATCTTCGATCTCGCCGGTGCGGCTGTGCTGCTGGTGGCAACCTCTCCCATTCTATTGCTGGCCATTGTTGCCGTCCGGGTATCCTCGCCCGGTCCGGTGATTTTTTCACAAACGCGGATTGGCCGCGAAGGTGTGCTTTTTCGCTGCCACAAGTTGCGGACGATGTACCAGGGAACGCCATCCTTGCCCTCGCATGAGACCCCGGTGAGCGCCGTGACATCGGTTGGAAGGGGCTTGCGGAAATTCAAGCTCGACGAGTTGCCGCAGCTGTGGAATGTCCTGCGTGGCGAAATGAGCCTGGTCGGGCCGCGTCCTTGCCTGCCGAGCCAGACGGAACTGATCGAATGCCGCAGGCAGCTGGGCGTTTTGCAGGCTTTGCCCGGGATGACAGGCTTGGCCCAGATCCGGGGCATCGACATGTCGAACCCGCAACTTCTGGCCGAAACCGATGCCACCTATCTCAGGACCGCGTCGTTCTGGCTCGACCTTCGGATCCTGTTTGGAACACTTTATCGCGGCTGAGCAGCCCCGCTCCAGAAGCGGAAACTGTCTTTGGCAGGGATCAAACAGGGCGTCGGGGGTCTCGGAGCCGCGCTATCTCGGTCAGCCGCTCCAGCGTGCTGGTTTCCGGCGCCCAGCCTTCCGAGGCAAGCAGCGAAGGGTCGCATATTTGCGTCGCCGTTAGGCTGTCCCAGAACATCCGCTTGCCAAGCAGTGTGGCGACCGTCCGCATTGGGCCAGCCGGCACGGTCATCAGGCGCGTTGGCCTCCCCAAGCCACGGCGAAAGGCACCGATGACGGCAGCGACGGACACCGGCGGCTCGTCGCTGGCGAGATAGATCGGACGAAGTGGCTGGGAATGGCAAAGCAGATGCCACACCGCCCGTGCGGCGGATTGCGATGACAGCAGCGAACGGTTCGCCGTCAATGCGCCTGTCGGCATCGGCAGAGCCGTATCGGCGAGCCGCATCAGCGTCGCCAGGTTTCCTTTCATGCCGATCCCGTAGACTGGCGGCAGCCGCAATATGGCCGCGTCGGCACGGCCATGCGAGGCATAGGCGCCCAACACGGCAATTTCTGCTTCGCGTTTCGAGCGCCCGTAGGCGTCTTGTGGGTCGGGGATCGAGTTTTCGTCGATCGTTGCGCTGGCACGCGCGCCGATCACGGCCCGGATCGAGGAAAGATGGATGAACCGTCCGCTTGCGTGCGTGGCGGCGGCATGCGCCAGACGTGCGCTCAATTGCGCATTGGCTGCCCGAAAATCGGCTTCGGCGGCATTGCCCTGATCATTGTTCAGACCCGCGCAATGGACGACATCCGTAACATCCCTGGTCAGCGCCAGGAAAGCCTCGGCAGGTGCATCGTACCCCGGCATCCGCATCGTGTCGGACCCCGTATCAAGTCTCTCCGGCTGGCGGGAGGCAAGGCGAAGTTCGACACCGGCCTCACGAAGCCGATGGACCACCTGGCGACCCATGAAACCCGTCGCGCCCGTAACCAGGACCTTCATTGTCTTGCCCGGACCGGCTATCGGGCGGCCGGCGGAGGTGCCAGGTCTGATGGAGTGGCTTCCGTCACCAGTGGAGCGGCTTGGCTTTTCGGTGGTGACATCGCCTGGGCTCCCACCACTGGCGGAAGGGCCTGCCTTTCCACCAACGCGGCCTGGCGCCCACAAGCAAGATATGTTCCCGACACCAGGAAGACCATAAAGACCGAGTCCAGAATGTCATGGCCGATCAGGATGCCTGTCATGCCGGCAGTCAGATAGGTGATCACGACCGCGACGATCATGGTGGCGCCGAACCGTTCGATCGGATCGTTGCTGTCGCGAAGGACCAGGGCTGCATTTCTGGCGGCAGCCACAAAGATCGCCGCCAGCGTCACCGCACCCAGGATTCCCGCTTGCACCAAGGCGGTCAGGAAGCCGTTGTGGAAGTGACTGAAACCTGCATCCATCCCGAACTGATCCTGAAAGCCCTGCTTGATCAAGAGCCTGGTGGCACCCACCCCATGTCCAAACAATGGCATCTCATGAAACGCCTTCAGGCCGATATCCCAAAGCGCGACACGTAGTCCCAAAGCAGTCGTGTGGTCACCATGGGCCGCCAGCGCATCCCAGTCGGAGTGCAGAAAAGAGACACGCCCCGCTATCGTCTGGAACCCGAAAAACGCAATCGCGACCGCAATCGCGGCCAGCAGCAAAAGCACGCGAACGGCATCTCTCCCTCTTAGCTTCTGCTGGTTGATCAACAGAACGGCGACGCCGGCAATCAGCAATGCCAGCCAGACGATGCGCGTACCGGAGTAGATGACGGCGATCGTTCCGCCGAGTGCGGCGCAGGCGAGGGCGATCCTGTATTTCTCTATACCGGATAGGGCAGCGGCCACGCAGATCACCACGGCAAGGCAGAGGACCTCAGCAAAAACGATCGCATTCCCCGCCCCGCCCTCGGCGCGCATACCAAGTCGATATTGCTGATAGACCGCCAGCAGCAGCGCTCCGAAACAAGCCGCCATGCTGGCCAACACAATGATGCGGACGAGCGTTTTTTTTTGCGTAGTGCTCCAGGTCGAATAAGAGATGGGAAAAAACAGAAAGGTGATCAGCGGGACAAGGTGCCGTGCGTCCTTGACGATCGCGTGGTTGACGATGGACGCCAGGACATTGCTCGCGCAATAGGCGTAGATCGCGATCGTCAGCGCCATCATCGCGCGGTCGACATTGAAGTGCCTTCTCTTCAAGGCGATCAACAGGACGGACCATAGTCCGCCGCCATTGAACACGAAGCTGACCGCCGATCCGAGGATCGGTGGACAAAAGAAGCAGAGAATGGAGAAATAGACATTGATCCGCGAAGGCGTGATTTGCTGCCTTATGAATGAAAGCCGGTTCAATTTTCGGACCCGCTATTCTCGAGAAACTTTATGCGGCACATTTGGTCAAACCGAATGCGCTCGCCTCGAAACCGCCCATGCTTCATCATGCACTTGCCCGCTCTCACAAAGCGTATAGCGGCTGGGCCGCTGTTTCGATAGTGCGCCCTGATCGATTGCCGCTTAAACGCGCGGTCGGCACCGGTTGACCCTGCAGCATCCCAGGCGCTCTCTCGGGCAATATTTTTCCAGCCCTTTCCCGGCTGGAGGCTTTCCGAGCAGAAATTTCCGGGTGTTGGCGCAAGCGTGGAAAATTCATTCCCGAACGAATGGCTGACCGGCTCGTCTTGCATTGTTCTGGGCCGCGACGATCTGCTAGAACGCCCGCACGAAACACTTGTCCAGAAGCGAAGCTTTGAACCGGGCGCAAAAGGCTCGATGATTTGACGCAGGATCTTCTGTTGCAAGGCATGAGAGAACGCCCACGGACCATGATACCAGCTCTTACGCATCTGCAGCGGCTTGAAGCCGAGTCCATCCACATATTCCGCGAGGTCGCGGCAGCCTTCACCAAGCCGGTCATGCTCTATTCCGTCGGCAAGGATTCGTCGGTGCTGATGCATCTGGCGATGAAGGCGTTCTATCCGGCCAAGCCGCCATTCCCGTTTCTTCACGTCGACACCACCTGGAAATTTCGCGAGATGATCGCATTTCGCGATCAGATGGCGCAGAAGCTGGGTTTCGACCTTCTGGTTCATGTCAACGAAGACGGGGTACGCGACAACATCAATCCGTTCGATCACGGCTCGAACACCCACACCCATGTGATGAAGACCGTGGCGCTGCGCCAGGCGCTCGACAAATACGGCTTCGACGCTGCCTTTGGTGGCGCTCGTCGCGACGAGGAAAAGTCGCGCGCCAAGGAGCGCATCTTCTCTTTCCGCAATGCCCAGCATGTGTGGGATCCGAAGAACCAGCGGCCTGAAATGTGGAAGATCTTCAACACACGTATCGCGCAGGGTGAATCGATACGAGTCTTCCCGCTGTCGAACTGGACCGAGCTCGACATCTGGCAGTACATTCTGCAGGAAAACATCCCGATCGTGCCGCTCTATTTCGCCAAGCGGCGCCCGGTTGTCGAACGCGATGGCATGCTGATTCTCAAGGACGATGATCGCATGAAGCTACTGCCCGGCGAGGTCGTGCAGGACAGGTTGGTGCGATTCCGTACGCTCGGCTGCTATCCGCTGACCGGCGCCATCGAATCCGACGCCGACACACTCGAAGCCATCGTTGGCGAGATGCTGACGGCACGCACCTCCGAACGGCAGGGTCGGTTGATCGACCGCGATGAAGCCGGTTCGATGGAAAAGAAGAAGCGCGAGGGGTATTTCTGACCATGCGCCACATCATGGCAAAGAGCCTGGCTCCAACCGACGGCGTTCGCGATTATCTGGCCGCGCAGGAGAAGAAGTCGCTGCTGCGCTTCCTGACCTGCGGTTCGGTGGATGATGGCAAGTCGACGTTGATCGGACGCCTGCTCTCCGACACCAAGCAGATTTTCGAGGACCAGCTCGCCGCGCTCGAACGCGATTCGCGCAAGCACGGCACGACGGGCGACGACGTCGACTTCGCGCTGTTGGTCGACGGCCTCGAGGCGGAGCGCGAGCAAGGCATCACCATCGACGTCGCCTACCGCTTCTTTGCCACGCCCAAGCGCAAGTTCATCGTCGCCGACACGCCCGGCCACGAGCAATATACCCGCAACATGGCGACAGGTGCTTCGACGGCCGACCTGGCGATCGTGCTGATCGATGCCCGGCAGGGGGTGTTGCGCCAGACGCGGCGCCATTCGATCATCGCCTCGCTGCTCGGCATCCGCCACATCGTGCTGGCGGTCAACAAGATCGATCTCGTCGGTTTTGACCAGGCGGTCTTCAACAGGATCGTCGAGGACTACCGGCAGTTCTCACGCGACCTTGGCTTCCAGACCATCGCGCCGATTCCGATGTCAGCCCGCTACGGCGACAATGTCAGCGGCCGCTCCGAAAACACGCATTGGTATTCCGGCCCGACATTGATCGAGCATCTCGAAACCGTCGCCGTCGAGGCAGACACGGCCGAGCTGCCATTCCGCTTTCCGGTTCAGTACGTTAATCGCCCCAACCTCGATTTTCGCGGTTTTGCCGGCACCATTGCGTCCGGTATTATTGCGCAAGGCGACGAGGTCGTGGTCGCCAAATCGGGCAAGTCCTCGCATGTCAAACGCATCGTCGCCTATGGCGGCGATCTCGAACAGGCGGTGGCCGGCCAGGCCATAACGCTCGTTCTCGACGACGAGGTCGAGGTTTCCAGGGGCAACATGCTGGTTTCCCCGTCCGCACGGCCGCAGGTCGCCGACCAGTTCGCCGCCAACATCGTCTGGTTCGACGAGCATGCGCTACTGCCGGGCCGTTCCTATATCCTGCGCACCGAGACCGATCAGACCAGCGCCACCGTCACCGACCTGAAGTACCGCATCAATGTCAACGACTTTGCCCATGAGGCGGCCAAGTCGCTTGAAATGAACGAGGTCGGTATCTGTAACATTTCGACCCGGGCGCCGATCGCCTTCGATCCGTTTGGCGAGAACCGGACCACTGGCGCCTTTATTCTGATCGATCGCATCAGCAACGCCACGGTTGGCGCAGGCATGATCGTACACTCGCTGCGCCGCGCCGAAAACATCCATTGGCAATCGCTCGACGTCGGCAAGCGCGTGCGTGCCGACATGAAGAACCAGCGGCCCGCCGTGTTCTGGTTCACGGGGCTTTCGGGCTCCGGCAAGTCGACCATCGCCAACCTGTTCGAGAAGAAGCTTTTCGCCACCGGGCGTCATACCTACATTCTCGATGGCGACAATGTCCGCCACGGTCTCAACCGGGATCTCGGATTCACCGATGCCGATCGCGTCGAGAACATTCGCCGCGTCGCCGAAGTGGCCAAGCTGATGGCCGACGCCGGGCTGATCGTCATTGTCTCCTTCATTTCCCCGTTCAGCGCCGAGCGGCGGATGGCCAGGGAATTGATGGCCGATGGCGAGTTCATCGAGGTGTTTGTCGATACGCCTTTCGAGGAATGCGCAAGGCGCGATCCGAAGGGCCTCTATGCCCGCGCGCTGAATGGCGAGATCAAGAATTTCACCGGTGTCGATTCGCCTTACGAAGCACCGGAGAAACCGGAGATCCATCTGAAGACGCTCGGCAGATCGGCTGAAGAGATGGTAGATGCCTTGGAACACTGGCTGAACGAGCGTGACATTGCCGAAGACCAATATGACAATGGCGGCGGCATCTGACGACACGTCGATGCTTGAAATCTTCGAGCGGCTAGCGCTGGCGGCCGGGCGCGAGGTGATGCGCGTATTCCACGCTGGCTGCGCGGTCGACCGCAAGTCGGACGCCTCGCCGGTGACCGAGGCGGACCGCGAGAGCGAGAAGATCATTCTTGCAGGCCTGCGCGCCGCATTCCCGGATATTCCGTGCGTGGCCGAGGAGGAAGCGGCGGCCGGCGTCATGCCGGGCCAACTTGGCGAGACCTTCTTCCTCGTTGATCCGCTTGATGGCACCAAGGAATTCGTCAACCGGCGCACCGACTTTACCGTCAACATCGCGCTTGTCCGCCATGGCGTGCCGGAAGTCGGCGTGGTCTTCGCGCCCTGCAGCGGCCGGTTTTTTTCCGGCCGGCCGGGCAGGGCGGAAGCACTCGAAGTCGATGACGACTACCGGATCGTTTCCCGCCGGCCGATTTCGGTGAGAACGGCCGCGACGCCGCTGGCCGTGGTTGCCAGCCGCTCGCACAACACGCCGGAAACCGAAGCCTATATTCGCGACCTTGGTGCCGCCGAGATCGTCTCGGTAGGTTCGTCACTGAAATTCTGCCTCCTCGCCAATGCCGAGGCGGATGTTTATCCGCGCTTTGGTCGCACCATGGAATGGGACACCGCGGCGGGTGACGCGGTGCTACGTGCCGCCGGCGGCACGNTATCCGCGCTTTGGTCGCACCATGGAATGGGACACCGCGGCGGGTGACGCGGTGCTACGTGCCGCCGGCGGCACGACCCGGACGCTGGACGGCAAGCCCTTGACCTATGGCAAGCGCAACCAGGCCGATGACGCGGATTTCGCCAACCCCCATTTCATCGCCAGCGGCAAGGCTGCAACCCGAGGACGCATCGATTGTTGAGGTGAAAAATCCTCGTCGATGGCTTATCCTTTATCGACGTCCCCTGAGTCGGTAAGTGAATGTCGTTGTTTCAGAAATGCCATGCCGTCATTTTGGGCGGCTTTCCCGCATGGACCAGCAATCGTGATGAAATAGTCTTCAGGATGTTGTTGGGCCTCTACGCCCTCTCTCCCGCCCTTTTCGCCTTCGTCGAAATGTCTCCAACGGTCTTGGCGCTTGTGGGGGCACTCATGGGCGCTCTCGCCCTTTTGACGAAGCGTGCGCGTTTTGGCAGAGGCACGACAGGCCTCGCAGTTGCTCTCGCTCTCTTGTCAGGCTTTGTCCTTTCGAGCGCCCTGTGGTCGGTCGATGTGAGCCGCTCTCTCATGGCGGCGAGAGACGTGTTTGGCTACTCGATCGCCGCTGTCATGCTGTTTCAGGGCATCCTCGCGCTTGCGAGCGCTCAACGCGAGCGGCTCGCGCGGGTGTCATTGGCCGGCATGTTGATCGGCGTCGTATCGGTGATGGGCTGGGAACTGTATTTTGCGTTTTTGACCGAAGATCCACGCTTTGTGGAGAACGTTTTCACCCTCCACAAGATCACGGTTTACGGGGTTTTTTTTGCCGTCATATTTCTCGCCCAGCCGAGGCTGGTCTGGAAAGGGCTTGCGGCTCTCTTCGCCGTGCTGACATTGCTCCACGGCCAATCGACCGGCGTCAATCTGGCGATTGTCTTCGTGGCGGTGATGTTTGTCATGCCCGCGAAATACCGCCAACACGTTTTGGTTGGATTTTTCGCCGTCTATTTGTCTCTTGCCCTGATCGCCCCCTTCGTCGTCGCGCCGCTGTTCGCCTACCTCAAAACAACGGGTTGGCTGGTTTTCTATCCAGGAACCTTCGCAGCGCGGCTTGATCTATGGCAGATGATTTCGCCCCACATCGCGGAGCAGCCGATCCTCGGCCATGGCGCCAATACGATGAGAAACGCGGCCGGAGTTGTCGCGAGTCCCACATATTATGCGCAGGCGGATCTCCCAAGCGCACATAATATCGTATTCGATTTGTGGTACGAACTGGGAGCGCTGGGCATCATCGTGTATGGGGTGCTCCTGGCCGCGATCATAAGAATGATCGGCGGTTTGAGCGGCCCCAGCCATTTCATAGCCAGCTGCTACCTGATGATAGCTGTCGTCGAACTCTCGGTAGACCATCGGATCTGGTTGTCATGGGTGTTGGGCACTTTGGTCTTCGCGGCGGGCATCTGCATAGTGCAGTGCCGTTCCGTGACCCGATCGGAAATGAAGGACCGGATCACAAGACACGCGGCGGCCTTCTCAAGCTAGTCTAACGGGCGAAGCGAACCGCCTGCGGCCGTCGGCGCCCTATGCCAAGGAGGTGTTGGTCAGCTATCCCGTGCCCGACGCCTATTCGGCCGCGGCCTGCGCCGAGTTCGAGCCGATATAATTGCGGATCGTTTCGATGATCCGGTCCTGGTCGGCCTCGCCGAGATAGGGGTGCATCGGCAGGCACAGGATGCGTTTCGGCAGGTCCTCCGAAACGGCAAGACCAGTCGGCGTGCGCGGGTAGTCGCGATAGGCGATCTGCTCATGCAGCGGCTTGACGTAGTAGATGACGGACGGAATGCCCTTTTCGCTCAAATGCGCTTTAAGCCCGTCGCGTTTCGGCGTCTCGATCGCGTATTGCGCCCAGGCCGAGCGGCTGCCATCCAGGTTGCGGGCTGCGGTGACGATGTCGCCGAGACCTTCAGCGTAGCGTTGGGCCACCACCTGCCGCGCCACCATCTCTTCCTCGAGGATGGCGAGCTTCTCGAGCAGGATCGCCGCCTGCATCGTATCGAGCCGTGAATTGATGCCGACGCGGATGTTGTCGTACTGCGTCTCGCCCTTGCCGTGGAAGGCGAACGATCTGAGCGCGTCGGCCAGAGCGTCATCATTGGTGAACATCGCGCCGCCGTCGCCATAGCAGCCGAGCGGCTTGGCCGGATAGAAGCTGGTCGAGCCGACATGGCCGAACGCGCCGCACATCCTGCCTTCCAGCGAGCCACCCATGGACTGGGCTGCGTCCTCGATCACCAATAAGTCTTCGCGATTGGCAATAGTCATGAGCGCCTCATAGTCGGCGGCAAGACCGAACAGGTCGACAGGGATGATCGCCTTCGGCTTCAATCGACCTTCCTTCTTGATGGCCGCGATCGCCGCCTCGAGGCTGGCTATGTCGATGTTGTAGGTTGTCGGATCGACATCGACGAAAACCGGCTCGGCCTTGGCCAGCGCCACCACTTCCGCCGTGGCGGCGAAGGTGAAGCTCGGCACGAACACCGCGTCACCCGGGCCGATGCCAGCGGCGAACAGCGGCAAAAGCAGTGCGTCGGTGCCGTTGGCGCAGGCAATCACGTGCTTTACCCCGACATAGGCGGCGAGCTTCTTCTCGAATTCAGCGACCTGGGGACCAAGGATGTAGCGGCCATCCTCGACCACGTGATCGATCGCGGCTTTCAGCCGGTCGCGGATTCGTTCGCGCTGCGCGCCAAGATCGATGAATTGCATGTCGGCCTCAATACCTGCCAATAACCGGCCCGCTGGTACCAGACTTGGCGCGGCTGAAAAAGCCGGCTGCGGATCGGGGACTTGGTGCAAGTGTCGCAGCCCGTTACCACATTTTGCCGGCATATTGTCCCACAAAGCCGGGAATCCGGGGTTGGCGGTACAATTCAGCTCATTCTTATCGAGGTTTTCCGGCGCCTGGAAACATAAAGTGATCGCGCTGGAGAGCCGATCAGCCGATCTCGTGCCGCCAGGGGGGATTGGCGCCGGCTCGTGATACCGTCACTGCCGCCGCCTTGGCGCCGAGCGCCAATGCTTTGCGAATAGCGTCCTCGGACAGGCTGGAAATCGCCGCCTTCGTCAACAGGCCTTGCTCATGCAGGGAGGCAAGGATGCCGGCGTTGAACGTGTCTCCGGCGCCGACGGTGTCCACCACCTTCACTGTGTCTGGCATGACGGTGACACGATGCTGTTTGCTGTAGCCAACGGCACCCTCGCTGCCATGCGTGACGACGATCAGCTTCGGGCCGCGGTCGAGCCAATTGCGCACGACATCCTCGTGCGAGCCGGCTTCGCCGAACCAGTCGAGGTCTTCGTCCGACAGTTTGACGATGTCGGCCATCGCCATCATCTCCCGGATGCGCCTGAGGTGCTTGGCCTTGTCGGGAATGAAGTTCGGCCGGATGTTGGGATCGAGCATCATCACGCGGGCCCCATGCTCGCGCTGCATGAATTCCTCATAGGCCGACCCAGCCGGCTCCGAGATCAGGCTGATGGCGCCGAACAGCATCGCCTCGATCTCGCTGCCGAGTTGCGGCAGGTCTTCGATGGTCAGCATGCGCCCGGCCGTGTTCTCGTCATAGAAGGTGTAGGTCGCCTGGCCATTGTTCAGCCGCACGAACGCCAGGGTCGTCGGTCGGGGCGAGGTGTGTGCGTAGGTGGAACTGACCTTGCTCGCCCCCAACGCGTCCCTGAATTGACCGCCGAACAGGTCCGACGACAGGCCCGAGAAGAAGCCGGCCGGCGCGCCCAAGCGGCCGAGCGCTATCGCTGTGTTGAAGACAGCGCCGCCGACATAGGGGGCAAAAGCCGGCTCATTCTCCGTGGTGGTGCGCGGCAGCATGTCGATCAAGGCTTCACCGCAGCAGAGGATCATGGCTTCTCGGTCTCCGGCGGATAGATCACGCCCTTGCGGATGATGATGTTGGCGTAAAGCCGCGGCTCGCTTGTCGCGACGATGGCATGCGCCGATTTGACCCGTGCATAGAAGTCGGCGCCGGCCAGCGCAACCACCTTGCGGCCCGGCGCGCGTTTGGCGCAGATCGCCTCCATTTCACGATGGACAGGGTCGGCACGCGACGGATCGCCTTTCACCGAGGCGCGAAACAGCGCCTCCGGCACGACATCGTCGACCGGAAGCAGCGTCAGTATCGCGTCGAGTACGGGCATGAGGGCATGGCCATCGGTCCTGATGAGGCGCCTTGCCTGCTCCTGTGCCGGATAGTTCCCGTCGACCAGGGCAATCTCGTCACCATGGCCCATGGCGCGCAACGTCGCCAGAAGCTCCGGACCAAGCAGCGCCGGAATCCCGATCAGCATTTCACGCGCCCCTGGAGATCGTCGTCGAACCGATCAGGAAGCGTTCGGAAAGCGGCAGGCTGGCGCCCCCGAGCGCCCGGGCATGGATACCCACGCTTCCCTCGCGGACGGCCGGGAGTTTCAGCCCTTCGCCGTCGATGGCGCCGATTGCCGTCACGACCGCCTCGACCAGCCTCTGGCGCACGGCCTTCGGCATCCAGCCGTCGATCACCGCGGCTTCGAAATCGATGACCGAGGACGCTGCCACGATGGCGTAAGCGAGCGCCTGCGAGGCGCTGGCGATCCACTCGTCGAGCGCGGCGCCGATCTCCCCCCAATCCTCGGGTGAGGTCCACAGATAGGATGCCTCGACGCCACGCGCATTGAGTTTTTTTTCGAGCATGGCGATCGAGGCCACGTCGATCAGCTGGGTCGGTTTTCCATCCGGCCCCGGCACAGGCATGGAGCCGAGTGCGCCGGCATTGCCGGTCGGCCCGCCAAACAGCCGGCCGTTGAGCACGATGCCGCCGCCGGCAAAGGCGCCGATGTAGAAATAGACGAAATCCCGCGCCGCGCCCGTCTGGCCAAAGACCAGTTCGGCGCCGCAGGCAGAGGTGGCATCGTTCTGCAGATAGACCGGAAAGTCGCACTGCGCCTGGATGTCGGTCCTGATGTCACGATGGCGCCATTCGTCCATCACGTCGCGCGGGGCGCCGGCGGTGTCGGCCCAGTTCCAGAGCTCGAACGGCATGGCGATGCCAAGTCCGGCGATGCGCTTGTCCTGTGCCGGCGTCAGCTCGCCACGCATCGTCTTCATGCCTGAAGTGACGAACTCGACCGTCTCGCGTGGGGCAGGGTAGCGGTAGGAATGCTGCAGCATCGCGCGCACCTGTCCGAGGAAATCGATCAGCACGAGTTCGGCGCTGCGGCGGCCGATCTTGAGGCCGATGAAGAAGGCGCCTTCGGGGTTGAGCGCCATGGGGATCGAGGGCTGGCCGATCTTGCCGCGCAACGGCGCTTGGCGCACGAGCAGGCTTTCTTCCTCCAACTCGCGCATGATGACCGAGACCGTCTGCGCCGAAAGTCCGGTCATGCGGGCAATGTCGGACTTCGCCAGACTGCCGTGCTGGCGCACCAGCGAAAGCACCAGGCGCTCGTTGTGGTCGCGCATGCCGCTCTGGTTGGTGCCGCGGTGAATGAGGCTCTCGTTCGCTTCGGGCGAACCATGCCTCGCAGTGGCCGTCTCCACCCTGTTCCTCCCGTCGTTTCCCCACAATGCTTTTGGGTCAGAATGAGTGAACGACGCAATGCTGTCAATAATAAATAAGAGTGATTTAATTATTGACAGATGCCCTGGCGTGGTGTTCCTTGAGGGGGCATCCGCGCTGGGAGAAGTCGCCTGGATGCCGTGCGGGTGCCGGTTGGCCGGCATTCGAAAATGTTCCACTGGGAGGAAATCGTGACCAATACAAAACTGTTGAAGTCCACCGTTTTCGCGGCGGCCGCGCTGGGTCTGATGGCGTTCGCTTCGTCTGCGTCCGCCGCCGGCGTCGGCGCCTGCCTGATCACCAAGACCGACACCAATCCGTTCTTCGTCAAGATGAAGGAGGGCGCGACCGCCAAGGCCAAGGAACTTGGGGTCGATCTCAAGACCTATGCGGGCAAGATCGACGGTGACAGCGAGAGCCAGGTGGCGGCGATCGAAAGCTGCATCGCCGACGGCGCCAAGGGCATTTTGATAACCGCGTCTGACACCAAGGGCATCGTGCCGACGGTGAAGAAGGCGCGCGATGCGGGCCTACTGGTGATTGCGCTGGACACGCCGCTCGATCCGATCGACGCCGCCGACGCGACCTTCGCCACCGACAATCTGGAGGCCGGCAAGCTGATCGGCGCCTGGGCGGCCGCCACGCTAGGCGACAAGGCAAAGGACGCCAAGATCGGCTTCCTCGACCTGACACCCTCGCAGCCGACGGTGGACGTTCTGCGCGACCAGGGCTTCATGATGGGCTACGGCATCGACGTGAAGGACCCCAACAAGATCGGCGATGAGACCGATCCGCGCATCGTCGGCCATGATGTGACGAACGGTAACGAGGAAGGCGGCCGCAAGGCGATGGAAAACCTTCTGCAAAAGGACAACACCATTACCGTCATCCACACTATCAACGAGCCGGCCGCGGTCGGCGCCTATCAGGCGCTCAAGGCTGTCGGCCTCGAAAGCCAGGTGCTGATCGTCTCGGTCGACGGTGGTTGCCCCGGTGTGAAGTCGGTCGCCGAAGGCGTGATCGGCGCCACCTCGCAGCAATATCCGCTGCAGATGGCCGCACTCGGCATCGAGGCGATCGCCGCTTTCGCCAAGGACGGCACCAAGCCGAAGCCGACCGAGGGCAAGAACTTCTTCGACACCGGCGTCAACCTCGTCACCGACAAGCCGGCGACGGGCGTCAAGTCCATCGACACCAAGGAAGGCCTCGCCAAGTGCTGGGGCTGATACTGGCCTGACCGGCAACGGAACCGACGCGGCCGGGGACTTGATCCCCGGCCGCATCGGGTGGACGATGCATCACTGTAAACGCAGATAATCCCGGCGACAGACCGGAGGCGTGGACGGCGTCAGCGCGTGGCTGAAGCCCTACGGGGAGGAAACATGGCTCAAGCTCAGGAATTCGAGAAGGTTCTCTCGGCCAGTGATACAAGTGTAGCCGCTTTTGACGAGCACAAATCAGCCGTCAAGCGCATCCAGCATTTTCTGCATTCGACGCCCGCGGCGGTGCCGCTGATCGTGCTGCTTCTGTCGATCGTCATCTTCGGCATCACTATCGGAGGGCGGTTCTTCTCGTCCTACACGCTGACGCTGATCCTGCAGCAGATTGCCATCGTCGGCATTCTCGGGGCCGCGCAGACACTGGTCATCCTGACCGCCGGCATCGACCTTTCGATAGGGGTGATCATGGTGATTTCGGCGGTGATCATGGGCAATTGCGCGGTCAGCTACGGCATGCCGAGCGTGCTCGCCGTGGCGATCGGGCTTGCCGCCGGTGCGGCTTGCGGGCTGCTGAACGGGCTGCTGGTCGCCTATATGAAGCTGCCGCCCTTCATCGTGACGCTTGGCACCTGGAACATCGTCATGGCCACGAACTTCATCTATTCGGCCAATGAGACGATCCGCGACACCGACGTCGACAACCAGGCACCGCTGCTGCACCTGTTTGCCCTGAGCTTCAAGGTCGGCACGGCGGTGCTGACGCTCGGCGTCATCGCCACGGTCGTGCTCGTGATGGTTCTTTGGTACGTGCTCAACCATACGGCATGGGGCCGTCATGTCTACGCCGTCGGCGACGACCAGGAGGCGGCGAAGTTGTCGGGTATCCAGACCAAGAAGGTGCTGATGACGGTCTACACCCTTGCCGGGCTGATCGCCGCTTTCGCGGCCTGGGTCTCCATCGGCCGCAACGGCTCGATCTCGCCGTCCGCCGCTGTGACCGACTACAATCTGCAGGCGATCACCGCGACGGTGATCGGCGGTATTTCTCTCTTCGGCGGCCGCGGCTCCATCCTCGGCACGCTGTTCGGCGCGATGATCGTCGGCGTCGTCTCGATGGGGCTCAATATGCTGGGCGCCGATCCGCAATGGAAAGTACTGCTCACCGGCGTGCTGATCATCGGCGCCGTCGCCATCGACCAATGGATCAGAAAGGTTTCGGCATGACCCAGGAACCCATCCTCACCGCACGCGGTCTGGTCAAGCGCTATGGCCGCGTCACCGCTCTCGACAATGCCGATTTCGACCTTTACCCCGGCGAAATCCTCGCCGTCATCGGCGACAACGGCGCCGGCAAGTCGTCGCTCATCAAGGCGATTTCCGGCGCGGCCGTGCCGGACGAAGGCGAAATCCGGCTTGAAGGCAAACCCGTGTCCTTCAAGTCGCCGATGGAAGCTCGCGAAGCCGGCATCGAAACCGTATACCAGAACCTGGCCTTGTCGCCGGCGCTGTCGATCGCCGACAACATGTTCCTTGGCCGCGAGATCCGCAAACCCGGCTTCGTCGGCCAGTGGCTTCGCATGCTGGACCGTCCGGCAATGGAAAAGCGTGCCCGCGACAAGCTCACCGAACTCGGCTTGATGACCATCCAGAATATCAGCCAGGCGGTGGAGACCCTGTCGGGCGGCCAACGCCAGGGCGTGGCGGTGGCCCGCGCCGCCGCCTTCGGGTCGAAGATGGTCATCATGGACGAGCCGACGGCGGCGCTCGGTGTCAAGGAGAGCCGCCGCGTGCTCGAACTGATCCTCGACGTGAAGAAGCGCGGCCTGCCGATCGTGCTTATCTCGCACAACATGCCGCACGTCTTCGAGGTGGCGGACCGCATCCACATCCACCGTCTGGGCCGTCGACTGTGCGTCATCGACCCCAAGCAATATACCATGTCCGACGCCGTTGCCTTCATGACCGGGGCAAAAGCACCCCCGGAGGCGGCTTTGGCGGCCTGACTGCCAACTTGCCGCGGGGTAAGCAGACGGGGGCGTTCTCTAAATCGATTGAAAACATGTTGCAATGCACTAGGATGGGCTGGGAGAAACGGCGAAAGCCGGTATGATCAGGCCAAACCGAACGAGAGGCGATATGACATCCGCCATGACGATCGAAGCCCCCGCTCTCGACAATCCCGATCCCAAGACGCTTGCTGAAGAAGTCTTGATGTCGCTCAAGTACCGGGTCGGCAAGGACACCACCGTCGCGACCCAGTACGACTGGCTGACCGCCACGATCAAGGTCGTGCGCGACCGCGTCGTCGACCATTGGATGCAGGCGACCAAGGAAGCTTACGACCAACAGGAAAAGCGCGTTTACTACCTGTCGCTCGAATTCCTGATTGGGCGTCTGATGCGCGACGCCTTTTCCAATCTCGGCCTGATGGAGAACATGCGTGAGGCGCTGTCGTCGCTCGGCGTCGATCTCGACCTGATCGCGGCGCTGGAACCGGACGCGGCCCTCGGCAATGGCGGCCTTGGCCGGCTCGCCGCCTGCTTCATGGAAAGCATGGCCACCGTCGACATCCCCGCGCATGGCTACGGCATCCGCTATGCCAACGGCATGTTCCGCCAGGAAATCCACGATGGCTGGCAGGTCGAGTTACCCGAGACCTGGCTTGACCACGGCAACCCCTGGGAATTCGAGCGGCGCGAGCGCTCCTTCGAAGTCGGTTTCGGTGGTTCGGTCGAATCGATCACCTCGAAGGACGGCCGCCTCGAACGCCATGTCTGGAAGCCGAGGGAGCATGTGCTTGCGGTCGCCTATGACACGCCCGTGGCTGGCTGGCGGGCCAAGCGCGTCAACACGCTGCGCCTGTGGTCCGGCATGCCGATCGACCCGATCCGGCTCGACAAGTTCAACGCCGGCGACCACATAGGGGCGCTGGCCGAAAGCAACAAGGCCGATGCGCTGTCGCGGGTGCTCTATCCAGCCGATTCCCACATGGCCGGGCAGGAGCTCAGGCTTCGCCAGGAATACTTCTTCTCCACCGCTTCGCTGCAGGACATCCTGCAGCGCCATCTCAGCCAATATGGCGATCTCAAGTCTCTGCCCGACAAAGCGGCGATCCACCTCAACGACACCCATCCGGCGATCGCCGTGCCCGAGCTGATGCGGCTCTTGATGGATGTCCATGGCATGGATTTCGATCTCGCCTGGGATGTCACCAAGCGCACCTTCGGCTACACCAACCACACGCTGTTGCCAGAGGCACTGGAAAGCTGGCCGGTGCCGCTGTTCGAGCGGCTTTTGCCGCGCCACATGCAGATCGTCTACGCCATCAACGCGCAGGTGCTGCTCGAAGCCCGCGCCACCGATCAGTTCTCGGACGAGCAGATCAGCCGTATCTCGCTTATCCAGGAGAATGGCGACCGCCGGGTGCGCATGGGCAATTTGGCCTTCGTCGGCTCGCATTCGATCAACGGCGTGTCGGCGCTGCACACCGAGTTGATGAAGGAGACGGTCTTCGCCGACCTCCACAAACTTTATCCCGATCGCATCAACAACAAGACCAACGGCATCACGCCGCGGCGCTGGCTCATCCAGTGCAATCCAGGCCTCACCGCGCTTGCCCGCGAGGCGATCGGCGACCGCTTCATGGATGACATCGAAGCGATCAAGGGGCTCGATCCTCTCGCCGACGACACCGCCTTTCGCGAAAAATTCGCCGCCGTGAAACGCCAGAACAAGGTGAGGCTTGCCAATCTGGTCGCCGATCGCCTCGGCATCAAGCTCGATCCTTCGGCGCTCTTCGACATTCAGGTCAAGCGTATCCACGAATACAAACGCCAGCTGCTCAATATCCTCGAAGCGATCGCGCTCTATGACCAGATCCGTTCGCATCCCGAACGCGACTGGATGCCACGCGTGAAATTCTTCGGCGGCAAGGCCGCGCCCAGCTACCACAACGCCAAGCTGATCATCAAACTGGCCAACGACGTCGCCAAAGTGATCAACAGCGACCCTTCGGTGCGCGGGCTGCTAAAGGTCGTGTTCGTGCCGAACTACAATGTCAGCCTGGCCGAGGTGCTGATGCCAGCCGCCGATCTTTCGGAGCAAATCTCGACCGCCGGCATGGAAGCCTCTGGCACGGGCAACATGAAGTTCGCGCTGAACGGCGCGCTGACCATCGGCACGCTCGACGGCGCCAATGTCGAGATCAAGGAGCATGTTGGCGACGACAACATCTTCATCTTCGGCCTCACCACCGAAGAAGTCGCCGAGCGGCGCAACAATGGCTACAATCCGCGCGGCGTCATCGAGGCATCCCCCGAACTGGCGCAGGCGGTTGCGGCCGTTTCGTCGGGCGTCTTCTCGCCCGATGATCCCAATCGCTACCGCGACCTCATCAATGGCCTCTATGACAGCGACTGGTTCATGGTCGCGGCGGATTTCGACGCCTATGCCGCCTGCCAGCGCGAGGTGGACGCCGTCTGGCGCAACAGCCCCGAATGGTACGCGCGCGCCATCCGCAACGTCGCGCGGGTCGGCTGGTTCTCCTCCGATCGCACGATCCGCCAATATGCGAAAGAAATCTGGAACGTACCCGTCTGATATGATTGCATAAGGCCACGAACGATGGCCGCAAAAACAAACACTTGGTGCCCGGGGAGGGCGACCGCCTGATGAGGAAGCTGCGCGCGACCGCTGCGACAAGCGGGCCGGACGGACTGGCGCCAGCCAGCGATGTCGAGGCGATTGTCGCCGGTACGCACGGCAACCCCTTTGCGGTTCTCGGTGTCCAGGAGGCCGGCAAGAGCCTGTTCGCACGCTGTTTCGTTCCGCACGCGCAGTCTGTTACCGCCTATACTCTGAGTGGCATCGAGGCCGGCGAATTGACCAGGCGCGACGAGGCCGGTTTCTTCGAAGGCAAGCTGTCGATCAAGAAGCGCCAGCCGCTGCGCTACCACGCCCGCAATGCCGGCGGCGACTGGTGGCTGACCGATCCCTATTCGTTCGGTCCGGTACTCGGGCCGATGGACGATTACTACATCGCCGAGGGTTCGCATCTCAGGCTGTTCGACAAGCTCGGCGCGCATGTCATCGAGCACGAAGGCGCTTCCGGCGTGCATTTCGCTGTGTGGGCCCCGAATGCCAGGCGCGTTTCGGTGGTCGGTGACTTCAACGACTGGGACGGCCGCCAGCACACGATGCGCGACCGTCGCGACACCGGCATCTGGGAGCTGTTCATTCCCGATATCGGTGCCGGCCGGCCCTATAAATATGAAATTATCGGTCCCGATGGCGTGAGGTTGCCGCTGAAGGCCGATCCGTTCGCCTTCAAATCAGAGCTGCGCCCGGCAACCGCCTCGGTGACCGCGGTGCCGCCGGCGCATGCATGGGGTGACGAGGCTCATCGCGGTTTCTGGCGCAACGCCGACCCTCGCCGCGAGGCCATCTCGATCTACGAGGTGCACGCCGGGTCCTGGCAGCTTGGCGATGACGGCACCTTCCTGTCATGGGATGAGCTGGCCGACCGGCTGATCCCCTATGTAATCGAGACCGGGTTTACCCATATCGAATTCCTGCCGATCTCCGAGCATCCCTATGACCCGTCCTGGGGTTATCAGACAACCGGCCTCTACGCGCCGTCGGCCCGCTTCGGCGATCCGGACGGCTTTGCCCGCTTTGTCGACGGCGCCCACCGTGCCGGCGTCGGCGTCATCCTCGACTGGGTGCCGGCGCATTTTCCTGTCGACGAGCACGGTCTGGTCCATTTCGACGGCACCGCGCTCTACGAGCATGCCGACCCGCGCAAGGGCTTCCATCCGGACTGGAACACCGCGATCTACAATTTCGGCCGCCGCGAGGTGGTGTCGTTCCTGGTCAACAACGCGCTGTTCTGGGCCGAAAAATACCATGTCGACGGTCTTCGCGTCGACGCGGTCGCCTCGATGCTCTACCTCGACTATTCGCGCAGGGCCGGCGAATGGATCCCCAATGAGAAGGGTGGGCGCGAAAACCTCGAGGCGGTCAGCTTCCTGCAGAAGATGAACAAGGAGGTGTACGGCCACCATCCGGGCGTCATGACCATCGCCGAGGAATCGACGTCATGGCCAAAGGTCTCGGCGCCTGTCCATGAAGGCGGGCTGGGCTTCGGCTTCAAATGGAACATGGGCTTCATGCACGACACGCTGGAGTATTTTTCCAAGGAGCCGATTTTCCGCAAGCATCACCACAACGAGCTGACCTTCGGCCTGACCTACGCCTTCTCGGAGAATTTCGTACTGCCGCTCTCGCATGACGAGGTCGTGCACGGCAAAGGCACGCTGCTGGGCAAGATGGCCGGCGACGACTGGCAGAAATTCGCGACCTTGCGTGCCTATTACGGCTTCATGTGGGGTTATCCCGGCAAGAAGCTGCTGTTCATGGGCCAGGAATTCGCGCAGCGACGCGAATGGAGCGAAGCGCGCGCGCTTGATTGGGACCTGCTCGATTTCCGCACGCATCGCGGCGTCTGGCAGACGGTGCGCGACCTCAACTATCTCTATCGTTCACGCCCGGCCCTGCATGGCCGCGACTGCGAGCCGGAAGGGTTTTCCTGGCTGATCGTCGACGACAGCCAGAATTCGGTTTTCGCCTGGGTGCGCAGCGCTCCCGGCGGCAATCCCGTCGCCGTCATCTCCAATTTCACACCGGTGCCGCGCGACAATTATCGTGTGCCGCTGCCGAAGGCCGGCAAGTGGCGCGAGATCATCAACACCGACGCTTCCGAATATGGCGGCTCCGGCATGGGCAATGGCGGGATGGTCGAGGCAAGGGCGGAGGGCAAGAGCATCTCGGCAACAATGCTTTTGCCTCCGCTGTCGACGATCATGCTTGAACTCGCTGCCGACTGAACTCGTTAAGGCTGGTTAGCGCATCGATACGAGTAACTTGGGAGGGTATAAATGGCAGACTTGAAAAGAACCCAGCCGCTGGCCCGCGACGCCATGGCCTACGTGTTGGCCGGCGGGCGCGGCAGCCGCCTCAAGGAACTGACCGACCGACGGGCCAAGCCTGCGGTCTATTTCGGCGGCAAAACGCGCATCATTGATTTCGCGCTCTCCAATGCGCTCAACTCCGGCATCCGCCGCCTCGGCGTCGCCACCCAATACAAGGCGCATTCGCTGATCCGCCACCTGCAGCGGGGCTGGAACTTCCTGCGGCCCGAACGAAACGAGAGTTTCGACATCCTGCCGGCCAGCCAGCGTGTGTCGGAAACGCAGTGGTATGAGGGGACGGCGGACGCCGTCTACCAGAACATCGATATCATCGAGGCCTATGGCCCGGAATACATGGTTATTCTGGCCGGCGATCACATCTACAAGATGGATTACGAGTTGATGCTGCGCCAGCATGTCGATGCCGGCGCCGATGTCACGGTTGGCTGCCTCGAAGTGCCGCGCATGGAGGCGACCGGCTTCGGCGTCATGCATGTCGATGCCAAGGACAACATCATCGCCTTTGTCGAAAAGCCCGCCGACCCGCCCGGCATTCCGGGTAACCCGGAATTGGCCCTGGCCTCGATGGGCATCTACGTTTTCAAGACCAAGTTCCTGATGGAACAACTGCGCCGCGACGCCGCCGAGCCGGGCTCCAGCCGCGACTTCGGCAAGGACATCATCCCCTATATCGTCACGCACGGTAAGGCGATCGCGCACCGCTTCACCAAGTCCTGCGTGCGTTCGACCGCTGAGAACGAGGCCTACTGGCGCGATGTCGGCACGGTCGACGCTTATTGGGAGGCCAACATCGACCTGACCGACGTGACGCCTGAACTCGACCTCTACGACCGCGACTGGCCGATCTGGACCTATGCCGAACTGAAGCCGCCGGCAAAGTTCGTGCATGACGAGGACGGCAGGCGCGGTTCCGCGATCTCGTCGCTGGTGTCGGGCGATTGCATCGTCTCGGGCGCTTCGCTGAAGAAAAGCCTGATCTTCACCGGCGCGCGCATCAATTCCTATTCGACGCTGGAAGAGGTTGTCATGCTGCCCGACGTTCATGTCGGCCGGAACGCAAAGTTGAAGCGCGTCGTCATCGACCACGGTGTAAGGATACCCGAAGGGCTGGTGGTCGGCGAGGATCCCGTCCTCGATGCCAAGCGCTTCCGGGTTTCGGAAAAGGGTATCTGCCTGATCACACAGGACATGATCAACAAGTTGTCGACCTGAACAGGTTGATCAAAAAGCTGTCACTTTAGGGTGTTGTGCATGTCGTGGTCCAAACCGCACACGGTTTGGGCGGCATGGATGGGAAGCGGATCGTTAAGCGCATGCAGGTTCTGTCGGTCACGCCCGAAATCTTCCCGCTGATCAAGACAGGCGGGCTTGCCGACGTAGCCGGCGCGCTGCCCATTGCGCTCGCGGCCAAGGGCGTCACCATGCGCACGCTCGTTCCTGGCTTTCCCGTGGTGATGGGCACCTTCAAGAAAAAGAAGGCCGTCTATCAGTATCCCTTGCTGCAGGGCGGCAAGGCCTCGGTCCATGCTGTCCAGGTCGCCGGGCTCGATTTGTTCGTGCTCGACGCGCCGCATCTGTTTGACCGCCCCGGCGGCCCCTATGGCAACGCCTCGGGCGCGGACTGGCCGGACAATTGGCGGCGCTTCGCGGCGCTGAGCCAGGCCGGTGCCGATATCGCCGGGGGCGCCATCTCAGGCTACCTGCCAGACATCGTGCACGCCCATGACTGGCAGTCGGCGATGACGCTAGCCTATATGCGCTATGGCAAGGCGGTCGGCACACCATCGATGATGACCGTCCACAATCTCGCCTTCCAGGGCCAGTTCGGGGCTGGCATCTTCGGCGAGCTCGGCCTGCCGGCCGCGGCGATGGCGCTTGACGGCGTCGAATATTATGGCGGCGTCGGCTTCCTCAAGGCTGGCCTGCAGGCCGCCTGGGCGATCACCACGGTGAGCCCGACCTATGCGCAGGAGATCCGTTCACCGGAATTCGGCATGGGGCTCGACGGTCTCATCAACATGCGTTCCAGCGATCTCCACGGCATCGTCAACGGCATCGACACCTCCATCTGGGATCCGGCAACCGACAAGCATCTGGTATCGACCTATACGGCAGAAACGTTGAAGGCCCGCGCGCCGAACAGGGCCGCCGTCGAGGACCGTTTCGGCCTCGACCGTGACGGCAGTCCCATCGTCTGCGTCGTCAGCCGGCTGACCTGGCAGAAGGGCATGGACATATTGGCGACGGTGGTCGACGGCATCGTCGCGACAGGCGCAAGGCTGGCCATCCTTGGCTCGGGCGACGCCGGCCTCGAAGGCGCGCTGCTGGCCGCGGCCGCACGCCATCGTGGCCGCATCGGCGTGGTCGTCGGCTATGACGAGGGGCTGTCGCACACCATGCAGGGCGGCTGCGACGCCATCGTCATCCCGTCGCGCTTCGAGCCTTGCGGGCTGACGCAGCTTTACGGCCTGCGCTATGGCTGCGTGCCGATCGTCGCCCGCACCGGCGGCCTGGCCGACACCATCATTGACGCCAATGAAGCAGCGTTTGCCGCCGGCGTGGCGACCGGCTTTCAGTTTGCCCCCAGCAATGGCGGCGCGCTGCTGCACGCAATCCGACGCCTGGCCGACGCCCACGCCAGTCCCGCAATCTTCGAAACCATCCAGCGCCAGGGCATGAAGACCGATGTGTCGTGGGATCGAAGCGCCGAAAAATACGTCGAACTCTATCGCCTGCTGCTTTCGAAAAGGGTTGCCTGAACCATGACACGCACCGTTCCCACCAAGCCCTATTCCGACCAGAAGCCCGGCACGTCGGGCCTGCGCAAGAAGGTGCCCGTGTTCCAGCAGGAGCACTATGCCGAGAACTTCATCCAGTCGATTTTTGATGCGCTCGACGGGTTCAAGGGCAAGACCCTGGTGATCGGCGGCGACGGCCGTTTCTATAACCGGGAGGTCATTCAGAAGGCCATCGCCATGGCGGCCGCCAATGGCTTCGGCAAGGTGATGGTCGGGCAGGGCGGCATCCTGTCGACGCCGGCGGCCTCGCATGTCATCCGCAAATACAAGACCTTCGGCGGCATCATCCTCTCGGCCAGCCACAATCCCGGCGGCCCGCACGAGGACTTCGGCATCAAGTACAATGCCGGCAATGGCGGCCCGGCGCCGGAAAAGCTGACCGACGCCATCTTTGCCAAGACCAAGACGATTTCGAGCTTCAAGATCGCCGACATCGACCCGATCGACATCGATACGGTCGGAACAGTCGAGGCTGCCGGCATGACCGTCGAGATCATCGATCCGGTTACCGACTATGCCGAGTTGATGGAGAGCCTGTTCGATTTCGACGCGCTGCGCAAACTGTTCAAGTCGGGCTTCCGGATGCGCTTCGACGCCATGCATGCGGTGACCGGGCCTTACGCCAAGGAAATCCTCGAACACCGCCTCGGCGCACCGAACGGCACCTGCCGCAATTTCAAGCCGCTGCCCGATTTCGGAGGTCATCACCCGGACCCCAACCTGGTCCATGCCAAGCACCTTTATGACGAGATGATGGGTCCGGACGCGCCGGATTTCGGCGCCGCCTCCGATGGCGACGGCGACCGCAACCTGATCATCGGCAAGGGCATTTTCGTCACCCCTTCGGATTCGGTCGCCATGCTCGCCGCCAATGCCCGCCTGGCGCCGGGCTACAAGGATGGGCTGAAAGGCATCGCCCGTTCGATGCCGACCAGTGGCGCGGCCGACCGCGTCGCTCACAAGCTAGGTGTCGGGATTTACGAGACGCCGACCGGCTGGAAGTTCTTCGGCAATCTGCTCGACGCCGGCATGGCGACGATCTGCGGTGAGGAAAGTGCCGGCACCGGCTCAAACCATGTCCGCGAAAAGGACGGTCTGTGGGCGGTGCTCTTGTGGCTCAACATCCTCGCCGCGCGCGGCGAAAGCTGCAAGCACATCGTTACCGAGCATTGGGAGACCTATGGCCGCAACTACTATTCGCGCCACGATTATGAGGAGGTTGAGAGCGACCGCGCCAATGCGCTGGTCGACGAACTCAGGGCCAAGCTCGGCTCGCTGCCGGGCACCAGCGTGCGCGGCCTGAAGATCGCCAATGCCGATGATTTCGCCTATCACGACCCGGTCGACGGCTCGACCAGCGAGCACCAGGGCATAAGGGTGCTGTTCGAAGGCGGCTCGCGCGTGGTCTTTCGGCTTTCGGGCACCGGTACGTCTGGCGCGACCTTGCGCGTCTATATCGAGCGCTACGAGCCCGACAAGTCCAGGCACGACCTCGACACGCAGGAGGCGCTCGCCGACCTGATTTCGGCGGCCGACGACATTGCCGGGATCAAGAGCCACACCGGGCGCAACAAGCCGAGCGTCATAACTTGAGGGCGATGGAGCGCTCTTGACCCAGCTCGGCGCCACCATCACCAGCGAAGGCATCCGCTTCGCCGCATGGTCCTCGTCGGCGAGACGGCTCTGGGTTTCGATCTTTGACGAGCAGGGAAACCGCGAACTCGATCGTCTCGAGCTGGCGTCGGAAGGCAACGGCGTGCATTCACTCTTTGTCTCCGGCTTGGCCGCGGGCGCGCGCTATGGCCTGCGCGCCGATGGCGACTATGCGCCCGAGCGGGGGCTGTGGTTCGATCCCGACAAGTTGCTCACCGATCCCTACGCCGTCGAAATCGACCGGGCCTACGCCTATCACTGGCGGCTCGCCGCGCGGCGCAATGAGGGCGCCGACACCGCGTCTCTGATGCCCAAGACCGTGACCAGGGCCTTGCCCACGGCTCCACCGACCCTGCCGCCGCTGTTTCGCCCGGGCGGCCTGATCTACGAACTGAACGTCCGCGCCTTCACCAAGCTGCATCCGGATGTACCGCAAGAAAAGCGCGGTACGATCGCTGCTCTTGCCCATCCAGCCATCATCGAGCATCTGCAAAGGCTCGGCGTCTCCGCCGTGGAACTGATGCCGATCACGGCCTCCATCGACGAGCGGCATCTGCCGCCGCTCGGGCTGAGCAACGCCTGGGGCTATAATCCCGTGACCTTCATGGCGCTCGACCCGCGCCTCGCGCCCGGCGGACTGACGGAATTGCAGGGCACTGTCGCCGCGTTGCGCTGGGCCGGCATCGGCACCATTCTCGACCTCGTCTTCAACCACACCGGCGAAAGCGACAGGCTGGGGCCGACGCTCTCGCTGCGCGGCCTCGACAATAACGCCTACTATCGGCACCGGCCGGATGGCGGGCTGGTCAATGACACGGGCACCGGCAACACGATCGCTTGCGACCATCCGGCGATGCGGGAAATGGTGCTCGACACACTTCGTCACTTCGTTCGCCAGGCCGGCGTCGACGGCTTCCGTTTCGATCTGGCTCCGGTGTTGGGCCGGGTCGACGGTGCCTTCGATCCGGAAGCGCCGCTGCTCCAGGCCATCACCCATGATCCGATGCTTTACGACCGCGTGCTGATCGCCGAGCCTTGGGACATCGGGGCAAACGGCTATCAACTCGGCAATTTCCGGCCGCCATTCCTTGAGTGGAACGACCGCTATCGCGACGACGTCAGACGCTTCTGGCGCGGCGATGCCGGCATGGTCGGTGCTCTCGCAACGCGCCTTGCCGGTTCGTCCGACGTGTTCAACAGGGCAGGGGAGCCGGCAAGCCGCGGCGTGAATTTTATCGCAGCCCATGACGGCATGACGCTGGCTGACATCGTCGCTTATGAGCGCAAGCACAACGCGGCCAATGGCGAGCAGGACCGCGACGGCCATAACGCGAACCTGTCCTGGAACAACGGCGTCGAAGGCGAGACGGACGACGCGGCGATCGTCGCGGCCCGTTTCGAAGACCAGCGCGCTCTGCTCGCCACGTTGTTCGCCTCGCACGGCACCATCATGCTGACCGCAGGCGATGAATTCGGTCGCACCCAGAAGGGCAATAACAACGCCTACGCACAAGACAACCTCACTACCTGGCTTGACTGGGCAGGCCGCGATCAGGCGCTGGAGCGTTACGCATGGGCGCTCGGAGCCCTTCGCCAGGCGGTGCCCGCATTGTCGGACACGCGTTTCCTGACCGGAGAACCGATTGAGGCTTCAGGCGTTCCCGACGTCGCTTGGCTGACCGAGACCGGTGAGCTGCTCGACGCGACCGATTGGAACGACACGAGCCGGCATCGCCTCGTCATGCTGTTTGGCGGCGAGGACAACCGGCTTGCCGTTCTGATCAATGGCGACCGCCGCCAATGCGTCTTCACCTTACCGGCGCGGGAAGGTTTTCGATGGCATCCGGCGATCGAAACGCAGGCAACCGACCTTGCGCGCCCATTGCCGGGGCGCAGCGTCAATTTCATGATCGAGAGCCGAGCCGGAGACGGTGGTGCCAGGAAGGGTTCGCGATGACCGGCGAGAGTTTGGGACAGGGAGCCGAATGGTGGCGCGGCTGCGTCATCTATCAGGTCTATCCGCGCTCTTTTCAGGATACTACCGGTGATGGCAGCGGCGATCTCGGCGGCATTACGTCGAGGCTCGCTTATATCGCCTCGCTCGGCGTCGACGCTGTCTGGCTGTCGCCCTTTTTCAAGTCGCCGATGGCCGACATGGGCTATGATGTGTCGGATTATCGCGACGTCGACCCGATGTTTGGAACATTGGCCGATTTTGATGCGCTGATGGCCGAAGCCCACCGGCTCGGCCTGAAAATCATCATCGACCAGGTGCTGTCGCATTCATCCGACAAGCATGAATGGTTCATCGAAAGCCGCGCCAGCCGCGATAATGCCAAGGCCGACTGGTACGTCTGGGCCGATGCGAAGCCCGACGGCGGCGCGCCCAACAATTGGCTATCGGTCTTCGGGGGACCGTCCTGGGAATGGGACGCGACCCGCCGCCAATATTACATGCACAATTTCCTCGCCTCGCAGCCAGACCTCAATTTCCACGATCCGGAAGTCCAGGATGCGTTGCTGGACACAGTGCGGTTCTGGCTCGATCGCGGTGTCGACGGCTTCCGGCTCGACACGGTCAATTACTATGTCCACGACCGCTGGCTGCGCGGCAATCCGCCCTTGGCGTCGAGCGTCGCCGGCACCAACACAGAGACCAACACATACCTCTATCAGGAGCATCTGTTCGACAAGACGCAGCCCGAAAACCTGGCGTTCCTACGGCGCTTCCGCGCGTTGCTCGACGAATATGGCGACCGCGCCGCCGTCGGCGAAATCGGCGACGAGGGTCGCTCGCTGCAGACGCTTGCCGCCTACACCTCCGGCGGCGACAAGCTTCAGATGAGCTACACTTTCGACCTGCTGGGTTCGCGGTTTTCGGCGGCGCATGTGCGCGGCTGCGTCGAGGCCTTCGAAAGCGCGGTGGCCGACGGCTGGGTTTGCTGGGCGTTTTCCAACCATGACGTGGTGCGCCATGTCAGCCGCTGGATGCGGCCTGGTGGCGATCCCGATCTTGTGGCCAAATTCTCGATCATGCTGCTCGCCTGCCTCCGCGGCTCGATCTGCCTCTATCAGGGCGAGGAACTCGGCCTTGAAGAGGCGGAGCTTGCCTACGAGGATCTGCGCGATCCGGTCGGCATCCGCTTCTGGCCAGGCGTGAAGGGCAGGGATGGTTGCCGCACGCCGATGGTCTGGGAGGCCGAGGCCGACAATGCGGGCTTCTCCATAGCAAAACCCTGGCTGCCTGTGCCGGCAAGCCATCGCGCCCGCGCGGTCGATATGCAGAACGGCGAAGAGCAATCGGTGCTGTCGGCCTACCGCTCGGCGCTTGCCTTGCGCAAACAGCATCCGGCGCTGGTCGGCGGCTCGATCCGCTTTTTCGATACCGAGGGCGACGTGCTCGCCTTCATTCGCGAAGGTGGCGAGGAGCGGTTGCTCTGTGTCTTTAATTTCGCTGAGGAGCCGGCGACCTGGCCGTTGGTGGTTGATATCGGACCCGTCACGGCTGTCTTCGGCGGGACCGCTTCTATCGAGGGAAACACCCTCTCGCTGCCAACTCTCGGCTGCTTTCTCGGTCGGCTCGACTGATTGGCACTTCGGTCGTGGCTAGGCCGTCCTACTGAACGAGCACCGCTCGGCCGCAGGTCGCGCCGGTGACGCGCACGTCGGCCTGGCCGACGCCCACGCCCAAGGCCGACAGCACATTGTAGAGCAGGTCGTCGACGGGCGCCGTTACAGTGTTGAGCAGTGCCACCACTACTGGTTTGACAGTTCCGAGCAGGGCGGTCACATCGATCCCAAGGCCAAGCAGATTGGCCGAAAGCGACAGATTGTTGACCAGTGACGTGGTGAGCGACTGCGAGATGTTTCGTGTCGAAACCGTCTTCACCGTCTTGTTGGCGATGTCGGTCGCGTTGAAGGTCAGGGTCTGCGGACTGTTGTTGGTGATTGCCGTCGCGGCCGAACCCATCACCTGGATCAACGGGATATTGATCAGCAGGAGCCTGAGGCTCACATCGGCGATGTCTGCATCCGTGAAGGTCTGCGGCTGGCTGAAGTCGGCGAAGCCGGAGGAATTGTTGCTGTTGGCCAGGTTTAGCTGGGCAACGCCCGGATGCGCGGCGATGGAAACGCTGATGCTGGAAGGCCCTGTCGGACAGGTTATGTCGGTCAGTTTGGCCTCGGCATAGGCGACTTCCACATTGAGCGGCAGGTTAACAGCGAGCAGGCTGATGCCGCCGGCGAGGCCCGGCGTGCCGATACCGACGGAGGCCGTCAGTTTGATGCGCGTCTGAGCGGTCCGCACGACGGTGCCGATACCATCGATCGCCAGCCAGGGCGAGGACTGCATCGGCTCGCCGATGGCGATGCTGAGTTTGGTGGAGAGCAGCCCCGGGATGGTGGCGCCGAGATCGATCGCGGCCTGGTTGGTACCGTTGGCGAGCACGGCGGCTGCCGTCAGCATGCCCATGGCGCTTGCGTCTACCCCGAGCCCGGACGGCTGTTGCCCGAGGCCCAGGCTGCCGACCGAACCAAGGTCGACAAGGCTGCTGAGCGGGATCTTGGCGGTGCTGGTCGATTTGGAGGCGATGGTCTGCAGGGCGACCTTGGCCGTATTGCCGAGACCGGGAACATTGGCCATGGCGGTAGCGATCTGGCCGACCGTCGCCTTCGATGCCAGAACGTCGGAATAGGTTCCGGCCGTGATGTTCAGTTGCGTGGCGAGCGCACTGATGAAGGAAAGCACGCTCACATCCGCCGAGACCAGCCCGTTGTAATCCATGACGCTGAGCGAGATGTTGCCGCCGAGAAGTCCGCTCAAAAGTGCGTTGAGGATGCCGCCGTTGACGCTGAGCAACCGCGATCCGACCGAGAACGTCGCCAGCGGCGTCATGCTGGCCGTGGCCTGGGTGCCGATGACGGGAGTGGGGATCAACGAACTTGCGAAATAGCGGTTCGGAATCTTTGCCAAAGTGACGCGGACGGCGTTGTAAGGCGTCACACCCGCCTGGAAGCGCTGGGTGACATTGGTGGTCGATGAGGCATATCGGCCCTGCGTGACCGTCACCACCGTTTTGCCGGCGGCCGGGGCAATGGTCTGGCCCGAAGCTTGAACGACGACGCCCGGCATGCCGTTGTCGGTGAGCGTGGTGACGACCGCGGTGTTGACGTTGTTGATGTTCGAGGCGGCGGTAATCGCCGCCAGATCGACCATCGCCTGGGCTTCCCGGCGCTCGGTGTAGATGGACGCTTCGTCAATGGCCACCGCTGCCAGCGCCAATGCAACCGGCGCGCTCAATGCGGTCATGACGGCGAAGTTCGCCTTCCTGTCTCCCATCATCGACCGTGCAAGCCGACCGATACCCTTGCCCGCCCGCCGCAGCATTCAGATACCCCCGACCCTGATCGTCGACTGACGCTTGATGGTCGTCCCTGGCATCGCTATGCCAGGGAACAGATTCCAGATCGGCAGGTTGCGGGCATCGTAGGAGATGGACACCACGAACTGGCTCCCGTCGGCGACGCTGTCATTGGCCTGGTAGGTCAGTTTGCTGGCGTCCACGAAGGGGTAGCCGCCGGCATTGTTGGTGAGATAGCTGGCCACGAGCGTCCGCCGCTCGGTCTGGTTCACCCCGGCGATGGCTGTCCGGGCAGCGTCGGCTGCAATTTGCTGGATCGAATTGGCGGCGCCAAAATAGATGCCGTATGCAACCATTCCGAGCAAAAGAAGGATGAAAAGCGGTGACAGCAAGGCGAACTCGACCGCTGATGTTGCCGAATTGTCTGATCGGAACTGGCGCCTTCGAGCCTTGGAAATGAGGTTGTGGACCATAGCACCAGCATGCCCAAGTTCGCATGCAGAAAGCGAAAACTCTGGGCACAACCAAAGGCTGCGGTCGATTGAAAACGAATCTCTAATTTAGCCGTTGCTTTCTTGGCAATGGGATTGACTTAGGGTCAATCAGTACTCGGTTGAAAAGAGCTTACCTCCTGTCTAGTCTCCTGCCACCAGCCGCCGGAGGGAACCGACGGCACGCCCGAAGGAGCCAGACATCGGCTCCGGGGCGTCAACACGCAAAGGCGCGCCGATGGCAGCGCCGACAGGGAGAACTTCATGCTGAAAAATATGCTGAAGGCGACGGTATTCGCCACCACCATGGCTGTAACCGCCGGCGCATTCTACACGCCGGCTTTCGCGGAGACCGTCTATAACAGGGGCACCGCCGCTGAATCGGAATCGGTCGATCCGCACAAGACCTCTACGGTCTACGAAGCCAATGTGCTGCGTGATCTGTTCCAGGGATTGGTCATGCAGGACGAGAAGGCGAAGCTTATTCCGGGCGCCGCCGAAAGCTGGACGGTGTCGGATGACGGCACCGTCTACACCTTCAAGCTGCGCAAGGACGGCATGTGGTCGGACGGCAGCCCGGTGACGGCGGACGACTTCGTCTATGCCTTCCACAGGCTGGAAGATCCGGCGACCGGGGCCGAATACGCCTCGATGCTGTATCCGGTGAAGGGCGCGGAGGACGTCAACACCAAGAAGGGCAAGCCCGAGGACATGGGTGTCAAGGCGATCGACGCCGGCACCCTGGAGGTGACGCTGAAGGCGCCGACGCCCTACTTCCTGGAGATGCTGACCCATCAGGCGACCTATCCGGTGAGCAAGGCCTCGATTGAAAAGCTTGGCGCCGACTGGATCAAGCCGGGCAATCTGGTTTCGAACGGCGCCTATACGCTGGCCGAATGGGTTCCCAACGACCACATGAAACTGGTCAAGAATCCCAAATTCTGGGACGCCGGGTCCGTCAAGTTCGACGTCGTCAACTACATTCCGACCGAGGATCGTTCATCGGCGATGAAGCGCTTCGAGGCCGGCGAACTCGACAGCTATGACGATCTGCCGACCGAACAGCTCGCCGACCTCAAGACCAAGTTCGGCGACCAGATCCATGTCGGGCCGTATCTCGGCACCTACTATTATGCCATCAAGACCGACAAGGCGCCGTGGAACAACCCTGAATTGCGCAATGCCATCTCGATGGCGATCGACCGTGATTTCATCGCCGAAAAGGTCTGGCAGAATTCGATGCTCCCCGGCTATTCGATGGTGCCCCCGGGCATCGAGGGCTACACGCCCGCAATGGCCAAATATGCCGACATGCCGCAGATCGACCGCGAGGACGCGGCCAAGAAGATCCTCGAGAAGCTTGGCTACACCCCCGAACATCCGCTGAAGATGGAAATCCGCTACAACACCTCGGAAAACCACAAGAACACGGCAGTGGCGATCCAGGAACAATTGAAGCCGCTTGGCGTCGACGTCACGCTGCTCAACACCGACACCAAGACCCACTACTCCTTCCTCGAGCAGAAGGGCGACTATGACGTGGCGCGTGCCGCCTGGATTGCCGACTACAAGGATCCAGAGACCTTCCTCGGCATCACACGCAAGGCCAGCGGCAACAACTATTCCAACTACAACAGCCCGCAATACGAAGCGGCAATGGACAAGGCCGCGGCCGCCGGCGGCAAGCCCGAAGAGCGCATGAAGGACCTCTCAGCGGCCGAGCGCATCCTCATCGACGATGTCGGCCAGATCCCGCTTCTCTACTACAGCTACCACGACATCGTTTCCTCGAAGCTGCATGGCTTCGTCGACAATGTGATGGACGTGCATCCGTCGCGCTTCGTCAGCAAGGACTGATCCCTGGCCAAGCCGCCGCGCAACTGATGCGCGGCGGCGCTGGTTTGCCATCGCATCGGCCCGGGAAGCGGAAATGGATTTTCAGAACATCCGGTGCGAAGATTTGAAGGCTGGAGCGCAATCGCCCGAGTGGACGAGCATGCTCCGGATCAAGCGGGGCACCGATGCTGCGATACGTATTCCGGCGGCTTTTGACCGCCATCCCGACGCTGTTCGTCATCGTGACGATGGCGTTCTTCCTGATGCGCGTCGCGCCAGGCGGTCCATTCAACCAGGAGCGGGGGCTGAGCCCTGAGATCAAGGCCAACTTGGAAGCCCAGTTCGGCCTCAACGACCCGCTCTGGCTGCAATATGTCCATTATCTCGGCAATCTGCTGCGTGGCAATTTCGGCCCGAGCTACAACATGCCGGATTTCACAGTCACCGAACTGTTTGCCAAGGGCCTGCCCATTTCCGTTCAGCTCGGCGCCTCGGCGCTGATCCTGGCGCTGCTGCTCGGCAGCGTGCTCGGCACCATTGCCGCGCTCAACCAGAACAAGCTTGGCGACTATACCGTGATCGCCTTGGCGACAGCCGGCAGCACCATCCCGACCTTCGTCATCGCGCCGGTGATCCAGCTTGTCTTCGGGCTGACCTGGAGGCTGTTGCCGATCGGCGGCTGGGGCGACGGCGCCTTCATCAACAAGGTCGGCCCGGTGCTGACACTTGCCTTGCCGCAAATCGCCATCGTTGCCCGGCTGATGCGCGGCTCGATGATCGAGTCGCTGCGATCCCATCATATCCGAACGGCGCGCGCGCTCGGCCTTTCCGACTGGTCGGTGGTGGTCAAGCACGCGCTGCGCGGCGCCATCCTGCCGATCGTCTCGTTCACCGGCCCGGCGGCGGCGGCACTGCTGACCGGCTCGGTCATCGTCGAGACGATCTTCTCTATTCCCGGCGTCGGCCGCTATTTCGTCGATGCCGCGCTCAACCGCGATTATACGCTGGTGATGGGAACGGTGGTGGTGATCGCCATTTTTACCATCGTCTTCAACCTGATCGTCGACGTCATGTACGCGGTCGTCGACCCGAGGGTGCGCTATGACTGACATCGCAGCCACGGCCCCCGCAATCGTTGGTCGCTCGCTTTGGGGCGATGCCTGGGCGCGCCTCAAGGCAAACCGCGCCGCCATGTTCAGCCTCTACTACCTCGCCCTAATTGGGGTCATCAGCGTCTTTGGCCCGTGGTTCGTGCCGCATCAATACACGACCATCTACGCCGATTATGTGCGCATGCCGCCAAGCCTCTCGGCCTATCCGAAACCCGATATGATCGAGACGGCACTTACCGAAGCGATCAAACGCATGCGGGTCGAAATCAAGGACTGGCACCAGGAGCGGAGCCAGGTCTTCGTCACGGTCAAGTCGATCAAGCCGATCGACGACCGCAACATCCGCTACCTCGACCGGTCCGATGCCTTCGACGACACCAAGATCGAAAACAAGTCGTCCGACGGCCTCGAAGTGACGATGAGCGCGTCGGTCAAGCAGCAGTATTTCCTGTTCGGCACCGACAATACCGGCCGCGATCTTCTCTCCCGCACGCTGATGGCGGGGCGCATATCGCTGGCCATCGGTCTGCTTGCCGGTGTCGTGGCGGTGGTGATCGGCGTGATCTACGGCGCCGCCGCCGGCTTTTCCGGCGGCAAGGTCGATGAAGTGATGATGCGCATCGTCGACGTGCTCTATTCCTTGCCGTTCATCTTCTTCGTCATCATGCTGGTGGTGTTCTTCGGCCGCAACTTCGTGCTGATGTTCCTGGCGGTCGGTGCCGTGCTGTGGCTCGACATGGCGCGCATCGTGCGCGGCCAGGCGCTGTCGATTCGCCGGCAGGAATATGTCCAGGCGGCGGAAGCCATGGGCATTGGCCAGGGTGGCATCCTGATCCGCCATGTCATCCCGAACCTGCTTGGCCCGGTGGTGATCTACATGACGCTGCTGGTGCCGCAGGTCATCATCCTGGAGAGCTTCCTGTCGTTCCTCGGGCTCGGCATCCAGGAGCCGATGACCAGCTGGGGCGTGCTGATCTCGGTCGGCGCCAAGAACATCGGCACCGCCAACTGGCTGCTCCTGTTTCCCGCCTTCTTTCTGGTCTCGACGCTGTTCGCCTTGAATTTCGTCGGCGACGGCCTGCGCGACGCGCTCGACCCAAGGGATCGATAAAGATGGGGATCGATAAAGATGGGGATCGATAAAGATGGGGACCGCTGAAATGGCTGCTTCCGAAACGATCCTCAGCGTCAAGGACCTGCGCGTCCGCTTCCGCACGCTCGACGGTGCGGTCGAAGCGGTCAAGGGCATCAACATCCACGTCAACGCGGGCGAAACGGTTGCCGTGGTCGGCGAGTCCGGCTCCGGCAAGAGCCAGACGATGATGGCGGCGATGAGCCTGCTGGCCTCCAATGGCGAAGCGTCAGGCCATGTCGACTATCGCGGCCGCAACCTGCTGACCCTGAGCAAGTCCGAGCTGAACAAGGTCCGCGGCCGCAAGATCAGCATGATCTTCCAGGAGCCGATGACTTCGCTCGATCCGCTCTATTCGATCGGCAACCAGCTGATCGAGCCGATCCGGCGGCATCGCGGCCTGAGTGCCGCCGCAGCGCATGAAGAGGCGCTCAAGCTGCTGCGGCTCGTGCATATTCCCGATCCGGAACGGCGGATGAAATCCTATCCGCACGAAATGTCCGGCGGCCAGCGCCAGCGCGTGATGATCGCGATGGCGCTCGCCAATGACCCCGACATCCTGATCGCCGACGAGCCGACGACGGCGCTTGACGTGACCATCCAGGCGCAGATCCTGATGCTTTTGGCCGAACTGCAGCGCAAGCTCGGCATGGCGATCGTCTTCATCACCCACGACCTCGGTATCGTCCGGCGCTTTGCCGACCGTGTCTATGTCATGCGCCAGGGCGAGGTGGTCGAGGAAGGCGAGGCGGAAGCCATTTTTGCCAATCCACGGCACGCCTATACCAAAATGCTGCTGGCGGCTGAGCCGAAGGGAACCAAGTCGCCGCCGCCAGCCGATGCGCCGGTGGTGCTCGAAGGTAGGAATGTCGAAGTCACATTCAGGATCGGCGGTGGGTTTCTGGCCGGCGAACCGCTGATGCTGCGGGCCGTCGATCACATCTCGATCCGGCTGCAGCGCAACCAGACCATCGGCATTGTCGGCGAATCCGGCTCGGGCAAGTCGACGCTCGGCCGCGCCTTGCTGCGGTTGCTGCCAAGCGATGGGCTCATTCGGTTCGGCGATCGCGATATCTCCACTGCCGACCGGCGGCAGATGCGGCCGCTGCGGCGCCAGATGCAACTCGTCTTCCAGGACCCGTTCGGCTCGCTGTCGCCGCGCATGACCGTCGGTCAGGTCGTCACCGAAGGGCTGCTGGTGCATGAGCCCAACCTTTCAGGAAAGCAGCGCGACGAGCGCGCGGTCGAGGCCCTGCGCGAGGTCGGCCTCGACCCCAATGCACGCAACCGGTACCCGCACGAATTTTCCGGCGGACAAAGGCAGCGCATCGCCATTGCCCGCGCCATGATTCTGAAGCCGAAGATGGTCGTGCTGGACGAGCCGACATCGGCGCTTGACCGCTCGGTGCAGAAACAGATCGTCGAACTGCTGCGCAAGCTGCAGGCCGACCACGAACTGTCCTATCTCTTCATCAGCCACGATCTGTCGGTCGTGCGCGCCTTGGCCGACTACATCATCGTGATGAAGCAAGGCAAGATCGTCGAAGAGGGGCCGACGGAAGAGATATTCAGCAATCCACGGGCGCCTTATACGCAGACGCTGATGAACGCCGCGATCGACGTCACTCGGTTTCGACTGAGCGCGTAAAGCGCCGGTAGGGGCAATTATCGCGGCGTCTTCTGTCGCTCAGCTCGCGCACTTGCGTGCGCGCACAGCGACAATGGCATCCTGCTGTTGCTTCAGCCGGTCGATCCTGGCCGTTTCACGGTTGGCGACCGCGGTCTTGACGCGCGATCCGCCCAGCAGCCAGCGCGGCACGCTGGTGTTGGCGACCTTGCCTCGGGTGATCGCCGTCTGCGAGATGTCGCGCGCGCTACTTCCCAGCGCACTGTTCAGCTCGCTACAGCTTAGGCTCTCGTATTTGGCCGGATCGGCCGTCCTGCCGATCGATGAGCATCCGGCAGCCAGGAAGGCCACAGCCAGAAGAGCGGGTGCCGACCTTGTCCTTGAAATCAAACTCATGCGCGCGTCCGGCCCGGCCGTTTTGCCGCCTCCCTGATCTTCATCGATCAACCTAGCGCTGATACCCATTTCGTCAAAGTTTCACCGGCCGGCCAGTGCTCGCGTTCTGCACTTGGCTATCGGCCCGCTTATCGCTGTCGGAATTTTTACGCTGCTTGGGCGGCCAATTCGGTCATGGAGCAACCACCGCCGAGCACAATCTGGGCAATGTCGGCCGCATTGTCGTCTACATGCGCCGTCACCAGCACAATCCCCTCGCCGATACTTAGCCGCTCGGGTGTTCTGGTGGCCGCGACCATGGCTCCGAGTAATCCGCCGAGGCCGCCGCAGAACACGCTGACCAGGGCTATTGCCGACAGGCCGGTCGAGAAAAGGTTGATGTCGTAAACAGCGACGGCGCCGAGCCACGCCAACAGCCCGGCGGCAGCGGCCAGCATGACACCCGGGGACCTCAGGACATCGATTTCGTCACGATAGGGCCCGATAATGGCGATCTGTACGCGCGGGACCCCGGCCGCCAACAGGTCCCCGGCGATCCGCGCCGCTTCGGCATGGGATTCGAAAAGCTTACTGATTGTTGGCATGGTCACTCGGACGTTGCGTCCGTCAGCGTGTCGGTAACGAAGGATGCGGCGATCAGATCGTCCCCGTCGATGCGGCCTCGGCCGCCTTCGATCACGGCCGCTACTTTTTGGAAGGTCTTCATTTCACCCTCGGTGATCTGAGCGTGTTGCATTCTGGTTTTGAGGCTATCTATGCGCATCCCCAATACATGGGATGTTACAGTCTCATGGTTGGACATTGTGGTGCTCATCCGTTCCCGCTTCGCTTGGTTTTCCGCGCCCGAACTCGAACTTGGGCCGAGTGGAAACGTTCCCGGCGCAGGGCTTCGGTCGGGTGGATGTCGGACCTAAGTCTGAGCCTAGAACGCATTGGTCTTGCCAAGCCGGCCGGCCGGAACAGCCGCTCTTTATCACCGTTGTCTGATTGCAAATTACGGGAGAAGTTTGATGGAAAAGAGTGTTGGTCAGGCGCGCTGGTTGCTCGCACCGATTTTCGCGGTGGCCATCACCTTCATGGTGGCTGGAATAGTCCTCAGCTAATCCCTTAGCACATTGGCTCAGCCAAGTTCCTTCGTAGGTCGATAGGCTTCGTCCGTCGCATGCAAGTGCAAGCGAGCATGGATTCGGCGAACCCTCAAGTCTTGGTGGCCAGTTCACTTCACCGCAGAATTCTCGCGACTTGCTTCCGAGTGGGGTGAGATATTCGGGGTTGAAACGATCCGCTTCGCATGGCTGTATTTCAGGCGAGAACTCGAAGCCATTTGCATGAAACGCGCCGCGCAGCGTGCTGGGCAAAGTCACCTGGTGGCCGGGCTCGCGAGAGCCGGGCCACCAGTCAGGCATCAGTAACCGCCGTTTTCCATCACCACCGGATGATGGTGACGGTGGTGGGTGGAGACGGAGCCGGTGACGACGACTGTATTCCGATGGTGATGCCAATGGCGACGGCCATGGTCATAGAACGCTACCCTCCCGTGGTGTCGGTAATGCAGGCGCTGGCCTTCCTCGTTGATGATCCTGACGTTGTGGTGGTGCCGATGGTGGGTCCTGATGACGACGTCAGCCTCGGCTGCCGAAGCCAAAGCGGGCAATCCCATCGAAAGCGCCAAAGCGCACATGATCATTGTTTTCATTGCAAGTTCTCCAACTGCTTTGATTAGCCCTTCGTTGGATACAACTGCTGTTGATCCCTTTGGTTCCGGTTCCCCGGGACAGCCGGACGCAGCATCGAAGGGCTGGCTATCGCGTCGCCACGATTTGAAAAAGAGGGGCTTGCTTCCGGCCATCTGCGCCGGCGGTGGCAAACACCACTCGCGTTCTGTCACTGCTAGGGAGGAACGCTCTGCCGCAAATGTGAAGACAATTCGCCCACCTGGCACCAGATCCCGTCAGGCGACGGAACATTAGGCCGGCCTAACAGTTCTTCCCGCAGCAGACATCACGGTTTGGTGTCCGCTGAAGATCAGCAGGCAAAGGCTGATCGGCCCGCGTCCTCCGCCAGAGGCGCGGGCTTCACCGGGCAACAGGAGTGAGATTATGAACAACATTATTTGGCTGGTGGGAGCGGTGGTCGTCGTCATAGCGGTATTGAGCTTTTTCGGCCTCCGCTAGACGCCTGCACACGGTGGCAGGGACTTCGTGGCCCATGCCCCTAAGAGGAACGAATCTCGCGTCCGTTCCCAAGGAACAGGCATGATCTTGGGCAAGGCTCTATCTCTGGTGAATCTCGGGTGGGGCGCCAAGGTCGGGATGCGCTAACATACTGAATTTCTGGTCGGAGTGGCAGGATTTGAACCTGCGACCCCCTCGTCCCGAACGAGGTGCGCTACCAGGCTGCGCTACACTCCGTGACCAGATCGCGGGCTTATAGCCGCCACACTTCGTTCCTGCAAGCGGCAATGGCAGCCCTTCTGTCGCATTTCGTACGCTTTCCGCGGGCATTGCCGGATGGCCCGAATTTCGGTCGGGATAAACGCGGTTTAAAGCCTTGTGTGCTAAGCCGCTGCATTGATGCATCGTATTTCTGCCGCTTGGAGCCCTGCCGTCTTGCCCCTAAAAATCGTCGGCGAAGCTTGGCCAAACAGCTTCGAATTCGAAACCGCGGCGCTGATCAAGGCATCCGGTTTTCGTGAATATGACGCGCGCTGGTGGTTCGGCCATCCCGGTTCGACAGTGCCGCCAGAACTCAATCTGATCGGCGTCCAGGCGCTTGGCATGGGGCTCGGCACGATGATCCGGCGTCTCGGCGTCGGG
>NZ_AYWT01000021.1:0-59255 GCF_000502915.1 Mesorhizobium sp. LNHC209A00
CGAGCGGCAATGACTCTCAAACCGAGCGGCAGCAATCTGATTCAAATACCGACTCTATTTTTGAATTTGAACCTGCTTTGGAGAAAAGCGGGGCGACGGCCGAGCCCAGGACGAGAACCGCAGAGGCGCCGAAAACATACCCGCTGGGGATGGTGCTGAAGGCTTGCCCCGAAATTGCGGATTATGCTGTCGACGGGATCGGCAATTGGCGCGATCTCATGATAACCGCCGCCCAGGTGAGGGGATATCTAGGCGTTTCGCCGTCAGCGTATGAGGAGGCTTGCCATGTGATGGGCCAGGAGATCGCGGCGATCGTGATTGCCTGCNTTGCCTGCATTCTGCAAAGGGCACAGCACATCAACTCGGCCGGCGGCTATTTGCGGGTATTGACCGAAAAGGCAACGGCAGGGCAGTTCTCGGTCGGGCCGATGCTGATGGCGGCGCTCAAGGCGAACGGCGCCACGCCGAGGATGACGGGATGACGATCGCCTTGAGCGCAGCTTGTCCCTTTGCGCATAAAGCTCAAAGCGTTTCAACAATCCCATCAGGCACGCAAGGTTCAGTGCACCAAAAGAGCAAGTCTGGTGGCCTACGGCATGTCGTTGAAGTGTCACCTTTGCTGACCCATATGCGCATCGCGTCGGATGTTTCCTCCCATTCGTCTGGCGCGTTCCCCTCTGGAGGTTTTGACCTTCATACCTGGCCGGGCCTTTGGTCCGGCCTTTTTCTTGCGCGCGAGAAAAAGCTAACTGCGGCGACGAAGTCCGGCCTTGGTAGGTCGTCTCCCTTACCAAGATCGTCCAATATCGCGTTGTCACTTCACCGGCGAACTAAGAACACTGTCAGAGCTGTCAAGCCGACGGCCTATCTTCTCCAGCCTGGCAGGCGAAGACTTGGACATGGCCCTTTTCGCGGGCTTCCGTCTCTCCGGTCATTTGGGCTCCATGGGCGATCCACGTTTGGACGCTGTCTCGCCGACCAGTTTTTCAATTGCTTTATCGGAAAGGCGGGTCTGCATTGTCGTACGAATCCGCTTGACCGGTTCGTGCACCGGCAAAAGGTGCGAGATCCTCGGCATCCTCGAGGAGCCGACTGACTGCACAAAAGAGTGTTTCGCGAGCGAGCGGAAGTTTTGCCATAACTTCCAGGAGTTTTCTGCAGTCGAGGCGGGGCGGGAATTGTGGCGCGGCTATTGATACTCGAGGATGAGGCCGTTTTGGCACGCCATGTGAAAAGCTCGCTTGAACGCGCGGGACATGCCGTGGACGTCGTTGCGAGCATTGCCGCGGCTATTGATGCAGTTCAGGCAGCTGCTTACGACTTACTCATCCTCGACAGGCGAGTGCCTGATGGAGATGGGGTGCAAATTCTGGATCACCTACGCGAGAATAGATTGACCGTTCCAGTGATGTACCTGACGGCGCGCTCTGCCTTGGACGAGCGAGTAGCGGCACTCAATCGCGGGGCTGACGACTATTTGTGTAAGCCATTCGAGGCAGCTGAACTGGTTGCGCGTGTTGGCGTGCTCCTGCGCCGACCAAGAACCATGGCCCCCTCGACGATGGTGGCAGGCAACATAATCCTCGACAAGGCCAGACACGCTGCAACGGTCGCCGGTATGCCATTGGCGATTGCGCGCCGTGAGACCATGCTGTTGGAGCAACTGGTTTCGCGCTCAGGCCAAGTCGTCACGCGTGAGGCTTTGGATTCCAAGCTGTTCAGTTTCGCTGCCGGCATTTCGCCCAATGCCATCGAAGCCAGCGTCTACCGCCTGCGTGTCGCGCTCGCCAGTCTAGGGGCGGACCAGCAAATACATACTGTCCGTGGCATCGGGTATTGCCTTGCGCCTTAACGAGCGTCTGTTTGGTTCGCTTGGTATCCGGTTGAGTCTTCAGCTTTCTCTACTGTTCGTGCTTTTTGCGGCAGCGTGCGCAGCCCTGATCGTCTACCAGCTTTCCAATATCGACGAGACTGCCCGATCGCTGCGTTTGCAGCGGCAGGCCAGTGAAATTTCGCAGGCTTTGCACCTGACGAACACAGGAGGGCTCTCCGTCGAACTGCCGGCCGACCGCATAGATCCCTATCGGGACGAGGCAGCTGCAGTCTTCTATGCGCTTCGTGACGGGACCGGTAACTTGGTGATCACCTCATCCAAGGCCTTGCAGGACAGGTTCGGTGTTGAATTTCTACGCGACCTGACGGCAGGCGAGTCGGACACCGAGGCAAAGGATGGCTCCGACGACGCATTCTATTTCCTGGCGCAGCCTGTGGATATGCCAGGCCGGAAGACGATGCTTTTGATCGTCGGCCAACATGCTTCGCAAATCGATGCGCTGCTGCGGGACGTCGAATGGCGGCTGCTGACGGGCACGTTACTTGCGGCCGTCCCGATCTGCCTTATCGTGTTCGGCGCCAGCCTTGCGATCGTCCGCTTCGGCCTGGCGCCCGTGCGCAGGCTATCACAGGAGGCGGACAGGATCGGGCTTGGCGATCCGGCGGCGCGCCTCGCCGAGACTGAGCTGCCGGTCGAATTGCGCGGCCTCGCTGAATCGGCCAACGCCGCGGCGGGTCGCCTACAGCAGGCCATTACAAGCCAACGGCGCTTTACCGCCGACACTGCACATCAACTGCTCACGCCGCTCGCAATGCTTTCCGCGCGCATAGAGCAAAATCAGCTTCAGCACCGGGATCCGGCTGTCCATGGTGATATCCGCCGCATGCAGAACCTGATCCAGCAACTCTTGCAGCTGTCGCGCCTGGCCTCGGTGCCGGTGCCTCAGCAGACGCTGGATCTTAGAACGACAGCGAAAGAGGTTGTCGCCGCCATGGCGCCGCTCGCAATCGCCGAAGGTAAGAGCTTGTCCTACGAGGGACCGGACAAGCCCTGCATGACGAAAGGCGCTCCCGCCGTCATAGGCGAGGCACTCGCCAACCTGATACGCAACGCGCTGCGCCACACAGCTCGCGGAACCTGCGTAGAGATCATCGTGAGTTACCCTGCAACTATCAGCGTGGCTGATCATGGGGATGGAATTGCAGCGGTGCATCTCGATCGTTTGCTCGAGCCATTCTTCACCACCCAGGCGGACAAGGGCGGGTCGGGCCTTGGTCTGTCCATCGTCGACGAGATCATGCGCCAGCACGGTGGGCTCGTGCAGGCGGAAAATCGTTCTGCAGGTGGGGCATTGTTCCACCTTGAGTTCAAGGCGGCATAGGACTTAGTGGCACAGCTTGGCGGCCTGTTGATGAATGTGCGCCGCTTGTCGTCTGGTTCTTCGTACTGCGTGAAGCAGCATCACAACAGGTGGAGCACCCCATACAAATTGCGGGGCAAAACTCCATCGCAACGGTCGGGCCATCAAGAATTCAAAATCTCGCTGTCCCTGAAATGTCAAAAAAATCACCCTGGCTGGTAGTTCGTCAGGTTGTCGTCAGGTTGGCTGCGTAAGATGCCCATAACGTCTGCGCGTCTTAGATGATGACAATGGTTCATTCGACAAATTACAAGATATCATTTCTGAGTGTGGTCTGCGCTGGAATAGCGGTTTTCACTGCTTCGAAACCTGCTCTCGCAGGCGAGCTTACTATCACCGAACAATTGACATGTGGAACTCTCGGCGACTCAGAGCGACAGCAATGGGAAAATGACGCTGCCCTAGGCAAGACGGCGGCGCTAAACAATCTCGGGTTTATGTACGCGTTGGGTTGCGCGGTGAAGCCCGACGCTCAGCGCGCAAAGGGGTACTTTGAGCAGGCCGCCGACAAGGGCGACGCGCAAGCAGAGCACAATCTGGGATACCTCTATGACAAGGGCGGCATCGGCGTGGCTCAAAACAGCGCTCTCGCCTTTGCCTGGTATACTAAGGCGGCGGCCAAAGGATTTGCTCAATCGGAATTGAGCCTGGCCAAAATGTATCAGATCGGCCAAGGAGCACCAAAGGACCCAGTCCGGGCCGCCGAACTCCTCCGCCAGGCGGCGGACCAAGGGTTTGCCCCTGCCCAATTTCAGCTCGGCGCAGCCTATGAAGGCGGCGAAGGCGTTGGGCGAGATTATGCGCAAGCAATGATGTGGTATCAGAAAGCGGCAGCCCAGAACGATCCTACGGCGCTGGCGGCAATTGGCTATTTGTATGAGTATGCCCGGGGTGTCCCACAGGACTACACCGCTGCCATCGGCTGGTATCGGGCTGCTGCCGCGCTAGGCAGCCCTATTGGGGAAAATAATCTGGGTGGACTTTATGACACCGGGAGAGGCGTCGCACTCGATCCCGCACAGGCTGCCATTTGGTATGCAAAGGCCTCTGCGCAGGGACTGTCTGCGGCCAGTGCCAATCTCGGCGCCCTCTATGCGGCCGGCAAAGGAGTGCCGCAAGATTATCAACGCGCTATAGAGTTGTTTTCGATCGCGGCTCAACATGGCAATGCTAAAGGTGAATATAATCTTGGGGCAGCCTACTTAACCGGGAAAGGTGTTGAGAAAGATTATTCTGTCGCTCGTCGCTGGCTTGAACAATCAGCAGATCAAAATAATCCTAGGGCGCAATATGATCTTGCAGCTATATATATGAATGGTATCGGTGTTGAAAAAGATATTGAAAAATCTGTAGCATTGTTTGAGGAAAGCGCAAAAAACGGCGACTCAGACGCTCAATGCGTACTGGGTTCTATCTTTGAATTTGGTATTGGTGTAGCAAAAGATCGATTGACTGCCGTTATGTACTATAAGCAAGCTGCGGCAGCCGGCAATATGAAAGCGAAAGAGGCTCTAAAGCGCCTTTTTTGACGAAGTATTATTCGACGAAATTCTTTTCGTTCTCAGAGTCTGCATAAAGTGGAGGAAGCTATGGGTTACAAAAGTGGCGTTGGAACGTCAGTGAGTATTTCCGCAGGCGGCCTCACGGTTACTGCAGAAGAGGATTCTTTTCAAGATGGTACGGTAGAGGGTAGCATCGGGGTAAATGGCCATGGAATAAGTGTGTCCGGTGTGCCGGGGAGGGCGTTTTCTATAGGTATAAGCCCACAAGTCAAAACGTTGGATGACGCGGGAGTTGATGTAGATGTTTACCCAGATAACGCAACGGTCAATTTTGGAACTAAAGTAGAAAATGAGGTTGGGACAGTCGCGGTTACGCGTAAAACATTCGAAGTTATCGAATATACTCCAGATCCAGCTGTCGATCCTAATTACGAAACTTCCCATACATATGTGGCGCCGGACATCACCGGGCCGGAAGACCCGACGTTCGGTGTGCCCATAAATGCCAATAAGCTAGACGTTTTTATACCTGATGACGTTCCGATCAACCCTGATCCGTGGGAGAGTACGAACCCGCCAACTTCCCAAAGCCCGTGGTCGAACAACTATGCTCCAGAACATCCTGACCCGTTCGACGACAGGAACACAGCTGGCGATGCAAATACGCCAACTGGTCCTGACAACGGTGAAGATCATGGGCCTGGTTGGCAAAGTTATTCACCTGGCAGCACCGGCAGCCCTGATAACAATGCGGCAGCCGGCCCTGACAATGCGCAAGATCACGGGTTTGGATGGTCAAGTTACTCCCCCGATAATACCGTTGGCTCTGATAACAATGCGGCCGATGGCCCTGACAATGCGCAGGATCACGGGTTTGGGTGGTCCAATTACTCCCCCGATAATGCCGTCGGCCCTGACGATGGTATGACTGGCGGTCCCGACGCAACACAAAGCGATGACGGCACAGACAGTACCACTGGCAACGACACCGGGGACGCGAACGACGGGCCAGGCAGTGACGATGGTGAGGGGGTCGCACCCGTCTTGCTCGATCTCTCCGGCAAGGGGATCAAGGTCACGGAGCTGAACCGCTCGAATACATTCATGGATACGACAGGCTCCGGCCTGTCGTATAGAACCGCCTGGGCTGGGGCGGGGACGGCGGTGCTTTTCTTCGATCCGAATAACCTAAGCAAGATCGTCGACCGGAACCAGTATATCTTCACGCAGTGGGACCCGACTGCCAAGGACGATATGCAGGCGCTGCGGGATGTTTTCGATAGCAATGGCGACGGGGTGTTCAATGCTTTGGATGCCAAGTGGTCGCAGTTCAAGGTGATGGTCACGAATGCCGACGGAACCACGACGGTGGAGACGCTGGCGCAAGCCGGGATCACGTCGATCAACCTGACCGGTGATGCGACCAATATCCAATATGCGGACGGCTCGGCCATCACGGGCGAGACGACGTTTACGAAGAGCGACGGCACGACGGGCACGGTGGCCGCAACCAGTCTCGCCTATGATGCAAGTGGCCATGCGGTCAGCACCGCCACCAATACATCCACGGTGGGTGGCGTCACCACCACGGTGATCACCAATACCGGCATCAATGCCGATGGCTCTGTCGGCTTCGTGAACGTGCAGACGACGGTGGTAAATGGCAGCAGCGTGACCAGAACCACAACCTATGACGACAATGGCGATGGGGTCATCGACCGCAAGCAGGTGATCGCCACGACGGTTGATGGTTCGGGCAACACTACGGAACTGTGGACCAATTACAATAGCGGTGGCACCAGGCTCTCGGCGGTGCAGACGGTGACCTCGGCCGATGGCAAGACCATCACCATCTCAAGGGATGCAACAGGTGGCGGCTGGTTCAGCCAGGTGGAAGTGCAGGCCACTGCTGCGGACGGCTCGCGCACCGACACGATCACCAATCTGAGTGCCGATGGCAGCGAGGTCAACAAGAGCACGAGCACCTATTCGGTCAATGGCCTGACCAAGGCTGTGGCTACCGACATCGACGGCAATGGCACCACCGACCGGACTGTTACCCATAGCCTTGTGGTCAACGGCGATGCCTCGCGTAACGAGACCGTGGCCACCACTTCCAACAATGGATCGGACCTCGGCACAGTATGGACGGCCTTAAGTGCCGACGGCAAGACCCAGACGGTCTCGACCGACCATATGGGAAGCGGCACGGTGGACCGCCTGGTCAAGACCGTGATCACAACCAATGCCGATGGCACCTCGACGTCCACCCTTCAGAACTATGGTGGCAACGGCAGCTACATCGATGGCCAGACTGTCACCAAGAGCGCCGATGGCCTGTCCACCACCACAGTGCAAGACCTCAACGGCACGCATGGCGCGGACCGTACCACCACCGACACCATGACGCTCAATGCTGATGGCAGCCGCGACGAAGTGGTGGCTATCACTTCGCTCAATGGCAGCCTGATCAGCCAGATCACCACCCACCTGGGCGCCGACCAGATCAGCAAGACGGTCTCCGTCGATAGCATGGGAATTGGTCACGCCACGAGCACCGAGACGGTGAGCATCAACGGCACGACCGGAGCCAAGACCGAAACGACCTCCAATCTGGCCGCCAATGGCTCCCTGCTCAACCAAGGCGTGGTCACCACCTCGGCGGACGGCTTGTCCAGGACTACGACGACGGATGTGAATGGCGATGGCGTCATCGATACCAAGGTAACCGACGTCACCGTCAAGAATGCCGATGGAAGCGCCACGGAAACCATTGGAAACTACGCCAGCAACGGCGCGCTGCTGGATCAGGCCATCATCACCTGCAGCGCCGATGGCCTGACAGTGACCACGGCCACCGATGTCAATGGTGATGCGGTGGTCGATACCACGCTCAAGGACCAGAAGGTCAACAATGCCGATGGCTCGGTCACCGAGACGGTGACCACGACCAGCGCCAATGGCAGCCTGCTGCACCAGACGGTGGCGATGACCTCGGCCGACCGGCGCACGCAAACAATCACCGACTATGGCGTGCACACGGTGAACGGAACCAATACGGCCTATGTCGATAAGACCGAGTCCATCACCACGGCTTCCAGCGGGCCGGTGACCGACCTCACCAGTCGCTTTGCCATCAATGGCAGCCTGGTCAACCGGGCCGAGTCCGTGACTTCCGCCAATGGACTCACAACAACCACCAATATTGACACGACCGGCCATGGCAACGCCTGGGACAGCACGACAACTGCGACCACGACCTACAACATCGACGGTTCGACCCTGACCGATCAAATGGCTTCGGCGCCCAATGCCACGCTGCTCGATCGAGCTGATACATCTGTGAATGGTACTGGAACGTCGAACAACGCCACCCAGGATGTCAATGGCGATGGCATCAACGATCTCGATGCCAAGATGTCAGAAACCTATTCGACGGATGGCAGCCTGACCACCACCGTCGGCAAGTACAATGGGTCAGGATCGACACTGCTCGACCAAACCAAGACCACGGTCTCCGCGAATGGTCTGAGCAAAACTGTCAGCCATGACTTCAATGGCGATGGGGCCATCGACCAAACCTCGACCGACACTCTGCAGTACAATGCCAATGGCAGCACCACCGAGACTATCACGGACTACACCGGAACGAGTTCGGGCACGGTGCGCGATGTCAGCACCACCACGGCCAATGTCCTGGTGTCCGGCATCGGCCGGCAAACCACGACGACCTTGCAGTCCAACGGCTCGGTGCCGTTCTATTCCACCGACACGGTGACCCCTTTGGCCACTGGCGAGGTGGACGAGACCGTGCAGATTTATGCCTCGCAGGGTGGCGCCCTGCTGCGGCAGACCAAGCAAGCGGTAAGCGGCAACGATCTGACCACCACGCTCTATACCGACGTGAACGGGGATGGCACCTGGGACTTCTGGAATACCGACGCCAGGACCATCAATGCCGATGGCAGCGGCACGGATACGGCTTCACTGAGCAACGCCAGTGGCCTGGTCTCGGAGAAAGTCACGACCGTCTCCGGCAATGGCCTCTCAACCACGACGTCCTACGACCAGAATGGGGCGGTGAGCGGCGGTGCCGCGGTATTCAACAAGGTCGTCACGGATGTGACAGCCATCAATGCCGATGGCAGCGAGACTGAAACCGTTACCGCCAAGGCCCAGAACGGATCGACCGAGGCTCAGTCTGTTACCACCACCAGCACCGACCGGCTGACGGTGACGACCAACCGCTATCTCAATGAGACGGGAACGATCACCCATCTGGACCAGTCCGATGTCGACCAGACCAATGCCGATGGCTCACTCACCGAGATCTTGACCAGCTGGGGGACCACTGCCGTGCTTNTGCCGTGCTTCTCAGCACGATCGTGACGGCGACCAGCGCCAATGGCCTCGCCAGCACCAGGACCTACAAGAATGGGTCCGGTGTGGTCACCGATACGCAAAGCTCCACCAAGACACTCAACACGGATGGCAGCGCCACTACAGTCTTCAGCGACAGTGATGTGGTGGTTTCGGGCACGACCCTTGCCACATCCCGCACCACGAATGTGAGCGGCAACGGCCTCACGACAACCACGTCCCTGACGCTCAGCGGCCGCTTGAACTCGGCCATGGCGGCAAGCACCACCGCCTCGGAGACCAGCAGCACGGTGATTGCGGCCACCGGTATTGAAACCACGACCAATGCGGATACGGTAGGTGGCACGGCTGCCGACACCGAGACCATCACGGTCTCCNCGGCTCTTCCACCGAGACCGAGACCTACTACGACCAGAGCGCGCTGAGCACCATCCTGGCGCAGACTATAACCAATGTGAGCTGGGACGGGCGCACCACCACGACGACGACCAAAAACGCCTATGACGCGTCCGGACAGACCATCACCGCCGATGCTGCCGATCAGGGGGGAGGGGATTCTCCTCCGGCCACCTATACGCCCAGCTTTGCCACACCCTACGATCTCACAACGGATGTCTATGTTCGCAATGCCGATAGCACGACGACCGAGACCAGGAGCGGTACTGGTGCGTTCGGCGCTCCTGCTTACGAACAGACCTTCAACTGGTCGACAACGGCCGATGGCGGACAGCTGCTCGCAATCACCAACCAGGATGCGCGCGGCGTCACGGTCAGCCAGAATGCGCAGGAGGTCTCGGCCGCGGGCCTGACCACAGGCTTTGCCTTCGACACGACCGGGCTTGAATCCAAATCGACACTGACTTCGGCAGCCTCGGATATCAAATCCGGGTCCAGCCTGCCGGGCTCCATGCTGGCCACCGACATTGTCGGGTCGGTCGCCACCGTGCTCAATGCCGATGGCAGCCAGACCACGACGACAGAAAGCGCGTTCGGAAGCAGCTTCAGCAATCTGCGCCAGAAGATCGTCACGACGGTCAGCGCCAACGGGCTGGTCACGGTCAAGCAGGTCGATAATGATGGAAACGGCGTCGTCGAACAGGTTGACACCACAACCGTCAATCCGGATCGCTCCTCCACCACAGTTGACAACTACTACAGCAATACGACGGGGCCGAGCGGGGCCGTCACCGGCAGCAATACATATACCCGCAGCGCCAATGGCCTGATCACGACCCTGGTCGCCTCGACCGGCATTACCGATACAACGGTGGACTTTGCCGATGCCTATGGCAGCTATCAATGGTCGCGCAGTGTGACGGCGGGCAGTGTGGCCGCCAGCAATGGTTCGGCCTCCGGTTGGTCAACCCATAGCATTGACGCCAGCGGCATGGACACCTGGACGATCAATGATGGCTTGGGCGATGCTCAGAAAACCATCACCATCTCGGTAGGACTTGAAAATCAATATATCACCCAGGCGAACGAATTGTACCGCGTGATGATGGGTCACGCGATGGACGATTCCGAAACCCAATACCTGTCGGAATACATCACTAACGGCGTCTTCAACGAGGAGCAACTGGCCTATAAAATCTACCTCGACTCGCCAGAATATCATGCGAACTACGCTTTATGGCAAACTTATCAAGGCATAGCCGGATATATGAACAGTCCGATTCCATTCTATGAGAATGCTTTCGGGCGATTGCCAACGGCAGAAGAGATGACCAATACGGGGTATTATATCGCGCAAGAAAACTCTCAAGGCGTGCAAGGTATTTCTGATGATTGGGCACAAGCAGCCGTGCAGGTGGCCCAATATGCGGCGGAGTATGATTTCAACACCAGTCGCACCGCCACGGATCCCAATGTCAGCCTGCTCTTTGCCGGTGCGGGTACCAGTGCGACCTCACCAAACTGGATCAGTCCCGGTTCAAGCTCGATCCAGGTCGGAACCGCCGGCACTTATTCCTATTCGCATGACTTCATCGTCGACATGAACGCGACGTCTGGTAACGCAGTGGCGATGACGATCAATGGCAGCGACGATCTCGTCCAGATCCAGGGAGAGGGCGGCAGCGTCACCATGAACGGCTTCAACGATTCGGTTGAAGTGATGGGGTACACGGTAACAGTGACGGCCTCAAATGCCGATGTGCTACTTGATTACAACAGCGTCGCCACGGTGACCGGCAATTATGACCAGATCGCCCAGGCCGGGCCTTCGAAACTGACTCTAAATGCGGGCTCCACGAACGACGTCATCGCTATTGGTGCTGGACCGTCGGGCTTTGGCGACTATCCAAACAGCGATGCTTATTCGACCACCAGCGCCTCGAATGCTTCCATCATGCTCGCGGCCGGCGCCGCGGACGTGCTGACTGGTTCGGGCAACCAGATCTCTCTCGCCAATGGCGACACGTTGACGGCCTCGAGCAATACGATTTCCATTGCGGCCGGTGCCACGGTGACGCTCACCGGCAGCAGCGACACGATCAATGTCAGCAGCGGCTCGGTTATCAATTTCGGAGCCAGTTCAACCGACACTTTGTCGACCGCGGGCCTCACGCTCAATTTGACCAATGGCGATGTGATCACGGCGAGTTCGGAAACGATAGGCGTCGCCGCCTCAGCCACAGCGACGGTAACGGGATCCGGCAACACAATCACGCTTGCGAATGGCGCCAAGCTGACGGCTTCAAACGATGCAATTTCGGCTGCTGCCGCAGCCTCTGTCACCGTGACGGGCAATGGCGACACGATCACCGGCGGCAGTGGCACGGTGATCAACCTCGGCGCCAACTCGACCGACACGGTCGCGACAGCGGGACTGACCGTCAAGCTGGTGAGTGGCGATAGCCTGACGGCGTCGAGCGACACGGTAAGCGTTGCGGCAAGCGCCACTGTCACCGTTACCGGCAACAGCGACACGATCACCGGCGGCAGCGGCACGGTGATCAACCTCGGCGCCAACTCGACGGACACGGTGTCTACTACTGGTGTCACGGTGAAGCTGGTGAGTGGTGACAGCCTGACAGCGTCGTCCGACACCGTCAGTGTCGCCGCCGGCGCATCCGCGACGATTACCGGCAACAGCGACACCATCACTGGCGGCGCCGGTTCAATCATCAATTTCGGAGCCAGTTCGACCGACACCGTCTCGACGACAGGGCTCGCCCTCAATCTCACCAACAGCGATACGGTTACCGCGAGTTCCGAAACCGTGGGCATGGCGAACAGTTCGACCGACAAAGTCACCGGCAACTCGAACGTGTTCAATGTGGGCTCGGGTGACACGCTCACGCTGTCCGGCACATCCGAAACTGTTCAATATGGCACCGTGACAGGCGCGGATGCGCTGAGCGGTTTTGCCTCCAGTGACATCATCCAGCTCTCTCATCTCAACTTTGCCAACTGGACCGCATTGCAGGCTGCCATGACCCAATCGGGTTCCAACACGGTGATCACGCTGGATGCCAGTGACAAAATCACTTTGACAGGCGTCACCAAGACAAACCTGACATCGGGCGAGTTCCGTTTCGCATAGATCGCGGACGGATGCGGTTTGGGGCGTCCATGAGAGTTGGTTTGGTGAGGGAACAGAACCGTTCTGCCCCTGCAGAATATCGCGCATGGGAAGACACACCCGGCGCGGGCCGTTCCTCATTTCAGTTTGATCTGCTCAGGCGAGTTTGATTCTATGAAGCATGCTGAAGCGCCGGAACCTGGTTCGGCTTTCGATGTCGGCCTGGCCAATCTGTGCCTGATCGCAGGCTATTATCGCGTTCCTGCCGATCAGGCCCAGCTTCGCCACCAATTGGCGCTATCGATTCCCTCGGAACCCGAGGATCTGATCCGCGGCGCCAAGCTGCTGGGCTTGAAAGCCCGTATTGTGAAACTGCCCAAGCCCGAGCGCCTCGGAGCCATTCCGTTGCCCGCCGTGCTGTTCCTCAGGGACGGAGGCAGCGCGATATTGGCGGCTGCTTCGGAAAAAGGAAAAGTGCGGCTGGTCGATCCCTTGCTCCGTTCGGCCCATGAGGCGGAGCTCGAAGAGGCATTTGAGCTTTGCTCAGGTGAAGCGCTTCTAGTCACACGCAGACTGGGAGGTGCTGGCACTGATCCGGACCGTTTCGGCTTCTTCTGGTTTTTGCCTTCGCTGTGGCGCTACCGCAAAGCTCTGGCGCAGGTCTTCACCGCCTCGCTCTTCATCCAGATCTTCGCGCTGATCACGCCGCTATTCTTCCAACTCGTTGTGGACAAGGTGCTGGTCCACAAGGGCGTCTCCACCTTGACGATGCTGGTGGTGGGCCTGCTCACTTTGGGCTTATTTGAATCGATCCTGCAATTCCTTCGAAGCTATACACTCAACCATACGACCAACCGCATCGACGTCGAGCTGGGGCGACGGCTCTTTCACCATCTATTCCGCCTGCCGGTCGGCTATTTCGAAACAAGACCAACCGGTCAAACGGTGGCGCGCATGCGTGAACTGGAGACCATCCGCAGCTTTCTGACCGGACAGGGGCTGACGGCGGTACTGGATTTTTTGTTCACCCTCGTCTTCATCGCCGTGCTCTTTATCTATTCCAGCACTTTGACCTTCGTCATTCTCACTTCTGTCCCGGTCTACCTGCTCATTGCCCTGCTGCTGCGACCGATTCTGCGGCGTCAGATCGACGAGAAGTTCAATAAGGGGGCAAGATCCCAGCAGTTCCTGGTCGAATCGATCGTTGGAGCACAAACGCTGAAATCGGCCAGCGTGGAACCGATGATGCAGGCGCAATGGGAGGAGCGCCTTGCCTCTTATGTCAGCACGTCGTTTGACGCGACGGTGACGGGCTCTCTCGGCCAGGGGCTTATCCAATATGTGAGCAAGGCGGTTAATGCGCTGATCCTGTTCCTTGGCGCAAGCGAAGTAATGTCCGGCAACATGTCGGTGGGCGAGCTCATTGCCTTCAACATGATCGCCGGTCAGGTGGTTCAACCCGTGCTGCGGCTTTCGCAATTGTGGCAGGACTTTCAACAGGTCCAGGTCTCGGTGGCAAGATTGGGAGACATTCTCAATGCTCCACCCGAGCCCAGCCCGCAGAGCGTGCTGACGCTCCCGCCTATTCGCGGCCACATCGAGTTCCGCAATGTCACCATGCGCTACCGTCCCGATGCGCCGGACGTTCTGCGTAGTATCACACTTGGCATTGCAGCCGGCGAAGTCATCGGCGTTGTCGGGCTTTCGGGCTCCGGCAAATCGACACTGTCCAAGATGGTCCAGCGGCTCTATAGCCCGGTTGGTGGACAGATCCTGCTTGACGGTGTGGATATCGCTCAGCTCGATCCAGGCTGGCTGCGTCGGCAGATCGGCGTGGTATTGCAAGAGAATATCCTCTTCAATCGCACCATCCACGAGAACATTGCGCTCAGCGATCCCGCGATGCCACGGGCTCAGGTGATGCAGGCGGCGCGTCTTGCGGGCTCGGACGAGTTCATCGCCGAACTGCCGCAGGGCTATGACACAATGATCGAGGAGAGAGGCGCCAATCTCTCCGGAGGGCAGAGGCAACGCATTGCCATCGCTCGGGCCCTTTCAACCAATCCCAGGATCCTGATCTTGGATGAGGCCACGTCGGCTCTCGATTACGAAAGCGAGCGCATCATCCAGGATAATATGCAGGCGATCGCGCAAGGGAGGACGGTGCTCATCATCGCCCATCGCCTGGCGGCCTTGCGCCCCTGCAACCGGATTGTCGGCATGGCCAAGGGCGAGATCACAGAGAGCGGCACGCATAGCCAACTCTTGAACAATCCGAACGGGCTTTATGCGGGGCTCTGGGCGCTGCAAATGGAGCAGGCAAGACCAGCATGAAGCAGCCTCCGGGATCTTTGGGCAAGGGAAGCACCGGTCAAGCACATCAATCAGGCCAGATCAGGGGCCGTGACCTGCAGTTCCTGCCGGCCGCTTTGGAAATTCTGGAGACACCGACGCCTCCAGTGGCAACCGTCTTCATGATGACCATTTGCGCCTTTGCCGCAGCAGCCATTCTCTGGTCTTTCATCGGCCATCTCGATGTTGATGCCGTGGCCCCGGGCAAGATTGAAGCTTTGGGACATGCCAAGGTCATTGAAGCCATCGATCCGGGCAAGCTAGCTTCCATCCATGTGGAACCTGGATTGAATGTTCATGCCGGCGATCTTCTCGTCGAATTCGACTCCGCCGAGAGCCGGGCCGAGGTCGACGCGGCCCAAAGCGAACTCTCTGCAGCCCAAGCTGAGATAGCCCGGAGGCACTTCGCCATCGAACAAATTCAGGGATTGGCGGTGAAGTTGCAGGATGATCCGGGCCAAACGGCGCCCGCCGCGCCTTTGGTTCCAATCATTCATACTTCGGCAGATGTGGGATGGACGGCCTCTATTCCATCGGAGACCCGTCAACGTGAGCAGGCGGTACTTCAAGCCGATTTTGCGGTTTTGGCCTCGACATTGGAGAGTCTCGACAAGCAGTCAATGGGCGGACAAGCCAACCTGGCGCGCCTGCATATGAGCATCGCCCATGAGAATGATCTGATTGAAACCCTTTCCCAGGCCGCTGCAATGCGCCAAGAATCCGTGGTTAGGGAGCTTGATAGCAAGATCAACCTTTACGATGCCCAAGCTGAGCTGGAGAAATCTCAATCACAACTCGCTTCTGACACAGGACAGCTAGCCGAGGCACAGGCGACGCTTGACGAGACTTTCAGCGACAAGCGCAAGGCGGTGGAACAATTCCTAGCCGACTATGCTGGCAAGCTGGCTGACGCTGAGAAGCACGGCGATGACGAAGCCCAAGTGGTCAACAAGGCCAAAGCGCAATTGGCGCACACAAAGCTTAGTGCGCCGGTTGACGGGATCGTTCAAGATCTCGCTGCCACCACGCTCGGCCAAGTCTTCACCACCGGCCAGCAGATCATGACCATAGCCCCCGCGAAACCAAGCCTTCAGGTGGAGGCCTTGGTTCCCAACACCGACATCGGATTTCTAAAACTTGGCCAATCCGCTGTCATCAAGGTGGATGCCTTCCCCTTCACCCGCTTCGGCACCGTGCGCGGCCATATCGTCCGGATCGCGGCGGGGGCCATTGAAGAACAGGAGGCTAAGCGGCAGTTGGCGGATGCGGTCGCAGCCGCCAACGAGGCTACCGCCTCCGCCGGCGCGTCGCCGGGAGCGGCCCCAAACTTTGTGTTTCCGATCACCATTGCACTGGATCAGAACAGCATCCCCGTCGATGGCGCCGACATCCCGCTCGCTTCCGGCATGAGCGTGGTTGCCGAAATTCGCACCGGCGATCGCCGTATCATCGACTACCTGGTTTCGCCTTTGGCTAAAATTTCCAGCGAGGCGTTCAAGGAGAGATGATGTGGCAGCAGCGGCAGCACGCGTCCCCAACATTCGAAAATGCCAAGCGCGAGGTCCAGTTACCCACAAGGGCGAGCCCGCGAAATCCTGAGCATGTCCTCCAACACCAGCCAGAAAGCATCTATTCCCATGAGATCTAACACGTATGCTGTCCTCCTTTTTTCTAGCCTTCTAAGTTTGGGCATTTTACGGCCTGCGAACGCGGACCCGTGTCCGTGGCGACTGCGCTTCTATTTCGGACAAGACGGTACCGGCAGCGCAATGGCACATAGCGGCCAAAAATGCGCATTCCCCGTCTACGCCCATGGCACCAGTAGCAACTCAAGTCTGAAAATCATTTCCGCTCCTCAACACGGCGTTGCTGCCGCCACCAGCCGATCAGGCTTCACTTATCAGTCCCAAAGCGGTTACAAAGGTACCGACACCTTTGTTTTCGCCGCTACGGGAAAAAGCGCACAGCGCTCGGGTACCTCGAAAATTACCATGAACATCAAAGTTGACTGAGAAATGGCCCGGCTTCGGTACTTGACTGCGCCGTGGTCAAAGCCCGGCATAGCGGATGGAGCGGGACCATATCTTGATTGTCCGGGAGCCAGGTCCGCAGGTCGATTTTTCCTGCTGGGCTGCGGCTTAAGGATGCGACTAATATGACTTGGACTTCAGTCGCTGCGTAGGATGTTCGCTTCCAACGCCGCTGCAACGAAGGCCCGTCTTGCAACCGGCGTCCGAGCTTCACCGCGCAGAACCTGAAGACATGCATCCATAGCCAGTTTTCGCTTCTCCGTCTGATGAGGGAAACTCCGCAGCAGGATCGTCGCTGCGTCGTTCACATCGAATACAATGCGCTCACGGTCATGCCGGCCAACTTGCACCACTACGGGCCGGACGAACCTGCTCGACATCCAATTCACTCTTAATCCCGACCTCGATAAAGTATTCGCGTATCATGACGTGGGGTCAATTTATACATTTCTGGCTAGGGCCAGAACAGAACTGGCAATTGCCCAATCTCAAGACAAGTTCCGGACGGTCTCGTTGCCCAAGAAAGCACCGCGGAATTCTGTCGCGGCCGGAAGGTGAACGGCGCTTGGTCTCAGGCTCGGGCTTTCCCGAAGCCCGAGCCCTCCTTCCTGGGTGCCAGCCCTGAAGCGGCTGCAATGGCGGCCTGATAGGGCGCGCTGGTGCAGGAGAGGAAGAGGGGGGGCGGGTTGCGGTGGCGGGTAAAGGTCCGGGAGAGAGTCTCCCGGCGCCCGCCAAGGAGCAACACCCATGACCCAGATGGAAATTCTTGCGCCCAAGCGCAACGAGCGTGCCGGTTACAAGGTCGACGTCAGCCGCGGCCAGCGTATTAGCCGCGTGTCGTCAGAATGGTTCAACCGGCCAGCGGATGAGCGATACCTGTCGCTCAACGACCTTGGAAATGCGGTGAAGAGCCGGTCGGAGCGCAGCAAGACCCGCATCGTCGAAAGTGAGCTGATCCGCGTCGAGGCCAGCCGCGACGACCCGGAGCGCCTGAGGCTAATGCTGCCTGATGCGCCTGCCCCTGTTGCCCCCACGCATTGGAGTTTTGGCCAACTCGCCAGTTTGGTCGGCGCACCGGCCACCTATCTGCGGCAGCTTCCAGCTCCGCTCGCGGCGATAAACCTTCAGCACGGTCTCCTTAAGCACCGCGCCGAACAAGTGAAGACACTGGAAATAGAGAACGGGCGCCTCGAGTTGCGGGCGGTGACGGGCCCGGATTACGGCAGAATATTTGACTCAGAACTGGTGGACGCCGTTCAAAAGATCGCCGGCAACGGTACCGGCGACACGCGTTGGAAGGTGCCCGGAGTGCTCGACTGGTCAACGGGAATCTACAATCCGCACGTCGACATCTCCAGCGACACCACAACGCTCTACGCGTCTGATCGCGATATCTTTGTGTTCCTCGTAGACGATCTGAACCCGATCGAGGCCGGGCGGCTGCCAAATGGGGAACCGGATCTCTATTTCCGCGGCTTCTACTGCTGGAATTCCGAAGTCGGAGCCCGCACCCTCGGGATCGCCAGCTTTTATCTGCGCGCAGTGTGTCAGAATCGAAATCTGTGGGGCGTGGAAGATTTCGAGGAAATCACCATCCGCCATTCGAAATACGCGGCCTCCCGTTTCACCCTGGAAGCCGAGCCGGCGCTGATCCAGTTTGCCGATTCCTCGCCCATGCCATTCGTCAACGGCATCAAGACGGCGCGGCAGCGAATCATTGCCAGAGACGACGAAGATCGCCAGAGCTTCCTGCGCAAGCGGGGCTTCTCCAAGTCCGAGACCACGAAGATCATCGATACTGTTCTCATGGAGGAAGGCAGACCACCGGAATCGATTTTTGATTTCGTGCAGGGCATCACGCGGGTCGCGCGCGACAAGCCGCATCAGGATGTCCGCCTGGACATGGAGGGCAAGGCCAAGAAGCTTCTCGATTTTGCCAACTGATTCCGCAGGGCCGGCGGCGAAAACTCTCGCCGCCGGCCTCGCCTCCGAGCCATCCCCATTAGTTCCAGCGCGGTCCTTCTTAGCAAGAGGACGGCGCTTTTTTCGTGGATAGCCCGGTGACGCACATGCTGAAGGCCCCCGGGCGGCGCGGTCGCGTCGAGATCCGCGAGCCGAGCGGGGTCGGCGCGAGGCCTGGAGGCAGAGGGGGGAGGGGAGGGTTCTGACGGGCTTGGAGGCTCGGGGAGAGGCCCCGGGCCGCCCGTCATGGAGAACCTGACCATGGCAAAGGCCATTCAGAAGATCGCAATGAACGCCGCCGAGAACATCCCCTACGACAGATTGATGCTATCGCAGAAGAATGTCAGGCGCATCAAGGACGGCGTTTCCGTCGAGCAGCTTGCCGAAGACATCGGCCGGCGCAAGCTGATCCAGAGCCTGAACGTCCGTCCCGTGCTCGACGGTGAAGGCGAGGAGACCGGCACATTTGAAGTGCCCGCCGGCGGCCGGCGTTATCTCGCGCTCGGCATCCTCATCAAGCAGAAGCGCCTGGCGAAGAACGAGCCGATCCCCTGCATCGTCAACCGCAGGCAGGAGACCTCGGCAGAGGAAGACTCGCTCGCCGAGAATCTGCGCCGCGCCGACCTGCATCCGCTCGACCAGTTCCGGGCCTTCAAGACGCTCAGCGACCAGGGCCTCGATCCTGAAGAGATCGGCGCCCGCTTCTTCGTATCGCCGGCGACGGTGAGGCAACGGCTGCGGCTGGCAACGGTATCGCCCAAACTTCTCGGTCTCTACGAGAAGGACGAAATCCGGCTTGAGCAGATCATGGCCTTCTCGATCTCGGACGACCACGCACGCCAGGAGCAGGTCTGGGAACGGATCTCCGGCTCGCACACGCAGGAACCTTACTACATCAGGCGCCTGCTGACGGAGACCACGGTCCGGGCCGACGATCGTCGGGCCGTCTATGTCGGTGCCGAGGCTTATGAGGCAGCTGGCGGCGTCATCCTCCGCGACCTGTTCGAGCAGGATTCCGGCGGCTGGTTCCAGGATGCGGCACTTCTCGAGCAGCTTGTCTTCGACAGGCTGAAGGTGGACGCCGAGGCGGTCCGCGCCGAAGGCTGGAAATGGGTCGAGGCGGCGATCAGCTTTCCCTACGGACATACCTCCGGCATGCGCCGCATTTATGCCGAGGCGCAGGAGCTCAGCGCCGAGGAGATTGCACGCTACGATGCGCTGAAGGCGGAATACGACAAGCTCGATGCGGACTATGCCGCGGCCGAGGATGCCGACGAGGCAATCGAGGCGAAGCTCGATCGACTGGGCGCCGAGCTCGACGCGATCGACGATCGTCCTCAAAGCTACGACCCCGCCCAGAAGGGCATTGCCGGTGTGTTCGTGACGCTCGCCGCGAACGGCAAGCTCCAGGTCGAGGCCGGTTTCGTGCGGTCCGAGGACGAACCGCGGACCGAGACCGGCGATGGCGATGAGCGCGATGAAGGGGACGCCGAGGGCGAAACCCGGTCTAACGGGGACGCCGAGGGCGATGGCGTTGTCGTCAATGGCAAGCCGGTGAATGATAGTTCCGGCGACGACGGCGAGGAGGATGGCATCAAGCCGCTGCCCGATCGGCTCGTCTTCGACCTGACCGCGCAGCGGACGCTTGCGCTGCGCAATGCGCTCGCGGGTGAAGTCGACATCGCCTTCGTTGCGGCACTCCATGCTTTCGTCCTGCAGGTCTTCTATCGCTTCGCGCCGGACACCTGCCTCGAGATCAGCTTGAAGAGCGGCAGCTTCAGCCAGGTCGACGGGCTTGCCGAGACGTCCTGGGCCAAGGAGATCGCCGACCGGCACGAAGCCTGGGATCGAGATCTTCCCGAAGGGGCGGAAAGCCTGTGGGACTTCCTTCTTGGGCTCGACGAAGCGAGCCGCAAGGCGCTGTTCGCGCACTGCGTCTCGTTGGCCCTCAACGCGGTGGTTGAACCATGGAACAGGCGGCACCGGGCACTCGAGCATGCAGACGTGCTCGGCCGTGCGCTCCAGTTCAATATGGTCGATGCAGGCTGGACGCCCACGGTCGAGTTCCTCGGCCGCCTCACCAAGGCGCGGATCCTGCAGGCTGTCCGTGAAGCCCGTGACGCGGACTCCGCGCAGCTGATCGACAACATGAAGAAGGACATCATGGCCCGTGAGGCGGCCCGCCTTCTCGAGGGATCGAACTGGCTGCCCGAGCCGCTGCGCCTCGAGGTCGACGACGCGGCTGCCGTTGCTGGCGGCGCCATCGCCGGCGACGCGTCGGGGGAGGCGCCGCTCGATGGCGATGCGGCCGAGCTGCCGGCCTTCCTCGCCGACGTTGCGGATCCGTCCGCCGATGAGCCGGCGACCCTCGCCGGCGACGAGACAGACCACCTCCAGGCCGCCGAATAGTCGGCCTCCCGCTCGCCCAGGCCCGGCACCTTCGCCGGGCCTGTTACATTTCATGGAGATCGACATGTTCGACTGGAACAGAAGCTGCTCCTACGACGAGCAGCAGAAGAGACGTTTTCACACGACCGCCCGTTCACGGCTAAAGAAGCTCGCGGCCGAGCTTGCACTGCCGCCCGGCAGCTTTGACCTGCGCTCGAACAAGGCGGGCATAGCCATTTCCGGCGAAGTCACCCTGCACCATGACCGGGCGTTTATCCAGGTCAGCCAGTTCGGGCTTTCCCCGGGCCACGGCATCCTGATCCGCACCTGCAAGGGCCGCAAGGACTATACCGGCGGAGCCAATCACTTCGTCGCACTCGGCATGCTCGACGACATTCCGGCCCTTGCTGCGGCCGTCCGCGCCATCACTGGGGTTGGTCGAGACGCTTCGCGTTCCTCCGAGCGACGCGCCGCCTGAACCCTGCAAACCCATCATCGCCGGTGCACGCGCCGGCAGAGGCTCGACCGGTCGCCAGTCACAACACACCAAGCAGTTGCCATGGCGCGGCGATGCCGCGCGTGGCCGAGCTGCGTTCAGGAGAACACCATGACCGCACATCCACCCTTCAGGAAGGTGCTCGATGGCGTTGCCACCCGCGAGCAGATGTTCCAGCTGTTCAATCGACACAAAGACAACCCAGACCTCGATGCGCTATCCGGCACGCCGTATTCAGGTGAGTGGTTCGAGATCGAGGCCGCCTTGTACCACTTCATGCTCGGACTGCTGCCGCCGCTGTTCCAGAGGACCGGCCTGTTCGGCATGTCGGAGTATAAGGCCGGCAACGTCACCAGTGTATTTTTCGCGATCAGGATCCGAGGGCGCGAGCGCTGGTATCACGGCTTCTGCGATCTCACGGATCGGCAGTCGCCAGACAAGATGCGCGCCGCCATCATCGCCCACGAGACGGGCGCGACCGACACCATGACCCGTGAGGAAAAGCTCGAGGCCATCTGGAACATGACCCCTGTCGAGCTCAGGGGGACCGCCCGCAACGCAGACCCCGAGACCGGGTGGGCCGAACATCGCGGCAAACGCACGATTCTCGTTAACGCCGGAAGGCATGATGCTGCCTTCAAGCTGCTCGATGACCTATCGGATCTCGAGATCGACGAGTGCCTGTCCAAAGTCCGATTGCGTCGGAGCTGATGAAGGAAGACGACGATGGGCATCTATAAGAACCGCGCTTCGGCGGCGAAGCCTCTCCATCATGGTGACCGACTTTCGTTCAATGGATGCACCCGCGCACGGCCCATGCGAGACCGTATGGCCAACTGCCCCGAGGATATAAGCATCCGGCCCTCAGGAAAATTCGGGTCAGCGCCTGCCACGCGGGAAGTATCCGGCATTGCGTAAAGCGCCGATGAACAGGCTGACCGGGCCGGCGATACTCGTCCTGGCCTGCGTTGCGAGCGGCAGCGCGTTCCAGTCCTCCAACGGAGCGATAAAGCTGGAGAAAGGGCCATTGACCATGCAATGGCTTGTCAACAAGCCTTGCTTATCCAGCACCAGAACGCCTGTCTGATTGCTTGGATACCGGATGGCGGCGACGCGCTGAAGTTCCATGTCGCCATCGATGCGCAAATTGAAAAGCAGTACGCCGTGGCTTCTGTGGGCGATTTCCGCGACTTTTTCCGTGAAAGGGATAGAAAGCGCACGAACGCTGTCGACCGCCATCCCGAAAACAAGCGCGTCCAGCTCATCCGCCGCCATGAGAAGATTAGTTCCCGAGAAAATTTGGATTGCAATCGCTCCAGCCGGATTGTGCACAGTCATCGCACGCCGCCGGCTAGACGCCTGAGCACGGCGTGTGTGGATGCAGCTCTGAAGATCACTCCATCACCTCTCAGCAAGTCTGCTTGTCCCCAGTTGATTGAGCCGGTTGCCCAAGACCCCATGACACACCGCTTGCTCGTTGCGGGGCTTCTCCGATAAAGCACGGCGAGAGCGATAAGATGCCCTCGCGTCGTATACTCGCTAACACGAACAGCGACTTGGCTTGCCAGCCATGCTTACATCAAGGAACAGACTATGAAGCGCCAGATCCGGCCTTTCATCGTGGAGGTGAAACAGAGGCGCGGCAGCCAAAAGCCAAGCCATTCGATCTGGGGCGATCTTGACCTGTCCAAAATTGCCACCGAGATGACGCAGCCGGCTCATGCTGCTCAGCTTCCAAATTCGGAGGTGATTGACTTCAGTATAAGACCTCTTGATGCTGAAGAAGGGGAAACACCACTAGCGGAGTATATAATGGCCGATTTTCAGGACGCTCAAACTGTTCAGACGACGGTGGCGCCAGCCAAAGTGGAAGCGCCTCAATCCAAGGAGAAAGCTCCGCGAGCAAAGAAAGCGAAGGCAGATCTCACCAAGCCGGCCCGCAAGGACGGGGCGAGACCAGTGCCCCAGGCCGCGGAAGCTCCCGTGGCAGCGAAGACCGCCCGCAAGACATATTCCGACAAGGAACGCGCCCAGAAGCTTGCCCAGATCGAGAAATCGATCGCTGGCGGCGCGACCAGCAAGATTGCGGTCGGCCAGGCCGGCATATCGGAGCAGACCTATTATTATTGGAAGAGGGCTGCGGCACCGTCTTCAGACAGCGGCGACCTTCGCGATCTTGTGGCGCTCGAAGAAGAAAACAAGCGCCTCAAGAGCCTGCTTGCCGACCGTCTGCGCAAGGAAAATGCCGAGCTCAAGAAGAAGCTGGGCCTCGCCTAAGGCATCGTGAGCATCGCTGGAAATCGGCACGACGCTCAAAGCGGTAGCGGCGGCATGTCGCCATCGCCGACCCGCCACACCCAGGAGCCGATCTCAGGTCGCGCGGCGATCATTTCATCGAGCGCGGCTTCGTAGTTCTCGTCCGCACCGGTAGGGACGACAAAGAGTGCTATTGGCTCGTCCCTGTTCTGAAGCAACGCATTGGCGATCGGCTGGTCGGATTGCAGGTCATAGCGCAACCCCTTCACGCTCTTCTCGCGAAGGCGGGCGAGCCCATCGACGAGCCTCTTNCGAGCCTCTTCTCCGGGACCGTCTCGTAGGGAATCCAGTTCTCGGACACCACCATCAACGCGATCTCCTCGACAATGGCGAGGCCGGCCGGGTTCAGCCCGAATGTCGCGATCGCCACGAGATGTGAAGTCGAATCCGCTTCCCACAGCGACAATTCCCTTTCGAAGCGGGCCTGCAAACGCCGGTGCAATGCATCGTCGATGATGAAGGGAAACCCGGGCAAATGCCTGATGACAAGTTTCTGACCGGATCGGGCGGGAACGATCTCCTTGACCTCGCCGACCAGCACCAGCAGTTTTCGTGGGCCGGATTTCGGCGGAAGTGCTGTAGCAAGAACCGCGTTGCGACGCTGTTCTATCGCTTGCCTGTTTTCGGCCCGAAACGGCTCGGGCACGCACAGGATATCGGCGAGCGGCCCGCCCCTCACCATCATTTGCCCGGCCGCCTCAAGAAGGTGCCAGCGGACATTCCACCAATGTCGCTTGCCGGCCCATCTGGATGTCCAGACCGTCAATTCGGCCTCGTGCCAGAGATAGTGAAGAAGGCCACGCAGTGACATCCTGCTTGGATCTGCGCTTACGCTGGCGGAGTTTTGGCCAGCAGGCACGGACGCCGTCCGGCTCCCCGTCCTTGACAGGCTGAAATCGAGTTTCAAAGCCGCCATGCCGCTTTGCGGATCGACCTGGATCGCACTGCCCATCAAGGCGCCGAGCCCAGACAGTTCGTGAGGGGGCTCGTAGGAATCGCAGGAAGAATCGTGCCCGCCGCCGCTGAGCGGCATGCGCTTGATAAGGTAGAGGTCGCCGATGCGGGCGACATACATAGGGCAGCCTGGCTCATGGCACAGGCATGATGGACGCTCCTTGCGGGCATAGGCGTTCGCCAGCGCCGCCTGCAGGTCAGGCGCTCCCTCCTCGTAGACCTCACTGCCAATTCTGAACCGTCGCATCCCCTCCACAGCTCCAGGTCGCCGCCGCATCCCTGTCCGCGCATTCAAGCCATGGCTTTGCGCGGAGCGCAACCCGTTTTGAGGCATCGGCCTAGAGGCAGAGGGGCGCCGGGAGGAGTGTGGCCCGGCTGGCGCGGAGAGAGTGCCGGCGCGTGGGCCCTCCCCCTCTCGCGAAGGACATTTCCATGAACATCGTTACGACCACACCGGCCGCTCCCAGAACGGCCTCTCACCTAGTCGCGCAGTCACCCGCCGGCCGCGACAAAGCTCAGGCGGTCTATCAGGCGGGAATGCTGCTTCTGCCTTTCCTCGAACAGGGCAAGCCTGTCACCACAGCCCTGCGCACGGCCATGACGACAAGTTTCGGCGGCACGGATGCGCAAGGCTTCTGGACCTGGAAGGACGTCTATGAGGTGCTCGAAGCCGCCCACGTGCTGTTTCTGCGCCATTTCGGACCGGCGATGCTGTCGCGATCGACCACGCCGCAGGCGACGCTGGCGATGATGAAGCGGGTCGCCGACCTTCTTCCCGCCCATACGCGACGGTCAGACGAGAGCCAGGCCATGCAGCAGTTCTCCACGCCGCTGCCGCTCGCCTTCGTCACGGCGCAAGCCGCGGCAATGGCATGTTCAGACCTCGTCCTCGAACCCTCGGCCGGCACCGGCCTGCTCGCCGTCCATGCCGAGACCGCGCGGGCCTCGCTCGCGCTCAACGAGCTTGCCGCGACACGGGCCGATCTCCTCGGCCTGCTGTTCCCGCGTGTTCCCGTCTGCCGGCACGACGCGGCCCATATCGACGATCATCTCGATGCGGCCATTCGGCCGTCCGTTGTGTTGATGAATCCACCCTTCACCGTCGGCGCCTATGTCGACGGCCATGTCGCCACCAGCACCTTCCACATCGTGACCGGCCTCCTTTTGCCGATCTGGCGGCGGCTGCCTGACGATGATTGCCAGGTTTATCGGATCCAGACCGATGCCGGCGAACCCATCATCGGCCGTCATATCGCGCCGACGCTCGTGGCGACCTTGTTGCGCAATCTGGGCATCGACCATGTTGCAACCTTGTCGGCCGATGAGGCCTGGGCCGGTCTGCTCGAGGGACGCATCGGGCTGCAACTTGCTGACAGGCTGCTCCTCCGTCGCAGCCGCGTCATGAACGACTACCGTGTCGAGCTGATCGGCTTCACCGATGCCATGATTCCCCGGCTGAAGGCGCTTGGGCTGATATCCGAGATCATCTCGTGGAAGCTCAGGCTATTCATCCCGACGGCCGCGCAAGGGTCCGTCATCCTCGCCGCGCTCTTCGAACGCCATACGCTGGTCGGCGTCACCGACCGTGCGGCCGCGGCTTGAGGGGAGGCGATCATGACCGGCTCGGCTTCCGAGCTGGCACGCCGCCTTGGCGACCATGCCGAGGCGGTCTGCCGCGAATATCTCTCCAATGGCCGGCGCATCGGCAACTACTGGATCGTCGGCGACGTGCGCAATGCAAGCGGCCGCTCCATGCATGTCCGCTTGAAGGACAATGGCAGGGGGCCAGCCGGAAAATGGGTGGACGAGGCCAGCACCGAGCACGGTGACCTGCTCGACGTCATCCGCGAAAGCTGTGGCCTTGTTGATTTCCGTGAAGTCGCCGATGAAGCACGTCGCTTCCTATCCATGCCGCTGCCACCGCACCATCCCCCTGGCGCGCAGCGCAAACCCGGCGCGGCACGCGGCTCTCCCGAGGCCGCGCGTCGCTTGTTCACAATATCTCAGCCGATCGCTGGTACCCTTGCCGAACGCTATCTCGCCGGCCGCAGCATCCTTCTGTCCACATATGAGCGCGCCCTGCGCTTCCATCCCGCCTGCTATTACCGGGATCTCGTGACTGGCGAGACGCAGACCCTGCCCGCGCTGATCGCGGCGGTTACCGGCCTCGACGGGCGTCTCACCGGCCTGCAACGCACCTGGCTCCATCCTTCGGGCAACGGCAAGGCGCAGCTCGCCGATCCCCGCCGCTCGCTCGGGCATCTTCTTGGCAACGGTATCTGGCTTGGCCTCCAGCCCGGAACGCCTGTTCCGGTCATGGCTGCCGGCGAGGGGTTCGAGACAATGGCCTCGCTCCGGACGGTGATGCCGGACCTGCCGGTGGCAGCCGCCACCTCGGCCAATCACCTCGCCGGCCTGATCTTCCCGCTTGGCTGCCGTCGCCTCTACATCGCGGCCGACGCTGACGCCGCCGGCCGGCATGGCATCGAGCGTCTCAGCCAGCGCGCAGGCGAGGCTGGGATCCTCGCGCTGGCGTTGCGGCCGCGGCTCGGCGACTTCAACGACGATCTGCGCAATCTCGGCCCGACCCGTCTCGCGGCATGGCTCAGCGATCAGCTCGCCCCGGAGGATGCCGGTCTCTTGCCTCCGCACGGATGAGCGGCCCAAACCGGCAATAAGGCCGGCAGGCGGGGTCGACGTCCGGAAAGGCTGCAGGCATGGTGGCGGTCCGCCGGAGAGGCCGCGCCCGCGGCCTGCCCGAGAGGCGACCCCTGCCACTCCCCCGTCACGGCCGCAACGGCTGCGCCGTCCTCCGCTCGCGCTCCGGCCTTCGGTGCGGCCNGGGGCGCGGCCGGGATGCGCTGTCAGGCCGCGATAGGCGCGGCCAAAGCCGACGGAGACACGCCATGATCAACGAGCTTCCTTTCGACGACGCCCACGAACCCTACCACGCCTCCTCGCCGACGGACCGCGTCATCCTCGAGCTGCAGATGTACGGGCATCGCCCGCATGAGGACGAGCCCGATCCCCGCCCGCTGCCCGACGACGGGGTGATCCGGGCCGGCCTCGCCGGGATCGTCGAGACCTTCGCCGGCATGCTCGGCGACACCAGGCTCGAACCCGACCTCGATGACCTCCTCTGGTCCTTCACCAATCTCTTCCACCGTGCCGCCGAGCGCGTTGCCCGCACCCTCGACCGCAACGAGGAGGCCCAGCGCTCGAGTCAGGGCGAACAGGACGGTTCCGAGGTGAAGTCGGTCGAGCTGGAACGGCTGACCGCGGAAGGCATCAGCTATATCGAGCGCCGCAACGTGCTGGAAATCATGCGCGACGAGGCCGCCGACCTCTACGAGGCGGAAACCGGGTCGGCATGGCGGCCGCGCACCGGCTCCAAGGTCAGCCATCAGGCGATGACCGCCTCGGTGATCGACTCCCGCGACTTCCTCGCCGCACGCCGCCGCGCTGAAACCGAGGTGCTGGTTCCGGCCGGCACCAAGATCGCTTTCGCCGGCGGCCTCGACTGCAACGAGCACGACCGAATATGGGATGCACTCGACAAGGCCCGCGAGAAGCACCCCGACATGGTGCTCCTCCATGGCGGCAGCCCACGCGGGGCCGAGCGCATCGCCGCCTGCTGGGCCGAAAATCGCAAGGTCACGCAGATCGCCTTCAAGCCGGACTGGAATCGGCACGCCAAGGCGGCGCCCTTCCGACGCAACGATCAGCTGCTCTCGGTGGTGCCGTACGGCTTGATCGTCTTTCCCGGCTCCGGCATCACCGAGAACCTCGCCGACAAGGCTCGTCGCCTCGGCATCCCCGTGTGGCGGTTCACGGAGGACGGCGCGTGAGCGCCGTTTTTTTGCAATGCGAAAATCTGGATATTATGGAGATTGACGAAGGAGCGCGGCCATGCGTCATTTCATGACAAGCGATCTCAACAAGCAGGTTGGCGACGTCACCGACGTTGCCAGCCGCGAACCCGTCATCCTCACCAAACACCGGAAACCCTGGTTCGTGTTGATGAGTTACGAGCACTACGAACGGATGCGCACCGGTGGCGATCCCCGCCGCGCATATCCAGTCTCCGAGATGCCGGAGGAACACCAGGAACTCTTCACCGCGGAGATCGACCGACTGGCGCGCGGCGAGGGATACGATAATGAGCGCTAGATTCCTGCCCGGTCAGGTCGTCTCCTACCCGTATCTTTGGGCATGGCAACACGAGCGCGGCGAAACGGAAGGCCGCAAGAGCCGGCCGACCTGTGTGGTCGTCGCTGTCCGCGGCGCAAGAGACGGCCTGACCCATCTGGCGCTCCTGGCGATAACAACCCAGCCACCGACCGCTGATCGGGTCGGTTTGGAAGTCTCCGCCATCGAGTGCCGCCGCGCCGGTCTGACCGATCTCAAACGCTGCTGGGTCGTGGTTGACGAATACAATTACGATATTGCCGAACGCTCCCGGTACATCGAAGCCGGCGGGAAGTTGCTCAATAGCCGCGCCGTTGTGGTTCAGGCGAGCCTTACATCGCCTCGCCAAGTTGAGGAGCTACTGATCGCGAGCAGCCGCGCGCCAATTTGGTATCGATCCGGTGAAAGAGCCAATCCGTGCCCGCAAAGCCCTTCGAGTCATCTCCAACGGGCGCTCTGGCTTATGCACAAAGGCTATAAGAGCTTTTCTAGATCCAGCTGCCTAGATAGGCGTGGCTTCTTCGATGTAAAAATGGGCAACCTTCTTGTGGTTACGCAGAGCCTCAGGTCGGTAAGGTCCGAATCCGGCGCACTGCGGGACATCGGCGAACTCAAAGCGGGCGTCGACGGTGGGATGGACTACAGCTTCCGGATTGATATCCCGGAGTTTCACCTTGTAACCCAGCCTGGCGGTCAACCAGGACAGCCAGGTAGGCGTTCGGCTCGCAATTGTGTCCTTCATGCCTGCCACCTCACAATGCTGGAGACCATCGGCGGAAGGGAAGAGGTGCAGCGCCGTACCAGTTTCCATCGATCGTTCGAATCTCTCCCCGTTGACCACGATCGGGCCCACGACAAGTCCACCCGGGATGGCAGTCGCTTCTTCGATCATCCAAAGAAGCGCTATGTCGGACAAACGCGATTCGGCCTCGGGGTAGCTTCCGCCAACGTCCGAGTGATTGCCGGCAAACCACCACTGTTTGAGGACCTCATGGCCATCAATTGTGGTGGGCGCAGCCACGGTCGATCCCCAGCCGACTCTCCCGAAATCCTCGCGCGTTTCGTCGATCGCATTTGCCGATCGCGCAAAGTTGACGAACCGGCTGAGAAGGCGGTCGAAGTTGTCCCCCTTCCACTCCGCGATATGGCTGTGCACGTCACCCGGGTTGGGGAAATTCTTGATGGTTTTGCGCACGGACCCGCGCTGCTTGTGGTGGAGCACTGCCATGCCTACAGCTGCCCCGGCGACTACAATCGTCCAGAAGGTTCCCCAGAACGAAATCCAGAAACTGGCGATTGCCGCAATAACCAGTGCGGGAACGAACGCCACCACTGCGCCGAGACCGAACACACCGGCGTAAAGGCCGATCTGGATTATGGCGCGCCGCATTCCCTTTGCGCCCAGTGCCGCCACCGTATCGAACGCACCGATGAAATGAGGCGCTGCATTTGAGCGGTTTACCTCTCCGGTCTCATGATGCGAGCCATACTTTTCCCGAAATCGGCGCGCGAGTTCGAGCCGTTCATCCTCAAAGTCTTTCCGAGGATGCCCAGCGCCATGTTCGAGAACGGTGCGCACGGCTTCCTCTGAAATGTCACGCGTCGCCTTCCTGAACCGCGGAAGACGGTCATCTCCCATGCGGCTCGGTACGCCGCAAAGCATAAGAAGGTTCGCAACCGCTCTGGCGGTGTACGCGCCTCTGCTAAAGCCAAAAAGGAAGATGCGATCTCCCGGTTGATAGTGATTGATGATGAATTCGTAGCAATCAGCAATGTTCGTGGTGATGCCAGTGCCAGAAACGGATGCAAGCAGCTTCTGTACCCGCCGGACGACGTCGGTCATGCCGGTCGCAGTCGTTTCAGTGCCCAGTCCCGGGTCGTAGAATGAAACCTGGGCTTTTGGGTTGATGGGGCTTTCCGGGCCAACACGAGATGCCCGATAGAGCTTGTAGACATTGCTCATCCGTTGCTCCGCGCGAACTCCGCCGTCCTGTCCGGTCCCGTCGGAGAACACGACAATGTTTTTGCTCATTTCAAAAATACCCTTTGAGTATTTAGGTCACGTAAGCTCGGACTTGGTCGCCGGTCACGTTGTGTCTATTGTTGGAGTTTCTGCTGCAAAATCAGGAAGTCGAGATCCCTTAGGAGCCTCTCCTTTGAGCCCTCGTCCACCGGTGGTGGCGGTGGCGGGACGACCGTCCTGGGCTTCTGACCTTCCGGAAGCTTGGTTGCGCGCTTTGGCCGCTCGGCCTCTTTCTTTGGTGTTTTGGCGGGCTTGGGGGCAAAGGTGATGATGATCTTGTTCGTATCCGTCCACGAGCCTTTCCATCCAAACCCAAGGCTACCTTGCGCGGTGTCAAAGGGAATCTTGACGATTTTTACGCTGGCTTCGCCCTTCTGAACGAGTTTGAAACTCAGGGTATACGCAACCGATTCCGGCTTGGTCCGCGTCTCCGCATAGGCATCCTGCAACTGGGCCAGCCAACTGGCGATACCAAGGTCCCCCACCAGGCGGATGCCATGCGACCTGCGTGCTTCAACGGCATCGTGGTTGCAGTCAATTTGATCCCTTTTGCCAAGGCCGATCGTGAACTTGTAGCCGACCTGCCGGTCGGCGGTGCCTGTTACGTCCGTGGAAAGAGCCAATGTAGCGGTTTGTGGAATGTAGGGCACATCGTTGCCGGCGGCTCCATTCCCACCGCCTTCGGCAATCACGTTCAAAGAGAGGTCGACACCAGCGTTCCACTCTTCTTTCTCGGTCAGGAATGATGCCGGCCCGACGCCTGTCTTCGTGTTGCCGTCTCGCCCTTCCTGTAGCTCGCACCGGATATTGTCCACAATGTCCGAAATACGCAGCAGTCCGATGTCGGTTTGAAGCTTGGGAACACTTCCACACCCTGAAACGGCCAAGCAAATTCCAATTGATCCCCTAACGAAAAGTTTCATGATCTGTCCCCACCTTTCCCGCTTCGCAAATAATGCATCCCGTATTGGCAAAAACAAAACGAGATTTTCATAAGGAATGGACTGTCAACAAGTTTTCGAGGCTCAGAGGGCTACTACTTTTCGGGTATCTGCACGGTTTTCCCCACACTTGGTCAAGCGAAGAGAAGAGCGGATGCGAAACCTACGGGGCGACAACCTATCCGTGGACCACGGACCGTCTTTTCCAAGGCAGATCTATAGGAGAGCAGGTAGCGCGATGGCCGAGGCGCCCGGCAGCCTAGCACCTACCGTCGATTATGTTCCCAAGGATGCCGCCGACATTCCGCATTTCTCTGTATAAGCGCCCTTGTAATCAGGCGCTTGAAGTCGCACTTGACAACAAAACTTTGCGACGGAAAGCGTTTGTAGTAGTTTTCAAGGAGCCGAGGGGCGGGGAAACCACATGCCAGACTATTTTGAGATCGATTTTCTTGGGGTAGAGACCAAGAAAAGCGGCGACGCCATTGCGCTGCGCTACGAGAAAGATGGTACGAATTATATCCACGTCGTCGACGGCGGTTACGCGACGACCGGGGAGACCCTCTGCGATCATATTGTCACGCATTATGGTAATCCTGCGTTCATTGACCATGTCGTGGCCACCCACAACGATGGTGACCATGCACGCGGCTTGATTGCTGTTCTTGAGCATTTTGAGGTCGGCGTCCTTTGGATGCTCCGGCCATGGCTGTACGCGGACGAGCTTATTGGGCGGTTCGAAACCTACACGAGCGTCGACCGTTTGCGGTCCACCTTGCGGTCAGCCTATGCCAACTTGGCCGCCCTTGAGGATATCGCGCTCAAAAAGGGCATTGAAATCCGCGAACCTTTCCAAGGCGCGTGGATCGGCGCGTTCCATGTCATGGCTCCCACCCGGGCACGGTTCCTCGATCTGATCGTCACGTCAAACAAGACGCCGGAGGCCAGGGTCGAGGAGGTCACCGGCGGCGGGATTTTCACTACCCTGCTCGAGAAGGCAATCACGGCCGTGGCTCTCATCAGGGTCGCATGGGGCGCCGAAGCGTTCCCAGCAGAGGATACAAGCAACGAAAACGAGATGAGCGTGGTGCAGTTTGCTGAAATGTGCGGCGAGAAGATTCTCCTAACGGCCGACACCGGCCGCGACGGTTTGGCGGAAGTGATTGATTACGCTCCTGCCGCAGGACTTTCGCTCCCCGGCATCAATCGCTTTCAGGTTCCGCATCACGGTGGGCGCCGTAACCTGACTACTGACTTACTAGATAGAATTTTGGGCCCACGCCTCGATAATCCTCCTGCCCAAGGCCACTTCACAGCCATCATCAGTTCGGCAAAGGAAGATGAAGATCATCCGCGAAAGGTCGTGATGCGCGCCGTGATTCATCGCGGCGCCAACCTGCATATGACCGAGGGGCGGGATATTCGATCGTCATCCGCTGGTGCGCCTGTCAGGAGCGGATGGAGCGCTCTGACGCCTGTTACCTATCCTGACGAGTACGAGGAATAGCAATGGCAATTCCTCTGACAACTGATATCGCGCAGATGTTCGACGGCTACGGCAGGCAGGCCCGATTGTTTCCGGGACTGTTGACGATCTTTCCGCCTTTGCTGGCAGTGATGGCCTGGTTCCCCTGGCTAATCGTGTCGAGTGTCGCGGCGACATTGCTCACGATTGCCACGTCGTGCGGACTGCTCTACGCGCTCGGGTCTTGGGCCAGAACTAAGGGACGCCGGATCGAGCCTGGGCTGCGCAGACGGTGGGGCGGCTGGCCGACGACAATCCTCCTTCGCCATACCAGCGAGCTCGATCTGCACACCCGTCAGCGCTACCATGCGTTTCTGGGCGGGGCGGTGCCAGACCTGCCGGCTTTCCCGACCGCTGAGCAGGAGGCTGCGGACCCTGCCGCTGCCAATGCCGTTTACGATTCCGCCGTGATCTGGCTCAAGGAGCGAGCGAGGGGCAAGGAATTCGCAATGGTGAACCGCGAAAATGCGCAGTACGGCTTTCGCCGCAACCTGCGCGGTCTCAAGCCGATCGGCATCACCGCATGTGTCATCACCTTGCTGGCTTCGGCAGGAGCCATCATTTATAGCAACCCCGGCGTCATTGACCTCATCCAGGCGCACGCGTGGCGGGCCGCGATCGCGGTCCTGACACCGCTGGGTCCGGCGGTGCTGTCTGCCATGGTCGTGAACGCGTTTGCGATACTGATCTGGGTCTTCGTGGTCTCGAACCGCTGGGTGTATGAAGCTGGAATCCAGTACGCCACGGCCTTGCTCGCGACCTGTGACAAAGTCCAGCTGCAGCAAACGCCTGCTGCTCGCAATGCGGCGATTACGGGCAACTAACCCAATGGACCTCAGGATTTTCGATGTCGAGCACGGACAGTGCTCGCATATCGTCACCAGCACCAACAGGCACGTCCTAATTGATGCAGGCCACAACTCGACCACCAACTGGCGGCCGTCGACCTATCTGCCGCGCCGGGGCATTTCTTACATCGACAACCTCATCATTTCGAATTTCGACGAAGACCATGCGAGCGACCTGCACAATCTGGTGGACACCGTCAGCGTAGGAACCTTGACGAAAAATCCCTCGGTGTCGCCGCAGAACCTCCGGCGCCTGAAGGGCATCGGCGGGATAGGCCGCGGCATTGATGCCCTTGCGGATATGATGGCCAGATATACCAGACCGATTAGCAGCGATGTCGACTATGGCGACTTCAATATCCAATGCTTTTGGAACCGCTATCCGACGGATTTCGAGGACGAGAACAACCTCAGCCTCGTCTCTATCATCGAGAGCCATGGCATCAAGATTTGCTTTCCGGGTGATATGGAGGTTGCTGGGTGGGACTGTCTGTTGGCTCGCGAGGGTTTCCGCGCTGCCATGGGCAAGGTCGACATCCTCGTTGCATCGCATCATGGCCGGCGCAACGGGTGCAGCGAGCGTCTCTTCGACGAGACCGGTCTCAAACCCTATTTCGTTGTCATATCCGACTCAGGTCTGGAATACGCCTCTCAAGACACAGTGAGCTGGTACAGGCATCGATGTCGGGGGTTCGAACTTAACGGAGAACGCCGACGCGTCCTCAGCACGCGCAAGGATGGCCGGGTCCGGATCCAGACGAGCCCGCAAGGGGCCGTGGTCGACGTCTTTTGACCTACACCTTGGCGATGAGCGCGGCGCCGAGCCTTTCCACGAGGTCGCCGAACTGGAGTACTCCCGTGTCGCGGACCACAAGGCGCTGCCCGACCTGATAGCTGGCGTCGCCGCTTCGCTGAACATAGTCACTGTCGACCATACCTGCTGATGGGCCAGAAGATGCCGCTGCTGGAAGAATATCCGCAACCGGCTAAGGTCAGCCGTTCCCAGCATATCAGCGTAAGATTCCTTGACGATCGGCTCCCACAGGTCAGAACCGGCGTCGAGGCTCTGGAAGGCATTGCGGCGGGCTGCCGCACCTGTTTTGGCTTCATAGAGTTGCTCGCAAAGTCGCTGGAACGACGTAACCGTGTCCTGCATAGCCTTCTCCAGCAAGGTCCGCGTCATGATCTCCGCGGCGTCGACGTCGAGCGTTTGGCGAAGCGTGGGTCCGAGATTGGCCGCCGTCCGAATGGCCGCCAAGGTTTGCGTGAAGGTGTGGGTCGCCGAGTTCTTGCCGCAGCTGGGGCAGAAATATGCCGCGCCGATATACGAATAGCGGCAGTTGCAGCCTTCGCAGGATGTTTTGAGCTGCATGGGTTTGGCGGCCGCCAAAGGGACCAGCAAGCTGTCATGGCCGCCTTTCACCTCTAGAGTTATCCGGATGAATGAGTTGCGGTTCTGGCGGCGCTTGGAGGCATCGGCGTCCGCACGCATCGCCGCGTTGATACCGCTTTTCAATTTGTTGAGCGCGTATTCCTTGGCTTGTTCAACTTGCTCGGTCGTATACCAGGACTTCGCGGGTGCGGCATGACGGCACGATGGACAAAACACTTCCTCGTCGCGAACGATATCCCGCCAGTCGTCGCTATGGATCTTGAACGAGAACATGCATTCCGTAGCAGGGCATTCGCGGTCGTAATACCCGTCTGCGTCCGACTCGATCGGGACACTTATCGAGGTCGTTCTCGAAAGCCGTTCAAGTTCGCGCTGCAAATTTTCAAACATGCTTCCCTCCAGTCTTGAACATAGCATGAACACCAAAACTTGGAAGCTCGTGGTCATTTGAGCAAATGGCACCCTAGCCGGGGGCGGTATGGTCTGGGACGGCGCATCACCCGGTACGGACGTCAACGTGCTTCGGCTCGCCATCGCGAACAAGCCGTGCCTCATTTAAGATCTGGCCAGGGGCCGGATGGCGACGACGTACAATGTGGAGGACTGGTGCGCCATGCTTCGCCATGCTGGTTCGGACATTCGCCGCCAAGCCGAAGCGCGCATGATGCCGGAGGAGCGTCTAACGTTGCCAGGATGATAGCTGCCGATAGCCCGGCGGGTTCAATCCGATATCTCGATCCGGCTTCGCGCCGCCTAATCCACTTGTATGAGCGGACGGAGCCGGCCCCTTTCGAAAGCGGTCCACGCGCAGGGCCGCGGGGCGTTGTGCGGATGATCATCTTGACGCTTCTCGCCTCCGAAGCGGGTGCAAGCGTGCCTAACAACACCCTAGCTTGCCCCTCATCCAGCCTGACTGCCCGGTGTCGTCCCGGAGGGGCGTGAAGTTCGCTGCCAGTCGGCTCCGATCTCAAAACCGCTGTGCTGTCATACCGAACATGCCCAGGCGGTTTACGCGCCGGGCTGCTGTTCGATGTGTTGGCGATGCCGACGACATGACCCGAGAGGCTGCAGCACGTTCCGGCGATCCGGCAGCGTTGCGTCGGCTGTCTAGCGATGGCGGCCTGAGTTCTTCTGCTTCGGTTGCATCCGGGGCCATTCCCGTTTCATGTCGCCTTTGTAGACGACCGCCTGCTTTGTGCGGTCAACCCCCGTTGGGGGTACACTCGGCGAATATTCAGGAAAATTCGATTTCTGTTTTTTGTCTGCGGGCAGGCGAAGGGCCTGCCCGCTATTTTTCCGCAAATAGAATTTTCCAGAATTTTCGCCGCGATGACCGCAGCAGGACGGTCCTCTCCTTTGGCGCCATCGGGAATGGTCCCGATGCAACCGAAGGAGAACTACCATGGCCACCACGATCGCAAACCTCACCACCAAGGCCGACGGCTCGATGGAAGGCGTCTTTGCCACGCTCCGGGTCAACGCCCCGATCACCCTGATCCCGAACACCAACAAGTCGCGCGAGGACGCCCCCGACTACCGGATCGTCAACAAGCGCACGGGCTTCGAGATCGGAGCCGGCTGGCACCGCATCTCCCAGCGTTCGGGCGAGGAATACCTCTCGGTCAAGCTGGAAGCCCCCGAGATCGGCGTCATCTTCGGCAATCTCGCTCCCGCCCCCGGCGGCGAGGAAAACAAGAAGGTCATCCTCTGGAACAACCCCCAGTGAGGCATCGGCGGCCGGCCCCGCAAGGGGCCGGCTCCCCACCGGTAAAGGAGGTTGCAATGAGCCGCTACACCATCACTGTTACTGGCACCGTCACCGGACAGGTCCGCTCGGATCCAGACGCCGTCATCGGCTACGACCCGCCACTTTGGACCTACTTCCTGCAAGCGTTCCCGCACGAAGAAACCGACGAGCCGAGCCTTTGGCTCGGCACCCGCGATCGCGCGTTCGAAACGCTTGAGGATCTTCACCGCGCAGCCATCGCACACGGCTATGACTTCACGCCGTTGTCGCCCAAACTGGCCGCAAAGCTCGTCGACGACAAAGCGGCAGGGAGCGGGCGTTCGGTGCAAGACACAATCCTCGGCCAGGTGCTGAAACACCTCAACCAACCTAAGTAGGCAAACACATTTCAGGGCCCGCGACGGAGTGTTCCGTCGGGGGCCCTTTTTTTGTGCGTCGGAAAGAGCCACGAACATCACCCTTGCGGCATCCGACAGCGAGTGCAAACCGCCGATTATTCCTTCGGCAGTTTGTGCCTATGAATGCGGATATAATCCTGGACAGCCTTTCGCAGCAGTTCGGTCATGCTGTNATTCCTTCGGCAGTTTGTGCCTATGAATGCGGATATAATCCTGGACAGCCTTTCGCAGCAGTTCGGTCATGCTGTGCCCGTTGCTGATCGCCAGCAACTTGAACTGCCGCTGCTCCGCAGCCGTCAGGTAGTAGCCGCAGCGGATCATCTCCTCCTCGCGTATCTTCTTTCCGGCGATGGGGTCCTTTTTCTGACCCTGCCGCAGCAGCTTGCGGAAATCGGGCCCGACTGCCAGGGACGGCTTTGTCGGTTCCTGCATCTGTGGCGCAGCTTGCATCCCTGACGGCTCGGCCTTCGATGGGATGAACATACTCGGCAGTACGGGCGGCTGCGTGGAGATCGCCTTCATCATGCGGGCCTTCTTGTCGTCACCAGGTTTCGGTGCGGTTTCTTCACTCATGCCGCGTTCCTTGTGGCTTCGATGAAGGTTTGCAGAAGGTCGTCGAAGACCCCTTCGCTCTCGGCAATCGCCTTCGTGTCAGGCACCTCGGGGCTGTAAAGTGTCTGTCCGGTCTGGAGATCACGATAGGCAACTCGATTGTGCAGGACGTGTTCCGCAATGGGCGTGCCGTTGGCCTGGATGATGGCGCGCAGTTCGGTCAGGGCTCGCGCCCTGCCATCGATGATGGTCTGCTTGGTCAGCACGAATATCGCAGGCAGCGGTCTACCGCGGCTCTCGACCGCCAGCGGAATGTAGTGGTCGGTGATCTGGATAGCGGCGGTCACATCATCGAGGGCAAAGTAGACCGGCACGACGACAATGTCGGCGGCGAAGAGCCCGGCCATGAGGTTATCGTTTGTGGTGCCTTCCGTATCGATCAAGACGACCGAGCGTTCCGCGTTGTGAGTGGCTGCCGCGCGAAGGATTTCCTGCGGCGTCATCGCGCTCACCATCTGGAGCCTATCAGGACGATTGCCAGCTTCGCCCAGCATCTGGAACCAGCGGTTCATGTTCTGCCGCCGGTCGCCGTCGATAAGAGTCACCGAATAGCCCCGATGCAGCGCGACGGATGCGAGGGTGCGCAGCATCGTCGATTTGCCAGTGCCGCCCTTTGGGATCGCAGCGGAGATGATCATGGGGGCCTCCTTCCGGCGTTGTTTCCATGTTTCCATGTCAACATGGAAACATGGACACATGAAACGAAATCACGGTCGAAACATGGTGGCATTGTCGACGGGGAAGGCTGGTTTGGCAACCCAGGCGCGCATCGATAGGGGTTCACTCAGGGGGCGGTTTTTGCGCAGCTGCTATCTTCAGAAAATAAGGTCCGGTGGCCCGTCGACCGCGCATTTTCCGACTACGCTTTCCGGCTGCTCATCATAGGGCCGATGTTTCCATGTTAACATGGAAACAAGTCACCAACGCATCATAGACACATCGCATCAAGTCACGATGGGAATGTCTCACCCGCGCTGGCGGCTGCTGCTGCTGACGAGTGCGCTGGTGAGAAAGCGTCCTCGAAACCTCCCTCCTGTGCTTGGCAGGATAGCCTATTTTGTGATACACACAAAATAGGCGGCGCGGCCCTAACGGGTCTTAGCGCCCGCAAGCGGGCTTGAGAGATGGACGCAGACGCAGAGAAAGCAGCGGTGAAGAACGCGTCACGCCGCTACGGCGAGGTGACGCACATCCGGTTTTCGGCTGACGAGCTGGCTAGCCTCAAAGGCATTGCGGAGCGGGACGGCGTGACCGTCAGCGAGGTCGTCCGGCGTCTGGTGCGGGCAGAGGTAGGGCATCTGCCTATCGCGTCAGAGGCGTTGCGGCCGNGTCAGCGAGGTCGTCCGGCGTCTGGTGCGGGCAGAGGTAGGGCATCTGCCTATCGCGTCAGAGGCGTTGCGGCCGGCGATCGTGGACATGACCGATCAGCTGCGGCGCGTCGGCGTCAATTTCAATCAGGCCGTGCGCGCCATGAACGACGGCCGTGCTGCCCAGGATGAGGATATTGAACGGGCTTTGGTCGCGGTGGGCGACCTCGTGCGGCAGTTTCGCGAGGAACTGAAAACAATGACTGTCGAGTCTCGCAAGGCAAGGGAGGCCAGGCCATGAGTGGTCGTCTTGCTGGCTACGCGGCCGAAATCGAACGCTATCTGCGGGGCGGGTCCGGCGTGAAGCGTGAGGGGCTGGACGACGACAATTCTCTGACGGGGGCCAGACGCGAGGCCGGTGAATTCCAGGCGATGAAGAGTCATGAGCGGACTAGTGGGGGCGGGCGCCTCGGGCAAGGACAAGCCGGCGCGACGCCAGGTGGGCGCAGGAACGCCCCTCGTTCGTCGCCGGGAGGATTGGGGGCGTCGGGGAGTTCGATGTCCAGCGGGGCTCCAAAGGCTACTACTGCTGCGAGCTCGCACAAGGCCACTGGCGCGCCGATCGTGGTCTACGCCGCCACGCTCGCCGGCTTCCGGCCGGAAGAGGAGGAGGAAGACTGGAAGCGGCGCGGCGGTGGCGGTGGCCGTGGCGCTGACCGCTCTGGCGCTACAGGACGAGTGCCGCGGGCGGGCTATCAGGCGCGGGCCGTCGCGGCACGGGCAGGCTATGCGGCGGGCGCGCAGCCTGCCGTGTTCAAGGTTATGCCCAATCCGCCGTCGACCAGTGAAGCCGCTGCTCGGCTGCTCAATTACATCGGCAAGCGCGAGGACGAAAAAGGCGGGAAACACGACATCGAGATTTTTGACGAGGACGGGCAGGTTCTTGCGACAGGTGCCGCACGAAAAGCGTTCCTGGAAACATTTTGCGAGACGTTCGAACCGCCCCTGGAAAACACCAATTTTATCGAGGTTCGTTTTGAGCTTGCCGGCGAGGTCACCGATGCCGCGTTGAGCGAGGCGCTGAACGAGGCCTTGGGTGCAAAACCGTTCATCTATGCACGGGGCGGTCGGGCGGTGGAGGTTTACGCGCATACCGATGAGCGGGCCGGACCGCTTGCCAAGGTGCTTGCCGGCGGCCGGGAGAACTCGCGCAGCAAGGCGCTCGACAAGATCGAGGCGCGCTTGTCTGAGGCCATGGGCGCGGCCGGGGTGGTAGCCAAGGCAGAGGTAACGGCGGCTGTGAGCCGTGAACCCAAAGCGAAATACTTCCTGCAGAAGTTCATCCGCACCCACAGCCAGGTCCGCCACGCAAATGGTGAGCCCGTACCTGGGGTGAAGAACTCCACGAAGGCTGCCGCTTCAGTCTATGACCAATGGCGGCCGCAGTTTTCGGGGCGTGAGCGCCGCAATGCCTATCATCTGCTTTTCTCGGCGAGAGCCGGCACCGATGCCGACGCCGTCATGGCCGCGGCGCGCGCCGTGCTTGAGGAGCGAGCGCCGGGATACAAGTTCGTCCTGGCGCATCACAAGGACACCAAGCACGTCCATATCCATGCGATGGTACAGGCACGGTCGGCCGACGGTGAGCGCTTGAAATTCTACAAGCCGGATTTGGTCGCCTGGCGCGAGACCTTTGCGGAAAAAGCACGCGAGAACGGCATTGCGATGGTGGCGACCCGGCGCATGGACCATGCAATGACGCGTCCGTTCACGAAGGAGCATGCCGGGGCCTATAGCCGCGCGCAGAGCGATCCGCGCTACCGGGTCAGCGCCAGGACGATCGAGCGGGTGGAAGCCAAGCGGCANCTATAGCCGCGCGCAGAGCGATCCGCGCTACCGGGTCAGCGCCAGGACGATCGAGCGGGTGGAAGCCAAGCGGCAACGCCATTTGGACGGGCAATCCTTGGTCGTGAACGGTGATGCAATCGCTGCCGCGTGGCAAAAGACTGTTACGACGATGCGGACCGCGGGCGTAGTCGGTCAGGCGCTCATGGCAGCGGAGTCGATCGGCAACAATTTTCTGCAGTTCCGGCGCGATCGGACAGGGGAGGGGCAGCCAGCTCCTGCCGCGGATCGCGAAGCTGATCAATCGGGGCAGAAGTCTTTCCTGTCCCACCCCGTTATGAGAGATTTGAATGCACTGATAGGAGATTTGAACATGGCGCAAACCCCCTTGGAGATGCGGCGTCAGATGGCCCGCGTCAATCAGGCTCTGGACAACATGCGCGAGACGCTGCCGCCGGCGCATCAAGGACAGTTCGAACAGTATCGTGAAGAGGTGAACGACAAGATGCGCGACCGTCTGGCGCGGCTTCAGTTCGAGCGGCAGCAGCAGCGTCGTGGTGGTGGCAGTGGCGAGCCGATCCCCGAGCGCGAGGCGCGCGGGCAAGACCTTCCAACTCGGGACGATTCCCGCCAGCCGGTTGAGCCGCGCACAGGCACCGAGCAGGAGAAGGTGAGAGCCAAGCAGAAGGACGCCAACAAACAGAAGGCGCGGCAGTCGGAAGAGCAGGACCGGAAGACCCAGCGCTCAAACGATAACGACTACGAGCGTTGAGCAAGGGCCAATCTAGGTGTCCTGTGGTCTATCAAAACAATGTCATTCCTCACAGAATGATCAGGCTGGATGGCAGCAATGCGCCTAATCTCGGCCATAAAGGCGAACTTTCCCGCCGCCCGAAAGCAGACATTGCGTTTGACCCGCTGGAGGTCATGGTCCCGCCCTTTGTCGACAGTGATTGTATCAAACTATTGGCCAGCGCCAATGCGACCTTGTTCCTTCCGCTGCTGGCGTTCGTTATTGTCGTAACGGCTACTCCACCCTCTCAACGAATTGCAGGAACTCGACAGGCGGAAAGAGATTGAGCTTCTTGGCGACGCGCATGTTTACCAGATAGGCGAACTTCTCAATGGCGACGACCGGCATGTCGCCAGGCTTGGCCCCCTGTGTGAGGATCTTGGCCACCTGCTCGCCGGCGAGCTTGCCGACGTCGTAGTCTCGGGCGGCCACCGACATCAGAGCCTGGGATTCGCTGACAAGATGCTCATATGGGCTGAGCACCGGCAGACCATTATCCACTGCGGCGGCGGTGAAGGCGTCCGCGTTCTTTTCAAGGAAGGTGCTCGACCCCAGGTAGACGAACTGCGCACCGGCTGCCTTCAGTTGCGCGATGGTTTCGGCAAGCTTGGCTTGATCTGGAGTTCCGTCGGCAAGTGCCGGCAATGGCAATGCGTCGAATTTGAACATCATCTTTTTCGACAATGTCGCCAGTTCCTCCATCTTTTTCACCGAGTTGGGCTCGGCGCGGTCGAACAGGAGGCCCAGATGATCGAAGGTCGGCAGGTAGCGCTTGATGCTCTTGATATTGACGCTCTCGGGAACCCGGTTTCGGGTGCCGGTCACATTGGCGCGGCCGGTCTTTTCATAGCTTTCGATGATACCCGCCCCGATCGGATCGGACACCACCGTGAACACCACGGGAATGTCATTGAGAAGGCCTTTATCGTCCTGGTCCTTCAACGTGCCGACCATGCCGAGGGTGGCTTTGGTGCCCCAAGTGACCACCACATCGGCCTTGCGCTCACGTGCGTCCTTGACAAAGCCTGGCAGCTTGCTTTTGTCCTGGCCCGCATCATCGACGATGAAGCTGACGTCGATTTTCTTCTCGGCAAGCGAATCCTTGAGGCCCTTGCAGACATCCTCGCAGCCTAGCCAGGTTATCATAACAACGGTCTTCTCGGCTGCCTCGACACGAGGAGCAACAATGAGGCAAGAAGCCAGCGCTGCCCCGGCTGCCAACATAAGGTATGCCAATTTCATGCTTCCCTCCCGGCGATGATCGGCAAGTTGCGGCTTGCCACGTGGTAGATGAAATACGAGCCAACCCCGGCCAACACCAAGATGGCGATGAAGCCCATTGCGGCGGAATAGCCAAAATTTCCAGCGATGGCGGCAATGGCGATAAGTCCCACAACACTGCCAATTCGGTCCATGACCCTCACGGTGCCAAGAACCTTCTCCGCACCGATATGGGCCAGCTTTCCTTCCGCAAGACTCATCACCGTCGCCGTCTGCGGCCCGCTTACCAGGCCGTAGCCAAGGCCGGTGCCCATTGCGGCAACGATCATTGTCCAGCCGTTTGTTACGACTGCTGCTACGAGCAACGTCCCTCCGCCAAGCAATGCTCCGGCGAGGGTAATTCCCACCACCGAAATCCTGCCGGCAGGCAATCGCCCATATAGTGACCCCGACAGGATCACCATCAGGAAGTACATCATCATCAGTCGTCCGGTATCCGCCGTGGAGGCGCCCAACGCGTTCATCTGAAGCGACAAGAGATATGAGACGAAAACCTGATCGAGGATCGTCTGGGGCAAGATAATGCCAAACAGCAAGGTGGCGAACTGGCCGTTGGCCATTGTTCCGAGCAGCTGCCGCAGACTTGAGCGGCCGCCCTGCTCGGCGAGCGCCGAAACGTGGCTGGAAGCAGGCAGCATGCGCAAGATCATTGCCGCCGAAATCACGATCAAGGCGGCGCAAACCAGAAACACGCTGCGCTCGCCCAGACGGTCGGCAACGACACCCCCTAACGCGGTTCCCGCATAAAAACCGCCAAACATTGCCACGTGGAAAAGTCCTAGAGCCTGGGCCCGTTGTTCCTTTGGAGCAGCATCGATCACGTAGTCCTGGCAAGAGAGCGAAGCAAATGCATAACCAATGCCGCTGAACACACAAAAAAAGATAATTTCCAGCACATTGGTGGAAATGAAGAACCCTAAATTCGCGAGGGCCGCTGGGATCGACGCAACCAAGAAAAGGTTGCGGTGCCCGAAGCGTTTTGCAAGCGGACGCGCGTAGGGTGAACCGAGGACAATGGCGATGAGATAGGCTGCGAGCGGCAAGCTGATAACAATGCCCGGGTTGAGCCAGGTCAGCGGATTGTCCGCATCGCGAACGTACAGCGAAAAAAACGAAAGGGGAAAGGAGTCAGCCGCTGCTATCAGGAAGAGCGGGAGTCGCACATCGCTTAGACTGCAAAATCTCATCATGAGCGGCCGGCCTGCTGGGATAATGAAGTCTGGCTCCAGTTGCACGGCAAGGACGTGGCCGGGTAGTTTCCTTGCGCCCGCCATCATTGCCGTAAGTCGCTCGGCACGTAATGAAAGGACCTGGCCCAACCTGTCAACGGCGCTAATCCCGCTCACCAGAATGCGGCGGGAGAAGTCGCCCGCTGCCTGAAGCTTCAAAATGTAGTCGAGGCGGGTCAACGGTCCTGTCAGCGAGTGGTTGGTCATCACGGAAACCAGTTCGACCGCCAACAGGATGGTAACCAGTGTCACCACCAGAAGGTCGAGGATGAGATCGCGGAATTCTCGCGACAGGTATTCCGCGTTCTTTATGACGAAGACATTGGCTACAAGCTTGTTGTCGACGATGATCGGCACGAGGGTCCCTGCCTTTAGCATCACCGACGTCGAGGTGGGCGGACGGGTGCCCATCTCCAAGATGGGTCGGTTGGTGACCAGCGCGAAGTAGGAAATTTCTGGAAACTCGCTAAGCAGGGACGAGAAGAAATCCCGTCCACCGACCATCATGTCAAGCGGCACACCGGCCTTGAGCGTGCGGGCGATAGCATCATTGGCGATGCTGCCAATAAGCCTTGTGCGTTTGTCGAGTTCGGGCGCAAAAGATGCATCGATGCTGCGGTAGCCGACAACGCCGAGCGATCCGGTGATCCCCAAAACCAGAGCGGCTATGAGCGCCGTAAGCCTCCGCGACACCGCGACGGCCATGGGGCTATCAGGGAGCGATATGACGTCGGCACCATAGGCCCCCGTAAGCGGAACTACCGTGCGGTCCGCCCCGATAATCGCCGCGAGTTTGGTCGTTGCCAAACGGTATTTTGCGGTGCCCGCCGCGAGGGTCGCGCGAAAATCGGCAAAGTCTCGCGCAGGGAAAGTGCTGTCATCTTCAGAGGTATCCTCGGCATGGCTGGCGATATTATCGAGACTGCGGATGGCCGGCCGCAGGCGATAGCGCAGCGCGGCGTAGGTCAGGGCCGAGAACCCGCCTAGAAGGGCCAGTGCGGACAGCCAAATTTGTGAACTGATGTCGCGATTGTGCGTCCGTAATTCATTCATCGGATAAATAACGGCCAGCGCGGCGGCCGGCTCGTCGTTCTCATCCATAATGGTGGCACCACTAACCAGCACGGTCGTGGTCTCTAGGCCCCACTGGCTGTTTGAGCCCTCTTCCATGGCTCGCGTCATTTGGCGCCCGGTAAATGGAACAGCGGAATCCGGCACGGAAAGGATAACGCCGCCGGCTGCATCAAGCAGTACGATGTTGGAAATCGCGGGGTCCGTCTGCCTAGCCCGGTTCAGCAATTCTTGAGCATTGCGGACTGTCGCCACCGTCAGCCCAAGTTCCGAGACTGACCGGAAGGGGGCGGCAGTCGCAGCTGCAATGACGGAAAGTCGTTGCCGCACAAGGTGCGAATAAACCGCCTCGTGCTGTAGTTTGACCAGCACAGCCAAGATCGTGACCACGATTGCCAGAACAACCGTCAACGCCAACCAAACGCGGACCAAAAACGTCATTGTGCCCTGCCGCTTTCGCCGCCTAATGGAGCCCTCAACCACTTCGTCGTTTATATCGTCTTGCTCGCCTGCGGGGCGCCAAGGTCCGCCTCCAGGCATTCGGATGTTTGCAAGGACACCGGTTGCCATGCACCGGCGATCACATTCGCGACGTAATCGATCAGGACCCGCCACCCCGGCTATTGCATTAGCATGCTCTCATTTAAAAATACATCGTGAAGCGGTGGCGCAAACCTCAGCCCCGGTCGGTCACTATAACCCGGCCAGAGCTTCGATCTCTCGCACGAACCCGTCCGCAAAGGGTCAGTTCGAGTTTCGGATGCACCGGATCGAATGTCTGCAATCTAGCGTTCTTCCCAGAACCGGTCGGACCGCCTCCGGCCCCAAAATCGCCAGTCTGCAATGCGCCTCTCGTCCGCCATTCAAGTGTCCTTGGTCGTCTCCCGAAAGCAGATGAGGTGGATGGCTCCCGCTCCCGGCATCTGAGTGCCACAGTGGGTTTGCTGTCAGGCAACCCGAGCAAAGGAGCCATCCGCCATGCAGATTACCACCGTGGGCCTCGATCTGGCCAAGCGCATTTTTCAAGTTCACGCCGTCGACGCGTCTGGAGACGTTGTTGTGCGCAAGGCACTGCGCCGATCGCAAGTTCTGCCGTTCTTCGCCAAGCTACCGCGCTGCCTGATCGGGATCGAGGCCTGCGGGACGTCACATCACTGGGCTCGAGAACTGACGGAGCTCGGCCATGAGGTCCGGTTGATGCCGCCGAGCTACGTGAAGCCTTATGTGAAGCGCGGCAAGAATGATGCGGTGGACGCGGAAGCGATCTGCGAAGCGGTGACACGCCCGACCATGCGCTTCGTGGCGATGAAGTCGGCCGAGCAACAGGCGGCCCTGTCGCTTCACCGCACACGCAATCTTCTGGTCAAGCAGCGCACGCAACTCGTGAACATGATCCGCGGCTTGTTGGCTGAGTTCGGCATCGACATTCCCCAAGGTTTGGAGCGGGCGCTCAGGCTGGCGCACCAGATCGCCGCGAAGGAAGCGACGCCGGAAGTGCCGGCAATGGCAACGCAGGTTCTCGGTCTCCTGTGCGGGCAGGTGCTCGACACCCATGTTCGTCTCCAGGCGATCGACCGTTCGATCAGTGCCCTCCAACGAACCGACGACGTCGCACGACGCTTGTCGACGATCCCCGGTATCGGTCCGGTAGGGGCTACAGCGTTGGCTGCATCCGTTGCCGATCCGGGACAGTTCCGCTCGGGTCGAGAGTTCGCCGCCTGGCTTGGGCTGACACCTTCGCAAAACTCGAGCGGCGGAAAGGACCGTCTCGGGCACATCACCAAGATGGGCGACCGGTATCTGAGAAAGCTCCTGGTGATCGGCGCGACCTCTCTGATCCGACGGGCAAGGCATAAGCCCGAGGCTGCGGATCCGCGCCTCCTCGCGTTGCTCGCCAGGAAGCCAGCGCGCGTGGCAAGCGTAGCCATGGCAAACAAGATGGCCCGCGTGGTCTGGGCGATCATGGCGCGCGGCGAAACCTATCAAGCTCGCCATGCCGCGAGCCTTGCGGCGTAAGGTTCGAAGAAGATGAAATTTTAAGGACAGAGAACAGTTCGAGCCGATCGATCGGCTCCATGAGGTTGTGAGAGCGACGCGATGTGATGGCGTGACCGGTCAGGCCGGGAACAGGGACAACCCGTCGAATGTCCGAGGCATCATAGCCTGATAAGCAGATTGGGACCCAGTTCGCCGACCCCATCAGGGCCAGCAGCCTCGAATGGCTGCATCAACAGGCCGGACAGAAGACTGCACCCGACCAACGCGCCATAATGTCGAATTACCTCTTCCATCGCGGGAGCCATCCACAGAAGACATTCGGCTCAGGTGGAATGGTGTCCGCGTTTCCCGTTGCCGACCTTAGCAAGCGATAAGCCTTCCGCGATGGGCAGGCGATCGATCGCGTCCCATGTCGAAACCGACCACTCAGTTCTCGCCTGTCGTTCCCAATCGCGCGAGTACCGACTGCGCTTCAGCGGCGATTTCGCGAACAATCTCCGCGGCCGGCTGAATTTTCTTAACCAGCCCGACTCCCTGGCCAGCCCACATTGGTAAAGCGTCNGTAAAGCGTCGATGTCACCCTCCACATCGATCACCGGCGCCACCGGCGCGTAGCGTTCGATGTTGCCCCTTGAAGCTGAAACGGCGACAATGGCATCCTCACCGGGTCGTTGTCCGACTGGTGGACGCCCAGCAATCTCCCATGCTGCAACTGTCTTGTTGCGGAGCACACGCGTGGGCGCATCTTTCCAAGGGCCGCCATCAAAAAGGTTCTCGAGATAGATCGTGTCTGTTTCCGACGCGGCCAGCAGCCGTTCGCGATAGCGGGCGTGGAAGTTGGCCTCTGCGCTGACGAGAAACCGGGTGCCGATCCAGACACCAGCGGCGCCAAGCGCGAGTGCAGCGGCCATCCCCCGGCCGTCAGCGATCCCGCCCGCCGCAACCACCGGAACAGGCGCGACTGCATCCACCACGGTCGGAACCAGAGCCATAGTCGCGACCGTTCCCCAGACATGGCCGCCAGCCTCCCAGCCTTGCGCAACGATCACATCGACCCCGCAATCGACGGCCATCCGTGCCTCATCGGCCGAACGAACTGTCTGCATCACTACCGCACCAGCTGCCTTGGCCCGTGGTGCCAGTTCCGACGGATCCCCCCAGAACATAGTGATAATGCGGACACCTTCGTCGAGGCAGGCATCGAGGCGAACATCAGGATCCAAATCCAGTCGCAGATTGACGGCAAATGGTTTTGTGGTCAGCGACTTCATTTCCCGGACACGGGTCCGCAGCACTCCGAGTTCAGCAAGCCAGAGCGCGATCGTTCCGAGCCCGCCGGCCTCACTAACGGCGGCCGCTAGGAGCGGCCCCGCCGGTGCGCCCACAGGGGCAATGATCGGGGCGAGGACGATAGGCACCTCAATGCCGAGCAGATCGCAGAGTGGCGTTCGCATAGTTCACTTCCCCTTAGCGCTCCGGTGGGTCGGCAGGAAGTTCGCAGAACTTCCGTGTTGCTGCACAAGGATTTCCGGCTTCGTTTACTTCACTATTCCATCTTTGTGGTTTTTGGTCGCAACACGCGGTCTTCCGCCTAACGGCCACTCGGCCTCTGCGCGACGCTGGTTAGGTTAGCCGAACCTGGATGTCTGCAAAGTGAGCGCCCTTGACGCTGGCCCTCCACAATTCGCTAGACACGGCGGGCAGCGCCTGCGTTAGCGTGCCTGTCGTGACGACTTCACCCGCGTGTAGTGGCTCGCCGTCGTAAAGCGCGAGTTGTCGCACAAGATACCCCAACGCCTTGATCGGGCTGCCAAGGACCTGAACACCGCCTCCCGTCGCATGCGCCCCCGCCGCTTCTGAAAGTGTGACCGAAAACGATTCAAGCGCGTCGGCCCACTGTTTTCGGGTTTCGCCGATTGGGTATCGCGCGCCTAGCAGCAGTGCGACATGCACGCCGGTCGCTGCCGCATCGGATACCTTGAATCGCCAATCCGGGAAGATCGAGGTGCAGATCTCAAAGTCTAGGGCGGCCCATTCGATGCAATGCAGAAGATCGATATCCTCCATACTCGGATCGGGTGTTTCACACAGTCCCAGTGCGACCTCAGTTTCCATGCGGACGTTTGGCCAAGCTCCGAGTGGAAAGGCGCTTCCCGACTTCAAGTCGATAGTTGTTGCGTCATAAAGATAATTCCAAATCGGCCCCGAAATGCCGTAGCCGGCCCATGCGGCAGGGTTTGTGAAGCCAATCTTCCGGCCGATAACGCGCTCACCCCGAGCCTCCCGTCGGCGTCGGATCTCGTTGACGATCCGATAGGAATCCTCAAGGCCAAATCCAGGAAATCGCTCTGAGAAAGGGGGCACCTCACGGGGTGCGGTCATTGTATCGAACACCTCATCAGCAATCTTGGCCAATGTCTCGTCGGATAAACCCATGGGGCTACTGTGCACTCATTTCGATCGAGCGACAACGGTCTCAAGTCATGAGTGTGGGATCTCCCGCCGAACTAGAGGACTGCGAACGCCTGCTCTGCGCCCAATCTCCGCCGTGCAGAGAATTCCTACGGCTGCCCAAAAGCGGACGCCTTCCATTTCGACCTAAGCGCAATGGTATCGCCAATTCGGCGTCTCAATCAGAGGAAGACTTTCCGCTTCTTTGAGGACCGGTCGACGTCATCGAGCCGCTTCCTCGCCTGGCCGTTCATGTTGTTGCACATGGCGTGGAGCAGCACCGACACGAGCGTGGCCGATGCCGCATAGGAGTCAAAAACCCATGCCGTGGCCAAGGCGAACCCAGCTAAGATTTAACTATAGGACCGCGCGCGCCGCTTCCAAACCACGCGTCGTCGTCCTTCCCTTCGGCCGAAGGTTCGCCAGGCCATACGAGATCATACGAGCGCGGCCAGACCGCAGTTGATCGGCGACAGGATTATTTGCAAACCCGCATGGGGATGGTGAGTACTCGACGTCAGGGGGAGGACGCTCAAAGAGGCTCGGAAATTTCGCAGACGGCACCCTCCGGTTCGAAGAAGAGTTTCGCAGTGCCGCCCAGTTCCAGTGCGAGAGCGCGTTCGATGAGACGCGAACCGAAGCCCCTTATGTCAGGCGGCTTAACGGGTGCACCGCCACGTCACGCCATTCAAGCCGCAATAGCCTCGTTCCATGTGTCTCGTCCACGCGCCATCCGATCGCAATCCGTCCTGACTCCACCGACAGCGCACCGTATTTGCCCGCGTTGCTGGCGAGTTCGTGCATGGCCATGGACAGGGGGCGCCATCCTTGCCGTAATTCTCACCTTTGGTCCCTCTATTTCAAAGCGCTGTGTCTCATTGCTGCGACCGTAGGGTTCGAGCGCCTGATCGATCAGGTGATGGAGATCGGCACTGTCCTGACCGTTCTGGGTCAGCAGGTCTTGAGCCCGGGCCATCGACGACAGGCGGAAAACGTCGTGAGCGCTTGATCCACCGACCCGCGTTCGGAACGTCTGCGAGGCGACGACGCCGACCATTGTGAGCGTATTCTTGACCCGATGCTTCATTTCACTGGCAAGCATATGGGCGTGCGCCTCGACCTTCTCGCGTGCGACGAGTTGGTCGCGCAGTTCGTGTTGCCGGGCTCGTGCCAGGACGGCGGACTGCATCGCGGATATAAAGCTTGAAACTCGGGACAGGACGCTTGAGAATGACAATGTTTCGGCCGGCCCCACCCTCGTTGTAAGAGCCTGGTTGAGCGACGTAGGCTGTCGATGGTTCCCGACCGACGAACGCCACAATCGGCAGTTCGGACCATACGGGCTCTTCCTCAAATAAACCGGACAGCACTTGGAAGGTGGTCTCGGACAGCACTTCCTCGGTCAGCACAATCGCGCTGACGCTTTCGATCGGTTGATCGCGCAGCTCTCTTATGTCAAGTGCCAACTTCTCCTGTTCCTCGCGAAGCCACCTTGCTGATCGGGCTATCCGGTGGCCTCCAGGATCAATCGAGCGATCGTATCGGGTTGGGAGATTAGCGAGAGATGACTCGCTTTGACTTCGATGCTCGTCGCGCCCATGCGTCTGGCCATGAAGCGTTCGAGGTCGGGATTGATCGTCCGATCTTCCGTCGAAACAGCGTAGAAGCTCGGCTTGGATCGCCACGCCGCATGCGTTGTCTTGCCGGTGAGCAGGGCTTTCTGGAATGGCTGCTGGATTGCATAAAGGATCTTAGCCTTCGTTTCCGGGAGGTCGCCCGCGAAATCGCGTAGGAACGCGGCCTCGCTAAGACGCCCTTCGTCGCCGTCGAAGATGATCCCGGCGGCCGCCGGCGGCGTCGGATATGTCTTGGCCAACGCCGTATAGTCCTCGCCAGCATCCGGCGCCCGTGCGGCCACATAGACAAGAGCCGACACGTTTGGGTGCATGCCGGCTTCTGTCACGACCATTCCGGAGAAGGAATGCCCAACCAGGACTGTCGGACCATCCTGCCGTGCCAGCACGCGCTCGGCGGCGGCCACCGCGTCTGGCAGGGTTGTCAGAGGGTTTTGCACGGAAGTAGCATTGAGTCCGGCTACCTGCAGTCGTGCGATCACCTCCGACCAGCATGACCCGTCGGCGAACAGGCCATGTACGAGGACGACGTTCCGCGCCTTCGGCACTGGCCCGGCAACGGCGGGTGCGCTCAGGAGAAGAGCGCTTGCCGCTCCGGCGACACAAGTACTCACAAAGGCTCGCCGATTCATTGAATATTCCTGCGGAAGGTGGTCTTGGCTCTTCATGAAATTCTCCTTCGTGTATTCAATCTTCATTACCGTGACACGACGGGCGGCACCGGGAGGATGATTTCAGAAGCCACCTTCCAGTCGTTCTCGACGCGAAGCCAATTGATGATCATGAGAAACGGCCTGGCTGTTCCATCCTGCCCCGCATAAGAGACGGTGATGTTCATCGGCACGTAGGACTCGGCGACATCTCGCGTCAGGCTGACTACCCTGAGCTTCGAATAATCTGGCTCGAGCACGACCGGACCGGAGCTACCGATCTCATGCAGCTTTTGATCAACCGCATCATTGCCCCAAAAGCCGGCCCAGTTCCCCTCGGACTGGATCGCGCTTTTAGCCACCAATAGGGTCGAGGGCGATTGCCAGAACATCTCATGCAGAGCTTCGAAATCGTGCTTGTTGGCCAGATCCATCAGCCTGCCGAACTTCAATTTTATGCCGCTGAGTGTCGAAGCATCCTGCGGCCCATTGCTGACAGCGGAAGAAGATGCAGCACCCCCGGTGGATAAGTCCAAAGCAAATAGAGTGACAATGATTATCTTATACATGCGGGAGTTCCTTTCCAACTCTGGCTCGCATCATGACGACGCTGGTCGTATTTAGCGGCAGGCATACTCACCTTCGATTGGCCAAAGACGTGATCACGACGCCTCAGCCTGCACATTCGCAGAGTAAACTTGTGATTTTCGTGTCGAGAGCGCGGGCGACGGCAAGGGCTTCCGGGCTGCCATAGTGCAGCAGATAACTCTCTATTTTGTCATAAGAGACGTGCACCCCGTCGGACCGCTCATCGATGAGCACGGTGACGGGAGCGTAGGACCCAGCCTCGGGCACGTGCTTTACCATTTCTTTCATGATGAGTGGATTGCCGACCACGAACCGCATGATGTTAGGCGCCCTGGCTCCGGTCTCGCGACACAAGATATCCCCGAGGTCGAATTGCGCGAAGAGCATAAGGTCCGTTCGGCCGAGGCCGCGTCGTACAACGCGCTCCAAATCCGGGAAGGAGTTGGTCGCTCTCGTCTCCCTGAAAAATTCGACTATGTCAGGCTGTCCGACCGCGGACTTGAAGGCGGCCACAACAGCGTCGAATGGTTTTGAGCTCGTGACGCTAAAACGTTCCACCTCGATTTTGGCGATTGTCATTTTATCCTCTCCTCTCATTGCACGAACGCCTCGGACTTTCGAAACGCGCCGGGATCATGCAGCCGCGGGCTGTGCTTCCAGGAAGGTCCGGACGTGGCTGACGAATACCTTGTGGTGCTGAAACAGGGCGCCGTGCCCCGAATCGGGATAGAGGACCAGCTGAGCGTTGCTGAGTTCCTTGAACATTGCGTAGGCGTTATTTGCGGGCAGCATGGTGTCGTGGCTGCCGCTGACCACAAGGGCGGGCTGGTGGATGGCGCGTAAAATGGCGTGCTCGGGATCAGGCGTGGCGCACCACGTGATCAGAGCCTTGGCCTGCGGATCGGTGACCGCGTTGCCGTTATCAATGTCCCGATCGTCCTTACGCAACTTCGCCCGCTTCAGGAAGGCCAAGCCGGACGCCCGGCTGGCAGACGACTTCGTAAAGAACAGCGGCAGGCGGGGATCGGGGGCATCGGTTTGGGAAAACGCGTCCTGCAGAACCTCTAAAAGATGTTCCTCTCCCCCTGTCGGCGCGGTGCCGACGAGGATGATCTTCCGGACCAGCCGTTCGTGCTCGGCCGCGATCTGTTGGGCAATGCAGCCGCCGAGAGAGAAGCCCAGCAGGTCGACCTCAGAAAAGCCGAGCAGATTGATGAAGGCGACCGCATCTCTCGCCATCGTTGCAATATTGTCAGGCGTTTCGCCGGTCGAGCGACCGACCCCGGCATTGTCGAATGCGATTACAGGGCGATCTGTGGCGAGAGCGTTAACGACGGCGGGGTCCCACGCATCGATGTTGCCCGAGAAGTGCTGAAGGAGAACCAACGGCGTTCCGGCTGCGGGACCGAGGCGCCGATAGGCGAAGCTGATTCCGTGGCCTTGGACGTAACGGGTGGGCGCTGTTTCGAGTGTGGCGGCGTTCTGGCGTGCGATGTCGAGTTGAGTCATGTCATCCTCCGGATTTTGCGTGTAAAATAAGGGATCTTCTGCGGAGTTGCCGGGTTTGCGCCATCGGTCCGAGGCGTTCCAGATTCTCCGAGCGGGTGTGCACGCTCCCGGCGCGAAGCGCCGGGAGCAGTATCGTCACTTCGCGAGCGTTGCCTTTTCGATGACCTCTGCAACTTGCTTCGCATGGACAACCAGCGAGGCGTGGCTGCCGGCGACTTGCGTCGTCTGAGCCTTCATCCTGGTTGCGAACGACTTCTGGGCCTCAGGCGCGATGACCTTGTCCTTGGTAGTGATGACATAGAACGTCGGCTTGTCGTGCCAGGCCGCAATGTCGACAGGTGCTTCGAAAGCAACATGGTTCAACGGAAGCTGCGAGTTGGCCAGGTGTGCGGCGATCTCCGGAGGAAGGTCGGCCGCGACGGCCGATGGAAACACCCTGGGCTCGATAAATAGATTGCCATTCGCGTCGGGACGGATCGCATTGCCGCCTTCGGTCGGCGGCCCGGCCTTCGCCAGCGACGCCAAGGATTCGCCTACGTCAGGCGCGAAGGCGGAGACATAGACCAGCGCCGAAACCTTGGAATCGTTGCCGGCTTCCGTGATCACCACGCCGCCCCAGGAGTGACCGACCAGAACGGTCCTGCCGTCCTGCTTCGCGAGCGCCTGTTTGGTGGCATCGACGTCGGCGCTGAGCGAGGTGAGCGGATTTTCGACGAGCGTGACGTTGTAGCCTTTTTTCGTGAGAATATCGGCGACGGGCTGCCAGCTCGTCTGGTCGACGAAAGCGCCGTGCACGAGCACAATGTTGTGGGCTGCTCCCTTGGGCAGTTCGGCAGAATTGGCTGAGCCGACCAATGTCGATCCGGCCAAGAGTGCGGCGGCGGCTGAGAAGAGGATATTTCGCATTGAATGGTCCTTTTGCGTATCGGACGGAATGAGGTCCGTGGTGAATGGGCAGGCGTTCCACAAGGTCGCGGTTCTTCCAATTGCAGTTGGCGAATTGGTTGCCGCACGTAACGTCGGCCCGCTGCGAGGTGTCCTATTCCGCCGGCCTTGCGGACGGTAGGCATCAATCGTCCGGATCTTGTGTCCGATCGTCCACCGGTCTAATCTCGATGGCATGGATATACTCGCCCAGGTGCTCGATCGCGTCCGGCTCGGCGGGACGTTGCTCTTTCACTTCGAGCTCGGCCATCCCTGGCATCTTGAGTTGCCGGCGCGCCCCTACGCTCTGTTTCACTATCTCAGCCAGGGCGCCGCCACCCTCGAGCTCGGACAGGGACCGGAAATCCGGATCACCGAGGGCGATTTTGTCGTCATCACGCGCGGGGAGCCGCATGTGTTTTATTCGGATCGCCAGGCCCAGCCTTTACGGATCGTGGATATCGATCGATCGTCGCCGCACCTTAGCTTTATTCGTCACGGCACCACTGCAAAGCCACTCTCGGCCATGATTTGCGGTAATTTCACGGTGTCACGGCCGATGTTCGGCAGCGTGCTGCAGCTGCTTCCGCCGGTGCTCGTGCTGAAGCCGACGGCGGACGGCGGTTGGCTCGAAGCCATCCTGCGCCGCATGGTCGCCGAGTCCGCGCTTGAGCGTCCTGGCCAACGCGTCGCGCTTTCACGACTGACAGAAGTTCTCTTTGTCGAGGTGCTCCGAAGCTGGATCGCATCTCTCGGTCCTGGACAAGGCGGCTGGCTAGGGGCTATATCTGATCCGCATATCGGACCGGCGCTCAAGCTGATTCACGAACACCCGGAGCGGTCCTGGAACTTGAGCGAACTTGGCCGTCGCGTCGGGCTCGGCCGCTCGGCATTTGCGGCGCGTTTTACAAAGCTCGTCGGCCAGTCCATGCAACGTTATGTGATCGAACGCCGGATGGCGGAGGCGGCGTTCCTGCTGGAAACCAGCGATGAGCCCATCGCACGGATTGCCAGCCGGGTTGGCTACGAGNGGCGGCGTTCCTGCTGGAAACCAGCGATGAGCCCATCGCACGGATTGCCAGCCGGGTTGGCTACGAGACAGCCGCAGCGTTTTCGAAGCTGTTTCACCGGCATAACCAACAGTCTCCAGGCCGGTACCGGGCCGCCCGACGCGCCGACGGAGGCCTTCCGAAGTCGGACGGTCCTAAAGTGCAAGTATCGGATTGACCTCGGATTGACCTAAGACAAGCGCAGTCGCCATGTCACTTGCGCTTAGCGGCTCTTCGTAGTCGCTTGCGAACTTGGCCATCTCGCGGGCGCTGGGTCGCGAAGAAGACGAGATGTCGCCCACCTCGGTGCAGGTTCATCTCGCACAACGCCAGCTCTCAAGAGGGCGTGCAGCATTTTGGGACGGCGGCTTTCTAAGTATCTCAGCTTGAACCGGACAGTCCGCAGTCGGCCCCAGAGGCGACGTCCGAGTAAAGGCTTGGGGATGTCTGTAGTTGGCGTAACCCGAACCCAGCGAGCGATGGCATGGTTATGATCTTGTTTGGACAGGCGAGCGAACGTAAACTGCCCGCAACAAGGCCATTTCGTTGAGAGCCGGCCGCGTCTGTTCGATGCCATCACGCGCACTTCGCTGGTGCGGCTCTCGTGGCTCGGGCGGTCCATGAAATCTGCTTCGCTGATCCGACGGCGCTGCGGGGGCGGTCCAGAATTTAGGCCTGCCAAGGCCATTTTGCGCATTCGTTCCGAACCTGAGTACGACTAAGACCCAGGTCTGCAAGCTGATGGTCTTCGAGCTCGGCCAATTCTTTGCGTTGGCAATGGAGTTGGATCNCATTTTGCGCATTCGTTCCGAACCTGAGTACGACTAAGACCCAGGTCTGCAAGCTGATGGTCTTCGAGCTCGAACAATTGCTTGCGTTGGCAATGGAGTTGGATCCAGCGCGCTACCATCACAATCGCTCCTGTCACATTGTTGGCGATGTGACGGACATGTGTCGGCAACGACGACGAAGGCCTCCGCGCCTCAGCCAGCGGGTGATTGAACATTGCTCATCCTTTCGCGGCATCCATGTTGACCTGTGGCGCTGAAATGCGCCAATCTGCTGCCGCGCGCAAAGCATGGTTTCTCGTGCTAGCCCCAATTGTTCTCATGATGCGGTGCGAAATTGGCTCGCCGACTGCCGTCGCTCAATGCCCTCAAAGCCTTCGAGGCGGCGGCACGTCATCAGAGCTTTACCAGGGCGGCGGAAGAGCTGTCCGTGACGCAGGGCGCGGTGAGCCATCAGGTGAAGGCGCTCGAGCTCGAATTGGGCATCAGGCTGTTCGATCGCGAACGTCAAAAGCTNCTCTCGGCACGCAGCGCATCCAGCATCTATCACGGGCCGGAGCGCTGACGGTCAGCACGTCGCCCGACTTTGCCGCCAAATGGTTGGTCAACCGCCTTGGCAGGTTTGCCGAGACGCATCCAGCCATCGATCTCAGGATTTCCGCAACCATGCATCACGTCGACTTCGCCAGAGAGGATGTCGATCTTGCGGTGCGGCATGGCGATGGCAATTGGCCGGGGCATGATGTTGTCCGCCTATGCTCCGAGGAACTGTTCGCGATCTGCAGTCCCAAACTGCAGCAGCGAATGCGCGAGCCTTCCGACGTGCTGAGATTTCCGTTGCTGCATCTTGATGACCGAAAGGACTGGTCGGAATGGCTCGAGGTCGCTGGCGTCGTTGATGTCAAACTCTCCCACGGACCGATCTTGAACCGCGCCAGCATGGTCATAGATGCCGCTGTCGACGGCCAGGGCGTCGCACTCGCCCGCACGACGCTTGCGGCGTGGGACCTCATCAACGGGCGGCTCGTCAGGCCATTCGCCACGGCTCTGCGATTGTCCAAGACCTATTGGATCGTGTGTCCCAAGGCGACGTCGATGCTGCCCAAAATCACCACATTCCGGAACTGGCTGTTGGCCGAGGCCGCTGATGACGTACGTCGCCTCGAGACGCTCGTTCCAAAGTAGTAATTCTAAAATCGCTACGCTTGGCAGTCGCAAGTGTTACTCGCTAAAGGCTCAATTCCTCGCCTGACTCTTGCGACGGGCGAACATCCGGTGACCAGGCGCAAGCAGCAATTCGGGC
>NZ_AYWT01000022.1:0-57103 GCF_000502915.1 Mesorhizobium sp. LNHC209A00
TCTCGACAAGTCTCGACCGGGCGACGAGCATGGACCGGGTGGCCTGACTCTCTGCGCTCTTGACCTTCACTTCCCGATACCAGCCGACGCGAACCAGTTCGGCCAGGCCGCGGGCATCGTTCTCATCGCTCTGTTCATTCGGACTGAAAGCGCTGCCTTTGCATGCCGAGCATCAAGGCAGACGACCGGCAACCCTACCCTTTTCAGCTCGTGCCAGAGCCAGCGGACATGGCACCAGTCTCAAATCCGATGCGCACGGCGTGAGGCGCACGTTTACGCAGCAACTCCGTCAAGGCTCCTGGATCGGACTTCGCCTTTCCCTGGAACACCGTCTTTCCGGTATCTTCGATCACGCAGACGCTCGTCTCCCTCTGCGACACATCCAGTCCGACATATTGCATCACTGCGGCCTCCTTGATCTCAATGGTCGGCGGCTTTTGCCGTCAGCCGAATCTTCGTTCAAAGGAGCGACGGCAGCAATTACGTCATCGTTTCCAAAACNCCGTCTTTCCGGTATCTTCGATCACGCAGACGCTCGTCTCCCTCTGCGACACATCCAGCCCGACATATTGCTTCACTGCGGCCTCCTCGATCTCAATGGTCGGCGGCTTTTGCCGTCAGCCGAATCTTCGTTCAAAGGAGCGACGGCAGCAATTACGTCATCGTTTCCAAAACTGACCCCGGATTGGAGTGCGCCCCTCGGACCGGACAGGGTGAACAAGCAGAATTGACTTGGAAGCCGGGCTTTCGAAGGATGGAAGGCCATGGTGACTTATCGCACGCACAGCATCGAGTTCAAACGTCAGGTGGTGCAGGAGTTCCTGTCCGGCGAGACGCTGCATGGTCTCGCCAGGCGGCACGAACTGCCGCGTAACCTGATCCGCATCTGGGTTCAGAAATACGAGGCCGACTCCTTCGACGAAGACGTGGCGGCGGCCGACACGATGCAGACCTATGAGCCGCGGATCGCAGCGCTGGAGCGGCTGGTAGGCCGGCAAGCCTTGGAAATTGAGTTTCTAAAGGGCGCTCTGAAAAGCGCACCACGTCCGAGAAGCGGGACTATATCCGTGATCACCGGCCCGGCGGTTGCGAGGACGACGATTAAGGGAGAGCCGAGCACAGCCGCCCCGTATTCGACGGTACCGAGCGTCGCAGTATCGACGAGGTTGCCAGCATTCCGGGCGATGAACAGTTCCCCAACGCCGTGGCCACCAGTTCCGGTCGAACGCGACTGTCGGCGCAACTGATGATCGTGGCCCATGGCGCCTGGTGTGCGGCGACGGCGCTCCGCTGCGCGGCAAGATCGATCGAGCAGAGTTCCGGGTGGCTGACATAGCGTTCGTTCCCCGATTTCAGCGCGGCGAGCGCCTCATCAGGGGCCAATGCCGACCCGGCACCCTCTGCCGCACGCGCCGACAACGACGCTCCACCAAGACCGATTGCAAGGAGCCCTGCGCCGACCTCGAGGAAATCCCTCCGGCCGACCCCATCACCGTCGCAATTGTTGCACACTGTTTGGCTCCGTCGCCGATGTTCTGAGACTGTTCTGCAGAAACAGGGAATGTCGTTTCATCCATGCGAAAGACCAGACCGTCGCCGACGACGTGGCCATTCTCATCGCACCACGGCGCATAATAGATCTGTCCGACCTGAAGTTTCTTGATATCGCGCGGGATGAGCGTGTCCATCAGCTTCTCGGCATCGGGACCGGCAATGACATATTTGGACAGCGGCGACATGTCGCCCATTGCAACCCTGGCTCGGATCGCCGCCAGTTCCTCGACCATGTCGGAATAGGAACCGACGACCATATGCCTGTCCCAGCGCATCCACAATGCGTTCTGGTTCAACGGCGCCGTACGCTCGACGAAAGGAGTGCCGCGAAAGGCGACCCGGGGCATCCGCTACCGCGCTCAGGCCTGTGGTGAATTTGATGTCATCCATTGCAGTCTCCTCCCGGCCGCAAGGCACTTCGCCGCGACATTCAACAACGGGTGAGGACCGGCCATCCCGCGCCATGGAAACGTGTCTATCAAAGAGCCGACCGCAGGGGATTTCCTACGAGCAGGAACCAGCTCAGTCAGATGTCTCTTGTCTCATCCGTATCTGGGGCGAGACTTTCACTTCACGGAGTTTTTCGGAATGCGCCCAGTTGCCGACGACATACCCGCAGTTCAACCTGACTATTTCAAGCTCTTGTTTGAGCAGCCGTTCAACGCACTTGCGCGCTTTGATCAGGAAGCTGCCCAGTCGTCGCTTCCACCGTCAGCCATGCCTTCTGAGGGCAAGGCTTGCTCTGTCCCCAAATTGGAAAGTTTGGACTAAGCTGCATGCCTCCGATAGCAGAAGAACTCTTCGATTAGTGGATATTGCGATGTAGCGCTCTCCCGCTACCACTTCCAACCCACTATCGTGCGTAACGACAGCGTTGAAGCGGCTGCCTAGTCCGGTGGGTTTTTCAGTATACCGTGCATTGGGAAATGCGGCCCCGCCTATAAGGGCGGCAAGCTTGCCCTTGACCTCGATTTCGAAGCCCTCACGTGCCCGCTTGGGGTGCACGGTGACACTATGAACAAGTCCTCGAAGGTTTTGGATCAGCGGGCCACGGTCGTCAGCAGCAGTTGCGTGGTCGGCCAACGCCTTTGAAAGGCCGTCGACGGTTTCGATGTAACGCTGCAAGGTCGCAGGGTGGAGAGCTACGGGTGACGGCGGCTCATCGAGACGGGAGAGCTGTGCCTCTACCTCGGAAAGCTGCGTCTTGAGTTCTGCAATACGCTGCTTGGCATCCTCTTCAGCAATGACGCTCCTGATCACAAGATCGATCGTGCGCTGCCGCTCGCCTTCTATCCGATCGCGCTTGCCTTGCAGCGCTGTGCGCATCGCATTCGCCTGCGCGGACAATTCTCGGCGCTCTTGGTTGTATTTGCGGATGTATGCCTCGATGAGGCCCGGCGCTTTCAGTTGGTCGCGCATGCCATCGAGGACCGCCTTCTCGATCTCGGGTAGATAGATGATGCGCCGGTTGGAGCAGCTCCCGCTTTCACGAACTGCCGAGCACCGGACGCGAGTCTTACCTGTCTTATCACGGTCGTGAACCGACAGACCCGAACCGCAAACGCCGCAGCGGAGCAGACCGGACAACAGGTGAGCCGGCCGACGCTTGATATGAGAGATTGCGTTAACCCGCGCTGCTTTGCGAGCTTGCGCCCTCTCCCAGATTTCGTCTTCGATGATGCGCAAATGCGCAACTTCTTTCGTCTGCCATTGGTCCTTTGGATTCGGCCTGGAGACGCGCTTGCCTGTATCGGGATTCTTCACCATCCGGACCTTGTTCCAGACGATCCGACCGACATAAAGCTCGTTGAAGAGCAGACCTACGCCGCGCTGTGCATTTCCGTTGATCGTGGAACCGTTCCACCGTATCCCCCGCGGGGGCGGTATCCCATCCCGGTTGAGGTCACCGGCTAGGTCACGTGGTGCGCGACCGGCCGAATAGGCGGCAAAAATACGCCGGATAACGTCTGCCTCCTCCTGGACGATCTCGAGTTCGCCAGGATGGCCCAAGACCGGTCGATAGCCATAGGCCCGGCCTCCGGCATGACGTCCATCACGGACGACTCCAGCCATACCCCTACGGACTTTCTTTGCGCCATCCTCCCTCTGCATCTGACCGACGAGTCCACGAATACCAATGAGCACCGCATCGGCGATACCGTCATGAACAGCCTGAATGTCAATGTCGAGAAAAGAGAGACGTTTGTGAAGACCTGCGAGATCCGCCATGTCGCGCGATAGCCGATCGAGCGCCTCGACGACGACGACGTCGAACGCGTTCTGGCCCGCAGCTTCCATCAGGCGCATCAGCGCGTCGCGACCCAATATAGATGAGCCGGAGCGCGCCTTGTCCTCGTAGACCGCAACGATAGCCAGACCGTTGCGCGCTGCGTAAGCACGGCACAGCGCAATCTGGTCTTCAGTGGATTTTTCGTTCTGCAGCTCGGTCGAAAAGCGTGCGTAGACAGCGGCCCGCCTCATGTGTCGGAAGCCTTCTTCTCGCAGCGATCTGCATCCATGGCAGCATTTCGGCCAGCCGAAGCGCCGACGGATTTGAGATGATCGCCTCTAGCATCGGCGATGGCGAGTGCTTCGACAAACTTAAGCATGGCTGTGCGAAGCTCCTCCGGCGTTACCGCTGGGGCGGTTTCGCGCAGCAATCCACCATCGCGTCTGTGTCGTGCCGACTTCACGAAGCCGAGCATCACTAACACGACCGGCGATAAAAGGGGCACACCCCTTCGATCGTGCAATTAGGACCCTTCGGCGCGCAAATCGGATAGTCGCCGAACTGGCGAATCTAGATCGCACGGGCTGCACCCGTGCTGCTGGGAAGCCTATGGCAGGAACTTGGGATGCGTTCGAACCTTTTTCATGCAACGCTCCCATCATCGCCATAGGCAACGACAGGGCCACTTTCTCCGTGCCTGCGGCGATGTAGCCGTTGTCGAGGTCTCTTCGGGAAACACTCGCTCGACCATCCCTCCTTGGCGGTGCGGATCGAAGCGACAGCGCGAACTTCGCCATTCCAGCCGTCGAAGGGAACTCGTTGAGCTTTGCCATAACTACCGGTCAAGCCGGCCTGCATTCGACCAGCATGGGTTCGCTGGACCTTGCGCTCTCCTGCTTTGGGTCGATGGCTGCCAGTTCCTCTCCTAATGCTGCGATTAAAGACGACACCCGACCTCGCACTCGCGGATGGAGATGCACAAGCCTTTCAATCAAGCGTCGACCTTCCGCGCTGGCAATAAAATTGATGCGTTCGTCGACCGGCAGCGGAGGAGGATCACGATCGGTCTCATTGCCCGGCAGGCCTCCGAAGAAGCGGCCGACCGGAACACCTAATGAACTAGCGATCTCGTAGAGCATGGAAGCGCTCACGCGGTTTCTAGCGTTCTCATATTTTTGAAGCTGCTGAAAACTGATGCCTATGGATCGGGCAAGCTGGGCCTGCGATACGTCCGACTGCACGCGAACCGCGGCGATCTGCCTGCCCACATATTGATCAGCAGGGTGCGGGCCACTCTCGTTTCCATCGTTTACCGGTGCGTTGAAGACGCTGCGGCGCCCTCGCTCCGCAAATGCTTTTCGGAACTGCATCAGTCGCTCCATGTGTAAAGACTTTGTCTCGGTAAGCCCCCGCGAAAATCAGCAAACCGACGAATGATCGCGATTCCGGTACCCTTAATGCCGAAGTTCAGCTCGAGACTTTCTGCTCTCTAATCCGAGCTAGATCGTCTAAGGCCGAGCGGATCTGTGGCCACGGGGGCTCACTGTCATGTAGCGAATACTCCCCTTCCCTAAGCGCTGCATTTAGCTTGGCGGCTATACCGGCGAGCGACGTTGCAGGAACTTGGGATAAGGCTTCGAGGAATTCCTTCGCCCGCTCGCCAGCTTCGCGCTCAGCAAGTAAGGCTGTCGAATAACCAATCTCTCTAGCGGCGGCATCCCAGCGCGCCTGATTGGCTCCGATTTCAGCTTCAGCTTGGGTGCGGGCCACTGTGTTAGCCGGACGAACACCGAGCAATTCCTGGAGGGCCTCAACGGAGTGAACTGTCACGCTCTCGCCGTCGGACAAGGTAACTGTCGTGCAAGGGAAGCCAACGGTCTCGATAAGTACCCTCTCCAGCCGCTGCTGCTGATTGCAAAGCCGTTCAGCCTCTTCCCAAGCCGCCTGCCATCGTTTCCACACCGCCACCGCAGGATCAATGGCGTCATCACCCTCCAAGTCGATGCGAGCAAACGTTGTAGACTGCGTCGCCGCCATTGCGGTTGCTGTTCCCGCAAGCACCTTCCTGCGGGTGACGAAAGGCAAAGTCGTGTTATTGTCGGAATCAGCCATGATCCGAGCTCCGCAAAGCGTGGGCGTGGTTAGACTGTTGGAAGCGGAGGAACCACTTTCAACGGCCGTTACCTAAAACAAGCATATTTGCACTTTTTGTGCAACAGGGCATTTGAACAATGAAGGTAAGTGCGGCCCAAGTTCGCGCGGCCCGTGGGCTTCTCGACATTTCTCAACAGGAACTGGCGGATCTATCCAAGGTAAGTTTGAGGACGATCGTGCAGTTCGAACGTGGTTCGAAACCAGCATCTGAATCAATCCTGCAAGCGCTGAAGCTATCGCTCGAAGCAGCCGGAATAGAATTCATTCCAGAGAATGGCGGTGGCCCTGGTGTGCGCTTGTCACGCGGTACCGCGAACACTTAGACGAAGGCGGCATCTACAGGCGCCTTTAGGATTATCTGTTTCTCAATCAAGGTTTAAGGGCCCGAACCTCATCTCCCAAGAGCTGCCATACCTACCGATGGGGTGGATGGCCAACGTGAGGTGGCTGGCGGACGCCGCCCTGCTGGCGTGGCCCTAAAAGATCGCTCGCTACTCGATCGCGAGCGAGTCACGTTTGAGTTTCGTTCTACTTCTTTGTAGCCTCAATGAGGGCGGCGACGATACTCTTGCAGTCGGAATAGAACGCTTCGACACCCGGCAAGCCTTTGTTTCCTTCCCCTCCATGGGCGATTGAGTTGCGGATAGCGTAAGCCGAGGTGAGCGAAGCTTCCCATTGCTCGTTCGCTTCGATCGTCGTTCGAAAGGCGTTAGACCAGGCTTGGTCGAAGCGGATCAGTAGTTGGCAGATTGCTTCGCAGTCATAGTTCGTTCCCTTCTTAAAATGCGTCTTAATAAATTGCAGCACTTGTGGCTGTGCTCGCGTGGTCAGCCTATCGAGAATGATGACCTCGACGCACCGCTCGACATAGCCGCACACCAGCACAATGCCGTAACGCGCCATATCTGACTTGAGTTCGTCGTCCTTCACGGCGTTGGCGCGCCCAAAGAAGGTATCGAGCTTCCGTTGACGGCTCTCGATCGAGTGCTGCACTAGATGCCTGCGAAAGCGGCGGTGGCGAGCGCCAAGCGCTTACGCACGTTCTCCTCGTCGGCAGTTGCTCGCTCGCAAGCTTGTTTGAACTCATCGTCCGCGATCAGCTTATCGTATGCTGCGCCAACATCGTTGTCTGTGGGGGCCGGGCCGGTATCGAGGCGTTTCGCTAACCCAACCATTACTGAATCAAAGGCGGCAGCGTTCAGCGAGCGGATGATGCGGAATGCACGTGCGCCTATCGCCGTGTTAACTTTACTGATCGTAGTCTGGAAAACCTTCGACAGCCGGTCTAGCTCGTCCTTGCCGACCTTATTCATGGCCGCAGAAAACTTGTTCAGGAAGCCATTCATCGGCCTGGTGTATTTGTCCCCGTCACGATACATCGCGAAGAAACGCACAATCAGCTCTTCGTCCTTCGCGCGGTTGTTCTGGCTGGCGAATACCCCACGCCATGGAGGGAATGTATTCAATTGGTGCACCCGCTCGATGAACGGCCCGAGGCTTATGCAATTGCGGATTTCCTGCGGCGACAGGCGGATTCCGCCCGTGTTGATGCGCTCGAATACAAAGTAGATACTGTCTAGTACGTCTTCCGGCTTGTCTTGCTTAAAAATCGTGGCATGGACGATCGAGTCATCGAGCTTTAGAATGTCGGCGGGGTCAAGCGTCTTATAGGTTTGATTAACCCAAGGCTCGCGAACGCCTTGGAGCTTGAATTCTTTGCCGCGGAGGACGCCGTCATAAAACGCTTCCAGTGTTCGAAGGCGCTGCTGTCCGTCGATCACCAGATGCTCGTTCGTATCAGCCTCTTTGTAGAGAAAGACACCAGGAACCGGTAAGCCCATAAGCAGGGATTCGATGAACTTCGAGGCGTGTTTTGGGGTCCAGACGAACTGGCGTTGGAATTCTGGAATGCGGAACGCTCCCCCGCGCATCCGCTTTACGAGGCTATCTACTGTGTAGTCGGCTCCGTAGCTTGAGATGCTGAATTTGGTTGCCCCCGGATCATCGCGAAGCGTTTCGTCATCGATGCCTTCTTCCAGCGCCAGATCATACTCGTCCTTTCGAACGTCATCGTCTCGGATGCCATTTAGCGTGCCGATGCTCACAAATTATTCCTCAAAAGAATGGTTAGATTCAACACACCACACCCCGTCCCTCGCCGCAAGGAGAACCTAGAATTTGCTAAGGTATTGTCGATTATCGCGAAACCCTTCGCGATAATGGCATCGGACAGTAGCCAGACTAATCAGTCCACAACTCCGCTGTTTAGCGAAACCTGACGAGTTGCAAGTCTCGGGCTGCAATTGAGGCATTACAAGCGGCAACAATGCGTTCGAAGTTGACGCTGGCAACTTTGCGATCGAACGTCCACTAACCCTGATCGACGCCTGAGAACGGCCGCTCGCTTCCGGCCCCCAACGGCCAAAATGAATTCTTGCAGAATCCAGGGGATCTGGCCCGACATGAAAGACCGAGACTGGATGGGTCCCTGGCTAGGGGCTTTGGGCGATGAACCGCGGAAACCGGGCTGTGAGCGGTACAACCTGAGTGGGCGGTTTCGCGCTGAAATATCGGCCGCCCTGAGTTGCGATTTAGCGAAAGCTTTCACGTCGCAGGATATTAGACACTGTCGATTGGGACACGTCGAGGCGTTCCGCAATCTCCATCTGGGTCAAATCACGCTCGTATAGCGCGACGATGTTCTGATCCCGCGCAGCTTTCCCGCCCTTGGTCTTTGGGGTGTAGGTCATCGTCGCGGTCAACCCTGGCCCAACAACCTCCTGCGTGAAGGTTTGGCCACGATGTCCCACGGCGGTCGCCTTGGCGATTCCTGTTTCCTTGTTCACGGTGACCGTGAATTTCTTCACTCCGGGATCATCTGAGAGGCGGTCCGTCAGCGCCTTCAACTCGGATGCCAGTCCCGCACTGCTGGCAATCGGGACGAGAGCTTTTTCGCTTTTATGTACCTTGCTGAGGCGAAGGGCCTTGACCATACAAATCACTTTCCTGCTATTTGTAATATTCAGATACCAGAACTACCAAATTTTGACAAGGGTAGTTTCGACCTGTCCGGCTACGGATCTATGTCCGGTTCGAGGCATCGGAACAACAGGCTGGAAGGCAGCCATCGGATCGTGAGCAGACTAGGCAAACTCCCGGTGAGGCAGATCCGAACAGCAGCTTGCGGCTGAACGTTACCTAGCACCGGACGGTCCGGACCCGGCCATTCCCAGTGGTTGAACTTACATCAGAGAGGACTGTTCAACCATGGGCGCAACGTGCCACTCCACCGCCACTAGTCGCTGTTTTTTCGTGATGCACTGGTGTGCCATGAGACAGGATCAGCGACCCACCGATTGATGTCCGACTCCCGCCAGCCCGCACCATTTACGCTTATCTTGATCTGCGCCGGGAACGTGCCTTCGGCGATTTTGCGGTACATCGTTGAACGGGAAAGGCCGGTCCGCGCGAGGACGGTCCGAAGGCGAATGATACGATCTGGTTCAGGCATGGCCGCTTTGCCTTTCGCTGAGAGCATTTGGCACCCGCTGGAACCAGACAGGACAAACCAAGGCTCGCGCGCAATCAGATTTGTCGTCTCATTGATCTGAGGAGTGGAAACGGCGGCAAATCGGAGGGTTTAGATTCCTATGCCACGGCCGCTGCCAATGCCGTGGTTGAACGCGAGTTCCACACCCAGGCGGCGGCCGGATTCGACTTGGATGCCAAGCGCCTTCTTATGATTGGCAAGCAGGGATTCAAGCTGCGGATCGCGTTCAAGGCTCTTGGCCATGTCAGACATGGCCGAGCGCGTTGACTTGTAGCCGGACATGTCGCCGGCCTGATATTGCTCCTGTCCCGTATGGTCGAGCTTTTGCCAACGTTCCACGAACCGGTCGGCGCGGCGGACCGGATCGTTGTCCAGTCCGGTGCGAATTTCCGTTTCAAGCTGGAGGGCAAGAACGATGCGACTGACGCGGCCGGCCCCCGCTTCACTGACAAGCTCGGGATTCTTGACGTAGGCCGCTTCGGCATCGCGCCAGCCATACGGCCGCACCTTCTCGAAAGCGCTACGGGCATCCTTCAATTCACGCATCTGGTCGGGACTGCCCTGCCCGTCCGCATTTCCAGTGCTGAGGATCGCGTCGAGCGCACGGGCGTGACGGACGAGCGCCTTGGTGCGAGCGCTGCGCAGCGCCGCTTCCCCGTCCATCGAAACATCCGTATCGCGCTGCGTTCCCCTGACGGGAGCCGCTGTCCGGGGCGCAGCGCCGACGTCCGCGCTCAGCGCCGCAACATTCTTCTTTCCCGGCTCGCGCCCACCTTCCTGGCTGGGCTCGCCGTCTCCGGGTGAGCGCGACCCGTCCAGCAGTCCGCCGATCCTGTCGCGCAGCTTCTCCGGAACGATCCGGCGCACAATCTCGACCACGCGGTCTCGGAAGGTGATACCGCGCCGCTCGGCATAGCTCTGCGCCGGGTCGATCTGCTCGTAATCCGACGCCATGTCCTTGGCGCGGTCGCGTGACAATGTCCGAATGAGTCCTTCTCTGGTGGCAAAGTCATCGCCGCTATAATGCAGCTCCATCCCGTCTCGATGCCGCGACAGTGCGACGTAGCTGCCATGTGCATCCATGCCCGGCGTGGCGAGCACATGGGTCCGGTCGACGGTCATGCCCTGAGCTTTGTGAATGGTCGCGGCATAGCCGTGGTCGATGTGGGCATAGTCTTTCAGGTCGAAGCGCACCGACCTGTCGTCATCGGTGCGCACGGTCATGCTCTGTGTGCTGACTTCCTCCACGATTCCGAGCGTGCCGTTCTTGACGCCGAGCCCGCGCTCGTTGCGCAGGAACATGACCCGATCGCCACTGGCGAAGTTTCTTGGGCCGCGCTCGACAGTCACTTGCACTTCCTCGCCGAGATCGCCGGCAGCACGCATGCGCTCGCGCGCTGCCTGGTTCAGGGCATGCACCTCGTCGTTTGTATGGGTGAGGATTATCCGGCTTGCCTCTGGATGCGCCTGCCTGTCGCGATCCCAGCGCTCCACGAGTTCACCTCGCGCCTCGTCGCGCGTTGCAGCCTGATGCACCATGCCTTGCGCGTCGTAGGCACTGACTGCGGCACCGATCCCCCCGGTTGCCAGATCGCGCGTGGCATCACGCTGCCAGTCCTCGCGCTGCCGGCGCACCTGGCCGATTTCGACGCCGCCGTGTCGTTCGTGGATAGAGCGGAATGCAGCACCGGCTTCGATCGCATGCAACTGCTGCGGATCGCCGACGAGGACGACCTTTGCGCCAACGTCCGCAGCATGGGAGAGCACGCGCTCCAACTGGCGCGTGCCGACCATGCCGGCCTCATCGATCACCAGGACATCGCGCGCGGCGAGAAGATCGCGGCCCTGCCCCCAGCTGTGCTCCATGCTGGCGATGGTGCGTGACGAGATGCCTGATCCGCCTTCCAGATTCTCGGCGGCAATGCCGGAGAGGGCCGCCCCTCGAACCTCGTAGCCCGCCGCTGCCCATGCCTGGCGCGCGACACCCAGCATGGCGCTCTTGCCCGTTCCGGCAAAGCCGACAATGACACCAAGACCGCGACTATCGGTGATGTGCGCAAGCGCATCGGTCTGCTCGCCTGAAAGGACAAGCCCGCGTTGCGCAGCCCGCGCCAGTGCTGCCTCGCGATGTACGTCACTCACGGCGTGGCGCTCGTCCAAATCGATACGCTCCGCCGCGCGATGCAGACTCTGTTCGGTGTCGATCATCTGCCGTGTGGTGAAGCGGTCTTCGCCGCGCGTGTCCTTGCCGAGTTCGACCAGATCGGGTGCGTTGCTGATGGCTGCCACGACCGCGGTGAACTGCTCCATTCCTTCGCTGTGCCGATGCGCGAACTTGGCTATGTCTTTTCGGGTGAAGGTCGATTGCTGATGGGTGATGGAATCCAGCGCCACGGATGGATCGGCAATGATGCGCGCACCATTGTTGCGCGCGATCTCGCGATGCAGTTCGGCGCGATCTGCTTCAATGTCGCCAGCGTCCAGGCCACTGCCCTCGATGCGTTGGGCCGGTCCGCCAATCTGGGTTTGCGGCTCCAGGGCAATGCCCTGGGCTTCCAGACTGCGATGATCGATGCGGGCGTCGATGTCGAGTTCGGCCAGGCGTTCGTTGGCAAGCTCCGCCCATCGCTCGCGCCAGCGCTCGACCATCTGGGTGGCGTTCCAATCGCGCACCTTTGCGCCAAAGCCGTTCTCGTCGACCGAGCGCATGGTGAGCATGACATGGGCATGCGGTCTGGGACTGCCATCCTCCGCCCTGTCCCAGTGCACATTGAGATCAGCGACCATGCCCCGGCTGACGAACTCGGCCTGCACGAAGTCGCGCGCCAGTTCGATGCCTTGCGCCTGGCTGAGTTCGCTCGGCAGGGCAAACTCGACCTCTCGGGCAAGCTGGGCATCCTTGCGTACCTCGAAGGACTCGACATCATTCCACAGCCGTTCGCGGTCACTCCAGGCTTCCGGCGCATCCTCCGGCAGCATCACCTCGGAATGGACGACACCGCGCTTGGCCGAGAAGTCATGAGTACGTTCGATCCGCTCGTCACGCAGCCGCGAGGCCGAGCGGTAGGCGGCCGACGCCACAGCACTGCTGCCTGCCTTGCGGCCAATGACCTTGACGTGAAGATGATAGATCGCCATCGCGACAGGATCATTTGCACGTCAAAGCCTACGTCGGCACGACGTATAAGCGCGCCCTCCCTCGAAAAAATCTCTGGATGGACCAGCCCGTCCCGGGCTGTCTCGGCAACCCTGAAGCCTTCCAGCGGGCGCTCCCGTATCATCATCGCATCGACAATCAATGGAGAAAGGCATGCGGAAACCACGGGACTACGACACGGAACTGAAGGCGCTGGAAGAAAAAGCGCGCGAGCTCAAAACGCGAAAGGTGCAGCAGCTTGGCGAGCTGGTGATCGCCACCGGCGCCGATCAGCTCAGCACCGACGAGCTGGCCGGCGCACTGGTCGCAGTTGCCGAGACGAAAGACACGGCAAAGCGTGAGGCATGGGCCAAGCGTGGAGTGATGTTTTTCGAGAGCCGGTCCCGGCGAACTGCTCCGGCATCTCAGCGCAACCCTCGCAGCGCTCCAGCGCAACCGGGCAGCCCACAATCGCCGGCAAGCAGCTCTGGCTCGGCATGATATGCGCACGTGGGAGGTCGAACGTCGCAAGCGCACACGGCAGCTCATCGAACTTGGCGGTCTGGTCGTCAAGGCAGGCATCGTCGAGGTCACCAACGACGATCGCGCTACCATCTACGGCGCAATGGTCTGGATCGCCGCCAAGCTGCAGAGCCATGATGGGAAGAATGCGCGAAACCTGTGGACTGCGAAGGGTAGGCAAGCGTTCGATGCGGAACGGCTTGAGGAGCGAAAGGACCAGCGGACTTAGCGGAGGATCCGCCAGTGGCGCATGTGCAAAGTCGCAACAGCACGGGCCGTCGATATCGTGCCGCCTTCTTTCTGGCTCAGGATCCGAGCCGGATCGACGCTGATTTCGAATACCATCATTGTGTTCGGGTGCAGGTGAGACAGATCCCCTCGGCGATCGCGTCTCCCTGGCATGTTTCGTCCTTACAAGCCACTCGCTCAACCTCGATGGTCCGTTCGCATACGAAGCAGTGAAGCGACGTGGCCCCGGGTGTCTTGGTTTTGAATTGTGCAAGATGTGGCCACTCATCTTGCCAGTCGTGATTGGCTGCAAAATAGCAGTGAGGGCATAGGTAGGCACGGCGCTTGCGGTCGAAGCCGAAGAAACGCTTCGCTTCTGCCGGCGTCAGTTGCCGGATAGCGCTGCCGATCTGTGATAGAACCTTGTTGTGTGCATCGTCCACGAAGCCAAGCGACGCGAACTTGCTTTCATACTCCATCTGCAGGAGCCGACGCGGCCAGGGAATCTCACTGAACAGAACGTCTATTGCGGTCAGGATCGTTTTGACGACCACCGCGGCGGTGAATGTTCCATGTGCGGCTGAATGCATGATCCGGTTTCGGTCGCGCCGAACCTGGTCCCAGAAGGCTTTGAAAACGTCGTCCAGCGGCCGAGCTATGACGCTGTTGTGGACCTTGACCAGATCGACCGCATCAAGCGTGCGGAACTCGCCAAAAGATGCAGTCCCAGTCGCGGCCGAATTTGCCCAGTCCTTCGGATCCCCTATCAGGAGGTGGGCGTAATCGCCGCGATACGCCCCTTCAACGCCAGCTCCATCGCGTGCTGGATCAGACTGTAGGCGTTGGCAAGCAATGGCTGCGAGCGCCGCCAGAAGTCCGCTGTCGCTTCTTCCGGCGTTTCACCATCCAGCTTGAAATATGTGGCCTCGTCGTAATCCCGCAGGGATTGCAACGCGATCTGCCACGCGAGATGAACCTGCCTTACGCCGGCAGCATGGAAATCGGCGGAGGTGGGTATGTCGATGATAATGGCCACGCGTGATATGTGCTACCGGGCCGGCTGGCCAGCATTATTCGTCAAGACGCAGTCACGTCGCTTAGACCACCTTACTGCAGCTTCGAGCGGTTAGGAAAAGCCGGTTCCTGCGTCAACCGAAGTCATCTGTCATGTGGTTCCGCCGCATCAATATCGACAACGCGAAACGGGCGTGACCGCTGAGATCGATGAACACCGAGTCCACGGTCATGGCCTGATCAGAATCCGGCTCCGAATAGATGTAGTCCCTGACACTGACAAGCTCAAATGGATAGCTGGCAAGGCCGGAAAGGACCTCCGCCTCACGCTGTTGGCGGACGGCCTCGACATTACCGGCGAAGCGCTGGACCATTTGCAGGACACCACCGGCTCGGAGCCGCTTGACGGTGAATTCCATCACCCGATCTTCCAAAGCCTCACGCAGATCGGCGTCGTTTTTAGCGCCCAGTTTCTGCGAAACCTTGGTCATCGACCGCGCCGGGTGGACGCCCGAAAACCACAACGTGATGGCATCGAAGGGTCCGGTCGCATCCAGCCAAGCCTCGAACGCGGGATCAGCAACCATCATGTCGACGTGGACCAGAAGCAAGTCACCGCTAAGCTTCAATGGCTTTGTGGCGACTTTGGAAGCGTAATACCCGCTCAACTGACGTTCCGGCTTGATGCGTCCAAGCGCGGCGCCGGCTGCTGGTATTGCCAGGAGATCGGAGGCGGCCTTTAGGCAGTCAGGGTTCTCATCGATCCCCACGATGAGCCGGTCCGGCTGCGGGATCGCCTCCGCCAATGCCTTCAGGCCTTGGCCCAGGCCACATCCTATGTCCAGCACCCGACGGAAGTCACACGCCGCCGCCAACTCGGCCGCGAGCTTGCCGTAAAGACCCTGAGCGTCGTAGTGCTGCGCATTCACGGCCCAGGTCTTGGCGTACATTTTCTGACCGACAAAGATCGCCTTGCCTTTCGGCGCCTCGACGATAGGACCGTGACAGTCCGCGTAGCGTTTACCGCTCTTGCAGGTGCACGGGTCATCTGGCTTCGGATTCGACGTCAGCATCGGTGCTCGAGGGTCAGGTTCTAGCACGTCAGAATGTCTGCTTATCGAAGCCACATCAATGCCCGTCTCACCCCACGCCTTTCTTCGTGCTCCGACGCGATGTTCGTCGAGGATCTTCCCGACCAGGAGTTCCTCGCCACGCCTGAAGCCAAAGATCCCACCGATCGCTCACTTGTCCTGCTCGATCAACGCGTGCAAGCGGTCAACGAAATAGGAATTGACGCATTCGATGGCCTCAACGACCGGGAAGTTGAAATGTGAGTCTAGGTCCTTCCCAGCTATCGCCAGCGGCGCCGGCAGCGAAAGCAAACCATAGTAGAATACGATATGCGAGTGTGTTTCCGTTGGAGTCAGGCCGAGAGTCTTACCGTAGTCGGGCAGGAGCATATGCGTTCGAACGAGATCCTCCTGGATCATGCGCCGTTTCCCACCATCATAGGATCCGTTGCCTCTTTTGACCTTGTACGAGGTCAGCGAACCCCGTTCTTCGTCGAAGACGATGATGTCAACGCGAATGGCTCGCTCACGATCGCCATAGGGGAGAGCTGTGGCAAGAAGCGGCTCGATACGTTCACTCATGCGAACGCGTTGAAGTGATTCATGTGAAAGCTTGAAGTCGTCTTCCGTCCAAACCCGCAAGCGGGCACAGTCCTTAAGGCGCTCCAGAAGAGCCCTCGAGAATTGCTCCGTGCCGCTTATACGCTGAGCTAATTATTGAGGTCGCGCGCGAGTATTTCCGACCGGCGATCGGATCCTCCCGAAAACTTGCGCTTCCAAGCTTCTCGATCGTATCGTCAACGAAAGGGCGGAGGCGACCCAAATAGTTATCCGATTCGAGCACTACCGGCGTGCCGGTTAAATGGGTCACCATGGGAATTCAGTCAAGCATGTACTATTCACTAGCATTGGCAAGTTTTGCCCCTATTTTTGCATGTAAATTGTTAATATATCAGGAATCGAAAATATGTCTGGTGGGCAGGGAAGCAATGCGATGACGAACGGCGAGTTTAACTTAATTCCAAGTCCGCGGGTTCTTCCCATGTTGGGCGAGATAAATCTGGACCAATGGCGTTGCATCGCGGAGCTGGTAGACAATTCCGTTGACGGTTTTCTCAAGCAGAGTCGCCAAGACGCGCCAATCGCGCACGCGCGGGTCGACGTAACCTTGCCAAACTCTGACAAGGACGGCGCGACGGTGCGCATCCAAGATAACGGGTCCGGCATGTCCGTGGACGTTCTGGAACAAGCCGTCAGCGCGGGATGGTCTGGAAACAATCCAATCGACAGTCTGGGGTTATTCGGCATGGGCTTCAATATCGCGACCGCACGTCTTGGCTCGGTCACCGAAGTCTGGACGACCCGAAAGGGCGAGCTTGAATGGCATGGACTTACGATCGACTTCGATGAATTACGACGCCAGCGGCATTTTCGCACTCCGAAACTCACCAGGCCCAAGGCCGATCCGGAGCAGCATGGAACCGAAGTCACCATCAAGAAGCTCAAACCAGAGCAACGTAAGTGGCTAGCAAAGGGTGCCAATCAGACGACGGTGAAAAAGCGACTCGCCCAGGCATACTCCGCGATGCTGCGCCAGAATGGCGTCCCTATTAGCTTCGAGCTTTACATTAACAACAAGCGGCTAGAGGCGCGGCGCCACTGCGTGTGGAATGAGGATCGCGTTGTGCCGGGCGTAGGTGGCACGAGCGTCAGTGCGGTAATTCCTATCAACCATGCACTGTCCGAACGTCTCTACTGCACGAACTGTTTATCCTGGGTGCCTGAGGCTTCGGAATCGGAGCCCTGTCCGCTGTGCGACACGAGTGGCTCGATTGTGAAGCGCAAGCGCAGGATCAAGGGGTGGATTGGCATTCAACGGTATCTTGATCAATCGGAGTACGGCCTCGATTTCATTCGGAATGGTCGAAAAATTGAAATCGCGAGCAAGGACCTATTCTCATGGAATGGTGGCGACGAGAGCGAGCAGCTAGAATATCCGACCGACGATCAGCGTAACCGCGGACGTATTGTTGGTGAAATTCACATTGATCACTGCCGGGTGAGCTACGCGAAAGACCGTTTTGACCGTGCTGATCCTACTTGGACCGAGATGGTGCAGCTTATACGCGGCGAGGGGCCGCTACGCCCGGAAAAAGCCAAAGACCTTGGTTTTGCAACGAACGATTCGCCGTTATTCGCTCTATTTCGGGCATTCCGCCGCACCAGCCCTCATTCAAAAACTGCGGGCGCATACGCGCGTATTCTCATCGCCAAGGACAACAACCTCGCGATGGAAATGGCGAGTTACTTCCATGACGGCAATCCAGAATACCAAGACGACGCAAAATGGTTTGAGCTGGTGGAAGCGGCCGATCGCGAGTTGCTCTACGGGCAGTCAGGTCAGCCTGTACAACCGGGCGGCGGTTCTCAATCGACATCAGGTGGTGAGGACGGGTTGCCAGTTGGAATCATGGATGATCCAGCACCGGGTAGTGAGCCTACGCCCACACCATCGCCTGCCGCCCCCACTCCCGCGCCCCCCGTACGGCGTGAGGTGCCTAACCTTACGAGAAAGTATCATCATCAATCGTCGTCAATGACATGGAATGTCGCGGCATTCGAAGTTGCTTCTAATGATCCTGATTTACCCGCGGGCGCGCCATGGGCCGTCACGCTGGGAGATATTCCGACTAAGACGCACCATTATCTTTATAACCCCGCCCATCCGGTCTTCCAGTCGATTACGATGACGCCCCGGGATGGGATGTTGACACATCTCGCGTACATGACCGCCGATCAAACCCGCAGCTCAAAGTACGCGCCGGACATCGCACTGATTCTTAGTGAATTTCGTGCCGCGTACGGCGATGAGAATGCCCTCGACTTCAAAGCGCTTCCAGCCGACGCAACAGCAATTCTCGTTGATGTGGCACGCGCGCTTGTGAATTCGTGTGCTCCTGAAGAACGTGCGTCGTTGTTCAATGATTTATCGGTGCAGGAGCAAACCACCGTTATGCGCGCGCTCGCGGCAAAAAAGATCAAACCCGCAGAGGCAACGATCGATGGCAGCTTCCTGCAATCGGCACCATCCGACATAATCAGGACGCTGATCGTCAGGCACCCCGAGCTTTGCTTTGATGGAAAAATCTGGGCCGATGCTTACGCCGACCTCGATTACGGCGACCCAGACATCACCGAGGATGCCAGGCGGAATGTCCTATCCAAGTACGTGAGCCTAGTGAGCGATGCTATCTGGCTTTCGAAACAAGACCTCAGTGACTTGGGAATGGCTTCGAAGGATGAGATCATCCGGGCGGTCATGTCGTTGATGCTTCTCAGGCCAGATGTCGAGCCGTCTCAATGACACCGTTTCTCGACGATCGGCGCCTTCTCCGTGGCCCGTGGCAGGCATTTGAACGTGATGTCGCACGACTGCTGATTTATGCGGGATTTGACGATGTCCGTGTGGTTGGAGGGACGGGAGACAAGGGTGCCGATATCGTTGGCGTCAAGAACGGTGAAATCTGGGTCGTCCAGTGCAAGCATACGACCACCGCACCCGCGAATAAATTCGCCGTGCAAGAAGCCGTCGAGGCCGGCACCTTCTACGGCGCGAATCGCATGGTCGTCGCGACGTCGCGTGCAGCGGGGGGAGGATTACAAGCCGAGATCGATCGTTACCGTCGCATCGGCGTGAACGTGGAACTCTTGGACCCAGCGAAGCTCGCCATCATGGCGGCGCGCATACCGGAGTATTCAAAGTCGCGGCGCGAACTCCGACCCTATCAACAAGACGCGCTCGCGCGTTTCAGAGAAGGATTGACGGATACGGGACGATCCCAAATCGTTTTGGCGACTGGCCTCGGAAAGACCGTGGTCATGGCCGAGGTGGTCAGCGATCTTTACCGTGATCGACTTATCCGCGACAACCGTGTGTTGGTTCTGGCAGACAAGCGCGAACTGATCCGTCAGCTCCAGTTTGGCTTTTGGTATCAGCTGCCGAAATGGGTTCCGACGCATCTGCTTTCGGGCGACGAAACGCCATCATTCTATGACGGCATCACCTTTGCGACTGTACAAAGTGTTATTGGGCGCGTCGACGACCTTCCGAGTTTTGGGTTGGTTCTTGTCGATGAGGCCCATCATATCGGCTCGACCACATTCCGGCGGGCATTGGAGGCGCTTGAGCCGCCAATGGTGGGAGGAGTCACGGCGACCCCATGGCGAGGCGACGGCTTCGACATCGACGAAATTCTTGGAAAGCCACTGGTTCGCCTTGGTATTTCGGACGGGCTTAAGAATAGATATCTCAGCGAAGTAGATTATCGACTACTGGCCGACAATATCGACTGGAAATTCGTTCAAGACCGCTCGGTGCATAATTATTCGCTGAATCAATTGAACAAAAAGCTCATCATGCCGACCCGCGACGAGGAAGCCGCGCGTCAAATCGCGGAGGTCTTCAAGCACGAGAAACGCCGTGGGGGAATCGTATTTTCTCCCACCGTGGATCACGCTGAAAGCTTCGCGGGATCGCTGCGTGGCTTCAACCTTCGCGCGGAATCGATTTCTTCCCGGCAGGACGCGCGCGAGCGCGACAAGCTCATGGCGATGTTCCGTCGCGGCGACATTGATTTATTGACCAGCGTCGACCTTTTTAATGAAGGCGTCGATGTGCCAGATGTTGACCTGATCGTATTCATGCGCGCCACGCATAGTAGGCGAATTTTCGTGCAGCAGCTCGGTCGTGGACTTCGACTAAGCCCCGGGAAAGACAAGGTTGTCGTGCTAGATTTCGTGACGGACCTGCGCCGCATAGCGGAGTTGGTTGAGCTTCAGAAGGCGGCGTCCGGCCCGTTGGAGCGTCTGCCTCTTGGACATCATCTGATCAATTTCAGGGACGCGTCGGCCGGCAGCTTCATGTTCGAATGGATGAAGGATCAGGCTGATCTGATGCTGCGCGAAGGAGACGCACAACTGGAAATGCCTAAGTTTGATTTTCCCGACACGCCGCAGCCTGGAGGGGTCGCATGAGCGTCCCTGAAAACATTCGGCGCGAGATCAAGGAGAAGCTGTGGGCTGAGGCGGATCGGCTTGATTGGCCCTCACTTTCGGCCAACGACAAGTCGCGTTATTACGGCATTTGGACAGAGACCAAGGATGTAGGCGGCCGTCTCGGGATGTACATGGACCCTCGCCAGGTTCGCGTGTACATTAAGGATACCCTCCTCAAGCCTTACACGCGAGAAGCTTCCGCTAGTCATGACCTGGCTTTTCGGGTTCTGGGGATTCCGCCCCATACGAAGCCTGTTGCCACGTACATCAAGCCGCACGGACGATTGCTCGATGACGACCGTCAGATCGCTTGGAGCAAGGCAAGCGAGTGGAAGGCGACGCTTATGGCTCTTCACGAACGAGCCTTCGAACTTGGTACGCCCCACGCTGCTATATTGACTCAAGCTGGTTCGAAATTCGCGGACGAGGGAGATCGCCGCGTTGTGGAGAGCGCGGCGTCCAAACTTGGCGTGGAAAGGATAATCTGGCTCGGCTGAAGCAACTAGACTTCGTCCGCGCTCTGCTCCGCTTCGGCTTGTTCCGCGGCTTGCTGATCCTCGAGAGCCTTCGGGAGCTTTTCCAAAGGTCTGCCCGCGAGATAATCCGATACCTGCCGCTCTAGGAACTCCCTGGTCAGTGGGCTTTCCGCCAACTTTGTTGAGAAGGCGCGACCTGGGTGAAGGACATCCCAGGACGAGCGATACTGTGTCGCGCGGCGATTGCCCGGGTCTCTATTTCCAAATCCATCAATGGCGCGGTTCCACAAAGGCTTGAACGTCTCGATCAGCATGTTTTCGCCAAGGGGAATCCAAATGTCATCTACGACCAAGTACCGAACTGAAAAGTCCTGGCTGTCCAGGTTGGTGGCCTGCTCAATAGAGGCCGCGTGCTGCGCGATACGATCAGCTAAGGCACGACCCTTGGAAGCATCAGCGCTCAAGCCCCCTTTGCGCCCGCCTTTTGGTATCGCCTTGCCGACATAGATCGGTTGAGCATAAGCGCCATCCGCGTTTCTCGCCGCGATCGGCGTGTATGCAGGAAATCGTCCTACGTAGTAAATTACATAGATGCCCGCGCCCTTGACATTGTTCACGGCCGGGAGCGGAACGGGTGCGCGCCCGAGCAATTCAAACTCGATGCTCTTTGCAAGGTTTGCCTTATCGAGAGGATTGTAGGGACTGCCCGTCACGCGGCCTTCCTCGGCAAATGACTGGCAACACCTTCGCCTACTATGCGAGCTAGGTCGACGGGCACGGCATTCCCGAGTTGGCGCATGGTCTCGGTCCAAGATCCATGAAACAGGAAGTCATCTGGGAAGGTCTGCAGGCGCGCGCTTTCGCGAACGGTGAAGTAGCGGATAGATCCATCTGGGCGCACGAGCATGTTCTCGCCCCCGGGAACGCCATGTACTCCAGCCTTTAGCGTCTTGGCGGGTTCATCCAGTGCACTACCGGTATGACCCTTGTAGGAGCGCGCCCCAGCTTGCAGTCGATGGTTCAAGAATTTCTTACTGCCACGAGGATCAAATTCCGGATCAGGCAAACCGACAAGCGCATCGCGGGTGGTGCGCCATGGAAGCAGGTGCCCTTTCTTATCTGGATCGAAGTTCTGCCCGCTGGAAGATTGCGGCGGACGATCCTTCTTGGCGACTCTATGGCGATCCCAGTAGTCGCCGTGCACCTGATTCCACAGGAGAGCCTCGCGGGAATGGGTGGGAAGCGGAAAATGCCAACTCACGCCGAGGTCTTCGCGAAAACCCACAAAAATCACGCGTTCCCGTTTTTGCGGAACGCCGTAATTGGCTGCGTTAACAACCTGGGTAATCACACGGTAATTCAAACCGGCTTTGCTTCCACTCGTGTGGTGCTGTTCCAGGCGCGCCAGGTGATCCCCCCACTCCTCGTCGCGGCGGAGCTTGATCTCAGGGTGTTCTAGCTGGAGCTTGATATATTCGAAATAGTTGCGGAAGGTTGCCCGCGTCAGTCCCTTGACGTTCTCGAAGATAAAGGCTTGTGGACTTGTCTCGCGCACGGCGCGTATGGCTTGGGGAAACATATCTCGCGCGTCATCGTACGCGCCGTGTTTGCCACCCATCGAAAACGGCTGGCAAGGTGGTCCGCCTGACACGAGGCGAATTTTTCCTTCATACGGTCTGAAGTCGACTAGCCGCACATCGCCTTCCGTGACCTTCCAGTTTTTGACCGCTGAGATCCCCCGCTTCTTGTTTTCGCGGATTGTGTCGCAACAATAGGAATCCCACTCGATCACGTTCACCGGATTAAATCCCGCGTCGTGCAATCCTATCCCAAGTCCACCAGCGCCAGCAAAAAGTTCAATTGATTTCATCGTCCAAGAATACCTGTATTTTGCTTTTCAGCAAAGCGCGATCCTTCATCTCGCATTCCCATATTACAAGAACCTCCCAACCTAACTCATCGAGAGCTTGCTCGTTTCTGCTGTCACGCTCTGCGTTAGCCTCCAACTTGGGTATCCAGAACTCTTCACGCGATTTTGGGAGCCGCGCCAGTTTGCAGCCCGAATCGGAATGTCGGTGCCAGAAGCAACCATGCACGAAAATCGCCTTCCGTCGCGTTGGAAAAACAAGGTCTGGCCGTCCCGGCAGGGCGCGACGATGTAGGCGATAGCGGTAGCCTAGCGAATGAATTAGGCGACGAACAACCATCTCCGGCTTTGTGTCCTTGCGGCCAATTCGAGACATTCGTTCGGATCGCGCTGACTTGCTTAGGGTATCGACCATATGTCATCCAAGATGCGGCTGGTTCCCACGATTCTTCGAGCTGCGGCAATCATGGTCGAGTTGTGGGGTCTCTCGCCTCGGAGAAGGCGTCACGGACCCGCGCCTCTTGATGGTTTTCTAGCTCCTGGAAGACGGAATCCAAGGAATTCCTCGCTTCCATCAACACCTTGCGCGGTGGGATGTCGATCCCATGGACCAGATTGTTCCGAAGGCGTCGGATTCCGCCTATGGTTTCCAACGCACTTGCCGAAAGTTCTATCGATGCGGCGCCTTTGAGGGGGTCGACGTAGCCGCGCTTAGAGGTAAGGTCCGCTCCCAATATTCTGAATGTGCGTTCGAGCGTGACCCATGCCGAGAGAAAGTCCCCCATTGTGTCGGCTCGCTCGGTGGCCTGTGGAGAGGGTTGCGCGGATGTGTCTGGGGTCGCCAGGCTAGACTGCAGCGTTCCGTAAGACGAATACAGCTCTGGATACAATTCCAGCACCGCGTCTGCCAGCAGATCGGATAAAGCAGACCCGCTGGAAGCGGCGGCAGCGTCCGGCAGCAAGGGCAGTAGTTTTCCTGGGCTGTTCAAATCCGCTCGCTTGAGCAACTCCCAAAGAATATCGACCCGGCCGATCGTGGGCTCCGTGCCTTCTGGCACATTGCCCCGCATCCACTTGTACAAGTAGGCGGCCAACTCGTAATGATTGTCGAATTGCGTATCCTGAGCACTGCTCAATCGACGTTCCACGGCTTTCTGAAGCCGCTCAAGCGCGATCTCTCCCGCGATGACCATGCCGTTCAATTCATCGAGTATCGCGTGCTCGTCCTCCGAAGGCATACCGCTCTCAGGCTTGTAAACCAAGTCATGTTCGACCTCCGCCCAGGCGTGCATGAGAACGGAACCGACTTGGATTTCGATTGCGGCAGTGGCGTATGATTTTTCGCCATCCTCCAACGCGTTCGCGGGCATCAGGACACGATAGTGGTCGGCGTGATACCCGTCGAAACGCTTTGAGTCCTTGCGGGACTTGCCTTTCTCGGGAAAGTCCTTTGCCTTAAGGACATCGAACTTCTCGCTCAAGATCGCTTTAACCCTCTCGCGGTCGCCGGGAAAATAAAGCGCGATCCGTACACCTGCTAGGTCCGGGATGTCGGCCCGAATTTCATCGTGATTCTGGTAATTCTTATCCTTGTTTCTCTGCTGAAGCTTGGCCAAGAGCTTATTTGGCCTCTTGGCGCGGTGACTAACTATAGCCCTAATCCCCTGGGTCGCCAAAAGCTGTTCACAGCGGAGGCTGCAAATCGCCGACGCCGACCGGTAATAGTCGTACTCGCGCGTGTAGGCGCTTACAAAATCCGAAACAACTTGCGACACGGTGGCCCTCCCTGTCGCGACCTTATCGAACCGCGCCTAATCGGTTCAAGCAAAATGGGGTAGGTCTTACTTATTGGTGGACTGACTGAATGCTTAAGTCTGAGTTGGGCGGCCTTTTTGCGCAAGGCGATCCGCCACAAACGCGCCACAGATCACGCCGGTCAATTCAGACCATGACGGATTTCTGCGGATTTTCGCAGGGCGCCAACTTGTGGCAAAATTCGTGAATCAGAGGGGTTTCTTCCGTAGTTTATTGCTAAGATATTGACGTCAAAATGCGAGCAGATAAAAGATAACGGCTTGAGGTTGCCGAGGCGATAAATACCCTACCAACTGGAGAGATGACGACAAGGGTTTCAGACACAGTTATTATCGTCAGTTGCAATTGGCGCCTTCGGAACCTTGATCGTTGCACCCAGGCGGAATCGGCCCATTTGGAACGACAAATTCAAGGGCTCCGCTCACCGTTTGACTGCCCAACGAAATCTATGTTGGCCTAAATACGGCGAACGCTGTGGTGTGGATCAATAGTCTTCAGCCGAAAATCGGGCGCGTCGAGATCAATGAGGTAGCGTGCATCGCCTGCAAGGCCGCCTGGTTATTACTATTAAACTACTCGGAAGCTTCATCGCGTGCGATTCCTCACCAAAGCTTCCGCTAATATAAAGAGGAGCGTTGCGTGCCATTGATTACGGCGAGGATCCCGGACAATTGGGAAGAGCTGGAGGACCTAATCCAGGCGATCCTTGCAGAGTGCGGGATGAAAGCCACAAGGCAGGTGACGATAAAGTTGCCGCGCGGTAGCGTGGATGTCGACGTACTGGCCGAAGAGACCGTGGATGGGATTACCAGCATCACCGTATGCGAATGCAAGAACTGGAAAGCCCGGATTCCGAAGGAGATCGTGCATGCGTGTCGCACGGTCATGCAGGAGACGGGCGCCAATAATGGCTACATTATTTCGCGGGAGGGCTTTCAATCTGGGGCGATCGAGGCGGTCGCCGCGACAAACATCAATCTGGTGACATTCGAGCAATTCCAGGAGCGCTTTTTCGAAAAATGGTATCGCAACCGGCTGTGGGCAATTGAAGACTCTCTGCACGGTTTCCACACCTACTACGAGATGCTTGGCAAGCCCGGGTACAATCGTCTTACGACCGATGAAGAACGCGCCGCGTATGACGTGGTCTGGGACCGCCATCTGTTTGCAGGGCTGATGCTTATGTCGTTCTCGCCCTACAGCGGGCTTCTCAAAGGCGGGTTCAGGGCGCCCCCTCTTCCCTTCGATGTATCCAAGATTGTTGAGATGGGTGCAGACGTCCCGGAAGCCGCACAGAACGTGCAAGGCTATCGGGAACTGCTGTCGGTGCTGGAAGCGGCCGGCAAGGAAGGTCTGGCAGAGCTGAGAAAAGTAAACCCTATCACCCGCGACAAAGAGACCGCACAAGTTGCCGAGAAGCCGCTTCGTTTCGGTGAGTGATCAGGTTACCTCGCGACGTCGATATGACTGGTGTCGGACCTTCACTTGGACCGTCGTCGGTAGGCAAACTACTCCGTGCGCCGTGGCTTCCTCGGATCTGTTTGAAGGCCAGCAGTAATCGGCTAGGAGCCGCCGCTTATTCATAGAAGCTGCTATTGTCCACGGACGCACGCTCCAGTGTGTAGGGACGCATGTCGGCAACGGAGGCAGCCATTCTGACCGAAAAGGGATATTTGTCTGAGAGAGACACACCTTCGCCGCGGCGAAAATCCGATCCCGAACCGTAGTTCAGTTGAACGTAAACCGTTCCGTTTACTCGAAATTCGATCTCCTTTGGGCCCATCGCTACGACACGGATGTCGTGAGCGACTACCTCGTCTACAAGCGTATGCGTTGAAAGCTCATCAAGTTCCTGGACAACGCTTTCTGTTAAAGCCTGGTCGGCCACCTCATTGATTGTCTGAGAAACGGCCTCTGCAACTGCGTCTCTGACCTCGGTGACTGCATCGAGAAATCGGATCACCGCGTGAAAGGTGTTCCGCATGAACTCACTCACGGCTTCATCGCCTTCGAGTAGGGATCCGGGCCTGACATGGGTGTATTTGGAAAGTTCGTCCATAGCTGATCTCAGCTTCTTGTGATCAACCTCGACGTTGACCCCTAGTTCTTCAAGAGAATCGTCCGAAAGGCCACCCTGGGTCGCGTAAATCATTCGATCAATGCGAGTAATTTTGCCCTTGGTCTCAAGGTTGTTCTTCGCGGCGTATTCCTGGTCGAGCAAATACCAATCACATGCCTTCACCTGCTCATCTGGAGCAAGATCATGAAGGACGTAGGTCACGAGTTCCCGGATACCTGCCGCGAAAAGGTTCGCTCTGATAGGATTGGCGCTGTCCCAGGCAACACCGAGCGAGCCCGCAAGCACCTTTTCTAAGAAGGGGTTAGATAATTTTTCGGACAGGGTCGCGGCCAGGGCCAGGGTCGAAGACGACAGCATTGAGGTGTTCCTTTTGGGTTGGCCCAACGCGATCGTCAATCGCAGGACTCTTTGAGCCAACAAACTAAGGCGTCGTCGTTCCTGCCGCCAGCGAATCCGGCCGCCCTAGACGCCATCCTTCGCTTTTACCCTGCAATCCTCCGCTTTTTCCTTGCAGGCCGTCACCCAACCGTTGTCATCAGAACGCGATGAAAGGGGAGACGAGAGCGACGGCCAATTTCAGAATTTGCCGAATGCGTCACGAATGACCGAAATGAGGCGCAAAGCGGCAATCGGCGATGGACGTTCGGAAGTGTGAGATCGTCCTCGCCGAGGAGCTGCATCATACCTCGACCACGGGTTCTCGCCCACGCAATGGCTAGCCCTCTTCCAGCCCTGCGATACGCAAGCCCTCGAGGATGTCTGCAAATGGATTATCGATGAAGCTGGCGAGACCTATGAGGACAAGGACGACCTACCGGTTCTCTACCGGAAACTTGCCAAGACGCTGAAGCTGGCGCCCGACGACTACACCGAGCAGACGTTCCGGCAGCTGCTCGGCAGCTGTCAGCAGATCGTTGAGCTGCTTGGCTCGCTGCGCAGCAAGTTGGGTGACGCACATAGTCCGGGGCCAAAGCGATCACGACCCCTGCCCCGTCATGCCGAGCTGGCGGTGAATCTTTCGGGAACCATGGCCACGTTCCTTGTCTCAACGTGGCAGGCCCGCCAGGCAGAGAAGCCGAAGGCCGCTCCATGAGCCCAGCATAGCGGCCTTTTTTCTCGACGGATGGGCATCACCGCGCTCCTCACCATTGGCAGCACCTTGGCAGGCGCTTAGCGTCTTGCCTCCTTGCGTATGTCGTGGCCCTTTGACCGGCCCTAGCCGTGTGGCGCTATGTGTAAGCGAACGTCGAGCGCACGCTTCCACAGTTCGGGGTCTAACGAAGATGGCTATTGTTGGTCCTATCGGTTCTATCTTGGACGCGCCCAAACAACGTCGACAGTGATTCACTCGCGTGCGATGGGTGTCGGCGGTTACGGAAATCGCTCAAATGGCTTCGCGCACTCGCCATTGCATTGGTGTGAGGCCGATCTCTCTCTTGAGCGTGCTACCAGAACCGCCGAATAGATCGAGTACGATCTCGTTTCGACGCGAGCAGTCCTTGATCGCGTCGGCGACCAGAGAGACTGGTTTTACAGTGGGACGCATGGCAAGCTCGCTCATGCGATTGGCACCCAGGCTGTTGATGCCGGCATAGTCCCAGACGTTGGTACGGTATCGACCCGTCTCGCCGAGCTCAAAGCTATTGGTGTGAGGGGCGGTTCCTATTTTGAATACGAAAACCAGTTCATGCTTCGAACGATAGAAGCTGCCCGTGCCGCCATTCGACTTGTTGCAAACACAGAGGTTCTTGAGTTCGGTGAATGCCGCCTGCCCTGCATCGAGAAGCTCATGCTTCTGGCCTGGGAGGCGCGCTGCTACCCTCGCCGCGCGCCAGAGCGGAACCCGCTTCCTTTGGTGATACCTGCTGTATTGATCGCCTTACTCAGTCAGTTCTGCGGCCCGACGGACCTTCATGGGTCTGAACCCGTGGTGCGGGTGGAGTACGAACCGGGCTTGGCCAGGTTTTGCCCCGCTAATGGCCTCGCGGCTTCGTCCAGGTTCTTGCCAGAGAAACGGCAAACCAGAAACAGATTCTACTGAGCGCTTGAGCGTTGTTCCTCGTCGTATGAAAAAAAACCAAAGTCTACTCCGGTCACGTCGCCACGCCTCGCCAGTGTTTCGGCCAATGCGGGCAAACCGGAAGCTGCAGCGCCAGCTTGGCTCAGATCGATCGCTCTGATGCTCGTCAGCGCGACGATGATGCCGGGCGGCATGAAGTTTGAGTGCGCATCGTAAAGAGTCATTTTGAACAGCGATGTGGCGTTGACGGTAGTCGTATCGTCTTGCAGATCGAAGACCGTTCCTTTTCCGTCGACTGCAAAGAGATGAAGCATCCGCGAACCGACGTTGGTGACAGTGCCGGCAACTTCGCCTCCGCCCACGCTGCCAAGCTTGGTGAGATTCAGGTTCGGGTTGTCACTGGTCGAATCGTTGATTGTCTTGAGAAAGGCTGTGATCGGACATTGGCGGGCTGTAATGATGTGGCCGTCTATGTGAGCGTCGCCACTGCCCGCAGAGGCGAGCGCGGACTTAATACGATCGAATGGCGCCATCGAGAGGCCAATGCCCTTGATCGCCATCGCGTTGTCCGATTGGGCTATGATTGAGGCGAAGAAGCATTCGTCTGGGCTAAATGCTGAGGCCGAATTTGTCTCGTCCGACGTAGCGTTCTTGCTGAGCGCGACAGAAGGTTGCGTCGTGCCGCCGTCGCTCTGTTCCTTCGCCGATGCTACTGGCCCGGAGCTCAATCCCGTGTTGCCAGCGCCATCCGCGCTTGGTTTCACAGCCTTCGGCTTACCCTCCTCGACTTGCCCCGCGCCCGTGGCGGTGCTGTCATGGGTAACCTCGCTGCTGGCAAGGGGCCGATCCGCGCGAGCGAAGGCTTCCTCCGCCTGGGTGTTGACGCTGGGCTGTTCCGGGCCGGTCGGCGTCGTGTGCTGACTAACCGCGGAATTGGTACCGGGCGGCTTGGCGGTGGGTGGGGTCGGCTGAACAGTTTGGCTGTTGGCGGATGATGGAGATCCGTTTCCGCCTGAGCCAACATCAGATGCTTTGTCGCCGTTATCTGTGAGATCGGTTTTGCCATTTCCAAAATCGATCAATCCCGAGAAATATGCGCCTGTGCCGGCGATAGCTGTGATTGCGAGAAACACGCCCGCGAGCAGGCCGGTACGTGACAGTCCCACGCTCCTGGTAATTTTCGCGGCAGACTTGCTCTCCTGCGCCCGGAAAATCGTCTGGCCTTTCAGCACCGGCGGGACGTGCTTTGCGAACTGAGCATTAGCCAAAGCCGGCCTTATAACCGGATCGCTGGTGGCCCCGGCTTGGATAGCAGCGCGCGCCGGGTCATCGCGCGCCTGCTGCTGCGAGGAACCCTCAAGACTAGCTATCACAGCAGACGAGCTGCGCTTTTGGGCCTCGGACTGGACATCTAGAGCGGGTTGACCGAAGGCGTGGGGAATGGTGCCCTCGAGCGAGAACACCGCCGTTGGATCCGCTGGCAGCTGCAACCAGTGGCTGATTTGCGTCATGCTGCGCGGCCGGTCTTCAGGATCGGGCTGCAGCATTGCTGTCAATAGCCGCCGCAGGCTGAGATCGATCTCGCTGAGGTCGGGCACTGTGGAGCGCTTCTCGATCACTTCCGCGGGGGACGAGCCCATGTTAAGCGGCTTGCCACGTAGCGCGGCTGCCATAACCAGTCCCATGCTATAAATATCTGAACGGTTGGTCACCTGCCGGCCGCGCAGACCAAGTTGTTCGGGAGAGACGAAGCTGAACTTTCCGGCAAAGCTGCCGCCGAGAATAGTGTGTTCGCCGGAGCTGGCGGCGCGAGCAATGCCAAAATCAATGATCTTGGGGTCCATCACATTGTCGTGCTGAAGGATAATGTTATCGGGCGAGAGATCGCGATGGATTACGCCCGCCTTGTGGACTAGCGCCAGTCCGGCGGCCACCGGACCAAAAAGTTGTCGAGTTTCCTCCAAGGTGAGGGGACCGGCCCTCATGCGGTCGGCCAGAGACTCCCCTTCCACGAACTCCATCACCAAATAAGGTCGCCCGATGTTGGGGTCCCGGGAGAAGGAATAGTAGCGAACGATGGTCGGGTGATTGAGACGGCCGAGGATCATGCCCTCTTTTTTGAACAACTCGAATACCTTATCGTCCCCGACCAGTTCGGGACGCACGGTCTTGATCGCTACCGGTTCGCCAGTCTCGATATTGTGGCCGCGGTAGACGTCCCCCATCCCACCCGACGCGATAAGTTCGTCTAGCTGATAAGTGTCGTTGAGGCGCACACCGGGATCGAACCGGTTCGTCGACTGAATGCGCGTTTGCTCGTAAGACGCCATGCTTGCCCAAAAATTGCGCAACGAAAGAGTGCCCGACGCATCAATAACCTAGCCCCGGGCCAAGATATTAACATTGTGTTGTGCCGCTGTCAGACGGTTTCCGCTTAGCGCCGATCGCATGTTCCTCGATGAACTGTACGGTGGCGTCTGCACCATTGGTCCAAACGATCTCGTGGCAGCGCTCCGCCATCCGTCGTCGTTCCGCTGAATCGAGAGGCCGTTCGATCGAAGGGTCGGCGCCAGTGAGATCATCATCGCGTCGCAATAACAACGCCATACCCCGCTTCTCCGACCAGCGCGCCGGTTGAGCTGCTGGTCCATCCCTTCATCCCGGCCTGCGAGAAGGCTGTTGCCGCAGAGCCCGGCAAGATGCGTTTTAAGGTGGAGCCTGCGCGTGCGCTGGAGAAGGCAGGCCGGGGTGAGGAAGCGGCAGTGTTGAACCTGAGGCTATGAAGGCCAACTACATAAGCGCCAACCACAATATGGGCAACTTCTACCGCAAGGGGCTTGGGGCCAAGCAGAACCTAGAAAAGGCGGGCAGAGCGAGGACATCCGGAAGATCAGTCGAACGTAGGTTTCATGTATATACGCGGCGATGGCGTCGCCAAGGACTACCAAAAAGCTCACTTCTAGTTTGAAAAGGCTGCAGTGCAGAATTGGACCACTGCATATGACAAGCTCGGATTGCTCTATCTGAATGGCTGGGGCGTGGGGAAGATCCTGATCGCGCCTTTGCAGAGTTCGGCAAGGGGGCGAATCTTGGCGACGCACCATCGTTGGTGAACTACGCCAATTGTCTCAAGGACGGTGTGGGTACACGAAAAGATGCTAGGCGCGCCTACCAGTATTGCACTCAAGCAGCCATCTCGGCAGTCAGGCAGCTTACATAAACCTGGGGTTCCTCTATCTATCTGGTGAAGGGACAGAGAAGAACCTGACAGAGGCGGCGTTCTGGTTCACGCTGTCGTTTCGCGAAGGCAATGAGGAGGCGCAGAACAGGCTCAACCAGGTCAATGCAATACTCTCGGACAGCGAGAAGCTGGAACTTCAGGAGTGGCTGGACCAGTGGAGCCGTCGCCGCTTCGGATGATTGGATCGGCAACCGACCGCGAAATCTCACAGTGACAGAGGCCTCGAGAACAACGCGCGTCGCGTCTGGAAGACGTTGAAGACCACGAGTCGGTGCTTTGCTGGGTGGTTCTATATCTGAGATCAGCGGTAAATCAAACGTGCAGGGGGCGGGTAGCGAGCGGCGATCGCCGAGATGAAAGGGCTTCCGCGCGTCCGCGTAACGCGTTAGGATATTGATGATGAGCTGATGCGAGGCCATTATGGTGATCCGTCGCTTGATTTTGATGACATTTCTAATGCTTGCCTTTGTGTGCGGTTTCGGTTCCCCGCCGAACTGTGCATTCGCGAAGGTGGCTGGGTCAGCTTCTGAGCGACGCGTGGCGTTGGTTATCGGTAATTCACGCTACGCCTCCGCGGGGCCGCTGGTCGATCCTGAACGCGATTCCAGGGCAGTGGCGGCTGCATTCTCCGAACTTGGCTTTTCTAACGTCCTGCTCGAAGCCGATCTGCCCAGAGATCGGTTTTTGTCGCGGATCAGAACATTCGAGGAACTTGCCGATCACGCCGATTGGGCAGTTATATATTACGCCGGACACGGGATTGAAGTTAACGGTGACGACTTCATGTTACCCGTGGACACGCGCCTCCTAACGGACGCGGACGTCGAAAAAGAAGCAATTTCGCTAAGCCAGCTGACTGCAGCGACAGCTAATGCCACAAAGGTGCGTCTTGTTATTGTCGACGCATCTCGCGACAATCCGTTCTTGATGGCTCGGAAGGCAGGCGACCACCGGAACGCCGGCGGCCTGGCGCCCCCCAAGCAAGCAGGTGACGTTGCAGTCATGTTGTCGGCGAAGGCAGGGCAGCTTGCCCGCGAAGGTGGGCAGTTTGCTAACAGCCCGTTTGTCACCTCGCTGGTGAAATCTCTTCGCGAGCCGGGCCTCGATCTCGACTCTTCTTTTAATCGCACGCGGAACGAAGTCATTGTCGCGACGGGTGGACTTCAGCAACCTGCTCTGTACGGGACACTTCCGAAACTGGCGATCATCGCTGCCGCAACAAAGCAAGGGGTTCCCCTGCCAGACGATGCTGCGTGGGACTCATTAGGGATCGCTGCCGATCAGATGAGTCTCGCGCATTTCACCCAGCAGTTCCCAAGAAGTCCATGGTCGGCGGCGGCGCATGTCAGATTGGCCGAACTACAACGAGCACTCGTGGTTTCAGACGCGATGCGCGTGGACGATGAAAGCGCAGCGGACACTATTGACAACAGTCCAGTCACCATTTCGTGCGGAACACCCGGGGTAGAGCTGACATTTTGTGAACGGGAAGTCGCGATGTGGTCCCGAAGCACTGGCAACAAGGTTAAGGTAATCCCAGCACCAGGGCCAATGGACGACCGACTCAGCCTTTATCGAAAGAGCTTCGAACAGCAGTCAACTGATCTGGACATAGTTCAGATCGACGTAACATGGTCAGGCACGCTCGCGGACTATTTAGTCAACCTCTACGCCTACTCAAATGGCGTAGAAAAGGAGATCTTGCCGAATGCGCTCGACGCCGCAGTTGTGAACGACCGTCTTGTCGCTATGCCTTGGTTCGTCGATTCCGGTTTACTTTTTTATAGGAGAGACTTGCTGGCGAAGTATGGCCTTAATCCGCCTCAGACTTGGGAGGAGCTAACTGAGAGTGCAGCCAAAATCCAGAGGGGCGAGCGGGCGCGCGGCGTCAGAAAATTTCAAGGCTTCCTTTTCAACGGCCTCGCAGCGGAAGGGCTAACGTGCTTCGCGCTCGAAATGATAAATGCCTATGGCGGTGAGGTGAAAAATGATGGGAACGGTGGTCTCTCCATAGATACCGCCGCGACCGAGCATGCTCTGGAGACGATGACCGGCTGGATCGGAAAGATTGCTCCGAAAAGGGTTGTGGGTTTGAGCGAGGAGGCGGCGCGACAAGAATTTCAGAATGGCAATGTCGCCTTCATGCGCAACTGGCCGTACGTTCTGTACCTTGCTGAAGAAAAATCAAGCAAACTCCGAGGGAAGGTTGGCGTAATCTCACTTCCGCGCGGCGGAAATTTGGGCAATCGCACAGGTGTTCTTGGCGGTTGGCAACTTGCAGTGTCGAAATATTCTCCTCATCGTAAGAAGGCTGTCTCGCTAGTGATGTTTCTCGCCGGCATCGAGGTTCAGAAAGAACGGGCCATCCAAGGTGGCTACGCACCAGCCTTTGGGGCACTCTATAGTGACCCTGCCGTGCTGAAGTCGAATGCGATATTCCCGGATATGTACACGGCAGCGACAAACGCCATCATACGGCCTTCGCGCTTCCTCGGCCCGAAATACGATGAATTCACCTCGACTATGCGAGAGGAAGTCGATATGGCCCTCAGGGGCAACAAGTCTCCGAAGGCGGCTGCAGAAGCAATAAGCGCGCGGTTGAAGGCGATCCGCGTCCCGTTGCAGCGATAGCGAACAGTTCCATGTCAAATTAGGCTCTTGAAATAGCCCCATCCGGCATCCTTTCTGCAGCCGTCGTGCTCCGCATAGATGATGCTGCACGCCGGGCGGTGTGGCGCATTCCGGCTTGGCAACCTGATCTCGTCGCCCATTTGGCGACAGTGAACGAAATGAGAACAAAGCGTCAAGCCAGCACTTGACCGGACAGGAAAATGTTCTCAATTCGGATGCATGCCCGAGCAACCCGACAAGTGGCCGAGGGGAGCAGCCTGGACCCTGACGCATGTCCGTGACGCCAGGCAGGTGGCGGACATCCGCTGCGCGCGCTGCAACGTCACGCGCAATTACAAGCCCATCGAGCTGCGCGAAGTGATCGGAAACGTCACAATAGACGACGTGCGGGACAAGGTCCGTCGCCAACAGTGCAAAAGCCGCGAATGGATGAGCGCACAGCTATTCCATCCAACCGGAGAGCAGGCGCACACGATCCGCTTCCGGCGCCTAGTGCAGATCCGATAGGAAAAGCGCGTGATTTGGCGAGATGAGCGAAGGCAGACGCCTGTCCGTCCGAGACGATCACGCCGAAGCACCGTCCCGGCCCCCAAGGCGCGCAATTAGATAAGTTAAAGGCAACTTTGGTGTGCTATACCCACTGTGTTCTCGATGCGGATACGAGATCGATGGATCAGGAAAGACTTCTAGCCGCAGTCCTCTTAGCTGATGTCGTGGGCAGCACGCCCCTCTATGAGCGCATCGGCGACGATGCCGCTCTGCAGCAGGTCTCGGATTGCCTGGACGCGATGCGCGAGATCGTCGCCCGGCACGGCGGTGATTTCATTCACTCGAAAGGCGATGACGTATTCAGCCTGTTCGAGAACCCGGAGGCGGCGCTGAGGGCCGTCTGCCAAATCAGCCGCCAACTGACGAAAGGGCCGTTGAGCGCCCGTATCGGATTGCATTTCGGCGCGGTCATTCGCACGCGGGGCGAGGTATTCGGTGACGTTGTCAATGTCACTGCAAGGTTGTCCACCACGGCCAACCCCGGGGAGGTGCTGATCAGCCAGAGCTTCTGCGAAGTCCTTTCCGCGAGAAGCCGCAAGGCATTACGGCTCCTCGACAAAATGGCCTTGAAAGGGAAGCAAGAACTCTTCGATGTTTATACCCTGTGGAGCGACGATGGGGCGCTCGGTACGCAGATCACCAACTGGGGCACCATTACCGATAAGCGCTCCGCGTCGCCGCGGCAGATCAATCTGGTCATCCGATATGGAGATCAGTTGCGATCCTGTCGAAACAACGAATTCGTGACCATCGGCCGATCTCCGGAATGCAATATTGTCGTCGAGCGTCCCTGGGTTTCAAGGCACCACGCGACCTTCACTATTTCGAATGGCAGGGCCCGGCTTGTCGAGCGAAGCTCGTCGGGCACATTTGTGTCGATGGGACCCGGCCATGAAGTATTCGTGCGCCGCGAAGATATTCTCCTCTTCGGCTCCGGCGTCATCTCGCCCGGAGTGAGGTCGACCGTCGGCGACGCCCAGCTTCTTCACTACGAAATTGTCTCAGACTGACCCGGCCGGACTCGTTAGCCGCGACCGGCTTCAAGCGGCCGCGACGATCTCCTCGCCGCGCTGGGCGCGCTGATCAAGGCACGCGAGGGCTTCAAGCACCTCGCCCCGGCGATCGGCTTTACTTCATGATCCTAGCGGACGCAGCCGTGCTGCAGTTCTGCGCCTAAGGATGCAATCCTGAATGTTGCGGCCATTGAGGTCATGCAACGGTGGCAGCGAGAGCTGCCACCGTTTCGCTGTAGCCGACCTCCGCTTCGGGGGTCGCGACGGCATCCGAAATGACCGCTATGCTCAAGGGTTTCGGGTGCCGTCAGGCGTACGAAAGTCTCGCATGCAGGAAGCCGCGGGCCGCAGTTGATGGCTATGGGGATTTTAGTTTGCGGCTGATATCGGCGACGGCGTGATCGCCCCCGTTAGGCGACGTGGTGGACACGGACGGACCGCTCAGTGAAGCCTCCGCACAGCCTTGTAGCCTCTGCGCGCAGGCGGACGGGGCCCTGCCGGCCCGCTGAGCACCATGGGCGCGCGTGCGTGTCGTCGACCTTGAGGTGCGCGACCTCGGACACGCGCAGACCCGCGCCATAGGCGACGCCGAGTGCGGCCTTGTACTTGATGCCTGGTGCGGCTTCGAGCAGCCGCGCCGCTTCCTCCACGCTCAGCACGTCGGGCAGCTTGCGCTGATACCTCATGATCAAGCGCACGCGCCAGATCCCGACGCTTCAGCCATTGATCATCGCAGGGCCGACGCCGCTCTCATGCTGATGCAGCTGGAATCTGCGGATGTCCTCAGCCGTCGCAGTGTCGGGCGAGCGGCCAAGGAACACAGCGAAGCGCCGGACGTGACGAACGTAGTCCTGCTGGGTATGGGAGCCCAGGGCACGCATGAGCATGTCGTGCTGCATGCGCTGGCGAAGCGGAGAGATTGGTGCATCGGTCGACAAGATAGCCATGGCGCCATGGTCAGATCGACGCCCCTACCCGCTCAAGTCAAATGCCTGTCGCGCCATCTCAGGTCGAGGCGACCCTCCCGCGAACCGGGTTCGTGCATGAGGCGCAAAGCTGCCGTCAAAGTCGCAGAACATCATTTATAGAAGAGTCTGAGCGCCGGGTGCGCGCGGAGCAAAGTCTCATAAGAGGCTTACCGGAATTCAGGCAAGCTCTGACGCAGACTCATGCAGACTCATAATGTCGCAACCAGATACGGACTGAAGCGAGTTTGATTGCGGCGAGGAAGTCGAGCGGGTTTCGATCGTATCGGGTGGCTATGGCTCTGAACTGCTTGAGCTTGTTGAAGTATCGCTCGACGAGATTTCGCTGCCTGTAAGGACGGCAATCCGACCGAGGTCATCTCCGACGCGGTGACAGTCCTCGCCGGCTCAGCCAGCTCGGCTGGGACGAGATCGACGTCCAGGCTGGGTCCTGGCAGAACCCGACGTACCACTGATGAGCAAGATCCCGACTGAGATCATGTTCGTCCTGGCGCTGATCCTGGGCTTCTTGCTCTGGCCTCACCACCCAGAGCCCACCCCCCAGAAATCTTCCGTGCGGCCGGCTTCCTAGGGTCCGCTATGCCCCGATGGCGAGCTGTGTTCCATTCCAGGCGTTCCACTGCAACGCCTTCTGAACTCGGTGCACTGCCACTATATCGCGTCGATGATTCGCGCGATCGCTTCGGCGCCGTTTTGCCAGCCATCCGATCGTACCCGGGCGCATGCGCTGACAACACGCTCGCGCCATGCCTTATCGAAGATCTGATTGAGTTTGCTCCGAAACTGCGAGGCGTCGGGCTCGACGGCCAGGCTTGCTCCGCAACCGTTTTCCTCCGCCCATCTGCTACGAACCGACTGCCGGTCCATATCCGGAGCATCATTGGGAACAAAGATGCTCGGAACCGTGCCAAGGATATGTTCGTGGAAGATGTTATAACCGCAACGCGTCACGGCTGCGTCCCAAGCGGCGCTGTAGCGGAAGGCGGCGTCGACGCGGATTATCCGATGCCGGTCACTCGACGTCACGGTGCCGATGGTCTTTTGCATCGGCTCCAACTCGACCACACAAGTGTTTGGCCTGCCCAGCAGATCTTGCAGAACACGCTCTCGCATCCTGACGTAGGTATCGATTCTGGTCGACACTAGATCGACCATGATGAGCATCCGGTCACGAGGCAAGGCAAGCGCATCGCGGGCCTGTTCTCGCGAGAGTCTCTCATTAGGGTTGATCATCAACACGGGCGGCACCCGTTCAACGGAGGCCCGGTCGCTCACGGTCGGTCCCTCGTCGAGCGCTTCGGCCAGATCGCCCGGCTCGATGATGGTGCTGAAATGCACTCCGGCGCCAATATAGGAGCGATGTATCTCAGGCCACATTGCACGCCGAATCCATAATGATTTCAATGGCTTTCGTGTGCGCAATACATCAATAACCCCGTCGAAGACGAAGTTGACGTCATAGACAAGGGTGTCGGCCCCAGTCATGTTCAAAGCGAGCTCGATCTCACGCGACAGATTTGAGTGCCATTCCGGCTCCGGCTCACCGGTAACGTCATGATGCGGGACGAACTGGAACGGAAAGCCGTTTGCAGCGATCATGCGCGCCGCATAGGACATGGTCAGGAAGAACGCACTGCGCCGGGAGAGGCGAGAGGCGATGGCCATCTGGCGACAGATATGGCCGCGGCCAACGCCGTTTGCAGAGACAAAAAGTGTAGCGGGTCGACGATCACTTATCCTGAGCCGCGGCTGTTCTGCTATGCGACCCACCGGGGCAACAGTCCTTGGCGCGCGCTCTGCGCCCTTCTCTATGAAGAAAACCGCATTGTTGTTGTAACCGCGCCATTGGTTTTCGGGCACTGCTATTTCGCGTAGTCGTTCTGGCGGAACCATCAAACTGGCATCATATGCTTCCGGCACCCTCACGACTGCCGCGATCGTCGAACTCAGGTCCTCGGTTCCGAAAACGCGGTAGTGATCGGTCTGGCCAAAGTTCTTCAGACGGTCGCTCTCGCTGTCGGAGAACGATTCCCGGAAGCCGCCGCTCATAAACGGAACAGTGAAGGCGTGCACACCCCCCGGCGCCACCAGCAGGTCGAGCTGGCGCAATATCGTCTTGTAGTCACACGCAATGTGCTCCAACACATGGTTGTGTATCACAATGTCGAACGATTGCTCCGAAAACTCAGCAAGCCCGTTGCATAGATCAAGTTGCGCTACGGAAAGGCCGGCATATTTGGCCGGATCAATATCGCAGGCGAAGTAGCCATCGCCAAAGCGCGCGTACAGAGCGCTCGCCAGCCCAAGCTCTGGCGCGATATGGAGAACACGGCGGGCTCCGTTCAGATACGATCGGGATCGGAGCAACTCATAGAGTAGCCGGTGGCGTTCAAGGGAATGGCAACCGCCGCATTGAGCTCCCGGTCGCACGAAAATGCTCGCCGGGTTCGGTGCCATGTCGACAAATCGGGAGCATCCGCAAATGTTGCAAGTCGGTACACGCCCGCCCCTCCAACTTCCAGCATCGGGTCGCGGTGACATCGACACTCAATCCTCTCTCGTGATGTCCCAGTCCGTGCGAACCAGCCTGGCGTGATCTTCGATATAACGTGCAATATCCTCGGAACCATTTGTCCATTCGATCGTCGTGCAGCGGTCAATGATGTTTGCTTGCTCAGCCGGATCGAGTAGGCGGTCGATAAGCTCCTTAGTGTGAGCCATGTCGAAATTTCGCCTCAGTAGCAACCCTCGTCCAGTCAGTTCAGCCCAACGGGCGCGAGCCAGTTGGCGGTCCATCTCCTCCGCTTCGTTCGGCACGAACAGCGTGGGTATTGCTCCCAGAACCTGCTCATGAAAAGCGTTGTAGCCCGCAGCACTCACGGCCGCATCGAAACCCAAACTGTATCGAAAACTTGGAAACAGCTGCAGGCGTTTCAGGCGTGGATGGTCCGGAACCCCCTGACGATCGAAAATTTCTAGCGGAGAGCGGATGTCGAGCACCATGGTGTCTGGCCGCCGGAGCAGCGTGTCGACGACTGTCCTATGCACACCGGACATGTCAAAATTGGCACCGGAGCCAAGTTGGATGGCAACCACCTGCTGGCCATCGGCCAGATCGAGCGCTTTTCGGGCCACCTCGCGCGGCAGGCGTTCTGAAGGCGCAACATGCAGTACCGGTGGAACCAGAAACACATCCCCCCGGTGCGACGCGGTCGGGCCGGTGTCGAAGTCCTCGGCCAGTTCACCGGGCTCAATAACGGCATCGAATTTCGATGCGAGCTCAAGAAACGGCCGATGGACTTCCCGCCACATGGGGCGCCGGACCCAGATCGAGAACATATTTGGATGAGTGGCCACAGCGCGCAAAACTCCGTCGAACACCGCAGTCGCGTCGTAAGCGAATATCGCCGGCTTCAAATGAGAGATTAGGTCGAACAGCTCTTCCGAAAGAACCCGGTTCCAGTCATCGACGTCAGCGCCGATATGCCGGTGGTATGTGAAGAAGTGCGCAGGATAACCTTCATCAATAACCGCCTTGATGGAATAGGACATTGTTGCGAAATGCGCCTGCAGGCCATGTGGCAAATGGCGCGCTATAGCGAGTTGCTGCGCCAGATGCCCGACACCAATTCCGTTTGTGGACATGAACAGCACATTGCGATCAGGCAAAGGCTGCAACGACGAGGATATCGAGCTCGCAGCAGCAACGCTGGGTCTCACACCGACCGACCGTAGTCGCTCGACGAAGCGATCGGCCGTGTGGCACATTTCTACATGCGCGCGAGCACGGGCTCCCTGCTCTGCATAGGCGGCAGGATCGTCGACAAAACGCGTGATCACGCGTTCCACTTGTGCCGGCGCCGCGTAAACCGCAGCGCCGGCGAATAGTTTTTCGAAATGGGCAGGCAACACGACCACAAGGCCGATCGCCATAGCTTCCAGAATGGTCCGCCCGAATGCCTCTGACCATTCGTCACTATGGTAGTAGACATAAAAATCGAGGGAGCGAAGGAATTCTGCCGTGCCATCCCACGAAAATGGCAGGAGCTCCCAATTCGAAGGTAGATCGCCATATAGTTCCTGCAAATAGTCGCCCGCGCCCAAGATCCGGACACGGTACTTCGACCCGTCAGACGGATAGGCCAACATGGCGGTCTGCCTTGTGTTGGGCCATTTGAGCGCATCGGGGCGCGAATGCCGACCGATCACGACCGGGGTCGAAACGTTCCGAGGGGGGCGTTGTTGCCAGTCGTCCAGGTCCAGGAGATTCTCCCAATCTGCTTCAGTGACAATGGCATGCGGCGGCAGAGTTCGTGGCAGGCTGTCCCGGACGACGGAACTGACGGGCGCTAGGTGGATTTCCGAGCCAAAGGCATCGAGGCAATTCCTAACAACCCTGGGAAGATCGTACTGGACGGCACATTTTCGGTCGTAGCAAGGATGGTGCAATACCATCACGACACGGTCCGAACGGATTCGGACGGGGCGTGTCGGCCTATTCTCCATAATCGTAGGGTGATGAATTATGGTAAGGGATGCTGAAATCCTCACGTCCGGGTCAAGCCTTTCGGCAAGCCCGCTGTCGAGGATGGCGCGGATATGCGGATGAACAGGAAAGGGAAGCACCAGAAGCGGCCCCTTCACCATCAACAGCCCGATCCGAAGGCCCAGGCGAGCGGCAGTTTTCATTTCAAGCGCGATTGCCGTCGAGGTTCCTCCCTCGAAACGAACGTCGGCAACAAAAACAATGTCGAAGTGTGTCACGGCCGCCGCACTGGCGCTCGATCCGCGGAGGGTAACGCTGCGGCCAAAAATCCGTCGATGTTCTGTCCGTAGGCGATGACGTGGATAGGTCTCCATTTGGCAACCAGCAGCGCCCAACGTTCGGCGAGGTAGGCCGGCCAAGGCATGACCGCAGCATGGAGACGCTGCTCCAGCAGCGGCGGAAAATATTCGAAGATGGCACCATTGCTTCGAAAGAGGCCGAATTCCGACGAGTCGGTAAGAAAGACCAGGCGATGCTTGGGTTCGAACTTGCGCGAGGTAATCTGGATAATCTCTTCGAGTAAGTCCGATTTCACTCCGAGAACGGTCACCATTACGACTGGCTTGGCCGCCACGCTCCGGTAGATGTGCATATCGTCTTCTTCGGAAGGGATCTGCTTATCGTTGCGGCGCTCGGCGAACGGAATCAGCGATCGAAGCCTCATATTTCACCTGCCTTTCTACGCGTTTCAGTGAAAGGGCCGATCCATGGACTTTCATTCAGCCGGTGTTCCTCGCCAAGGTCAATGGCCACATGTCAATACCGGGCGGCAATCTGTCTGCAATGCTGCCTTGGATGGGCTGAGCCGAGATCGCCACGCACAAACGTTGTGCTGACCCCGTCATCTCGGTCTCGAATCGTAGGCACGTAAATCCCGAATTGTCACCCTCTCCCGGCGGCGACGCTACCGGGTCGACAGTCCAGGCAATGTCGTTGCTATCGACGATCTCTGCAGCGAGAGTTTGCCCTCCGATGCAAAGCGTTGCCGCCTTTTGCCGCCAGGAAATTTCTGCTTGGGTAAAAGCGCGCCAGTTGATCAGTATGGGTTCCAGCGTGTCGTGCTTGCGCGTGATCTCATCAACTATCCAGACGCATTCACCGTCGACCGCAATGCCGCGACGGTGGCGGACCGGCGAATTTTCGTCCTCGATCTCAAAGGCGGCTGCAACGAAGTCCGCCTCATCTGAGATCCCCAAACAGCGCGCATACGCCCCCAGTGACTGAGATCGCCCATTGAACATGACCGTGCCGTGACCAGCCGTTCCAAGTCGAAAATAACTGAACCGGGTGTCAAGGTCGAAATAACCGGGAAGCGCATAATCGTCACGTCCAAGTTCGCTTACGAATCGGAATTTTCCGACCTCAAGGACGAACGATCCCAAATCAAGATGTGCGTGGTTGATATCGTTGCGCCCACCTTTGAACCCGATATAAATCTCTGAGGCTCCGATGAACTTCCGCAATATGCATACTCCCGCCCCTTGAAAGGCGGTGACCCGTTGCTGAACAAATAAACCCGACTCCTGTTCTTCAGAGAGCCACAAGAGGTCGAACGGATGAAGATTGCCAGGCGCCGTCCGCTGCCATATCGCCGCTTCCGGCTCACCGCTGTGATTGGCAAGCCAACCAAGGATCGGCGAACGGACAGGATGAGGGACCGTATCGCCGAAATCGAAGCATGCGCCCGAGGGGGCAGTCGTTTCCCGGTTGAAGAGCCAACTCGAGGCCAGTCCCGCAGGATCGGGCATTGCAACGCCTTTTTCACTTAGCGCGGCCAGTGCCACCACGGCGTATCGTGCAGAATGCTCCCAGTACCCCGGGCCTTCAGCATAACCGCCATCGAAATCAAAAGAGGATAGGCCAAGGACGACTGCAGTTGTCGCGCCCGCCAGGACTTCCCTCGCAAGTTCTGCATGCCGCGCGCCAGCTGCCAATGCTGCAACTATAAGACCGCTACAGCAAACGACGTTCCAATTGTGTGTCGCCGCGGTCCAGCCCGCCCCGGCGCGCAACTGGTCGACACCCGGCTGTAAAGCCCTTTCAGCGAGGCAGTCTTCTAGAAACACGCGCTCCGTATGGGACATTGCAGGACCGAACCATTCCAGTCCAATGGCAAATCCGCACGCCATTTCGGCGACGTCGAGAAAATGGGACGGATTCCAGCTATCGAATGCTGTGGCGTTCTCAAGTTCGGAAACGCCACGTCGACGATAGCGATTATTTCCTGTCAATATCGACGCCATTCCCAAGACGGCGACACGATCGTACAACTTACGCGCCGTCGGCAGAATAACGTTACGCCCGGCCTCGCATTCCAACAGGAGGGGCGGCAAATCCATCAGGCAGTCGGCGTCCGAAAGGACACCGTCTGCAACCCTCCGCGCGAAATGATCCGAACCAACTGATCTTCTAATCCTTACAACACCATGTTGTTTGACGAAAAGGGGCGCATTTAACCGGCCCCGATTCGAAGCAAATAACCTCAGTGGTTCGAAGGTCGAAATTGGGCTCCCTCTCGACTGGGATATTTGCCATCTGGCGGAAGATTGCTCAAAGTCTAGTAGTTGGACGATAGATGAACGCGCGGAGCGACACTCTTGGCCGCTTTTGCCTTGGGTACCTTCGCGCACCTGGCACTTTGAACACTAGGGTTGCAGAGTTCGGGCTTCCCGCCACTGGTTCCACACCCACTCAGGAGCGCTGCCGAGGAGATTGCAAACGCCAAGGACGAAATTTTTGCTAACAAAAATTTGGTCATAGCCTGCCACGTCCCCAATAAAATCTGCGGTATGGTAGCTGAAAAGGCACTAGGAGCACAAGCGCCTGCTCCAACCAAACATTGACGAAACTAAGCGTCAGAAGGTACGCTGGCAATTCTGACTTTGTCAGTCGTTGCCTGCTTTATCGCCAATCGCCACGGCAGTCACTTAATGGGCTTCGCCGTAAAAGTGTCAGCAAGCAGCTTGGCCTGCTTCAACTGTTTTTTCGAAGCTTTTGCTTCCAGCCCAGACAGGGCTTCATCAGCCGAATCGGCGCCACCCTTCTTTGCAAGATAAAGCCATTTCAAAGCGACGACGGCATCGGATTTTCCGCCGATCCCATCACGGTACAATTTTGCGACTTCGACTTGCGCGTAAGCGTTTCCTTGCGTTGCCGACCGTTCGATCCATTCCCTTCCCAACAATGGGTCGGCTTTTACGCCAGTGCCGGAAATGTAAAGTTCGCCGAGACGTTGCTCTGCCCAAATATGCCCCATTTCGGCTGCACCTTGCAGAAGGATCGCCGCTTGTCGCTCGTCCTTCGGCACGACGTCGCCATTGAGGTAATAGCCGGCCAGCTTTTCCATGGAAGGAGCAAACCCCTGGCTTGCCGAGCGCCATAGCCATTGAACAGCTTTGCTCTTGTTAACCGGCACACCGAGCCCGCCCTCGTAAATCAGCGCCAGATTGAGCTCCGCAAAGACATTGTGCTTTTCGGCACCGAGCGCATACCAGTACCGCGCCTCCTTCAAATCCTTCTCGACGCCCCTGCCGTCACGGTAAACGTCACCCAACGAACGGTACGCAATTGGGAAGCCGGCTTCGGCTCCGGCCTGATAGAGCGCGCGGGCCTCCTCGTGACGTCCGGCCGCATCGATGGCTCGCGCGTAATTGGTCAGAATCCTCAAGCTGTCGGGATATTGTTCAAGCGTATGCTGGCAGACTGGAACCGCCATCGCGGGCTCGATCTGGCCAAAAAAGACCCCTACCGACGGATCGGCGGCCTCTTGGACGTGGCCGGCCAACCGATCGCAGTCAGTGACCTCCGGGTAAAGTGGATTTTCAACAAACTCCTGAAAATTCGGTGTCTGCACAGTCGTAATGGGCGTCATGCTCGCAAGGTCGGCGGTCGATGTATCTTCTATGCGCAGGCGCGCAAGTTTGGCGAACAATCCATCCGGATGCGCCACGAGATAGTTCTTGTAGGCAGCTGAACTACCGGCTTCGTTGGCCTTGTTCCAATCCGACAGATCCGCCACCGAAGAGAGCCCTCGCTTTTCATTTCCGCTCTTTGGCTTTTCGGACTTCGGTTCTTCGATAGAGCGGACATGTGCGGCAGCGAGGTCAGCAAATAGGCCGTCCGGATATTTGGAAATGTAGCCTTTGTATGCCTGGAGCGTGTCCGCCGTCGAAGCATCCCGCCAAGCGGTTGCATCAGCCTCGGACATTCGCACCACTTCGGGCTCGTCGCCCATAGCGCTAACGAAGAAAAAATCCGTGATCAGCGAAGTGTTGTCCCAGGGTACCTGCAATCCATTTGTCTTGTCGAACACGGTTTCGCGAACACGCTTGAAGACCTGTTCGATTGGCAGACCAGGCTTCGAGATGTAGGACGCAAGTGCCTTGCTAAAGGGACTGTCAGCTTCCGCACCATCCATTGCAGCCGCACCCGGGGCTGTCGCGAATGCGATGAACGTACCGACAGCACCTGGCATTTTCGCGAGACCGTCATCCAAACCCGCCTTCGAGCTCTTGGCGCCGCCCTTCAGCGGATTGTCGCGGCACGCATCCAGAATAAAGATGGCTACATGCGGCTTGGCCTCCATCAGTTCGTCGGTAATTGCTTTCAGGCTGACACCTTCGAAGGGCAGATCCCCAGGTTGCCTGACTTCGGTGTCGATCGGCAGAAGGAAATTTTCATCGTGGTATTGGATGCCGTGCCCGGCATAGTAAAAGACCACGACAGTGTCTGAATCGATTTTTCCGACGAAATTTTTAACCGCCTCGAGGAAGTCACGGCGTTTGGCATTTATTGCCGTTATCGTGGTGAAGCCGACCAACTCCAACGAAGATGCGATCAGCCGAGCGTCATTGGTTGGATTGGGAAGCTTCGTGACGTTCGAATAGTCTGAGTTTCCGATAACAAGTGCGAGCCGAGTTTCGGCCGCCGCCGGCTTTGCGGTGTCCCACAACGCCAGAGGGACAAAAAGGCAAGCGCTAAGTACCAGGCGACGATTGACCATTAGCCGACCCCCTAGAAGCCAACTCGAACAACGATCATCATGAGCATACGGCGACATTGGCTTGGATCACAAGCCGGAACACCTCAAAAGACTCGGCCGGCAAGGTAACTGCGGGAATTCAGGCAATACGGCCACCCGCGCTTGCCTTTCTTCAAATTCGCCGGCTGCAAATTCGGCTCACTCCTGCATGTCCGGCATTGTTCGCGCCTGCGAGACGTAGGATTGGAAAATCTTTGCGTATCCGATCGATTTTGATTACGCTTTAGAAACAAGCCATATTGGATTGTCCGTGGCCGTGTCACCCATTGACAGCTTTTGCCTGCTCCCCTGGATCCACGCGCATGTAAGCGCACAGGGCCGTAGAAAGCTTTGCTGTGTCGATGTCTCGTTGGAAAGGTATGCCGAAGGCGGCCCGGAGGCTTCGCTGGAGGATTATTGGAATTCGGAAGAAGTCAAAGGCGTCCGCCGAGAAATGCTGAGCGGCACATTGCCGAAGCGGTGCGGCCATTGCTCCAATACGGGCAACCGGACTCTTTCTTACAAGGACGAAGTGTTAAGCCGCTGGCCGGAGATGATCGAACAGGCGATAGCATCGACCGCTGACGACGGTTCCACAACCCTGCAACCCGTAACGTTCGACTATCGAACGTCGACCTGCAATTTGCGCTGTCGCATTTGCGGTCCACATTCCTCAACCTCGGCGGAGATCGAGGCGCGCCGGAACATCGGCCTTCAAGAACTCGGCGAGCACGTTCACAACTGGGACCCCGCGTATCTCGATCGCAGGACTGCCGCCTTGGGCAGAGCTCATGACGAGCTGATCACGGCGGCCAAACAGCGCCGTGTGCGACATCTATATTGGGCCGGCGGAGAGCCCCTGATGGATTCCACCCATTGGGATGTCATGAGCGAACTCGCAACGTCCGGAGAAGCAGCAAATGTCGATGTGGCGTACAACACCAATCTCACAGTGTTTTCATATCGGGGGCAAAGCGTCGAAAATTTGTGGCCCTGCTTCAATAGCGTGTACGTGCAAGCATCCATCGACGGGGTCGGGCAGGCGGGCGAGTATATAAGGACCGGCTTCAAGACCGATATATTCACCCGAAATTTGGATACTCTCCTTGATATGACGCGTAGGCATGCGTGCATACGTGCGGCGCTCGATTTGACTTTAACATCAGTCGGCCTGCTTCATCTGGGCGATCTGTTGCAATTCGCTCTCAAGCGCAAAATACACGTGACAGCCAAGTTGATGGTACCGCGCGGCATCAACCGCTACATGGCGGTCGAATTCCTGCCGCAACAAGTCAGGGCTGATTGGTGCAGAAAATGGATGATCTGGATCGACGCACACGATCGGGACCGTCTCTTCGATACGGTGTACTCGACGCTCGAACTTGCCTTGTTGAGAGAGAAGGTTGGAGTCGACGCACCCCCTAAGCGCAGCGGTTACGACGCCAAGGTCATCGGAGCATTTGAAGGCGCCCGCCACGACCAAGGACGGTTTCAACATCTTCTGTCAGTCGACCAGCGCCTCATCAACTATAGCGGAGAATGACGATAGTGCATCTCGCGCGTTGGTGGATTCCTAGTGGGGAGAGGATTTTCCCACGCAACGATCCATCCTGTGGCGACTTCGAAGCAGGCGCCATGGCGGCCACTCCCGCCGCGCCATGGGGTTTCGTTCGCCGTTTAGTCTATTGAGGAGGAAGGGCTTTGATATGCGGCTCGATTGTCGGTAATCCACAACTTGAGCGACCGAAAGTTAGTCCAAAGATCTAGCTACCCGGAATCCCCTACTGTTGAAACGGTCGATGGGTCTTCCGCTATGACGATCTGCTGCTCTTAGATTAGAGACCTCGAATATCCATGACCCACCCCTTAGCACGCGTTTATCGCAGCCTAAACCTGTCTGCGCGGAACCGTCTATAATCACTTTCGATAGTATTGGACTATAACAATCCTCAACCCAATGCCAGAGATTGCCAGCCATGTCATAGAGTCCAAACTCATTTGCTGAAAAGGTCCCGACGGGGCTTGTATTCGCATAGCCGTCGGTACAGTGAGTCACGTCCCAATTCTTGAACAATGTCTGAGCGGATAGGTCTGGACCATTTGCGAATTGACACTGCACATCCACACTGTTTCCGAACCAGAAGCGTGTGTATCGGCCCGGGGATATCTTAGCACGTGCGGCGTATTCAAATTCGGCTTCAGACGGTAACCGATACCGCTTTCCAGTTACTTTCTGTAACCATAGCGTATATGCTTGTGCATCTTCCCAGCTTACGCAAGTGGCGGGATGGCTATCGTTCTGCGGGAATCCTGGATTCTCCCAGCTTGCTGATTCGGATTGGACCCATCGGGTGCCATCAAACACATTGCATCCGCCTGTAGCTTGGCGGTGCGTGGCTTCGACAAATGCGGAAAATTCACCGCGAGTTACTTGATATTTCCCGATCGCCATTGGTCGAACGAGGGTGACATCCATTTGGGGGCCTTCGTCTGTTTGCCGACCATCTTCCGAGGAAGGTGAACCCATAGTAAATGTACCGCTCGGTATCACGACCATAACCGGACCACCATCGGTGTCAGTGAATGAGTTCCCCACTGAAAGGCAGTGGACAGTCGGCTGAAGGTTGGCCTCTTTGGCTCCTTTGCAAAGCTCATTGGATGTTCTGAGCTGATTGCTTTCTTGGGACTCGGATACGCCGTCCCGCAAAGAATTGTGCGTGATTGGAGTATGCTTAAGTCTCTCCACATTCAGTAACGCAACTGCGGAGAACCTCCCATCGGGAAATTGCTGGAGATATGCGTTATAGAATTCTTGAGTATCGCGCCTAACAGCCTCATCCCATAGGCTTTGCTCTATTTTTCGCGAATAAGATTGCTCTGCTACGTTTGAATCAGAGGATACAACTCTCGATTTATCGCTCAAGAAAACCTCTCGACCAATCGACGCATTGTACCAGGGCCGCTGTCTGCCCATTGTCACCTCGGTCACCTCTCCTCGAACCCTTGTAAGAGCGCTCTGAAGTTCCAAGCCAGGTTGGACGATATATTTGGCAAGAGCTTGGGTGTATGGACTGTTCGAACCACTTCCATCGAGAGCTACCGCTCCCGGGTCGGTGGCATAGGCAATCAAAGTTCCGCCCGTACCGTTTCCAGGCGATAACGAATTGGATTGAACGACTGCTAGGCCGGATTTCACGGCTGCCGATCGAGTTGCAGGGAGTGAGGCCACAAGCGAGCGAGCAAGTGGATTATCTCGGCAGGCGTCGAGAATGACAATGCCGATGGCGGGGTCGCTTGGGAGCGCTGATAGTATACTTTCAACAGATAAGGTTCGAGTTCTGAGCTGCACGGGCGAGGTCAGTTCAGCATCAACCGGCAAAAGGAAATTTTGACCATCCACCTGCATGCCATGCCCCGAGTAATAGACCAAGGCTATGTCAGCGCCATTCGCTGCTTCAGTGAATTTATCGATGATGCGGAGCATTTCATCCTTTTTCAGGTCAATGCCTTCAATCACATCGAATCCCGCACCACGTAGGGAAGAGGCCATCAAGCGGGCATCATTTTTGGGATTTGGCAGCAACAATGTATGTTCATATTTGCCGTTGCCGATAATTAGTGCCACGCGCTTGGCTGAACGGGTCGAGCCGACCGCAAACGACGACAGAAGAAGCAATGCTACCAAGGCGGCAAGAAGACTCCTCATATTTCAGGCCTTTCCAACGGTTAGCTCTGCCCCATCCCAATGTCTTTCTGTGATGAGCGCTATCGCCCTACCCTCCCTTCGCAGACATAGAATTAGTAGCCAAACAGTTCGCCAGGATCGACCCGCGGCGAGTGAGGGTTAAGCGGTTCTTCGAGCATGATTTCAAAATGCAGATGGGGTGGTTCGCCTGACGCATTACCTCCGGTGCCCGTGTATCCAATCACTTGGCCTTTGTGTACTAAGTTCAAGTTCAACATCTTGCTGAGATGAGCGTAAACGGCATAAAGCTTGGGGTAGGTCCGGAGTCCTCCACACATTCTGTTCCACGGATCGTACTTAGGGTTTTCGAATTCTAGAACAATGGCCTCTCCGTAGCCCTTAACGTTATGAAATCTGTGTATTATTCGCCCGTCTGCTATCGCGTAAACCGCCGAGCCAGGACGGGCAGACAAATCCCATCCTGTATGCGATTTTGCCTTGTTCTTTTTGTCCTTTCTGACCAACCCAAATGAGTTACCTAGGGCTTCATGGGGTCCGTCGTCTCGAATCTTATTCACGTCGAGCGGGAGTTTCATATTAGTGCTCCGATGGCGTTGCTGCAGCATATCACTTTCCAACGCCATGATAACCTTGCCCTCGCTTAGAGGCTGAAAACCGTTCCGTTCTCGAGCAGAGGGTCCGCACAAATGCCGGGCTCGAACTCCGAATGCACCGAAGGAGATCTGGCTGTTGCTAGATTGGTTGCTTGCCGCTGTCGATAAGATCGTCATCGATTAACACCAGCACGTCGCCCCGCAGATCGAAGCGCGCCCGATCACTATGCTCAACCAAGTAGGTTACCCATTTGGAAGACCGCTCCCCAGTGCGCAAGTCCTGAAAATTGCCCAGTTGCTATGAGCCGGGTTGAACGCGGGGCAGTTGGGGAGTTGCCCGGTCAATTCGTCCTGAAACCTCTTTTTCGCCTTAGCTTCGCACAAAGCGTCCATCTTGGTAGGGTCTGCCGTTAACAACTCCGAGGTGTCCATAGGTCACGCGTGCTTCTGGTACTTGTGGTATAGGAATGACACTTTCTTTTTCACGGAGATTCCGATGAGACAGAGACAGATCGAAAGCCGCCTCAGTCCGCCTATGCAGCAGGCTATTCCGATAATTCGAAGCGTGTTCAAACGATATGCACCGAGGCGCGTTGAACTTGAGTTCACTGCTGGAAAAGAGTGGTATAATCACTCTCGTTGGTCTCTGCATCATTCTGGTAACGCAGTTGATATTAGGACGAGAAAGCTGGCGGATGGTGGGGTTGGTATGTTGTCAACTCTTATGGGACACTTTTTGCAGCAAGAGCTTAACTCTCAGCTCGGCAGCGCAAAGTATTTGGTCCTCGTGAACGACCAAGGGCCGATGTTCCCGCATATTCACGTTCAGTATAATCCCGGGGCTAGAATGAGCACACCCGGGGATGACGACGGAAAACGACGGAGCCGATCCGTCTAGTGGCCGCGTGATCCCGATGCGCGCGGCTGGGCTAGGTGTCGTAGGCGCAAGCCCGGATAAAGCCGGGCCCGACACTGGTTTCTTCATCCGCCGCGGAAGTGGACGCCTGCGAGCGTTGGGGCCTCGACTTCGTCCCCTGCAATTGACCGGTGATCGCGGCTTCCCCCCGAACTCGACACCACCGCCGCGCATCGCGGCCGTCCTTGCATGATCGTGCCGGATTACGGCACCGACCTGACCTTTGGACGCCATGATAGCAGGAGGATCGGCGTGTCGAATGGCACTACATCGCGCCGGGCAAGCCGATGCAGAATGGCTTTGTGGAAAGCATCAATGGTCGGCTACGGTCGAGGCCGACCAGGCTGCAAAGCGTCTTTGCAAGATCGATTCCGAGTATGACGATGTTCATTTCCCTTCTCCTTCTGACACGGACTGACAGTTTGTCCGGAACCGGAGGGACGGGCCATCCCATAAGATAACGTGCGTTCCGTCGTTCCTGGTCTGCATCGGTTCTCATCCGCCGGGGCGGATCTTCTTGTGTCAGATGGCGTCCGTCACGGTGCGGGCGCCATGCCTTTCAAATGCCGTCGCGCCGCTCATCGATGCGCTCCCAGCGCTTGCGGTCCTTGACATGGACGCGCCGCGCGACGTCGGTGTCACTCGTGGCCGCGTCGCCGACATAGAACGTGCCGTCGCTCCAAATCGCGTGCATGATCACCGCCAGCTTGCGCGCCACGGCGACACAGGCCATGCGGTGGCAGGGGCGTTTGGCGATCTCCCGGCCCCAGTTCTTGACCTTGTCCTTGTCCTTGCCCTTGAAGCGCGTCATCAAACCCGACGCCGCCTCGTAGAGCGCGCGGCGCACGTCGGCATCGCCGGCCCTCGAGATGCGCCCGGCAATTCTTTGAGTGCGCGTAGCTCCGCTGGCCGCACGGAAAGCAGCAGTATATAGCTAGCTAATTTGGCTCCGGTCTGTTCTCAGCTTTCCTAATGCAGTGGCGCTCTATGCTGATCCCGGGCGGGTCTCACGTCGAGTTCTGGTTTGGTCTTGCCCAGCGATGCCAGCGCGGACGATAGCGAATTTCGCAGACGCATTCCCCTGAGTCCTAAGGGCGGAAGACGCCACGTCATCCGGGCGGCGGTTGATAGCGTGTCTTTTCCGAAGCCACGGAGGGGACCTCAGTGCCTCTCGCCAGCGGGAGGTGCCGGCTACCCTTGGTTGTGCCAAGCATGCCACATAGAGTGCGCCCGTAGGGATTCAAATTGGAGGCACCCGGGTTGCGATGGAAGTACTTTCAGGGTGCAAGCCGCAAGCTGCCTCCCAGCCGAGTGCTACTTCCAGGATTAAAGAATTGGACTATTAACCTTAAATAAGATATTCCTAAAATGAGAGGAAAATTGGGGAAGCTACCCAACAAAGGGGCAGCTGCGGAGAGGAATTTGAGCGGCGTTAGCCGCCCGAAGTGGGTTACTTGTTGCGAGAGCGAATTGACCGCCCGCAGCGGGCTCCGAGCTACCCTCCAACGCCGGGTAAACCCATGGCATTGTCGGGGTGTGTACTATGATAAGTAGCTTGCCCGAAAAAAACAGGGTCGCGCCAAACGGCCTTAACCACCTGCTGTCCAATATCTCTCTCGAAGACATCGATCAATCTAGAATCGATCAATCTAGAGTGGTTGGTTGCTCTAGCTCGAGCTCCCGACCCAGCAGGGGGCCGGCCACTAGGTATGAGGCGCCCCAAAAAGCAGCCGCTATCAAAGATCCCCATACAAACCGGCGCTTAAAATTCGTGCTTGCAGTGTAAGCAAGCGGTCAGAGGAAGTGCATCCCACAGATAAAACAAAATAATCGAGGAGGCGATAGTGGCTAATGTTATCAATTTCAGCGATGCGGCTGGGACGACGGTTCCGTTCTCCTTCTCAGTTGATCAGATAGCCTTCGACGGGTTGTTTACTGCTGGCGAGATAACATTCACGCAGGTTGGCTCAGATGTTGCCGTGACATGCAACGGCACTACGGTCACGCTAGCTTCAGTCGCCATAGACGAACTTCTGGACGCAAACTTCGCGTTCGCCGACGGCAGCGTCGTTCGTTTCGATACGTCTGGTCAGCTGACAGGGTCTGACCAAGCTGATTATTTCCATTTTCGAACCAGCGGTTCTGAAACTGTGTCGGCTGGCGCTGGGGATGACACGATCGTCGTAGGAGATCACCTGGATCCGACTGATGCCATAGATGGCAGCGGCGGCAATGACACGGTGATCGTATCTGGTAATCTCTCGGTCGCGCTTTTATCAACAACTGTCACCGCAGTCGAAAAGATAGTCTATCAGGGCGGCGGTGCATTCAATCTGACGCTGAGCAACGAAGCGGTCTCAACCGCATTGGGCACGACACTCACGGTTGATGGTTCGGCGGAGGGCCAGAATGATCATCTTGTCGTCAATGGCAGTTCGGTTTCTTCAGGCCCTCTTCACCTGATTGGCGGTGACGGTTCGGATACATTTACCGGGGGGGCGGGTGCCGACACTTTAGTGGGGGGGGATGGCAGCGACATCATTTCGGGCGGCGGAGGCGCCGACATTATCGAGGGCGGGCTTGGCGCGGACACATTAACCGGCGGCAGTGGGAACGACGTTTATCGTTTCGGCTTTGGTATTCCGCGGAGCGAGTCCGCGCCTTCGACGGTCGACACTATCACTGATTTCGAGGGGTTGGGCGTAGCAGGCGGCGACCAAATCGACCTTCCTAGTTTCTACGGCAACCTGCCGCTGGCCTTCAATTCGGAACAGCTGCAGTTCGGCTATACGCCGGGCGTCCCGTCGGGTTCATTCATGTCGCCAGATGGGTTTGCCGACATTTCTTGGCATTGGACGACCATCGGAAGCTGGTCAGGCATTGAGATCTGGGTTGACGCCGACGACGACGGCCAATTCGGCGAGCAGGATATGCTAATTCACCTGACGACCAGCGATTCCAACGCAAAACTCGTCGCCGGAGACTTCTCCGATTCGCTCATAGTCTATCGCGGCACCGATCTGGCCGATCCTCCCTACGAGGGCACTTCGCTCGGCAACATTGCCTTTGGCCAGGGCGGGGACGACGTTCTCAATGGTAACAGTGGCAATGACCAACTCCACGGTGGCGACGGCGCAGACACACTGAACGGTGGTAGCGGCGATGACCAACTCTTCGGAGATGCCGGGGGTGACACCCTGAATGGCGGGTTAGACAACGATACACTGGATGGTGGATCGGGTGACGACACCCTGAATGGTGATGAGGGCAGCGACACGCTTGTTGGCGGCTTGGGTGCCGACACCCTGCACGGGGGTGTTGGCGGTGACACACTCATTGCCGGTTCGGACGTGTTTGGGAATGGCGACATCGCGATCAACAAACTGTTTGGCGATGCTGGGAACGACACACTCTATGGAGACAATGGCCAGGACGAGCTCCATGGTGGGGATGACAATGACGTGCTTGTGGGCAACGATGGCGATGATGATCTCGCCGGCGACGACGGTGCAGATACGCTTTCCGGTGGNGCTGGTATCGATCACCTCAGCGGCGGTGCGGGCACCGATACCCTCGACGGTGGAGCTGGCGCAGACACTCTGACCGGAGGTACAGAAGCGGACGTTTTCAGGTTTTTCAGCGCAAGCCAATCGAACCTAGCTGGTATCGATGTGGTGACGGACTTCAACCAGTCCGAGGGCGATAAGCTCGACATGTCTGTTGGTCGTGGCAGCCCGGGTCAGTATGACGGCGGGCCCCTGGCTTTCATGGGGCAATTGGAGACCGGGTTCACGGGGACTCTAGGGGATCAGTTCGTTCGCATCGACGGCTTGAAGGGGGGCGACATTGGTGCCGGCTTTTCACAAGTATGGTGGAAGGCTATTGGCGGGCACACTTACCTTTACGCGGACATTAATGGCAATTTCGAACTCGATGGGACCGATCTGGTCGTCCAGCTGGACGACCCTGCTGCCATTCAACTCTCGCAAGACGATTTCCTGGCCGGCAATTTCAAGGNCGGTCAACGGCCTTGCCGGCAGCGACACCATCTACGGTGGCGACGGGGCGGACACGCTCAATGGTGGGCTTGATGGCGACTCCCTCTATGGAGAGAACAACGACGACATTCTGAACGGCGATGAAGGCAGCGACACGCTTGTTGGCGGGCTGGGTGCCGACACGCTGCACGGTGGCGATGATGCCGATACGCTTTTCGGTGNGCCGACACGCTGCACGGTGGCGATGATGCCGATACGCTTTTCGGTGGCTTTGACTCTCTGGGGTACGGCGACACCGCTGTCAATAAGCTGTTTGGTGACTTGGGCGATGATCAACTCTACGGCGGCGCCGGTCACGACGAACTCCATGGCGGCGGCGACAACGACACGCTCGTCGGTAATGATGGGGATGATGATCTCGCCGGCGACGACGGTGCAGATACGCTTTCCGGTGGNCCCTCGACGGTGGAGCTGGCGCAGACACTCTGAGCGGCGGCACAGAAGCCGATATTTTCCGCATCTTGACGGCCTCGCAATCGACGTTTGCCGAGCACGACACGATCACAGACNCACAGAAGCCGATATTTTCCGCATCTTGACGGCCTCGCAATCGACGTTTGCCGAGCACGACACGATCACAGACTTCAGCCGTGATGACGGCGACAAGCTTGATCTCTCGGTTGCGCGTGGTTCCCCAGGCACCTACGACGGTGGACCCCTGGTGTTTCGTGGCGAGATTGCGCTCGCAAACTTCGATCCCGCGGTCGACACTCTTGCGATCGGCACGGCACTCGGCGGAGCCGACATAGGCGCCGGATTCACTCAGGTCTGGTGGACGCATGTCGGTGCCACCACCATTCTCATTGGCGACATCAACAGCAACTTCGTCCTTGATGCCGACGACCTCGTCGTCGAGCTGAACGACCCGCTAAACCTGGGCCTCTCGCAAGACGATTTCCTGGCCGGCAATTTCAAGGTGATTGTGGGCACGCCTGGCCCGGATCTGATTCCGGGCACTTCGGGCGACGACATCATCTACTCCGTCGGCGGCAACGATACGGTCAACGGCCTTGCCGGCAGCGACACCATCTACGGTGGCGACGGGGCGGACACGCTCAATGGTGGGCTTGATG
>NZ_AYWT01000023.1:0-53214 GCF_000502915.1 Mesorhizobium sp. LNHC209A00
AAGGCGGATTCAAACGGTCGTCGCAACACTCTGACATTGGAGGTTGCGATGACTATTCAAAAGCGGCGATCACACCAATCTGGACGAGCGCCGTTGCCATCACCTGGACGGCCGCCAGAAGCGGGGCGATCCGAACTTCGGCGATTTTGGTTGGGGATTGCCCGAGGGATGCCCAGCGAGAATGCTGCGTTGGAGGCCGGCATATCGCAGCCTGTCGGAGCAAGATTGTTCCGAAAGGCAGGCGGTATGCCCCCATCGATGTTCAGATCTTCGGCCAAGCTGCCCTGCGGCCGGTATCTCTCTTTCGCGGAACGTGAAGAGATCGCAATTCTTCGCGTCCAGGGCCTTTCGATGCGCAACATCGGTCGCCGCCTTGGTCGATCCGCCTCAACGATTTCCCGCGAGTTGCGCCGCAATGCTGCCACGCGCAGCGGTGGCCTGGAGTATCGTGCGTCGACTGCCCAATGGCACGCCGAGCGATCGCCGGCGCCCGAAGATTGCCAAGCTTGCGCTGAACCAGGCCCTGCGCCTCTATGTCGAGGAAAGGCTTGCCGGAACAGCCGCGGCACCTGACGGAATAGTCGCTCCTGGTCCTACGGTCCCCTGGATCGGACGCCGGCATGGGCAACGAAAGGATAGAAGATGGGGCAAGGCATGGAGCCCAGAGCAGATCGCCCAGCGTCTGGCGATAGATTTCCCGGATGACGAGACGATGCGGATCAGCCACGAAGCCATCTATCAAGCCCTCTTCATCCAAGGTCGAGGAGCGCTGCGGCGAGAGTTGACGGCATGCCTGCGGACTGGGCGAGCCCTGCGGACGCCACGGGCGCGCGTCGGCCTGCGTGGCAAGGGCTTCGTGTCATCCGAGATCATGATCAGTCAGCGCCCGGCTGAAGCGGATGACCGTGCAGTCCCCGGACATTGGGAAGGCGATCTTATCCTCGGGCTTGGCAGTTCGGCGATCGGTACGCTCGTGGAGCGCACGACACGGTTCACGATGCTGCTGCACCTACCGCGACTGGACGGCCACGGCGAAGCACCACGCTCCAGGAATGGACCGGCCCTCGCCGGGCATGGTGCGGAGGCTGTCCGTGACGCCATCACGCGCACCATCGCAACCCTGCCCACGGAACTTCGTCGCTCGTTGACATGGGATCAGGGCGCCGAGATGGCCCAACACGCTGCCCTCAAAATCGACTCAGGGATCCAGGTCTACTTCTGCGATCCCCAGAGTCCTTGGCAGCGCGGCACCAACGAGAACACCAATGGGCTGCTGCGCCAGTATTTTCCGAAAGGCACGGACCTGAGCGCGCATAGCGCCGCAACGATCGCTGCCGTCGCAGCGACGCTCAACGCGAGACCTCGAAAAGCGCTCGGCTGGAAGACGCCAGCTGAAGCGCTTGACCAATGGCTCATGAAAAGAGAAACCGACCCTGTTGCGACGACCGTTTGAATCCGCCCAATACGTGTCGATCAAATACACCGAGCGCCTGGCCGAGGCCGGCGTCGAGCCGTCGGTTGGCAGTGTCGGCGATTCCTACGACAATGCGCTCGCCGAGACGATCAACGGCCTATACAAGGCTGAAGTGATCCATCGGCGCGGGCCGTGGCGCTCCTTCGAGGCCGTCGAGTTCGCGACCCTGGAGTGGGTCGACTGGTTCAACAATCGCCGGCTGCTGGAGCCCATCGGCAACATCCCGCCGGCGGAAGCCGAGGCACGCTACTACGCCATGCTCGAAGAGCCGGCCATGGCAGCGTGACTCAAACGAAACGGCCTCCGGCAAACCCGGCGCGGTTCAGTCCGACGATAAAAGCTAAAGGTGTCTGCTAAGATCTCAGAGCTTGGGCATCTGCCGATGGTCCCAATGCGCTGGAACGAGCGGAGAAAACAGTGCTCCGGACAATGCAGATGCAGCATTTCAGCGCTGAGGCTGTGGGCCTGTCAGCGGGCGCGATTCCGCGCTTCGCCGTCCACGAACGCTACGCGCCGTTCCGAATATTTTTGCGGATTACTCCGGCTTCGACACCTTCCTGAGTAAGACCGTATGGCCGGTCATCCAGCATGAGAGCCAGAGCAGGTCAGAAGAGCTATACGACTCTGCTGCTGGCCGCCCTTGTTCGGTTCACTGTTATTCATGACATCCATGTCTTATCGGCTCGCGACCAGTCGGGTGCGCGCGCCCCTTTACCGTCCTCCTATTACTCTGTTAATGCAAGATCTGACTCAGGAACTTCTTCGTGCGGGCATGCTCCGGACGACTGAAAAATTGCGCGGGCTCAGCCTGCTCAACGATTTCACCACCATCCATAAACACGACCCTATCCGCGACTTCTCGCGCAAATCCCATTTCGTGCGTGACGCAAATCATCGTCATGCCGTCCTTTGCGAGACCCGTCATCACATCAAGCACTTCTTTGACCATTTCCGGATCCAGTGCTGACGTTGGCTCGTCGAACAACATAATTTTCGGCTTCATGCAAAGGGCACGAGCTATTGCCACCCGCTGCTGTTGGCCCCCGGAAAGCTGACGTGGGTATTTTCTGGCCTGCTCGGGGATACGGACACGTTCAAGGTTTTCCATTGCGACGGCTTCGGCCATTGCTAGAGCCATTTTTCTTGCGCGGATCAGTGCTAGGGTACAGTTCTCGAGCACGGTGAGATGCGGGAAGAGATTAAATTGCTGGAAAACCATCCCGGCTTCGCGCCGCACCTCCGCGAGTCCTTTCATCCCAGGGCGCAATTCCGTGCCATTTACTACTATCCGCCCCTTCTGATGTGTTTCCAGCTGATTTATGCACCGGATCAAGGTGGATTTACCCGAGCCAGACGGGCCACACACTACCACACGCTCTCCGACTGCCACTTTGAGGTTGACGTCACGCAAAGCCTGGAATGCTCCAAAACATTTCGAGACGTCCTCGATCCGCACTGCCGCAGTCTTGAATACGCTAAGCGACTGCGTTGAGGTGCCTTTTTCCGCCATTACAGATGCCATTTCTGCCTCCACGGCTACGTTTGTAGCCAGCTTTAATGCGACGGGGCGACGAGACCGAGGCGCCGCTCGAGACGGGTGACAAGCGCTACAGCGATCAGTGCCAGGATCAGGAAAAGAACACCGACCACCAACATGGGTTCAGCATAACGGTAGGTCTCCGAAGCGACATCGAATGCACTGCCCAACATCTCGGGAACTGCGATGACGGCGAGCAACGGCGTGGTCTTCAGGATAGAGATGGAATACGCTCCGAGCGGAGCGGCGATGTTGCGCAACATCTGCGGCGCGATGACAAAGATAACCGTGTCAACCCATCCAAGCCCGAGACTTTGGGCGGCTTCGCTCTGCCCCAAGGGAACCGCGTCAATCCCGGCTTTAAAGACTTCCGATATATAGCCCGAATAGTAGAAACTAATCCCGAACACGCCAACGAACATCGCCGGCAAGACCACCCCGTAGTAGGGCAGCACGAAAAAAAGGAAGTATATCTGAACCAGCGCCGGTGTGGAGCGGATTGCATCGATGACAAATTGAACTATGGGACGCACCAGCCAATGAGACCGCCTGAGCATCTCCCAGAAAAAACCCAGCATCGTAGCCCCGGCGAAGCTTAAACTTGCGACCAGAATTGTATTGCCAACTCCCTCCAGTACGACTGGAACGATCTTAAGAGCGAAGGCGAAATCAAAGCTCATTGAGACGCCCTCCCATTTTTCCATTCGACGCCTCTAGATGACGCCCGAAGATTGTTACTGGGTAGCAAACGATTAGATAGGCCAGAAGCAGTCCCGAATAAATTCCCACGGGATTGTAGCTCAACTGAGCGATTTCCTTTGCACGAAAGGTCATATCCGTGAGCGTAATCAGCGACACGAGCGCTGTACCCTTGATCAGTTGGATAGCCTCATTGATGAAGGTTGGTATCATAGCCCTGATCGCTTGCGGCAACTCGATTAACCTAAGCACGGCGAAGCGGCTTAATCCTAAGGCCAAACCGGCTTCACACTGCCCGCGATCGAGAGCTTGCAGTGCTGCGCGAACCGATTGACTGGCATAACCGCCGGCGTTTAGTCCCAGGGCCATTGCACCAACGGCAACCGCCGATAGATAAATGCCAAACGCAGGTAAAGAGTAATAGAAGGCGTAAAGGAGCACGATCACCGGTGAACTTCGCCAGAACTCGATAACCGCGGTGACACACCAGCGGACGATGCCGGTCGAAAAGTGCTGCAGAACCCCGGCAAGCAGAGCGAATGGTATCGCGTAAAGCAGTCCGCAAATTGTGACCTCGGCAGTAACACCAAAACCTTGGAAGATACCCGCCATGATATCAAGAAAACTCATTCGCTCTGCTCTCCTCCTTTATGCTTGCCTCACCGGTAATTGTCGGGGCAGATGCTCTTCGCCGTCACGTCTGCCGGTGCAATCTCGGCATCGGTAAAGCCGTATTTTGCAAAGATTTTTTTTACGGTACCTTCGGCCTTTTGTTTTGCTAGGCTCTCATTATACAGGTTGCGCAGTTCGGCGTCTTCCGGCCGAAATACGATTGCTGCGTAATTCTTGACTTCTTGGCCATTTTCTACGAGCCCCTTAAACGGCGTTGCGCGCTCAAGCTTTCCTTTCAACGCAGGATCCTTAAGGGTATTGATGACCGTGGCGGTGGACTCTGTATCTGCGTGAATTCGGCCGGCCAGAAGTGCTGCAACGGAACCCTGCACGGTATCGAAAAGTAGGACGCGCTCTTTCGGAATACCTGCCTTGACAGCGTTTTCTGGGTTAACGCTGCCTCGCGCGCCCCCGATGATTAGATCCGGATTTTTGGCAATATCCTCGTAGCTATGGATATTGTGGGGGTTACCTGTCAGCACCATCACACCATCGCCGATCGCGAGATCGGGATCGGAGAAAATGACTTGCTCACACCGGACTGGCGTGATCGCCATGCCGGCCGCAATAGCGTCGATCCGCCTCGAGATCAGGTTCGGGATAAGCGCGCCCCAATCCATGATGACGTAGTCGACCTGCTTGACGCCCAGAGGCTCAAGGACGGCCTTGAGCATGTCTGGATGCACACCGGCAACAGTGCCGTCCTCTGCCTTGAATCCCCACGGCGCTTGGTTTTCAATGCCGATTGTGATCTTGCCTTCGCTTAGAACACGATCCTTGATCGACTGAGAATATGCGGCGGAAAGGCAGGTGCCCACAAGTGCCAACGCTGCGCTGCCAATCAACACTGCTCGTCTCAGCATTTCATTTCCTTTCATTTTCGTTCCCCTACGGTTGACGACACCGACGATCTATACTAGGTATACCAACTATGTCAAGCCAATTGGACAATCGCATCCTTCATTGCAGCACTAACGGGTTATGGATCGTTCCATAGGGAAAAACGAATGGAGCGCATCCGTGGCTAAAACACAGTTACGAACGACTTTGTCCCTGCACGAGTCTGTGCGTGAGGAAATCCTCAATCGAATAGAAAGTGGAGTTTATCAGCCGGAAGAGCCCATTCCGTCGGCAGCGATGCTCAGTGAGGAATTTGGCGTCAGCCCCATCACTGTTAAGCGGGCCTTACGAGATCTCCATTCGGGCGGCGCCTTGGTCTCGGTCGCAGGAAAGGGCACGTACGTGAAGAAACAGCGTCGTGTGTGGCGCGAGCTCGACGTATGGATGTCCTCGATGGACGATGCGGCGATCCAGCTGATTTCCATCACCCGAGAGAAGATTTCCGACTCCACGCTGCGGGCTTTCAATCCCCCCGAGGACGTCATGCTTTGCGTCCGGAAAATCATCTTTGCCGATGATGAACCCTTCCTCTACGACGCCACTTTTCTCTCGTCGGAAGTAGATGGCGAAATCATTGATGAGTTTGGCCAGAGCTATGTGACAGATGCGCTGGACCGGCACGATATCCATGTCATCACTACCGATCTTATTATTGAAGCGGCACCCGCCGCAGGAATGGTGGAGGAAATATTCGGGATACCAACCGGTTACCCAATGCTGCGTCGCCTCTACAAGATCCAGACCAGCGATCCGAACATTACTATTTTTGGTATCGTGCAGGCACCGTTCGATATGCTCTCTTGTTCAATAAGTCTTCCCGGCAATTCTAAAAACACAATTGTGGAGCCTGCAAAGTGAACTCGCCTCTCCTTCAAATCCCTTCTACCTTCCGCCTTCCGGCCCCAGCCGTCCCCGAAGCCGAGCTTCGCCAGCGTCTGGAGAAGATTCGGCGGGAAATGGGGAATGCTGAGATCGACGTAATCGTCCTGACCGACAAGAAGAACGTCGACTATTTCACCGACTATCAAGAACTATCCTGGGACAGCAAAACACGCCCTCTGTTCGCGATCGTGACTGGGCAGGATTTTGTAGTGGTGGGGAGTCTCGGCGAGGCACCGACCATCGACATGAAGCCTCGAATTTTTGAGCCTCTTTATTACGACGGCTACATGGCTGAGGCTGTCGACACAATCTCGAACTGGATCCGGGAAAACACAACCGGCGTCCGTCACACGGCAGTAGATTACGGACAGGACATGTTTGGCCGCGGCTCGCTGGCTTTGATTGACGCTCTTAACTCGTTCTCGGCACACGGAAAGGTGCAGAGCGCCGCGGATGCCATCTGGAGGGTTCGTCTTATCGCATCCAGATTTGAGGCTGACCTCAAGCGCACAGCATTTGAGATCGTCAACACGGCCTTTGATCAAACCATCGCCAATGCGCGCATCGGCATGACAGAGTACGAACTCTTTTACCTGATGCAGGCGCAAACATACCTCAATGGCGCGGAGAGCACAGATCCGATCGCCATGCTCTTCTCCAATGGCGACTTCTCCTATGGTCGGACCGCAAAGGAGCGCAAGCTCGAGGAAGGTCACTACGTATGGACCGATTTCCGCGCAACATACGGCGGCTATCCAGCGGACCGTAACCGCATCGCACGAGCCGGGGATCCACGTGAATGGGAAGTCAAGACCTACACGTCGTTGCGATCCCTCACGATTGCACTTGCGCAACAGATCCGCCCTGGAATGGCTTGCTCAAACGTCTACGCCATCTTCGAAAAGATGTGGAGTGAAGCGGCGTTGGGGAAACTGTACAGCCACGTTTCCCGAATCGGACACGGCGGCGGACTGGATCTGACCGAGCCTCCGTCCCTTTCCAAGACCGATTCCACTGTCATCCAACCGGGGATGATCTTTCATATCGAACCTAAGCTGGAACGCGACGGTGCTGTCTTCCAATTCGAGGAAGTCGTGTTCGTCACCGACAGCGGAGTTGAATTCCTCAGCGATCTCTCGCCCGAGACCGTGCCGGTCATCAGATAGTCCACCCATCAGAAGAGCCTGCAATGTCAAATTCCACACGCATCTGGTCTTCCATAGATTTTGATAAGGACGGCAAACAAACCGATTGCCTGCGCCTCCCTATCTCAACCGATTGTATTTTATTTCCCTTACCGCCCACGCCCAGAACCATCTGATGACGTATCGGAGCGGGTGGAGAAGAGCCCGCGGTGCGCGTTCAGAAATGCGCCGATGAAAGAGCGTCCAAATCCCGCAATGTCAACTGCGACGGGGACCTACCAAGGTGCGTCTGCGCGAACGCAAACAAGAGCCGGAAGGTGTCGCGATAGGAGGCATTGGTGTTGGAGCTCACACCTCGATGCTGCATGAATCGATCGGTGAACCACCGCTCGATTAGCACGGCTAGGTCGTTCGCACCGCTCATGAGCGAACCTCCCACCGCTTATCCAATTGTCGCGCGGCATGGGTCATCAGCGGATAGATACCAGTAGGTGTCGCGAACATTGATGTGGCCGAGAAAGGTCGATAGCACCGGCAGTTCGCGCCTGACAACCTTCGTCCGCACGATACCAGTTGATCAGTGTCTGGACGGCAAAACGGTGGCGCAGGTCGTGAATCCGTGGATTGTTCAGAGGGCCGTTAACATTCGAATAAAGACGATCGCAATCGCTTCAATCGGAAACGCTGGCGCATCAATGGCGGCCTATTCTGCGCGAAACAGCCTCGAATGCGTCGTTGCCACAACTCCGCGAATAGCCCCACTGGAGTCGCGCCATCGGTTTTAGTGGCAATAATGCGAGCGCCGTCATATTGATCTGATCCCCAGAAACTGGACCGTTCAGAATTGGAGTTTTCCGCTGTAGTTTCGATTGCTCGCGACCAGCACATCGAAGGCTTGGCCAATAGACTTCCTCGCGCTGGGCCTGCAGATCTCTCGCGCGATCCTTGACGCCCTTCGCATCTGCCATCCGAAAGGAACGCGCGGCCTTTCCAGCTGCAGCGACGCACAACGGGCCTTTTTATTCAACTATACGAGCTATTAGTATTGCGCCGCTTGCCCTGTATCAGATCGAGCACGACACGCGCGGCATCTACTACATTTGTGCCTGGGCCGAAGACCGCCGCCACGCCGCGCTCGAACAGAAATTGGTAATCCTGACGCGGCACGACGCCGCCACAGGCGACGATGATGTTGCTCGCGCCCTTTTGCTTCAGCACCTCGACAAGCTGCGGCAGCAGCGTCTTGTGGCTGGCCGCCAGCGAAGACACGCCGATGAAATGCACTTTTGACGCTATAGCCAGGTCGGCCGCCTCGCCCGGCGTCTGGAACAACGGGCCGGTGACGACCTCGAAGCCGATATCACCGAAAGCCGACGCGATGATTTTCGCGCCGCGGTCGTGACCGTCCTGCCCGAGCTTGGCTACCATGATTCTCGGCCTTGCGCCGAGCGAGGCCGAGACTTCTTCCAGGCGCGCAACCAGCGCGGTGAATTCCGGTTCGCGCTCAAAGGCCTTGCCGTAGATCTTGCTGACGACTTCGGGAACTGCCGCGTGGTCACCAAAGGCCCTGCGCAGGGCATCGGAAATCTCACCTACCGTTGCACGCGCACGCGCCGCTTCCACGGCGGCTTCCAGAACATTGCCCTTGCCGCTGGCCGCGGTCTCGCCAAGTTCGGCAAGGGCAGCGGCAACGCGCTTAGGGTCGCGCTGACGCTTTGTTGTTTCAATGCGGGCGATCTGCGACTGGCGCACGGCGGCATTGTCGATGTCGAGAATGTCGATCTGGTCCTCGGTCTCAAGCCTGAACCTGTTGACGCCAACGATGATCTCCTCGCTCTTGTCGACGGCTGCCTGGCGGCGTGTCGCCGCTTCCTCGATCATGCGCTTGGGCAAGCCAGCGGCGACGGCTTTGGTCATGCCGCCCATGGCCTCGACCTCCTCGATCAGCGTCCAGGCCTTCTCGGCCAGCTCATGCGTCAGGCTCTCGACATAGTAGGAACCGGCGAGCGGATCGACCACCTTGGACACTCCGGCCTCGTGCTGGAGGATAAGCTGCGTGTTGCGGGCTATGCGCGCGGAAAACTCGGTCGGTAGCGCGATCGCCTCATCGAAAGAGTTGGTGTGCAGCGACTGCGTGCCGCCAAGCACCGCTGCCAGCGCCTCATAAGCGGTGCGCACGATATTGTTGTAAGGATCCTGTTCTTGCAACGACACGCCGGAGGTCTGGCAATGGGTGCGCAGCATCAGCGATGACGGCTTGCCCGGCTTGAATTCCTCCATGATGCGCGACCACAGCAGCCGAGCGGCACGCAGCTTGGCAGCCTCCATGAAGAAGTTCATGCCGATGGCGAAGAAGAACGAAAGCCGACCAGCGAAATCATCGACACTCAGCCCCTTGGCCAGTGCCGCCCGGACATATTCGCGGCCGTCGGCTAGGGTGAAGGCGAGCTCCTGCACCAGCGTCGCGCCCGCTTCCTGCATATGATAGCCCGAAATCGAGATCGAATTGAACTTCGGCATCTCGCTCGCCGTGTATTCGATGATGTCGGCGATGATCCGCATCGAGGGTTCCGGCGGATAGATGTACGTGTTGCGGACCATGAACTCTTTGAGGATATCGTTCTGGATGGTTCCCGACAGAAGGGCGCGCGAAACGCCCTGCTCCTCACCGGCGACGATGAAGTTCGCCAGAATGGGAATGACCGCACCATTCATGGTCATCGAGACCGAAACCTTGTCGAGCGGGATGCCGTCGAACAAGATCTTCATGTCCTCGACGCTGTCTATCGCAACGCCTGCTTTGCCAACGTCACCCTCGACGCGCGGGTGGTCACTGTCGTAGCCGCGGTGGGTTGCCAGGTCGAAAGCGACGGATACGCCCTGTTGGCCTGCGGCGAGCGCCTTGCGATAGAAGGCGTTCGATTCTTCCGCCGTCGAGAAGCCGGCATACTGACGGATCGTCCAAGGCCGGCCCGCATACATGGTGGCGCGCGGCCCGCGCAGGAATGGCTTCAGGCCCGGCAGGGAATCGAGCTGCCCGATGCCGTCGAGGTCGGCGGCGGTATAGAGCGGCTTGACGGCGATGCCTTCCGGCGTCTGCCAGACAAGATCGTCCGGCGAGGCCTTCAGTTCCCGCTCGGCGAGTTTGCGCCAATCCTCATACCGCACCCGCTCAGTCATTGCCCTGCCCTCACGCAAATTCCATGATGAGTTCGTCCACGGCGAGGCTGGCGCCTGCTTTCACCACGATGCGACGCACCGTGGCGCGGCGTTCGGCACGCAGCACGTTCTCCATCTTCATCGCTTCAACTGTCGCGAGCGCCTGCCCTGCCTCGACCGTGTCCCCCTCCTCCACGGCAATGACGGTGACGACGCCGGGCATCGGGCAGAGTAGCATCCTCGATGTGTCCGGCGGCGCCTTTTGCGGCATCAGCCTGGCAAGTTCAGCGACCCGAGGTGCGCGCACACAAGCCACCACATCCATGCCGCGCCAGCGCAGGCGGATACCCGCCGCGACGAACGTGGTCTTAACGCCGATCGTCTCGCCACCAATCGTCTCGATGTTGAGTGTAAACTGCGCATGGGAGCGGCCGGGCAGCCAGTCGCTGGCAACCGCGATCGGCGGACCATCGGCGAAGCTGACGACGATCCTGCCGCCTTCATGTTTGGCCGTCACAACAAAGTTTTCGCCGGCAAGCGTCACGCCCCAGTCGCTGCCTACCACTCGGCGGTGATTGTCCATCGCGCCGGAAATCAGCACATCGCGCTGTTGTGTCCTTAGATTGATGAAGGCGGCAATCGCGGCAAGCTTGCGGGCATCTTGCGCCGATGGCTCAACGCCCGAAAACCCGTCCGGATATTCCTCGGCGATGAAGGCCGTCGTCAGCCGTCCCTGGCGAAAGCGCGGATGATCCATCACTGCTGAAAGGAACGGCAGATTGTGGCCGATGCCCTCGACCTCGAAATCGTCGAGCGCGCGCGCCATCGCTTCGATCGCGGCCTGCCGATCTGGCGCCCAGCTGCAAAGTTTGGCGATCATCGGGTCGTAATACATAGAGATCTCGCCGCCCTCGAAGACGCCGGTGTCATTGCGCATGATGGTGCCATCTTCGCGACGTTCCTCGACAGGAGGGCGATAGCGCGTCAGCCTCCCAATGGAGGGCAGGAAATTGCGATAAGGATCTTCCGCATACAGCCGGCTTTCGATCGACCAGCCATTTAGCCTAACGTCATCCTGAGCAATGCGCAGTTTTTCGCCGGCCGCGACACGGATCATCTCCTCCACAAGATCGATGCCAGTGGCGAGTTCTGTCACCGGGTGCTCGACCTGGAGACGCGTGTTCATCTCGAGAAAATAGAAGTTGCGCTGGCTGTCGACGATGAACTCGACTGTACCGGCCGAGAAGTAACCGACTGCTTTGCCGAGCGCCACGGCCTGCTCACCCATTGCCTTGCGTGTTGCAGCATTGAGGAAGGGAGACGGCGCCTCCTCGATGACCTTCTGGTTGCGGCGCTGAATCGAACATTCGCGCTCGCCGAGATAGATCAGGTTGCCGTGCTGGTCGCCCAGCACCTGGATTTCGATATGGCGCGGCTGCGTAACGAATTTTTCGACGAAGATGCGGTCGTCGCCGAAGGAAGATTTCGCCTCGTTCTTTGAAGACTGAAACCCCTCTCTCGCTTCTTGGTCGTTCCAGGCAATGCGCATACCCTTGCCGCCGCCACCCGCCGAAGCCTTGATCATTACTGGATAACCGATCTGACCCGCGATCTTGGCACCCTCTTCGGCATCCTCGATCAGCCCCATATGACCTGGAACGATGGAGACGCCAGCCGACGCCGCAATCTTCTTGGAGGTGATCTTGTCGCCCATCGCCTCGATCGCCACTGGCGGCGGGCCGATGAAGGCGACGCCGGCCGCCCTCAGCGCCTCGGCGAAATTGGAATTCTCCGACAAGAAGCCATAGCCGGGATGCACGGCGTCAGCGCCGCTCTGCTTCACTGCGTCGAGTATCTTGCCGATGACGATGTAGGACTGGCTCGATGGCGATGGGCCAATATGCACGGCCTCGTCCGCCATTCTCACATGCAGGGCCTCACGGTCGGCATCCGAATAGACCGCGACCGTGGCGATGCCGAGTTTCCGCGCCGTCTTGATGACGCGACAGGCGATCTCGCCGCGATTGGCGATGAGAATTTTCTTGAACATGGACAGCCTATCCTTCGACACGAAAAATCATGGGATCGCGATCACGCTTCCACCTCAACCGGGCGCGGCTCAGGGTTTTCGGGGACATCGATCACGCAAAGGCACCAATCCATTTCGATCTCATGCGCCAGCCAGACCAGTTCCTGGGCGCCGCCGATGAAATCGGCGAGTTGTCTCGGCGTGGCGCAAGACGTTTGCGCGCGGAATACATGGGTGCACATCATTTCGCCCTATAGCGGCATCGTGTCGTGTTTCTTCCAGCGCGGATCGACGCTCTTGCCGCGCAGCGCCGCGAAGGCACGAGCAATGCGCCGGCGCGAGGAATGCGGCATGATCACCTCGTCGATGAAGCCGCGCTCGGCCGCAACGAATGGGTTGGCGAAACGCTCCTCGTAGTCCCTGGCGCGCTGGGCGATCTTGTCCCGGTCGCCAAGTTCCGAGCGATAGAGGATTTCGGTCGCCCCTTTGGCGCCCATCACCGCGATCTCGGCGGTCGGCCAGGCATAGTTGACATCGGCGCCGATGTGCTTGGAGGCCATGACGTCATAGGCCCCGCCATAGGCCTTGCGGGTAATCAGCGTCACCATCGGCACTGTCGCCTGGCTGTAGGCGAACAACAGCTTCGCCCCGTGCTTGATGACGCCGCCATATTCCTGCGCCGTGCCGGGCAGGAACCCGGGAACGTCGACCAGGGTCAGGATCGGGATCGAGAAAGCATCGCAGAAGCGGACGAAGCGCGCCGCCTTGCGCGATGAGTCGATGTCGAGGCAGCCCGCCAGCACCATGGGTTGGTTAGCAACGACACCGACCGTCCGGCCTTCGATGCGCAGGAAGCCGGTGAGAATGTTCCTGGCAAAGGCCTCCTGGATTTCGAAGAAGTCCCCCTCGTCGGCGATCGCCAGGATCAGCTCACGCATGTCGTAGGGTTTGCTGGCGCTGTCCGGCACCAGCGTGTCGAGCCGCATTTCGAGCCGTGACGGATCGTCGTGGAACGGACGGACCGGGGGCTTCTCGCGATTGTTCAGCGGCAGAAAATCGAACAGGGCGCGAACCCGCTCCAGCGTGTCGATGTCGTTGTCGTAGGCGCCGTCGGCGACGGACGATCTGGTTGTGTGCGTACGAGCGCCGCCCAATTCCTCGGCGGTAACAACCTCGTTGGTGACAGTCTTCACCACGTCCGGGCCGGTGACGAACATGTAGGACGAATCACGGACCATGAAGATGAAATCGGTCATGGCCGGCGAATAGACCGCGCCACCGGCGCAAGGGCCCATGATGACCGAGATCTGCGGCACGACACCGGACGCATCGACATTGCGCTTGAACACGTCGGCATAGCCAGCAAGCGAAGCGACACCCTCCTGGATACGCGCGCCGCCGGAGTCGTTCAATCCGATCACCGGCGCTCCGTTGCGTATCGCCATGTCCATGATCTTGCAGATCTTCTGGGCGTGGGTCTCCGACAGCGAGCCGCCAAGCACGGTAAAGTCCTGAGAGAAGACATAGACCAGACGGCCGTTGATCGTGCCCCAGCCGGTGACGACGCCGTCACCGGCTATCTTTTGGCCGGCCATGCCGAAGTCGACGGCGCGGTGAGTGACATACATGTCGTATTCCTCGAAGGAACCTTCGTCGAGGAGCACGTCGAGGCGTTCGCGCGCCGTCAGCTTGCCCTTGGCATGCTGGGCATCGATACGCTTTTGGCCGCCGCCGAGCCGCGCCTCGGCGCGACGGGATTCCAGTTGTTCGAGAACCGCGCGCATCAGCGGCCGGCTCGCGCGTCAATCCATTTCCATGCCGTCGGGAAAACAAGGACTGCCAACAGCGCCTTGACGATGTCACCGAAGATGAAGGGGTAGAGGCCGAACTGAAGAACGGGCTTGTCGAAGCCGAGCACGGCACCTAGCCACAGCAGCCCCGGTACATAAATGACAGCACCGGCAAGCAGGGCTGCAGCCATCGCAGAGAGCGGATTGCGAGCCCAGCCGCGCACGGCGAGCCAACCGGCAAGGAGCACAGCCGGCAAATAGCCCAGGAGGTAACCTCCCGTCGGCCCCATCATGTAGGCAAGGCCGATACCCTTCTCCGGCGTGCCGGCAAAAACGGCGAAACCGGCCGCTCCCTCAGCCAGATAAAGAGGAACGGCGGCGAGGCCGCGTACAGGTCCCAGCGCCAATCCCAGGCCAATGACGACGAAGGTCTGCATGGTGATTGGTACCGGATAGAAGGGCACCGCAATCTTGGCCGAAAGGGCGAGCAGCAGCGAGGCTGCGAAGACGGCCGTTCCATCGATGGCAAGGCGGCTCGTGCCCCACCGCCTGGCAATGACGCTGTAGATTGTCATTTTCGCTTCTCCTGTCTGGACGCCCAACCCGCGCCAGCAGCCTTTAGGCCGGGCGATTGAATGAGAAAACGTTTGAACAGGTGGGACGGTGTAATATAGAAAGTTGCAATCTGCTTTTGCGAAATTGCGAACATGGCCACAGGCAAACTCTTTATCGGCAGAAAAGTCCGAGAGCTGCGCGAAAGCAGCAAGGCGACTCAGGCCGCCTTCGCCGAGCGCATTGGCATCTCGACCAGCTACCTCAATCAGATCGAAAACAATCAACGGCCGGTTTCGGCCTCAGTGCTCCTATCGCTTGCCGAGAACTTCAAGATCGATATCGGATCGATATCTGGAAGCGATAGCGACCGTCTGCTCTCCGCGCTCAGCGAGGCTCTTGCCGATCCTGTTTTCAGTGGCTACTCGCCCAGTTTGCAGGAGTTGAAACTCGTCACTCAAAACGCGCCCGGCTTTGCGCATGCTTTGATTGCCAGCCACCAAGCCTATCGCCGCAACAGCGAACAGCTTGCGAGCTTCGATGATCATATGGTCCGCACCAACGCCTACGGTGATCCGACGCCTTACGAAGAGGTCCGCGATTTCTTCCACTTCGTCGACAACTACATTTCCGACCTTGATCTGGCAGCCGAACGGCTGGCGATGAGCCTTGGCATTCCAGACCGTGATGCCGGGCTTGTCTTGCCGACCTATCTCGAGAGCCGGCACGGTGTTCGGATACTGCGCGCGGAACCCGGCGAGGATATCCTGCGCCGATATGACGGCACTTCCCGCGCACTCTTCCTCAATCCCTATTCGCCGACGTCGACGCGGACTTTTCAGATGGCGTTCCAGGTGGCCGCCTTGGAACTGGACAGAGAAATCGATGCGATTGTCCACCGGGCAAACTTCCGCACGCAAGAATCTGGTGACATTTGCAAGATCGGTTTGCGCAATTATTTCGCCGGAGCGCTGACGCTGCCCTACCAGCATTTTCTGGCGGTGGCGAAGGAACTTCGTCACGACCTCGAATTGATGGAGACGCGTTTCGGTGCGAGCCTTGAACAGGTCGCACATCGTCTTTCCACCTTGCAGCGGCCGGGCGTCAGGGGTGTACCAGTGTTCTTCGCCCGCATCGATTGCGCGGGAAACATCACCAAGCGTCATAGCGCGGCGAAACTGCAATTCGCTCGCTTCGGGGCAGCATGCCCGCTCTGGAATGTACATCAGGCCTTTGAAACGCCGGGGCACATCATCCGCCAACTAGCTGAGACGCCCGATGGCGCGCGCTATCTCAGCATAGCCACCGAAATTACCAAAGGCAGCGGCGGATTCAACGCTCCGCAACGACGATACGCCATCGCTCTGGGCTGCGAGGTAGCTTATGCGCAAGATTTCGTCTATGCTGGCGGCCTCGACCTAAACAATCGGTTGGCATTCGACCCGATCGGAATTTCATGCAGGATCTGCGAACGCGCAAGCTGCCCCCAACGGGCCGTGCCTCCCTTGAAGAGCAGGCTGACAATCGATCATCAACGGCGGGGAGTTCTACCTTATCAAATCGCCTGATTTGATCTTGCTGCCGCAAGTGCATCAATGTGCCTCACGCTCCCTCGTCAGAGTCTCTAGCCAGACGGAATCATCGACTGCGGCACCTCCGATCCTTACTCTAAGGGCAGCACTTCGGATAGCTTGACCTAATCAAGGGCGAAGCTCGTTTCGACCGAGGCGACGTCATCTAAACGCGCGAGTTTCTCCTTGATAAACCCGTTCGTACGCTTCGAGAGTACTCGCCCTTTGCAGTCTACACTTCTGCCAACACGGGTGCTGGCGGGCTGGCGATCCTCAAGTACACCTTCGATCTATCGGACGACGCTGTAAGGATCGGTTCTCGTGCCAAAGCTCGAAGCACTTGATGTGCGGATTCTGGATACACTGCAGACAAATGGAAAGCTTACGAATGTTGAGCTTTCCAAGATCGTCGGTCTGTCGCCTTCCCCTCGCTCGCACGGCTTCGTGAGCTGGAGGACAGTGGGCTTATTTCTCACTATGTCGCCTTACTCGTTCCGGAGTCACTTGGGGGATTGATGAGTGTTTCATCCAGGTACGTTTGGAGCGTCAAGCCATCCGCGCCTTGGACAGCACCTGGCCTTGGAACGTTTTTACGGGAAGCAAGGAGGTTGTATGAGTGGCCATGCATTCGATGGCAGCGGTGGGTTTCGGGGACCCGGGGAAGGCGGTGCGCTGCCTCGAACGTGAAAGCCTGTGTAATTTTCATGGGATCCCAAGAAACTTGTGGGTTTGAAGAGTCAGCCGCCAGCGTGGGTTGGCAAGGCAATAGGCGACGGCGGCCGCCGTATTTGCCTCGCGTTTAGGCCCGTCCATCGGCTGGAGCAAAAAGTGCTTGAATGCGAGGCCTTCAAAAAGTTCGGGCTCCGCACCAAGCTGAGGATAGACAAGCTTGAGTTCGTCACCGGCCGTGACTACGCCGGTGCGCCGGCCTTCGGACTGACACAGAGCCAGGCGATGCCAGTCGGCGGATGAATGGTACCGTTGGTCTCCACAGCAATTTCAAATACCGAGTTGTGCAGGGCTTTTATGAGTTCTTCATCTACCTGCAGAAGCGGTTCCCCTCCAGTAAGGACGACAAGACGCTCCCCAGCCCCGGCCCCACGCCAGGCCTGCTCAACGGTAGATGCAAGCTCCCGCGCGGTCGCAAAGCGTCCACCGCCGGCGCCGTCCATACCAACAAAATCGGTATCGCAAAACCTGCAGATTACCTTAGTGTCTGAATCATAATGAGCGCTGTGTTTTCAAGGTCTTGCGAGCCTACGGGTGAGCAGGCGGATATTGGCGATGAAGACCCATGCTTCGGCGGAAGCGATGGTGCGCTCGAAGTCCTTGGCCAACCTTCGGCACCGTCCGAGCCATGCGAAGGTGCGCTCCACGACCCACCGGCGCGGCAGGATCTCGAAGCCTTTGGCGCTGTCCGAGCGCTTGATGATTTCCAGCGTGAACTTCCCGACCTTTTGCAATGCTCCCTTCAGCTTCGGCCCGCCATAGCCGCCGTCGGCGAAGACATGGCGCAGCCATGGCCAGCGCTTGAGGATCGATTTCAGAACGGCCGGTGCGCCGTCGCGGTCCTGGACATCGGCGGCATGGATGACGAGGCCGAGCGTGTCGGCGACGATATGGCGCTTGCGACTCTTGAGCTTCTTGCCGGCGTCAAACCCACGTATTCCGCCGCTTTCGGTGGTCTTGAGCGACTGGCTGTCGATGACACCGGCTGTGGGGCTTGCCTCTCGGCCTTCCCGCTCGCGCGCCGCCATCACCAGTTCATTGTTGATCGTGCGCAGCAGGCCGTCGTCGCGCCAACGATAGAAGTATTTCTGCACCGTCGAGAACGGCGGAAGGTCCTTCGACAAAAGTTGCCAAGCGCCGCCCGAGGAGGCCATGTACAAAAGCGCATTCACGACCTCGCGCAGGTTCGTGCCGGCAGCAGCCGGACATCATGGCCACGTGCAGTCAGTTCTCTCGCCCAATAATGCGACGAGCTGCAGGCTTCGATACCGACCAGGCAACGTGGCAGGCTCTCGAAGAATGCCAGCACGCGCCCACGCGTCAGCTTCCTGCGAACGACAACCTCACTCGCCGCATCCACCCCGTGGATTTGAAACACNCGTGGCAGGCTCTCGAAGAATGCCATCACGCGCCCACGCGTCAGCTTCCTGCGAACGACAACCTCACTCGCCGCATCCACCCCGTGGATTTGAAACGCTGACTTCGCAATATCCAGACCAATCGTCGTAACGTTGCCCATCATAGATCTCCTCCAGCTTCTGGCCCAACCATCATACCGCAGGGCGGGAGGAGAGCCGTCCACCGCATCATCAGCAGATTGTCCGGTTCTGAAACAAATAGCCAGAAAACTGCCGTTCCGCAGACGACCTTCCTAGGGCGGCCAGAGGTAACTAGAATGACCGGATTGCAGTCACCATGGACTTCTCAAGCACAGTATTCCTCTAATCTCTGGTCGATATTTAGGTTGGTCCAAAGTGGCGCCAACTTGAGCACTGACCTTGTCAGCGCCTCAAGGCAGCAGCAGCGATATGGCCAGCATTTGATCGCGCTGGAGCAAATCTGCGGATTCATTCGTTGCCTCATCAAGGTCCGGCGGCTCGGACGCGACGTCCTTGCAACTGCCGAAATGCTCGGCCCTTTGGCCAGCTCGGCTAACGCAGCCAGACCGCCAGATCAGAAAGAGCACGCTTGCGAAATAAGCCAGTTGAAGGAGCAGAGAACAAGCCAGCGTCGTGACGACCACTGTGCCGATGGAATGTGAAGCGAAGTAGACGGCCAGAGCGGTGCTGCAAAGGACTACTCCCAAGACGCGACAAAAGATTCTTAAGGCCAATGCCGTTCTCCTGGATTGTCCACCAGATCATGCAGCGACATTGTCGGCCGCAACATGGGTCTGGCAGTTCTTCGGGCAGACGCGGGCGCAGGCTCCGCAGCCAATGCAGCGGCCAGGATGATCGACGGCCATGATCATGCGATTGAGCTCGCCATCGAAATCGTCGTCTTCGCCGGCGTAGGCGCCGAGGACTTCACCCGCGTCGTCGACGCCGTAAAGATGCATGACTTCGCGCGAGCAGACTTTGAAACAGCGGCCGCAGCCGATGCAGGTCGTGCCGTCTATGGCAGTGACATATTCCGGCATCCATCCGGAGCCGTCCCGGGTGGTGAATGTGCTCCTCATAGTAACTTCTTCATGGCAGCGAGCTCTCTCCTAGCATCATCCAGCTCGGCAAAAACGGCCGACGCTTGCTCGGCAACTTCCTCTATCTCGGTCGATTTTCCCGGGAGATCCTCTGCAAAGTCGTGCAATTTCCTCTTGCAATTGCCTCGCGCAGCTGGAGCTTCCGGACTTTCATCCCCATCTCATCCAGCTTTGACATAGATCCTTCCTCGAAATCGGTTTCTTCACGCCCGTGCAACGTCGGCATAGGCTTCGATGGCCGCGGTGGCATCGTCGACCAGTTTCGTACCGGCATCCGCGAGTTTCCGGAACGTCTCGAGGCCGAACCGGTGGACGTTTCGACAGAACGACCAACCGCCCGGCCCGTAAAAGCAATCGTCCGAAGTCCCCATAGATTTCATCTTTGTCATTGGCGATGTCATCAGGCTGGAACGCTCCTTGATCGCGAGCGCGACGGCGGCGTAGAACATGTCGAGCCTCCACAGCACGTCCGGCTCGGGATCGCCGATGATAGGAACCGCACGGCACTGTTTTCTGGTGACAATGAACTCGTCCAGCAGTTCGGCATCCGATTTGCTTTCCCACGAAGCATAGGAGTTTTGAGCAAGATCGTCGCACGAGACATCTGACGAACGGTGTGGCAAGCGCCTCGTCCTCGTTGACGGAAGGGCTGATTGCGGTGTCAGACATTTCGCCTTCTCCTCATTTCAGTCCTCTTCCTCGAAGCACGATGTCTTGAGGTTTGTGAAGCAGCAGATGTGCATGAGCCAGGCGGAAATTGAGGTCGTACGGCATCAAGGCAATGCCCTCTTCGATCGCCCAGAGCGCCGTTTGCCAATCTTCCAACTTCACCGCCGCCCAGAACCTGTCATCGATCGGCTTCTTCAACGGTTGTTCGCGCGCCAGGGGTTCGCTTGTGGCGATCCGCTCCTGATCGGCGGCTTTCGCTTTCTTGCTGGTACGCCAGCTGCCGCTGAGCACTTTCGGCAAAACCTCACCGAGTTGGCTCGGATCACCGATAAAGGCGATGCAGCCGTCTCGGCCGACTACGAACGAGGTCGGAATCCCGACGCAAAAGCTGGGTTCCCTCCAAAGCTTTTTCATTTCGCCTGTGTAGTCGAACGCGATCCGATAGTTCAGTTTCGAGCACTCTTCGGCCAACCACGCGTCCAACTTGGTCCGTGCCTCGACGGCCTTTGGAGCATCTTCATCAGCCGCGATCCCGACGACCTCAAGTCCGCTGTCCTTGTATTTCTCCTGTAGCCGCATCAGCTCGAGCATCTCCGCCGCACATAGTTCTCACCAAGTTGCCCAAAATTCGACGATATAGACTTTGCCGGGCTGAAAGTCCGAAACGGGCTCGCCACGCAGCCAGTCCTCCACTTTGATCGAAGGAGCCGGTGACCCCATCCGCAACATCATCTTGCCCTCCAAAGCTCTTGCCAAAGGTTGCGTGACCTTATGCGCAAGCTTGTTCCCCTTTGCGACGGGGCACGAGGGTTCAACGAAGAGAGACCATCGCTCGTCTTGCGCATCTGCGTGCAGTCAGCCTTCACTCAGTGTTGCTGAACTCAATTCGCAAAGGCCGTGCCAACGGGCTCATCGTGCGGTAAACGCTTGATTATACTTTAAAAGCTTGTGGGGTGCGCAAGATCCGGTTGTATTGGACGCGACAGTTTTCTGCCATTGTCAGGTCTTGGACACGCATCACCCGCTTCCCGTCGAGACAGAACCGTGGCCATGGACGTCTCGACATATAGGGACGAACAGATGGACATCATGACTGCGTTGGCTAGCGCAGCCACGTTATCATCGTCCGCCTCAAGCTGCTTGAGCTTCTTGCCCTTCCGGTCGCTCAGCGGAACGTCATTGCGATTGCAGGGCCGCTCCCTCAGAACATCGCCTCTGCCCTACCTCTTCCGCTTTGCGCTTGAATTCCTGGCTCGCAACGCCAGAGTTTCACGACGAAGCCGGGCATGTCCGGCTGCGGGTTGCGAACAACGCCAGATTGACGATGATGATCGTTGCGAAGAGAGCGGGGATGTGTCCCGGCCATGTGCCGGGCCGGTGAACTCTCCCGGATTTCTGCTTTTGTTGTTCTGTATCCCTGTGCACGTCCTACAGGGACCGCCTGGTGCGAATGTGAGCGTTGTGGGAATTGACCGGCCTCAAGGCCGCTCGGTCGCCCCGCGGTGGGCCGGGCAGTATGAAAAGGCCGAAGTTGCGGCCGCCCCCGCCGCTGACCCGGCTACCATCCCAGGCGCTGACACGTGATTGATGCCACCGTTCGCGCCGAGGGCCGGCAAGAGCCCGACCGTCGGACTCGAAGGTCGGTGCCTTGGCCGCTGCACGGTCGTTGCCGTGTTCCGTTCCCGGCCAATGGTGAAGGAAATCGTGATAACGCCAATACGATGAGGCTACGGTCCGAACGCGGCCTGCCGCGCTGAAACGACTCTTTTCTCGACCTGACGCCGGCTCGAGTATTGGTGTTATTGAGGACGCCTGGGCTTCTGCCCGGCCGTTTGTCTGCGCGTTACGGGTTGTCTCGGCGAGCAGACACCGAGCGCGTTAGAGGCGTCCGGGAATGTTCTTCGCGACGGCGCTTGCAAGTTGCTCATGAGCTTCGCGAAACCTGCTCGTTTGCGGCGACCTTGCTCCGACTTGGTATCAGGGTAGGTGATCAGCGGAGTAGAGCTTGGAACAGCATCGGTGCTACTTCAGAACCGGTCAGCGGGCCAAAAACAGCGGCAAAGACGGCTTGCCAACTATCCATCTCGTCACGCTTCCGAAGAGCCGCTCGCGCAGCCGGCGGCTGCCATAAGCGCCCATGACGATCAGGTCGGCAGACGTGTCGATTGCGTGCTGCGCTAGCACCGTGGCCACCGGTTTGCCGCGGCTCGCCAGCCGGTCGACCGACACCCGAGCACCGTGTCGAGTGAGATAGGCAGCGATGTCGGCTCCCGGCTCGGCGCCGTTTCCGGTGCAGGTCGCCTCCGGATCGACGAGTGCGACGCGAACTTCCTCAGCACCGGATAGCAGGTCCAGCGCTTCGCGAACCGAACGGGACGCCTCGACTCGCGAATCCCAGCCGACCAGAACGCGCCGTGGAGACAGAGTCGCCTCAGCGCCCTCTGGCACGACAAGAACCGGCTTTCCGGTGTCGAACAGGCTGCCGTTGATAACAAGGGGACCGACGTTAATGTCGTTGAGAAGTGCGGGGCCGACGATTGTCAGGTCATTGCAGATGGCCCGCTGTCGCACCGCGTCACCGATGTTGGCCTGATCGCAGTTGGCAATATCGACATCATAGCACCGCCACGTGGCTCTCAGCAGTTTGTGAATTTCCCTGGATGCTTTTTCCCAACTGGCCGTGTCCTGTGAAAATCTCTCGATTTGCCTGTACCGTTTTTCCAGTGCGGCAATGGCGTGCGCGCGTTGTTCAGGCCACTGGAGATGCCATCGCTTAGCGGCGGAGGTGACATAACGAGAGGCAGAGGCGACAAAATCAGGACGGACAAATGTGCGCCGAGTTCGGCGCACAAGCTTGCAGCTGTTCTGATGTCCCGATCGGAGTGGTCAGCTCCCGCTACACTGAGTAGGCTTTTGAAGGCCATCTGACTGCTCCCCCTGAGTATGTCGCGCCCGTAGCGCGCTTCGAAGCCGCAAGAATTCCCTTCAGCAGAACGAAGATGGAGAGTGGCACCCTATCCGTTCGCTATTCAGTCGTCCGGCTTCTCGAGCGAGTAGCCGGCAGACCTGACAGTACGAATGACGCTCCCTGGCGAGGCCGCCTTCAGCGCCTTTCTGATCCGGCTGATATGGACGTCGACAGTGCGTTCACCGATATGGATATTGTCCGGCCAGGCCGCGTCGATCAGCTCGTCTCGGCTGAATACCTTGCCGGGAGCCTCAAGAAATTGCCGCAGCAGGTTGAATTCGAGAGGTCCGAGATGGATGTCGTGGCCATTACCTCGAACCCGGTGAGCATCGAGCTTCATCTCAAGGCTGCCGCAACAGAGCCAGCTGCCGTTTTCGATCCCGTTTGAACCCAGCTTTGGCAGCGCCAGCTTCATCCGTAGACAGTCAAGCAGCTTGGCCGGCGCGAAGGGCCGCACAAAGCTCTCGTCAATACCTGCCTTCCAGAGATCGAGGTGCTGGTTCTCGGCGCCAGGCGCGATCAGGGCAATAACGGGCAGGCGGCCGGTCCGGGGTTCCCCCTTGAGCCGGGCGCAGATTGTAGAGCCTGTCGCGCTTGCTGGCCCGCAGTCCAGCACTACGGCCTGGAGCTCCCGTTGATCGGCCAATGCAAGTGCTTCTTTCACGCCCCCTGCCGGCTCACTCGTAAAGCCGTCCACCCCCAGAATGTGGCTGAGGAAGAGATACAACTCAGCATCTTGCGAACAGATCAGGACCAGTGGCTTCATCAGCGCTACCCCAAGAACCACATCGGCATCGACCGCCTCGGTTGAGTGGGCTGGCCATGGCATGTCCTCAAGGCCTGACATGATCCCCTTGATCCAAAATCGGTTCCATCACGCCCGCGCCACCTCGGGATAAGCCTCAATGGCTGCGGTGGCATCGCCGGCCAGTTGGGTACCGGCCGCAGCGAGTTTCCAGAACGTCTCGAAGCCGAACCGATGGACGTCGCGCAGGGTCTTGGACAGAACGACCAGTCGCCCGGCCGTGAAGAGCACGCGCCCGAAGCCCTCGTGGCTTATCTCCATCATCGGCGATGCCATCAGGCCGGAGCGCTCCTCGATCGCAAGCCCGACGGCGGTGTAGAACTTATCGAGCCTCCACAGCACGTCCGGATCGGGATCGCCGATGATGGGAATTGCACGGCGCTGTTCCCTGGTGATGATAAAGTCGCCCAGCAGCTCGGCGTCCGATTTGCCTTCCCATGACCCATGGGAATCATTGGCACGGATCAGCCGCACGAGGCATTTGACGAACGGGGCGGCAAGGGCCGCCTCATCCTCCGTGGCGGCAGGGCTAGCAGCGGATTCAAACATTTCGCCCACTCCTCATTTCAGCTTTCGTCCTCGAAGGAGGGTTTCTGTTCAGCGACACCTGCCTGCGCCAGCACCTTGCGCAGCCAAGGGGGAGGACACGTCCTGAGCATCATCTGCGTGCGCAACAGCACCTCTTGGATGGTTTGGGGCTGCGGCACTTTGATCGGATGGATTTTTGCGGAAACAAGTTTGGCTGCCGAAGGTCCGCCGATCGCCAGACAAAACAGCAGATGACAGCCCTTCAGTGCCTCCACCTTCGGGGTGATGCGGTCATCGCCCTCAGTTCGGTGCTTCCCGGTTTCGTCGGAAACGTCATCGAAGGCCACGGCTTCGACGAGGTGCCACTCCTCGCGCGTCACGTCGTAGACAGCAAAGCGCTTGGCCGACCCGAAATGGGCGTTGAGGTTCTTCATGTCCTGCGTGGCGATCGCCACGCGCAATGCGCCGGCTTGGCGTTCCGGCGTCGGTGCGTGAACCTCGTCAGTGACGAGCGAGAGGCGACGGACGGAGCTCATCTGGCATTTCTCGCGTACGGAGTGGATCAAGCGCGTCAGGCGTCGGCGCGTGCCCGTTGGCTTCGAAAATATTCGCAACCTCGAAGATCAGGTCGCGGGTCCCCTGGTAGAGGATTGTGAGCTTGTGCTGGGCCCCGAGCCGGTCGAAGATCGGGAAGCCGACCCGCATGAGCGGAATGCCGAGGCGCTGCGCCGCCTGGCGGCCGTGGGAATGGGTGACGAGAAGATCAGCGCCGGCGCCAAGAGCTTCCAAATCGCCGAGATCGCCGATTTGAACCGACTGCGCCGGCACTTCCTCCAGAATTTTCGACATAGCGGCCGTTGTGACCGCCGCCGCAATTTCGGAGCCCATGCCGATGAAGAAGCTCGCGAGTTGGTAGAGTTGGTCTGGTTCAGCAGCGATCGCAATTTTCTTGCCTCCAAAGTGGAAATGTCCGTCGAGCAAAGCGTCCTGCAACTGCGCCCGGCGACGGCGCACCCCAGCCGGCGCCCCCGCGCCCGAAACCGCGGACAGCAGCGAGACGAACCGGTCGGCGTCCCTCAATCCAACAAGCGACCGGAACAGCACGTAAGGCACGCCGGTCAACCTCTGCAGCAGCTCGGCCGGGCGGCGCATATGCTCACCGATGGCGACGCATTGCTCGGCCGTGCCAAGCTCACGGATATCCTCGACACTGGTGCCGCCATAGGTGGTCGTGACCCAGCGGTCGGGCACCGTACCGTCGAGCGAGCCGGAGACGTCCGGCAGAATTACCGGCTTCAGTCCAAAGCTTTCAACCATCTCACGCAAATGCTCGATATCAGCCACAGTAAGGTTGCAGCCAGGCAGGATCACGATCTTCTTCGATTGCCGCGCCTGCTCGCCGGGCCGCGTAATCCTTTCGATCATCGCTGTGACAGCCTTGGCCCAGCCCTCTTCGATCGCGCCGTCGAAATCCGGTGTGTTGGCCAGCACCACCTCCGTACCTGCGAGTTCTTCCCTGCGCTTCAGCCTGATATTGGCGACATCCCCTGCGCAGTCTTCGCCCCGGGTTTCCACCAGCGCCGTCGTGCAGACCCCGATCAGCGTTGGCTTTGTGCGGGCCTTGAGGTTGAGGATCGCCTCTTCCAGATGGTCTGCCCCGCCGAGGATCGTCGCCACCTCGTCCATCGCCGTTGTCTGCAAGGGGATGGCTTCCTTGAAATGTCGCACGAAGAGCACGAGCGCAAAGCTGGTGCACCCCTGGCTGCCGTGGAACAACGGCATCGCGCCGTCGACGCCAAGAAAGGCCAAGGCGGCACCCAGCGGCTGCGATGACTTCAGCGGATTGACTGCCGCCGCTTTGGTCGGGGGAAGGATGCGGACCATCGGCTTTCCTCAACACTCGCCGAAATCACCGGCCGTCGTGCCGGCGAATTCCTGGACAACATGCAAGGCCGCGGTCTCGCTTTTCGTGCGCGGCAGTTCCTGCCTCACCGCAGGCTGGCAATCCCATGGTGCCGGCTCCCGTACCTGGCACCAGATGGGGTTATGAATGGCCAGGTCGATCTGGCGTACGAGTTCCACCATGCCGTCATAGCCGGCGTAAGGGTGTTGGCGCTCCTGGTTGATATCGAGCCAGGGTGTCTTGGCCTTCAGCGCGATGAATTGCGTGCGCCCGCCCGACAGCATGATATCGGCCTTGTGTTCTGAGAGCATGGCGTAAAGCTCGCGCGGCGCCATCTGGTCGAACATGTGGTTGTCGTCCTTGAGGATCTGCTTGATGCGCTGCTTGTCTTCGACGGTCGACTTCTTGACAGAGGTGCCGACGATCTCGATGCCTATCTCCATCAGCGCATGGACGACCGACCAGGACTTCACGCCGCCGGTGTTGAGCAGCACGCGCTTGCCTTCGAGCCTCGGGCGGTAGGCGGCGAGCTTCTTCCAAGCGATCGCCTCCTCCTCTGCAATCAACGTCTCGGTGCGGCCGAGGATCTCCGGATCGGCACCTTTCTTCACGAGCAGCTGAGAGATCTGTCGGAGCGCTTCCGAGGTGTCGGTGATGCCGTAGAAGGAGCCCTCGAAAAACGGGATGCCCCAGCGCTGCTCCATCTTGCGGGCTAGATTGATGAGCGCGGTCGAGCACACCATCATAGCCGCCCGGGCGCGGTGGGCGCAGGCAATGTCGAAGTAACGCGCGTCGCCCGAAATGCAGGCGCGCACCCGGATGCCGAGCCGATCCAGCAGCGGCTTCACCAGCCAGAATTCGCCCGAGAGGTTGAATTCGCCAAGAATGTTGATGTCGTAAGGGCCGGCATCGTCGGGCTCGACCGTGCCGATGACATGCTCGAGCAACGCCTCGCCGGCAAGCTTATTGCCGAGATTCTTGGAGCCGACGAAGCCCGGCGCATTGACCGGTACAACGGCCAAGCCGAACTTTTCCGCCGCGCGCTTGCAGACGGCCTCGATGTCGTCGCCGATCAGCGCCGTCACGCAGGTCGGATAGACGAAGATCGCCGGCGGCCCATACGCTTCCTTGATTTCGCGGATCGCTTTGAAAAGCTTGCGCTCGCCCTGCCCCATCACCACGTCGAGTTCGGTGAGGTCGGTCGTGAAGCTTGTGCGCCACAGGGTTGGCCCGGACGAAGCCGCACCGCGGTTGTCCCAGGAATTGCCCTCGCAGGCGAGCGGCGCATGGATCAAATGCGCAACGTCGGTGATCGGCTGCAGCACGATCTTGGCGCCGTCGAAGGCGCAGCCGCCGGCCGCAGCCCCGGGGGTTAGTGGCTTCGAACAGCCCACCTTGCGCGCCTTGGCATCCTTGTCGCGGTTCTGCTCGCAGGCGGGCTCATTGAAGGCATCCTGGATTTTGGCTCTCAGCGAGGACATTGCGTCGGTCTCCAAAGTCGGGAAGACGACCGGCCTCACCGAAGAGCCGGCCGCCACGCTTAACGGGTGAGGTCATACGAATAGTCCGTCACGCCCGTCTCGCTTGTCTCGCGATCGAGCTTGTCGAAGATCTTGTCCAGGATCGTCGTCAGTACGCGCAGCCCGCCTTGGTAGCCCATCAGCGCAAACCGATGGTGATGGTGGCGATCGAAGATCGGAAACGTCAGCCGGATCAGCGGCGTGCCCGTGTCGCGCTCCAGATACTTGCCATAGGAGTTGCCGATCAGCAGGTCCACCGGCTCGGTGAAGAGCAGCGAGCGCAACGCCCAGAGGTCCTTGCCCGCCCAGACTTGAGCACCCTTGCCGAAGGGCGATGATGCAAGCAGCTCCTTCAACTCCGCTTCCCACGCCGAGGTGCCGTTGGTGGCGAGGCAATGGGTCGGCTCGCCGCCCGTCTCCATGATGAAGCGGGCCATGCCGTAGACAAAGTCCGGATCGCCGTAGATGGCGTATTTCTTGCCGTGCAGCCAGGATTGGCTGTCCGCCATGGCGTCAACAAGTCGGCCGCGCTCCAGGCGGATTGCCTCGGGGATTTGCTTGCCGGAAATCGCGGAGACCTCCATCAGGAAGTCGTCGGTCGCCTGGACGCCGAGCGGGTAATGGAACGAGGCCGTCGCCTGCCCTACCCCCTGGCAATACTCGAGTGTTTTTCGGGTGTTGTAATGCTGTAGCGAAAATGTAGCCTCGGCGTTGAGTGCCTTCCTCACGTCTTCGATCTTCGTGCCGCCGTCATACATCCGGTATTCGCCGTCGGACGGCGTGTCGAACTGATCAGAGGCGTCTTGGATGAAGGAATAAGAAACGCCCATCAGATCGAGCAGGCGCTTGAGTTCCCGGTTGTTGCCAACACAGAAGCCGTCGAAACCCGGAATGATGTTAATGGTTCCCTCGGCTTCCGTGCGCTCCTCGCCTTTCCAGAAATGCTCCAAAATCCCCTTGAGCGTGACGTCGTAGCCATCGACATGACTGCCGACGAAGGCCGGCGTATGGGCGAATGGGACGTCGAAGTCGCGCGGGACCGAGCCTTCGTCCTTGGCGTTCTCGATGAAGCTGTGCAGGTCATCGCCAATGACCTCCGCCATACAAGTGGTCGAGACGGCGATCATCTTCGGGTCGTAAAGTTGGTACGTGTTGGCGAGCCCGTCGACCATGTTCTTCAGGCCGCCGAACACTGCCGCGTCCTCGGTCATCGAGGAGGAAACCGCCGAAGCAGGCTCCTTGAAATGGCGTGACAGGTGCGAGCGGTAATAGGCCACGCAGCCCTGGCTGCCGTGGACGAAGGACATGGTTCGCTCGAAACCTGCGGCCGCGAACACCGCACCGAGCGGCTGGCAGGCCTTGGCGGGGTTCACGACAAGCGCTTCGCGAGCAAGGTTCTTTTCGCGGTATTCCCACGTCTTGGTGAATTCGCCTTGGTCGGTAACGATCTGGTCCGGGTGAGGACATTCGAAATTCAGCCTCTTCTCGGCGAGCATCTGCCTGTATTCCGGCTCGCGGAACAGGGGCGCGTGGTCGAGAACTTTTTCAGCCGACTGCGGCATGGGTGGTTACCTCTTTCCATCTGGCCCGCCATACGGCGGCACAGGGACGTCGAAACGTTTCAAGTCTCCCGCGGACAAGCGGCCACAGGCGTTCACTGCCTCCCGGCTTCCGGGAGGCCAGGGTTTCATTCGGCTGCGATAGCCGCCGACGGCTCGGCTTTTTTCTTCCAGGGAGCGTCGTAGAGGTTCCAGACCGGGTTGTTGATGGCCAGATCCATGTCGCGGGCGAAGATCGCGAAGCCGTCGTAGCCGTGATACGGGCCGGAATAATCCCAGGAATGCATTTGACGGAACGGTATGCCCATCTTCTGGACCGGGTACTTTTCTTTGATGCCGGAGCCAACGAGATCAGGACGGATCCCCTCGATGAACTTCTCCAGCTCGTAACCAGTCACGTCGTCGTAGATTAGCGTGCCCTTCTTCACGTAGTGGCCGGTGCGCTGATAGTCGTCGTTATGGCCAAATTCGTAGCCAGTGCCGACGATCACCATGCCCAGGTCCTCATATGCCGTGACGACGTGACGGGGGCGCAGCCCGCCGACATAGAGCATCACCGTCCTGCCTTCGAGGCGCGGCCGGTATTTGGCGATGACAGCATCGACCAGGGGCCGGTATTTGGCGATGACAGCCTCGGCCTTGGCCTCGATTTCCGGCCCGAAGTGCTTGGCTATCTTGCGCAGAGAGGCTTCAGTCTGGGAGGGGCCGAAGAAATTGTACTCCATCCAGGCGATGCCATACTTTTCCTCCATGTGCCGGCAGATGTAGTTCATCGACCTGTAGCAATGGATGAGATTGAGTTTCGCCTTTGGCGCTCGCTCTATTTCGGCCAGCGTAGCGTCGCCCGACCAGTTGCCGACCACGCGCAGACCCATCTCCTCGAGCAGGATGCGCGAAGCCCAGGCGTCGCCGCCGATATTATAGTCGCCGACCACATTGACATCGTACTGGCCGGCCTCGAACTCGAGGTCCTTCTTCTCGAACACCCAGTCGCGGATCGCGTCGTTGGCGATGTGGTGGCCGAGGGATTGCGAGACGCCGCGGAAGCCCTCGCAGCGCACCGGCACGATTGTCTTTTCGTGCTCCTTGGCCTTGTTGCGGGACACAGCTTCGGTGTCGTCGCCAATCAGGCCAATTGGGCATTCGGATTGCACAGTCATGCCCTTGTTCAGCGGAAACAGTTCCTCGATCTCGTCGATGATCCGTTCGAGCTTCTTGTCGCCGCCGAAAACAATATCCTTTTCCTGGAAATCGGAGGTGAACTGCATGGTGACGAACGTGTCGATGCCAGTCGTGCCGACGTAGTAGTTGCGGCGCTGAGACCAGGAATATTGCCCGCAACCGACCGGGCCGTGCGAGATGTGGACCATATCCTTGACTGGACCCCACACCACCCCTTTCGAGCCGGCGTAGGCGCAGCCGCGAATTGTCATCACGCCGGGGATGGACTTGATGTTCGATTTGACCTCGCATTCGGAAAGGACCTCGCTTTCCTCGCCAGCCTCGTCGCCGCTTTTTGCGACGCTGAGGTGCTTTTTGCGGCGCTTCGCTGACTTGTCAGGATATTGCGACAGCACTTCCTCGATAAGCCTCGCATGGAGGCCACCGTCATTCTCGTATTCCAGGCTCATGGGACCCCTTTCAAGGTTCAGGGTGACGCCTCACCGACGAGGCGCCGTTCTTTGAAAGACGCACCAGGTCAGGCGGCGCCTCATGAAGGCAGCGGTCGCTACTGTGCGGCCGTCTTAGCCGCTTCCTTGACCTGAAGCTCGGCAAGCATCTGCTCGTCCGTCTTCATGATGCCGAAGTCGAGCAGCATGTCCTCGAGCTCCTCCATGGTGATCGGGGTCGGGATGGTGCCCTGGCCCGAATTCCCATGGATCTTCTCGGCCAGCGCCCTGTATTCCCCGGCCTGCTTGGAGTCCGGCGCATACTGGATCACAGACATCTTCCTGAGCTCGGCGTGCTGGACGATGTTGTCGCGCGGCACGAAGTGGATAAGTTTGGAATTGAGCCTGGAAGCAAGCGCCTCGGCGAGGTCGAGCTCGCGGTCGGTTTGGCGCTCGTTGCAGATCAGGCCGCCGAGCCGCACGCCGCCCGAATGGGCGTATTTCAGGATACCCTTGGCGATGTTGTTGGCGGCATAGAGCGCCATCATCTCGCCGGACATGACGATATAGATTTCCTGGGCCTTGTTCTCGCGGATCGGCATCGCGAAACCGCCACACACCACATCCCCGAGCACGTCGTAGGAGACATAGTCGACGTCGTCGTAGGCGCCGTTCTCCTCGAGGAAGTTGATTGAGGTGATCACCCCGCGGCCGGCGCAGCCGACACCCGGCTCGGGTCCGCCCGACTCCACGCATTTGATGCCTTTGTACCCGACCTTGAGCACGTCCGCGAGTTCCAGGTCTTCCACCGAACCTTCCTCTGCCGCGAGGTGCAGGACCGTATCCTGTGCCTTCGCGTTCAGGATCAGGCGGGTGGAGTCGGCTTTGGGGTCGCAGCCGACGATGAGGATTCTCTGCCCGAGGTCGACAAGGGCGGCGAGCGTATTTTGGGAGGTGGTGGACTTGCCGATGCCGCCCTTGCCGTAAAAGGCGATCTGACGCAAACCTGACATGTAGCTTTCCTTCCTTCGTTCCATTCATCGCGGCTGCCGCGACATGAATGTGGTCGGGCAGCTGTAGCCGCCTCGCACCTATGGATTTCAAGACTCGTGCCAATTTGGCCGTCGTGCCGCAGAAAAATTTCGTGGTTGCTTTTCAGCGATTTAGCTTGTGGCCAAACAGTGATTGTGGACGAAGCCGTGTAGCGGACCCGACAATGGCGACACAGCGCGTCGGATAGCGATCCTCAAGACCGCTATAGGCTGATCCAGAGACCGGAACATGTTGGGGCGGCGAGGCGGTCTCGGTATGGTACTTGGCGGTCGCGCGGCCGACCCGCCGCGCGAGTGGTTCGAGGCCAAGACACAGTTCGCCGTCGTCTTCGGCGAGCGCTTCGTCGGCCTATGACGAAACCGGCCTCACGGACAGGATTCCTGACAGCAGGCACTGCAACGATGACAGGGCAGCAAAACCAGTCGGCCCACATCTTTTCTGCTTTCCGAACGTGCTCTGCGAAGGCAGCAAGATTAGCGGCGGAACCCAAGCGACCAGGGCCGTGCCGCATGCGGCGGCTGCGGCATCGGACGAAGTTCGACGCAAGCGCATCATAGTTGGGCCGCACGAGATCGCGGATCCTCGGTCATTAAGCGTGCCGGGTGCGCTGCGGATATCGTTCTGCTAGCCGTTGGCGTGGACGGAATGCGTGAAGCTTTTGCGGTCGGTCCGGTGCGCGCGAGTAGAGGGAACGGCCCCAACTCCAGGATCATGTCGAGCAGGTCCGCAGGGGTCAGCGTTCGAGAATCTGGTGGCCCCGCATCACGCAGCGTCCGCACCGGTTTTGCCATGGTTGTACATCGCATCTCTCAGAGCCTGACCCGAAACTCGGGATTGGGCTTGGAAGCGGTTGAGTGGCGTCCGTTGTGATCCGCTTGAGTTGTTTAGACTTGAGCGGGATCACGAGAGGGTTGGACGGGGGCCACCCGCCGGCAATATTACGTGCGGGGCAGCGGGATGCAACCGCGTTGACGGACATGGAATGGGCGTTGATCGGGCCGTCCATGCCTGGAGCGAAGGCGACAGGACGACCACGGACCAAGACTGAAGTTAAGGCCGCCAGCGCCGCCGTCAAAGACATTTTGCTTTCGAACCCGGATGGATTGCACGAAGTGCTCCGTGCGGTGATGCAGGAGGTGCTTGAGGCCGAGATGGACGAGGCGCTGGGTGCCTCGAAGAGCGAGCGCACGCCCGAACGGCTTGGCTATCGCTCGGGCTATTACGGCCGTACCCTTGTGACGCGGGTCGGCAAGCTCGAGCTGCGGGTTCCGCAGGACCGGGCCGGGCGCTTCTCCACCGAGCTGTTCGAGCGCTACCAGCGTTCCGAGCGGGCCTTGGTGGCAACGCTTGCAGAGATGTATGTGCAGGGCGTGTCGACCCGCAAGGTCAGGGCGATCACGGAAGAACTGTGCGGCCATGCCTTCTCGGCCTCGTCGATCTCGGCCATCAACAAGCGGCTGGACGAGAGCCTCGCTGCCTTTGCCAGGCGCGCCTTCAAGAGCCGTTTCCTTACCTCATCCTTGGCAGATCAGCCCTGGCCTCTGCGAAATAAGGCGCAGAACCTATGGCGTGCACATGTTTCCCAACCGAAAGCTGCCTGCGCCTGGTCAGGGCTTTGGCCGTCGAGACCAATGAAAACTGGGATGGAGGCCAACCGATACATCAACATGGACGACCTGCGCGAGCACAAGAAGCTCGCTCTGCGCCAAGCCGCATGACCAGCGTCATGGCCGCCCCCTTTTTGCAGAACTTGACGCACACAACCATATATTGCTTGGACCGGCTGCCAGCGGCGGGCGTTGCAGGACTGCTTCCCGCCGTTTTGATGGTTCAACGCTATTTTCTAGTACCTGGCGAGACGATAGGCTGTACTTCCACCTGCGTGGCTGCGGCCCACCTGACGCTTGGTCGCCAGGCGAGCCCGACCGCCGGCATCAGCGACAGCCAATCGGCAAAGGCCGCGGACGTTGCCGGTTTGCGTGGCTACGACGGCATGTAGCAGCGTTGCCGGGCGGCTTCGGGGATCACCTCGCCGATCGCTGCCACCAGGCCGGCATGATCGTCGGACACGACCAACTCGACCTCTCGCCGACCTGGGCACGTGGACCATCAAGCGCTCCGACACGGCCAAGGTCTCGAGGTGCTGCCGCGACGATGAGACATCGAGCGAACCCTCGCCTGGCTCGGGCGTTGACCGGCTCGCCAAGCTTTTTCGAGACTATCGCAAGCGCCGAAGCGTGGGTCTTCATCGCCTCCATTCGCCTCATGCTTCGCCACCGCGCAGCTCCACCTCGCACGTAACCGAGTTTCGAGTCAGGCCCCAATCCGTTGTCTGATTGAAAGAATCACCGATCAACATACCAGTCCAGATACCCGCTCACAGGTCTCTTACTCCCCTTCGCGCTCTGTGCGTAGGACACTGTGCCTTTCGCAACCCAATTGGATTGTCTAAAGCATGACAAAGCTTGGCCTTACCGGACACGCAGAAACACGAAAAGCGAGCACCACATTGAAATTTCATCGCTTTTTCGCTTGGCATTGCTCTTGCTGTTTATACTCTGACGTTCACGTAGGAGCAGGGCCGTTCGATGTGTGTACGGATGATTTACTTGAGGGCATCACCGGCACGAGATGCTTCGAACAGGTGGATGCAACCGCCAAATCCGGTATTCGCGCGTCTTTATGCTCCGGCTCGTCAGCTACACCGCGCGCCGTGCATTTTGGATGATGTCTCTATAGCGATGTCCTCAATCTACGCCGCATCCTCTTCCAACTTTGGGCGGAGGCATGAGCGGAGGGAGCGCCTTCGTTCCGGCCGATCCCTCCATGACCGCCCTCATGGCGCGATGGCCTTACCGCCAACGAGACAGAATCTCCGCCATTGGCCCGCTCTGAGGACAAGGCAACTGCCATGATGAGCTTAGGTGTGCATTCCGAGGTCGCCCGGCTGCGAGAAGTGCTGGTGCACCGGCCAGGCCTTAACCTCCACCGTCTCACCCCGCGGAACTGCAACGGCCTTCTTTTCGATGACGTGCTTTGGGTGGAGCGCGCCGGACGGGAGCACGATACGTTCGTGGAGGCCCTGCGCGACCGTGGCGTGTTGGTGCACTCCTTGGACGGCCTGCTTTCTGCAACGGTGGCCTTGCCCGAAGCGCGCCGTTGGCTACTCGACCGTCGCGTCAATGCTTCCGCTGTTGGGCAAGACATGGTCGATGAATTGCGGGGCTGGCTTGAGGAGATTCCTGCTGGTCAGCTCGCGACATATCTGGTTGGCGGGATTCTTGTTGCGGAAATGCCGTTCAAACCGCGCAGCCTGACGGGGCAAACGCTAATGCCGGAAGATTTCGTCCTGCCGCCCTTGCCGAACCAGCTTTTTACACGTGACAGTTCCTGTTGGATCTATGGGGGCGTCACGGTCAACGCTATGTATTGGCCCCCAAGACAGCCGGAAGCTGCGAATGTCGAGGCCGTCTACCGCTTCCATCCGCGGTTTCGCGAGGCCAGCTTCACTTTCCTGTTGCCCGATGGGACAGACCCCATTTCCAGCCTCGAAGGCGGAGATGTGATGCCGATTGGCGGCGGCGTTGTGCTAATTGGAATGGGCGAACGAACCACACCACAGGCAGTCGAGGCTCTGGCGCGCCGCTTGTTCACGACGAAGGAGGTAACCCGAGTCGTCGCAGCGCTGATGCCGCGGAAACGCAACTGTGTGCATCTGGACACAATATTCACCTTCTGTGACCGCGACCTCGTGACGATCTACCCACAGGTTGTTGAGTTGCTGCACACGTTTTCGCTACGACCGACCAACGCTGAGGGTGTGCTCGACGTCACCAAGGAGACTCGACCGTTCTTGTCGGTGGTGGCCGAGGCGTTAGGATTGAACGCTCTCCGCACTGTCGCGACCGGTGGCGATAACTCCGCGGCCGAGCGGGAGCAATGGGATGCCGCTAATAATGTGGTCGCCGTCGAGCCCGGCGTCGTGATTGCTTACGAACGAAACGTATACACGAACACGATGTTGAGACGCGCCGGCGTGGAAGTGATCGCTGTCGACGGTGCGGAACTCAGCCGGGGACGTGGGGGCGCACACTGCATGACTTGTCCCATAGTGCGCGATCCAATCTGAGCAAAGGCACTATGACATCGACCCGCAAGGCACCAAAGACTGTACGCAATCTCGATGATTTCGGCTTCACCGTCGTTTCCTTTAGGTCTTAGCCCCGTGAGTGGCACGGCACCAGGTCGGCGACGTTCAACACTCCTCTGTTCGACAGCGTCGGCTTCGAAACCCAGGACTCTTCGGGCGATACGCAGTACGAGAGCGGCTTTGGAATGGATGTTGCCAGCGTCTCCACATGGTCGATGACCTACATCAGCGGCCCCTGTGGCATGCTTTAACCTGCTTACTAACCCGATCGGCGTCTTTCCCATGGTACCAAGTTCAGAATTCTCCACTCAGGCACCTTCCTCGGTGGTTATGGTTCGCCCCCATCATTTCACGGTCAATACCGAGACTGCTGCCGATAATCGCTTTCAACTATCGAATGAGAATGCTGGTGATCTCTCGCCGCTCGCATATGCGGAGATCACCCGCGCCGCCGCGCTGCTTCGAGAGCAGGGTATAGTGGTGTATTTGTTCGAGAGCGAGGGCAGCAACACTCCCGATTCAGTGTTTCCGAATAACTGGTTTTCAACCCACTCTGGCGGTTACGTGGCGATCTACCCGATGAAGGCCTTGAGTCGCCGGCGTGAGCGCCGGAGCGATATAATAGACATGCTGAAAAGCCGATATAGAGTGCAGGAGGTTATCGACTATTCTGGCCTTGAGCTGGACGGGCTCTTCTTGGAAGGTACCGGTTCGATGGTGCTCGATCACATCGATCGTGTCGCCTATGCGGTAATATCTGAGCGCACGGATCCTATCGCAGTTGAAAGGTTCTGCACCCAGTTTAGTTTTGAGCCGATTTTGTTCTCGGCGAAGGACCCCAGCGGGTTCGACATTTATCATACGAACGTGCTGATGTGCGTCGCAACCGATTTCGCCATGATCGGCCTCGACATGATTACGGACTCAGGGCGACGACGCGAAATCGTCAACCGTTTCGAACGGGCGGGCCGTCGAGTAATCGGGCTCACCAACGCACAGATCGAGAAGTTTGCAGGCAATGCCATTGAGCTCCTGGGCGGGAACGGGCGCATCTTGGCCCTGTCGACGACCGCACTTTTGGCATTGACAGCGGAACAGATCAGCATCATCGGCGAGAGCGCGCGCATCCTGCCCCTAGCAATTCCAACGATCGAGCTAGCTGGCGGTTCCGTGCGATGCACCATCGCCGGAGTGCACCTCACGCCCCGGGATTAGAAATCGGTCTGTTCGTTACGACCCGACCCTGCGGAAATAGGAAACCGGAACTCCAACTGCCACCGATGGATGACGAGCTGGCCGCTATCTCCCCCCGCCGCGACAGAGGAGTTAGCGGCCATGTCGGCCTCATCGCGCTCCGCAACATGCCTCCGTGAGGCGATAGGAGGGATCAACTCCCGGAGTCGGTTGACAATGCGAACTCAATCGTTTTTCCCTGGGGGACAGAAGCTAATCTCGTTGAAACGAGGGCTTCACAGATAGGTCCCTGCGATACACCGTTGATCAAAATTTCGACGGTGATGAGCCTTCGCCGCTGATCAACATGAGACGGGGCAGTGGCCTGAAGCATTACCTCGCCTAGCTGCCGCGGTTGAAGCTCAATGCTCTGAGCCTCTCCATCCGAGGCCCAACCAAATGCCGGTTGGAGGCGAGCGCTGTACACAGCAGGGCGCTCCAAGTTGTTGCGGAGCTTCACTGTATATATGAGCTTGCTGTTCGGCTGAACATGCGAAATATAAGGGAGCATCCGCGCCCAGAATAGATCGATAAAATGATTGGCGGGTTCATCTACGATACCTCGGAAAGCTTCTTCTTTACGTTCGATGTAACTCGTGTACTCGGCGATCCTCGCCTGATCCATGTCAATTAGCTTTCCGTGCCCAGGGCAGACAAGATCGGGGTTAAGTACCCGTATTACATTAGCGCAGCGATGATGCATCTCCAATTGAAAGCTGTTGCGCATGACCGTCGCCTGGATAGCAATCTCGCGATCAATCCCTCCGGCGCGAGGATTAAAAAGGAACAGATTGTCGCCGCCAAAAACGACTCGTTTTCCGTCGATCCTAGCCAGAATCATCGCGTGATATTCGGTCTGACCCGGGGCGTAATGCACCTCTAAGTCAAATCCTCGCCAGTGAAAAGCCTCACCGTCACTCAGAATCCGTTGCACTTCAATGGGTTTGTGGAAGCAGCACGGCGTACTTGCCCACGCAGCTGGATCGGCAATGACCTCGGCGACACAATCGAGGGCCCAGCACTTTGTGCCGAAATGTCGCTGGAGGTATGGTATGCCACAGACATGGTCATCGTGAATGTGCGTCGGCACGACGAGTTCAATATGCCGCACTCCATGATCATCGCGAAGCTGATCGATATGATGCTCGACGAAACGCAGGGCCTGCAGCCCGTCGGAATCGGCGCCGCTATGGAGATGCCCCTGCGAGGCTAGCCCATAATCAATCAACATTGCGTGACCGCTTCCACTCAGCACAACGTAAAAATTGGAGCAGGTGTAAGGCCCGGCCCACAGCAGATGTTCACTGATCCGCTCCAGCCTACTCTCGCGGATGGTCTGCGTCTCGTTGAAATTAACGTCTCGGCCCGATGTAAAAAGCCTGCCGATAGAAGAAAGTGTTTCGAGTCTCGATTCGAGCCTTTCGATGTCCCCCTTCACGTCGTTAATTGATGCCCCGTGAGATGGATAGGCGCTCTCGACGTTCTCCTTTTTTAAGGCGAGTATCGACTGCATTGTGAATTCGGCACCGAGAAGGTCACCGTAGCCATACTCCATTGCATGCAATTGATAGAGTTTCCCGCCGGCAGTCATCAGGTCGCCAATAAAGGCCACTTTCGTACCATCTACATCTACAATCAGGCTAACCATGCCGCAGGTGTGACCCTTCGCCGGAAGCACTCGAAATTCGTACTCCTTCCAGACGAAGGTACCGTAGTCTTCCAGAACAGCGTCGATCGCAAGATTTTCTCCTAGTGAGAAGAACGTGCTGCTGTCATTGTAGTTGTCGTAGATGCGTCGTGCCTGCCAGTACGCCTCGACATCGTCGAATAGGTGGCGTTCGTATTCCGGCACCGCGATTTTCGCCCCAGCTTTTTGAACGATAGGCGTTCCCCAGCACTGATCCCTGTGGTGATGGGTATGTAGAACCCAGTCGACCTGTTCGATGCCGATTGAATGAAGATGCTGCAAAACAGCGCCCGATCCTGTATCGATCAGCAGGCACTCCGAGCCACTTTTCAGAACGTAAACGGTACAGGTATCGTGATACGCCCAAAGGTGTTCGGAGAGCTGGATGAGAGACATTCTATTTCCTTCTCAGAGCGCTGATACGCTTGTGCCGAAGACGTTCTTGATCACGAGTGGTCCATCGCAAATGCGGACTTGGCTGTTACCATCAACTAAGCTCTCTCACATCGCTTCCACGCATATGGCGACGCCCCGTGCCGCCGCCGATGCAGAGCGTGGCCAGCCCTTCTTGGCGCCACGAGGCGCATCTCGTAGACCAGCGTGTTGGCGGGCGCCCGAAGCGCCGATCGGGTGACCGATGGCGATGGCGCCACCATTGACGGCTTCAGCCTCGCTCATCAGCAGCGCGCCGGCGGCACCGTCATTGATGCCGGAGGCATTGGCGGCCGTCACCGTGCCATCCTTGTCGAAGGCCGGCTTCAGCTTTGTCATGGCGCCGATCGTGGCGCCGTGGCGGATGTATTCGTCCTGATCGACAACCGTGTCGCCCTTCTTGCCCTTGATGGTGAAGGCGACGATCTCGTCCTTGAACTTGCCCGCCTTCTGCGCGGCCTCGGCCTTGTTCTGCGAGGCCAATGCGAACTGGTCCTGGTCGTCGCGGGTGATCTGGAACTGGCGGGCGACGTTCTCGGCGGTGTTGCCCATGTGGTAGCCATTGAAGGCGTCCCACAACCCGTCCTTGATCATGGTGTCGATCATCTTGTAGTCGCCCATTTTGACGCCGGCGCGAAGGTGCTCGGCGTGCGGCGACAGCGACATCGATTCCTGGCCGCCGGCAATGATCACCTTGGCGTCGCCGGTGGCGATCTGCTGCATGCCGAGCGCAATGGCGCGCAGGCCCGAGCCGCAAACCTGGTTGAGGCCCCAGGCGGTCGTCAACTTGGGCAGGCCGGCATTGATCGACGCCTGGCGGGCGGGGTTCTGGCCCTGCGCGGCGGTCAGCACCTGGCCGAGAATGACCTCGTCGACTTCACCCGGCTCGACGCCGGCGCGCGCCAAAAGCTCCCTGATGGCGACGGCGCCAAGTTCATGTGCCGGGGTGGCGGCGAAGGCGCCGTTGAAGGAGCCGACAGCCGTGCGTGCGGCGCTGGCAACGACCATGGAAGTCTTGCTCATGATGGCTCCTCTTCTCGTAAGCAGCGCCCTGGCTTTCTGTGGCGCGCCGCCAAGTCAGTTAACGATCGTTGCTTCGGTTGCCTTGAGTAATTGGTCATCAGTTCCAGTTGCCCGCTTAGGTATTGGCATATGAAATCGGCGTGCTCACCGACAGGAGGAGATCATCTTCTTGCTCTGCTTCAGCAGCATTCCGAGCCCGAAACCATCGACGCCCCAATCGTTCGATGCAATCGTCCGCTCCGTGGTCCCAGCGTCCCGGATCGCGCGGGTCACAATCTCCGGTATGCCCGCAAAGCCAAATCCGCCCGCAGCAATCAACATCCCGTCAAATAAAAGACCAGCGCAGAAGGGGCTTCCATATAGATCTTGTTCACGAAGCGCTACAATGGCGTTTGACATCGTTTCCCCGATTTCCAAAGGACACGTTGTTACCCGTGAGAATGGATCGACATCTCGGCATGCCGAGCAAAGGGTCTTATCTCTGTCGGCCGAAGACCGACGCTGGAAGATATGGCCATATGGGGACCACGGCGCAAAGGGTGTCATCACTTCCTCTGCCCAATCGATCGTCCCGACGCCTCGGGTACTGGGAAGACAGCATGGGCATCCACTATAGGCTTGAGTTTATCCATCACCTCAGGCAGCGGAGAAACAGACCGATTTTTCTTCGTCGAAACATGGAGCATTATGCTTTCGTAGGTCGCCAGCAAGGTGTCGTCGGAAGCCCGATACAGCCGCATAAAGTTATGGAGCTTTTTGCCGTCAGACGGCAACACTTGCGCCGTCACGTAAATCGCATCCCCGAGTTTCGCCTCAGCTAGCAGCCGAACATGGCTTTCGACGGTGTAGTAGCTGTAGCCTGCCTTCACATATTCGGCTCCGGCGCCGATCTGGTGAAGGAACACGTCGCAGGCGTCGGAATAGCACTGCGTGTAGCGATATTCAGTCATGTGGCCATTGTAGTCGATCCAATCAGCAGGAACCTCCAATTCCAGCAGCTTCATGGGCTCCGGACCTGGGTTGACTTGACGTTTAAAGGCATCGGTCTCAGCCATCGGGCCACCGCTTCCAAGTTTATCCAGAGTTTGACGAGGACAGCACACCCGCAAGTTACTGACCTAAAAGAGAACATGGCTTAGCGAGTGGAAAGCCCAGCAGGAGTCTGCCAGCTCGCACATAATTGCTAGCTGCTTGAGAACGATGTAATGTCCTGAGAACATGGGTGGCAGGATCATCGGCGCTGGAGCCATTGCAAAGCTGCTTAGTATTCAGTCGCAATGGTTTGGCCGTCGATGGCGATCGACTGGCCAGAAATAATGCGGCCCTGAGGACTGCAAAGATAAAGGATCATACTCGCAATTTCCTCAACGTTCACAAGCCTGCGCATCGAGTACAGCTTGAGCTCACGCTCTTTGATTTCCTCAATAGACACACCACGCGACTGCGCGGCCATGGCTTGGACCCTGTCCATTCTGCGTGAGTCGACAGAGCCGGGGCAAATCGCATTGACGTTGATGTTGTGCGGCCCCAATTCCATAGCCATGACCTCGGAAAGCCCGATCACAGCATATTTGGCGGCGCAATAGGGAGAGCGCAATGAATACGGCAGCAGGCCGGCCGTCGAGGACATGTTAATCACCGTTCCTCCCCCGGCAGCTTTGATAAGGGGTACGGCCGCTCTCGCACAAAAAAACGCGCCATCCAGATTCACGCCGAGAGTGGTCCTCCAATCTTCATCACTCACAGTTTCAATCGGTTTCGAAGGTCCAGAAATACCAGCATTGTTCACCAGGATATCAAGCCCGCCGAGACGGCTCTCAATCTCTCCAAAGAGCTTGGCTACCGGCTCGGATCTGGAAACATCGGTGGCGATCGTACCGATGCCTGAGCTTGGCAGAACACTCTGGAGAGCCTCTGCGTCGACATCGCAGACGAGCACTCTTGCTCCCTCGGCCGCAAAACGCTCTGCTACCGCCCTTCCGATACCGGCAGCACCAGCTGTAACCAGAACACGCTTGTTCTTCAGCCCTAGATCCATAGCAATTTTCCTCTGAACCAAAAATCTGTTCGCAGGCTCACTCATAGTGAGCCGATATGTGAATGTGATGGGTAGGTTCCCGGCGCATCGCAGGCGGCGGCAATTAGAGCGAGTCGCTGCCGCGGCGGACTCCGCTCTAGGGGTGGGGCAAGAAGGGCCGGGTTTAACCGGCCCTTCGCTTTTCCATTAGGACTGCAGCCAACACTCTACAAGCGCACGGCCGTTGCTCAGTTCCTGTGCCGGGTTGACGACCCAGCCTTCGACGCCCTTGCCGGTCGCGTCAACGAACTGATTGAAAAACGGTACGATCAGGCCGCCTTCGTCGCGCATGAGCTCGCCCATGTCGCGATAGATCTTCTTGCGTTTAGCCTGGTCGAGTTCGCCGCGCGCTGCAATGACCATCTTGTCGAAATCCGGGCGCTTAAAGCGGGTGTCGTTCCAATCCGCAGTAGAGAGATAGGCCGTCGAGTACATCTGATCCTGTGTCGGACGACCGGCCCAGAAGGAGAGAGAGAATGGTTGCTTGTTCCAGACTTCGGACCAATAGCCATCGCCCGGTTCGCGCTTGATCTCGATCTTGATGCCGGCCCTGGCGCAGCTCTGCTGATAGAGCTGGGCGGCGTCCACGGCGCCCGGGAAGGCGACGTCGGAGGTGCGGAGCAAGATCGAGCCGCTGTGGCCAGACTTCTTGTAAGCCGCCGCCGCCTTTTCCGGATCGAACTTTCGTTGCTCGATGTCCTCGGGGAACAGCGGATAAGCGGCGTTGACCGGCATGTCGTTGCCAACCGAGCCGTAGCCGTGCAAAACCTTCTGCAGCATCTCCTCGCGGTCCATAGCGAGCTTCAGCGCCATGCGCAGGTCATTGTTGTCGAAGGGCGCGGTGTCGCAGAACATGTTAAACGGGTAAAAACCGCGACCGGAGGCGGCACGGATGGTGACGCCGGGCTGTCGCTTGACGAGATCCACGATCTTCGGTTCGACGCGGTTGATCATGTTGACCTGGCCGCCCTGCAAAGCCGCTATCCGCGCCGTTGGGTCATTGATTACAATAATTTCGATCTGGTCGGCATGGCCGTATTTGTCGGGCTGCCAGTAATTCGCGAAGCGCTTGCCGCCATGGCGAACACCTGGCTCGTTGTCTGAAACTTTATACGGGCCAGTGCCGATTCCGGCGTCGGGCTTGTCCATGCCGCCATTTGGCTGGATGACAAGGTGATAGTCGGCCATAAGGTAAGGCAAGTCGGCGTTAGGATCTTTCAGTGTCACAACGACGTTGCCGCCGTCCACCTTCATGGTGTCGATGCTTTTTAGAATGCCGACGGCCCCGGACTTCGACTTTTCGTCGCTGTGGCGCTTCAACGTGGCAACGACGTCGTCCGGCGTCACCTCCTTGCCGTCGTGAAACTGGATGCCTTTGCGGATCTTCATGGTCCATGTCTTGGCGTCCTTGGAGCCCCCGATCTCCTCGGCGATCAGATATTCGATACCTCCGTCTGGTGCGAGGTCCACAAGCGTTTCACCCCAGCACTTGGAAAACACGAACGGCACCTGGCTGAGATTAATCGCCGGATCGAGGCTGTTGGTGGACTCGCCACCTTGAATGCCTGCCTTGAGCGTGCCGCCCCTGACCGGACCAGCAGCACGTAGCGCGCTGGAAAGCAGCGAGTTTGCAATTGTAGCGGTGACACCGAGGGCAGCAGCGCGGCCAAGAAAATCGCGGCGGCTCAGTTTGCCTGCGGCAACGCGGTGGCTAAGGAAATCGAGTTCGTTGGACACGTAGGTTTCTCCCTTGGATAGTTCGATTTGCCGTGTAGATGTTCCCACTCATTGGACGAGGGCTGGAGGCTCCTCGCTTTGCCTCGTTCGGGCAAATACTTGCATTACCGGCCCTCACCCTCTCCCGAGCGACCATGACGTCGATGGAATGCATGCCGGAGAGAGTTTTTGTTTCCCATCAACCGTGCGCCGTGAAAATGTTGTCGGCAATGCAATCGTTGGCAGAAGATTAATCGATGAATCAGATTACGCCTTGTATGACCTAACATGAAAGCAATGGCCGTGAGGGTGGCTGGCCATTCGGAGGTCGCATGCAAATCGAATTGCTCGATACATTCCTCGACCTGATCGAGACCCGAAATTTCAACAGGACTGCGGATCGGCTGGGCATCAGTCAATCCACTGTTTCGAGCCGCATCCGAACGTTGGAAGGTCTGCTAGGAAAACAACTTTTCATCCGGAGCAAAAGCGGAACCGAGCCTACTGTGGCGGGCCTTCGACTCGTGGAACATGCGCGAGCCCTACGACTCGGTTGGTTAGACGCGCGACGTGAAATCCAGGGTGTCGGCAAGTTCGAAAATCACATCCGAATTGGCATCCACCCCGACGTGTACCAGCGTGTTCTGCAAGGATGGTTAGAATGGGTGAGAGTAACAATGCCGAAACTGGCGATCTATGTCGAAGTCGACTACTCGAACCAGATGATACAGGACCTCACGACCGGAAGCCTTGACCTCGCGGTGCTGTACTCGCCCCAACATTACCCTGACATGCACTACGAGCAGATCGCGGAGGAGCACTTCGTTATGGTCTCGACACGCAGCGTGACCTTGAAAGGGATTACGCCGACAGACTACATCCGCGCCCATTACTCTATTTTGTTCGATCGGGCACATAAGCAGATGCTCCCCGAGCTGGAAAATAGTCCCGTCTCTATGGGACACGGCGGCGCGGTCGTCTACCTTCTGAAAAGCCAAGGCGGGACAGCGTTTGTCACCGAGGCGGTGGCCAAGACGCTAAGCCTAGAGGGCGTGGCGGGAACAGTCGCCGACGCCCCGAGAATCTCGCATCCGATTTATTCGGCTGTGCATGTTCGAAATAAGCATTCCCATACTCACGCACGGTTACTCAAAGGGCTTAAACTTTTGACAGGGTAATAGTGCCGCGAACCAAGAGCACGTCTTTAGATTGATAAATCGTTTGCTATATGACGAGGGGCCTGTGTGATTCAACATCCAGTTTCATGAGCAATCCGGCTCGGGCCTTTCAGTATATAGGCCATGGCCTCGCCGAGGTCGGACTTGCCTTCAACGGCACGATCCAGGTCGATGCCTATGCGGCTCCTCACCCGTCACGACCTCGCCTGCCCAGTGGCACTCTATTCGGCACGTTCGGTCTGTCCGAACACCCGAATGACCACGCGATCGAGCATCATACGGGCGATGGTCTGTCGGTCTCACGATGTAGTGGACTGCATGTGCAAGACCATGCTCGTGCCATATCTTGACAACCGAAGAGGGCACCTTGTCACTGACAGTTTGCAGCTGCGCGCCTCAATCACGTTCAGGAAACGGATGAAGTCCTGATGCCGTGTCGCTGCATGTTGCGGCCGATCACCGAGCCGTCGAGAACATTGACGGCAGCAAACAGGGTACTGGTCGCATGGCGCGACACATCCGATCATTCGAACAGTGAGACGCTTTGAACAACTTGGAGCATCACGTCGAAATACTAGAACCGATCGCGGCGCTCCATGCTCAGGGAGTGCTTAAGCAACAGGCGAGGTTCGCCTTCAATTCGACTCCGTCCCTGGCCGAGCAGTTCCAAATCCTTGCCGCCTGAGTGGTCTCATATCAAAGCTCTCGGCGCTCGCATTCAGCGCTGCAACAGCCCCCCGGAACTATCCACTGTTTCGTTTGAGATAGGGTGCATAGAAGCCGGCCAAGAGCAGTGGATGATCGGGGGGCAGCGTGGAAAACCCTCCGGCTGCTTGTCGGCAATTTGCTGCCGCACAAAGACAAACTGGTACCGCTATGCTCTCGAACTCCGAGGTGGCATAGTCCCAGGTTAGCTCGACGTCAGGAGAGATTTCCCGGACAGCAATAAAATCGTAAGCTCGGAACCGGTTCGCCACAATCGCTAGATTGGGATCACAAGAATGGTTTACAAAGACAGGCGGCTCCTCAAATAAAGCATGAACATTCCAATCTATCTCAATCGAGTGCGTCGTCCGAGCCTTTTCCAAGCGATTAAGAAGCCCGATCATCACAACCTCGCCGGGCAGGAAACCACGAGCAGCGAAAATCCCACGCCCTCTATCGTGACCTGTATCGCGGACCGTAACGTTGCGAGCATTGATTCGCCTTGCGCAGCCGAGATCGTCAGTCAGGATTGAGATGCCATTCTCTACACGCGGATTTTGCACGATCACTTCCTTCCATGACTAGGCAACCGGAATTTAATTATTATGGATTCGCTATGTTAGGTACCTTCATCGTTGCAGAGGCGCCCAGAAATTCTACTGCTACGCTGGCGACGGGCATCGAGCTGAAAGATCGTTCCCCGCCGTCTTTGTGCAAAACCATCTAAACCTGACAGGACCTTCCGTGCTCACTCCCCTTACGCTACATTTGACGGCGAAATCTGAATCGAGTTCGCCGTTCGCAAAGAAAGCGCTCAAAATTCGTGCCAACTCAGTGGATTAATTCCAACGCTCGGTGCACGCGTTTGACTATATCGTGAATCGGTTGATTGCCGCCTGCAGGTCGATGACGAAGTGGAAGACGCCGTTGCAGTCTCCGTCGCGTGTCAGCTTGGCGGAGAAGCCCTCACAGCCGCCGAACAATGATGTTGGAACGAAGCGGGAAGTCCATCGGGGATGTCTTGCCAGCCGGGCGCGGCCTTCGGACAGTTGCGTATAGAAGCATGTGCGGCGGCCTTACAAACCGACAAACCCGACAAAGTGCAGGAAGCGTTCGTGGGATTCATGTGTGGACGTATATGGACCCCGCCGGATTGCAACAGATCGGCTGGATCAGGACCGTTGGTCACAACTGCTGCCGTATATCCGGCTTCCTAATGCGGCTGGACAACGTCTTCGCCGCGAGCCCCGATAGATTTTCCGCGCTTCCCCTCATCGGCCCCTGTACGAAAGCGTCTTTTGCCACCGTTCACAAATACACGGTGCGCTCGAAGGGCTCCCCTGTCGTCGAAGACTGCCAGGCTGATGGTCTTGAAGCTCCTCATAGCCGCCGCCAAATCCCGGCTTCGATTGAAGCGACAAAATCAGTTGCTGCTCGCAGGTGCCAGGTTCAAGGACGGGATCGAGGTCATCGAAATGAAGCCGCAAAGCGCCGCTTGATCAAGCCCGCCACTACAAAATCCGTCATCGCTCCGGCGGCGATCCCGTCGGCGCTGTGGATGCTCAGGTTGGTGCCTTTCGGGAAGTACTGACGGATGTGTGGCAACGTTTTGATTCCGGCGCTATGGCAAGATGACCCTCTTCATGCGCTATTTGCTTCCGTTTGTTGTACATGCCGACCATGACGCGGTCATCGCACCCTTGGAGAGCTGCGTCTCGAACCATAGCCCAGCGCGTTGTCAGCCAATCACCTGCGGCGCACAAGTCTGCATAGATGTCGCGTCTGATGTCCTTGGCCAGAGCATCCAATTCAGTGCCGACTGCATCGGCATCCTATTGGCTGAGGGCGGTGCTACCGCGGTAGCAGTCCAAGATGACTGCCGGCATCAACAACAATGATCTGACCAGTAATGTTTGACGCTTCCGTCAGGAAGAACAGCGCAGCCTCGGACATCTGTTCCGGTGTGCCTGCCTGGCGGAGAGGCGTACGTTGTACTTCGTCTTCTTTCATTTTGTTGTATTCTATTTCGCCGATGCCGTTTAACATCCAACGGGTTTGTATGAAGCCGGGGCAAATCGTGTTCACCCGAACGGCAGGGCTGAGCCAGCGTGCAAGCATCGCAGTAAGAGTATTTAAGGCGCCCTTCGACAGCACATAGGGTAGTGAGCTGCCGTTGCCGGTAAAAGTGGCATTAGTGGACACATTTACGATTGCGCTGCGTTCTTTGCTTTCTTCCCATAGTCTCTTCATGGCCGGAAACACAGCACGGCTCATCATGAAAGCGCCGGTTGTGTTCACGCGAAATATGCGGTCGAAATCCTCCGGTGTGACGTCTTCAAGGTCGCCGGCTTTTTGGAACTTTGTGGTTGCGGCGTTATTAATAAGGCCGTCGATACGCCCCCATTCGCTCAGAGTCTCGGCGGCCAGTTTGCGGCAATCTGCATCTTGCCCCACGTCGGCCTGCACAACGATGGCTTCAACACCTTGCGCTTTGACTTTGACATAAGTCTCCTCGGCTTCCTTCTTGCTTCGAGTATAGTTTATCGTGACGTTCCAGCCCCGCGCAGCGAGGTTGATGGCACAAGTCGCCCCCATGCCGGTTGCCGATCCTGTCACAATTGCCACTTTGTTCATGGTGTTTTCCTTAAATGGTTTACACCGCCCTCACGAAGCTAGCAGGCGCAGATCAGACTGGCTTGTGAGAGGCGATCGGGTGGGTGCTCGTCTGCCCCGACTTTGAGCGTCCCTTGCGTTGAGCTCAGAGATTCCGTCGGCCTGACGAAGGCGAACAATGTTGATAGTCTCATCCACGGTGCATCGCTGGTCGAATACGCTGCTCTTCTCAAACCGTCATCACCCATTTTCCGCGACAGCTTGGAGGAATGCTCCTCCCACCTTATGCGGTCACTTTCTGTCCGCTCGACACCGTGACGGGCCTGCCTTGAAGAGATAAAAGGCATCGTTGATCACGAATCCGTCAAGACCAGCGGCCCGGGCATAGGTCAGCAAATCGCTTGCGCGATTGATGAAGCCGGTGCCATTGAAGTTCAGCGATGTGTTGCAGAGAACGCCGACTCCGCTTTTTGCCTTGAACGAGGTAAGCAATTGAAAGAGCCGTCGGTTATGGTTCCGTGAAACTGTCTGGGCCCGCGCTGTGCCGTCAGCATGCGTGACAGCCTCCAACCTGCTATCGAGAACCTTCTGGAAAAGAAGCATGTAGGGCGACGGGCGTGCCAAATCGAAGTGGAGCGCGACATCGTCTTCCAGACAGACCGGCGCGATCGGGCGGAAACTCTCCCGGTTCTTGATGCGGTTTAGCCGCTCATGGGTTGCCTTTGAAAAAGGCGCCGCGAGAATTGAGCGGTTACCGAGCGCCCGTGGCCCTATTTCGCAATTCCCCTGTACCCAGCCGATCACCTTGTCATCGAGCAACGCCGAGGCTACTTGGCCGTAGTCGAGTGGATGGACCTCGAGGCCGGTGAGGTCAATCTGGTCATGTGCGAAAGGCTGGCCGGAATAGACGTTCCATTTGATCTTAGCATTGCCTGTGAAATGCCGCATCGCGTCGACTGCGGTGCCGATCGCCGAGCCAGTATCGTTTGCGCATGGAGGAATGAAAACATCGGAAAAAAGGTTTGTTTCGAGCCACCTGCGGTTCCACTCACAATTCAAACCGCATCCGCCGGAAATCAGCAGCGGGTACCCTTTTGTCAGGTTCTTCTTCGCGAAAGTGTGGAACGAATCGAAGATGGCGTCTGAAACGCGCCTGGCGAGGTTGGTGAACTTCTGATGGGTTACGCCAATGTTGTAGTAGGGCGAATTCCGCAGATCCTCCTTGGCCAAGGGGTACACTTCGCTTGGAAGCACGAAATCGATCAGCGCCTGCTCGTCCTGGTCGGGCGATCCGATCTGCCCATAGGCGCAAAGCGCCATTAGCTTGCCGGCGTCTTCAATACGGTGGCCTTTCGGCAAAGCGAATTTTGGATCGGCGAGCGCATAAAGGAAAGAATATTTGTGGCCAGGATTCGCCATCGCTTTCCCCCGATGTTCAACCTGCAGGTTCTCATCAATTTCATAGAAATCGCCGGACCATCCTTCCCAGATCAGCGCGTAACAGGGCATCCCGCTGGGGAATGGCGACATGCCGTAGGAGCCCCAGAGATGGGAGCGCTCGTGCGTCGAGGAATAGAAATGCACCTTGCGGCCGAAGACGGTCCTCTCGCTGGCAATATCCGATCCCTGAGCTATGCCGTAGTATCCTACCGGGTCGTGGTTGAATCCTATGTGCCACCCACCGACAGCAAACACATCCGGAATGGCATCCAGGCGCCCCGCGGCTTCTAGAATGGTCGTCGGGTTAATAGTCGAATATCTGGCAAAGCTATCCTTCTCAGCCTCGTAAGAGTAAATCAGCTCGGCCGCCGATGTATCCAACGCCGCAATGGCGCCATCATGGCCCGGTTTCAACGATATTATCCGCATCATAGTACTCCATCACGAATGAACGACAGTTTACCATCGATATAATCTATGTGTTGACTCGCCTCACTATTATTGCGTTTCTGTCATATAAATAAACCTCATTATGTCGTATTCGTACCTCATAAATCAACCGTCGTAGCGATAAGTTTTTCGGCTGTTTGTGAAGAAATGCTGCAAAATAACAAAGCCGTGCTTTATATTTATTTACATGCCCTTTTGCAATCGAGGCGGCGCTGGAGTCAGGAGGGGCGAAGGTGTTGGCCGCCCTGCGCTACATGTTCGAAGGACAAGCGCCCGCGCGGCATGCTTTCTGTCGGGATCATGGCAGCATTTCCAGCCTGGTGAGCCCACCCGGGACGTGGGGCACCGGGAGGACGGAAGTGCGGGCAGGCCGTCTTTAGACCGGGGGCTGAGAGCCCGTTACATGGCCGCCCCTCGCAACTTTCCCGGATGCGCTGCGAGCGCTGATCAGTAGGTGTCGTGTTGCCCGCCAACTCCCGTCTTTGACGAGCCAGGAAGAAGGGAATAGGGATGCGCATCATCGGACTGGATACTCACCGCGCCTTCGCCGAGGCGGTAGCTTGGGAAGACGGCAGGCTAAGGCGGCTGGCTTGCGGCGCGATCTGTTCGACGCCTTCGCCGCAAAGCTGTCGTCGGACGATGTCGTGGTGATCGACGCCATCGGCAACGCGACGTCGGCTGCAGCTGTGGTTGCGCCGCATGTGAAGAAGGTGGTGATCGCCAACCCGAAACAGGTGGGTATCATTGCCTATGCCAAGATCAAAACGACACGATCGAAGCCGGCGTTCATGCGCAGCCAGCGGCTTCTTGCCAGAGTCTGGATTGCGGACGAGCCGACGCAGGCGCTGCGCCGGCAGGTCACTCGGCGCAATCAGGTCATCCGGCAGAGATCGCGTTTGAAGAACATCATCCAGTCGATCCTTCATAGCCACCTGTCCGTCTTGTCCGCATGCGGACCTGTGCGGGGCCAAGGGTAGAACCTGGTTGAGTGAACAGGTTGTGCCGGAAGACGAGCGCCTCGCTATCGATCGGCATTTGCGCGACTTTGATCGGGTGGGCGAGGATCTCTAGGTAATCGAGCGCGATCTTGCCCGCTCAGATCTTGAGTATGACAGCGTGAAGCGGCTGATGACCATCCCCGGTGCACACATGAGGGTCGCGTTGGCGATGAAGGCCGCGATTGGCGACGTGACCCGCTTCGATGAGCCACAGAAGCTTGTCAGCTACCTCGGTCCGCGCGGCCAGCAGCTTTTGGCTGCAGGCGCGCACCATCGAGGTGGCCATGGCCAGTCGACGATCTCTAGAATGTGAATGTTCACAACCCATTCCGGAGAGACCGACCATGACCAGCCAAAATGTTATACCCGCCGATACGGTGTTGGTGGCGATCGATAAAGGTGCGCCATGAAGTCTTGATTGAAGCCACCGGCCATAAGCGCCGCCGCCGGCTGCCGGTTCTCATACCCGCGCAGAGCATGACCGGCTGATCGGATTCGGCAGGCGTTTGGCCAAGCCGGTGGTCTGCGGCTTCGAAGCGACCGGGAACCCAGAGTGCGGCTATTGCCGTTGGGACAGAGACCTTCCATCGCATATTTTTTGTACGCCGGTCGCGTACTCTCCATGGGCTCCATATGCACAAAGCCATTTTTGAGGACGTACAAAACGTCACCCATGATAATGTTTCGTTCGGCCATACGTTCGATCGCGTGGCGCTTGTACGAAACGTAAGCGCTTTCGAATGCGCAATCGCGCGTATTTTAAAAGAGTCCCTAGCGCTAAAAATTTGTGATCTGGTAAAAAATCTCGCGATAAAAGGGGCGCCCTGGGAAGGGCGCCCCATTTATCACTTCTTAATGTGGGTCACGATATGCGTGTTCGGCTTGCGAACGGCAGTCGTAACAGTCGTGAACCGACCCGAAACCGCACTGCGGCCATCGTAATCGTCTTCCTGCTCATGCTCATCACCTCCTTTCCGGAGCACGGCGCTCCTGGAGAGACGGGGTGAATCATATGCGCCTAGTTATCATGATACTTTATCCGTCAACGCCAGTGGGCAGGAAATCGCCACACTTCGCCGCCTCCCGGTAGGGCAGCATGCTTCCTAGAGCATAATCTGACCTGATGGAATCGCGAGGGATTCCCATCGGGGAGAATATCTGATTCATCATGTCGGCTGGGTATGGAGGCCAGCAGGCATGGTTAGAGCCATATCGGGGGATTTGCGTTCGCGAGTGATCGCAGCGGTTGAGAGTGGCCTGTCGCGGCGGGCTGCGGCGG